>NZ_AKIW01000069.1 GCF_000282635.1 Variovorax sp. CF313
GAGCCGGCACAGGCAGTGTGGCTCGCCGCCATGCTGCACAAGCCGCAGGCCGTGCTCGAACAATGGCGGCAGGATGGCCACGTCGACGCCGACCGCATCAAGTGGATTGCCGAGGGTATCCGCGGGATCAGCCGGAACCAGCGCGAAGCGCTGCTCAAGGGCGTGGCCGCGGCGAAGTTCACGGCGCCGGAGGCCACGAAACAATGAACACCACACCCCTGGGCATCCCGGATATCGAAGCCATCGAGCGCGCCACCATCGCGGCGGTGTCGCCCGACCTGACCGAGGAGCTCGACGGCTGGCTGCTGCCCTTTGCCGGCGGCACCGTGAAACGCGCCAGGTCGGCCGTGCCGCTGCACCGCAGCGAGGTCGACCACAGCACGCTCGACCGCATCGAGGACCGCTACGACAGCCGCCAGGTCACGCCCGCGCTGCGGCTGGCCGAAGCACCGTGCTTCGAGGGCCTGCGCGCCGAGCTGGAGCGGCGCCACTACATCGACGACAGCCCGACCTGCGTGCAGGTCGGCTCGGCGCAGCGCATGCGGCAGGTGGTCGCAGGCGGCGCGCTGGCCGACGTCGATCATGCGCCCGACGCCGCCTGGTCGGCGCTGTTCCTCGGCGAGGGCTTCGATCCGGTGGACGGGGCCCATCGCGTGCGGATGCTGTCGCGGGCCAAAGGCTCGCTCTATGCGAGCGTGCGCGAAGGCGGCCGCACGGTGGCGGCGGGGGCGATGGCGTTCGGGCACGGCTGGGCCAGCGTGCACGGCATGCGCACCGAGCGGGCGCAGCGGGGGCGGGGCCTGGCGGCGCGCGTGCTGGCCGGGCTGGCGCAAGCCGCGTCGGCACGTGGCTTCGAGCGGGTGTTCCTGCAGGTCGATGCGCAAAACCATGCGGCGCTGTCGCTGTATCGCCGCGCCGGCTTCGAAACGCAGTGGAAATACTGCTACTGGCAGCGCCAGCAGTGGCCGTGACATGTCAAGCCGCCCGCTGACAGGCCGCGGGTGGCGCGGTGGGCGCGTTAGTGCCACCATGGACGGATGACGAACGCCAACCACCACGCCAACCATCCCACCGATCCCGTCGCCACGCCGCGCGGCATCGACCACATCGTGGCCGGTGTTTCCACCAGCGACGGCGACGGCGTCAAGCTCACCCGCGTGCTTCAGCAGCCGCTGCAGAAGCGGCTCGACCCTTATCTGATGCTCGATGCCTTCGGCAGCGACAACCCGGGCGACTACATCGGCGGCTTTCCCAACCATCCGCACCGCGGATTCGAGACCGTCACGTACATGATCGCCGGCCGCATGCGCCACCGCGACAGCGCCGGCCACGAAGGCCTGCTGGAGAACGGCGGCGTGCAGTGGATGACCGCCGGCCGCGGCCTCGTGCACAGCGAACTGCCCGAGCAGGAAGAAGGCCTGATGGAAGGCTTTCAGCTGTGGCTCAACCTGCCGGCCAGGGACAAGATGCGCGAGCCCTGGTATCGCGACATCCAGAGCGAGGAGATCCCGGAATTCACCACCACCGGCGGCGCGCACGTGCGCGTGATCGCGGGCGCCAGCCATGGCATCGAGGGTGCGGTGCGGCGCGAGCACACCGAGCCGCTGTACCTCGACGTCACGCTGCCGCCGGGCGCGGAGTTCGCGCAGCCGCTGCCGCACGACCACAACGCGCTGGTCTACGTGTTCCGCGAATCGCTGTGGATCGCGGGCAGCGAAGTCCCGACGCGGCGCATGGCGATCCTGGCCAACGACGCGGGCAGCGACGGCGTGGTGCTGCGTGCCGGCGCGACCAACCACAGCCCCGCGCGTGCGCTGCTCATTGCCGGCAAGCCGCTGCACGAGCCCATCGCGCAGTACGGCCCTTTCGTGATGAACACGCAGGAGCAGGTCCAGCAGGCGGTGCACGACTTCCAGAACGGCAAGCTGGGCTGAACCTGTAGTCGCCCGCCTACCGAAAGTCGGCATCGGCCAGGGTTCCGGCCACCGCATGGGCCCCCTAGATTGCGCTCATGCCCACCACGATCCGAAAAGGACAGGCGCCCGCCACGCTGCAACGCGCCCAGTTCCACGAACGCTTCATGCAGCCCTTCCAGGACCCGGCCTTCCAGGCCGAGGCCGAGTCGCTGCGGCGCATCGAACTCATCGCCTGGGAAGCTTATGAGCAAGGCCGCAAGGCGCCCGTCACCCGCAGGGCGGGGCCCGGCTATGCGGACCCGGACTACGAACTGTCCGTCGACTGGCTCGAAGCCAAGGCCCGCATCGACGCGGCGCAGCTCGCCTGGAGCCTGCCGCAGACGCCTTCGCGCGTGCTGCTGGTGAACGGCTCGCCGCGCAACGACGGCACCTGCCCCGGCGAAGTCTCCAAGACATGGCGGCTGGCCGAACTGGCGCGCGAGGTGCTCGACGGCAGCGGCATCGAGACCGACCTGCTCGACCTGAGCCTGCTCGCTTCCGAATACGGCCGGCAGATCCACCCCTGCAAGGGCTGCGTCTCCACCGCCATGCCGCTGTGCCACTGGCCCTGCAGCTGCTATCCCAACCATTCGCTGCGCCAGACCGGCGACTGGATGAACGAGATCTACGAACGCTGGGTGTCCGCGCATGGCGTGATCCTGCTCACGCCCACGCACTGGTACCAGGCGGCGAGTCCGCTGAAGCTCATGATCGACCGCCTCGTCTGCGCCGACGGCGGCAACCCGGACCCCACCAGCACGCATGGCAAGAATCCCGAGGAAGCCAAGGCGCTCGAACTCGAAGGCTGGGGCTATCCCAAGCACCTCGACGGCCGCGTCTACGGCGTGGTGGTGCACGGCGACGTGGCAGGCGTGGAAAGCGTGCGCCGAAGCCTCGTCGACTGGCTCGACTGGATGGGGCTGGTCGACGCCGGCACGCAGGCGCTGCTCGATCGCTACATCGGCTACTACGAACCCTACGCCACCAGCCACGACGCGCTCGATGCCGATGCCGACGTGCAGGAAGAAGTGCGCAACGTGGCGCGCGCCGTCGCCCGGGCGGTCGGCGACCTGCGCGCCGGCAGGCTGCAGGTGCCAGACCGCGGGCTGAAGCGGCCCCGGCCCAAGTAAAAAGTCACGCCACAGGCCGCTTTCGCGCTCGCTGTACATCATTCTTTACGCAAGCTCACGCCGGCCTAACGGAGGCGATACAGAGCGCTTCCACACTTCGTCTCACCTGCTGCCCATCGGTGGCGGGCTTCTTCGAAAGGAAGCACTTCTCATGATTTCTCTTCGCCAACGCATCGTCTGGGCCAGCCTGCTGGGTTCGGCCGCCCTCGCCTCTTCGGGCGCGTTCGCTCAAGCGCCGGCCGCCTCCACCCCAGCCGCACCCACCGCCGCGGTGGCCCAGGCCGACAACGCCGCGGCGCCCAAGGCGCAGCACAAGCGCATGGACCCCGCCCAGCGCATGGAGCGCATGCAGGAGCGCCGCACCAAGCGTCTTGCCGCCCTGAAGGACAAGCTCAAGCTCACCGCGGCCCAGGAAGGCGCATGGAGCACCTTCACCGCCGCGACGCAGCCGCCCGGCGGTCCGCGTCCGCACATGGACCGTGCCGAGTTCGCCAAGCTGACCACGCCGCAGCGCCTGGAGCGCATGGAGGCTCGCCGTGCCGAACGCAGCGCGATGTTCGCCAAGCGCGCCGAAGCCACGAAGACTTTCTACGCCGCGCTGACGCCCGAGCAGCAGAAGACCTTCGACGCCGAGACCGTGCACTTCGGCGGCCACCGGGGTGACCACGACGGCCATCGCGGCCATGAAGGCCAGCGCGGTGCGCCGGCACCTGCCAAGGGCTGATCCACACCCGCTGCGCCGGTGACGGCGCCATCGAATGAAAGCCCGCAACGCGAAAGCGCTGCGGGCTTTTTTCATCGACGGGCGGGTTTTACTGCGGCGTGCCCGTCTTGTCCGTCGGATTGGTCACCACGTCGGGGCGTTCGCCCTTCTGGCCGAACTGCGGCTTGACCTTGCGCCCCGTCTGGCTGACCTCCGCGCGGGACATCTCGCCGGTCGGCTGCGGCATGGCGTTGGGCTGGTGGTTGACGGTGGTGGACGCCTCGCCCTTGGGCACCACGCTGTTGGCATTGTTGCGGTTTTGCACACGGGCCTCGGCCTTCACCGCCTCGCGCGATATGGGCATCGAGGCGTCGGGGCGCTGCGGCGGATTTGCAACGCCGGCAGGCGTCATGGTGCTGGCTTCGCCGCCCACCGACGGGTCGGGCTGGGCGGGAATGGACGTGGCCTGTGCCGACGCGATGCCGGCCATGCCCAGCAACGCGGCGAGAACCGTGGCGTGAAAAGTGATTTGCTTCATGGATGTGCTCCTTGTGGCTTTGTGTCGGTGTCGAGGATGAAACGCGGGCTGCTTTCCGAGCCCTCGAAAATCACCGTAGAAGCAGCGAAATTCCCACCATGTGGGGGTGCGGCAGGCCTGCCTGTAGGAGCCGGCCGCCCACGCGTGAAAGGGGGCGGAAGGAGGTGGCGAGTTCCTACAGTCAGGAGGGGCGCGGCAACGTACAACTTGCACAACGATGTCCTCCTCTCCCATTCCAGACGCCGCGGCGTCCGCGCAGGCCTCGCCGACCTCGCTCAAGGTCATGACGGTGAACACCCACAAGGGCTTCACCGCGCTCAACCGCAGGTTCATCCTGCCGGAGCTGCGCGACGCCGTGCGCACCGTGGGCGCCGACGTGGTGTTCCTGCAGGAAGTGCTCGGCACCCATTCGCGCCATTCGCGCAGGGTGAGCAACTGGCCCGAAGCGCCGCACTACGAATTCCTGGCCGACACCATGTGGCCGCAGTTCGCCTACGGGCGCAATGCGGTGTATCCGAAAGGCCACCACGGCAATGCGCTGCTCTCGAAATTCCCGATCGTGCATTTCCGCAACCACGACGTGTCCGTGAGCGGTCCCGAGAAGCGCGGGCTGCTGCATTGCGTGCTGCGGCTGCCGGGCCGCGTCGTCGACGTGCACGCGGTCTGCGCCCACCTCGGGCTGGCCGAGGCGCACCGGCAGCAGCAGCTCGAGCTGCTCTGCCACATCGTGCGCGACGAGGTGCCGGCCGACGCGCCGCTGATCGTGGCGGGCGACTTCAACGACTGGCGCGGCCGCGCGCACGAGATCCTGGAAAAAGGCGCCGCTCTGCGCGAAGTGTTCGTGCATGCCAACGGCCGCGCGGCCAGGACCTTTCCCGCCCGCTTCCCCGTGCTGCCGCTGGACCGCATCTACGTGCGCAATGCCGGCGTGCACGCGCCCGTGGTGCTGCCGCGCCGGCCGTGGTCGCACCTGTCGGACCACGCCCCGCTGGTGGCGGATATCGACCTGTGAGCGCAGTGAGCGCGCGAGCCATGAGCAGCGGGAACAACAACCACTGGACCGGCGGCAACCGCATCGAGCTGCTGGAGAACGGCGAGCAGTTCTTCCCGCGCGTGTTCGACGCCATCCGCAAGGCACGGCGCGAGGTGATCGCCGAGACCTTCATCCTGTTCGAGGACAAGGTCGGCCTGCAGCTGCACGCCGCCATGCGCGAGGCGGCGCAGCGTGGCGTGAAGATCGACCTGATGATCGACGGCTTCGGTTCGCCGGATCTCTCGCGCGAGTTCATCGAGGGCCTGACCTCGGCCGGCGTGAAGGTGCGGGTGTTCGATCCGGGCCAGCGCTTCATGGGCCAGCGGCTGAACGTGTTCCGCCGCATGCACCGCAAGATCGTGGTGGTCGACGGCGAGCGCGCCTTCGTCGGCGGCATCAACTATTCGGCGGACCACCTGCTCGATTTCGGATCCAAGGCCAAGCAGGACTATGCAGTGGAACTCGCGGGCCCGATCGTGGGAGAGATCCACCAGTTCGTGCTGCGCGCCATCGCGCTTGGCGGCAAGGGCGCGGGCTGGTTCCGCCGCCGGCTGAAGCTGGCGCCGCCCGTGAACCAGGTCCGTGCCGGCGAGGCCGATGCGATGTTCGTCACGCGCGACAACCGGCGCCACACCAACGACATCGAGCGGCAGTACCGTGCGGCCATCCGCGCGGCGCGCAAGCGCATCGTGATCGCCAATGCGTATTTCTTTCCGGGCTACCTGCTCATCAAGGAATTGCGGCGCGCGGCGCGGCGCGGCGTGGACGTGCGGCTCGTCCTGCAGGGCGAGCCCGACATGCCGATCGTCAAGACTGCCGCGAGCATGCTCTACCACCACCTGCTGCATGCCGGCGTGCGCATCTACGAATACTGCGACCGTCCGCTGCATGGCAAGGTCGCGCTCATGGACGACAGGTGGAGCACCGTGGGGTCGAGCAACCTCGACCCGCTGAGCCTGTCGCTGAACCTCGAGGCCAACGTGATCGTGCGCGACGCGGCCTTCAACCAGGTGCTGTGGGAGCGCATGGACCGGCTGATGCAGCACAGCTGCAAACAGGTGGAGGCGGCCGATCTCGCCAGCGAATGGAGCGGCTGGCGGCTGGTGCGCAGCTTCTTCGTCTTCCACATCCTGCGCTGGTACCCGGCCCTGCTGGGCCGCCTGCCGCGACACGCGCCGCGCCTGACGCCGGCCGAGGCCACCGACCTCGCGAGCCGGCGCGGCAGCGGCCGCAGTGACCCGGCCGGCGGCGCCACCCGGACGGAAGCCGCCTGAGCGGAAGCGCCGCATCGAATCGATGAGCACCATGGCTCTCTCCCACCACGGCTGGTGGCCCTGGATTCGCCGCGCGGCGACGTGGGGCTTCTTCGCGCTGATCGCGTGGCTGCTCGTGCGGCAGGCGCGCACCATCCACTGGGACGAGGTGTTCGACGCGATCCGCTTGCTGCCTGCCGCCGTGCTGCTTGCGGCCGGCGTGCTGGCGGCAAGCAGCTTCGCGCTCTACAGCACCTACGACCTGCTGGGCCGGCACCTGACGCGGCACCGGCTCGGCACGGGCACGGTGATGGGCGTGACTTTCATCAGCTACGCCTTCAACCTCAACCTCGGGTCGCTGGTGGGCGGCGTGGCCTTCCGCTACCGGCTCTATTCGCGCCTGGGCCTCGCGAACGAGACCATCACTCGCGTGCTCGGCTTCAGCATGCTGACCAACTGGCTCGGCTACCTCGTGGTGGCCGGCGCAGCATTCCTTTTCTGGCCGATGAGGCTGCCGCCCGGCTGGAAAATCGACCACGAGGACCTGCGCATGCTCGGCGCGGTGCTGCTGATGGTGGCCCTGGCCTACCTGGTGCTGTGCGCAGCGGCGAAGGGGCGCGTCTGGCGCGTGCGCGGCCATGCGTTCAGGATCCCGGGGCTGGCCATGGCGCTGCTGCAGCTCGCCATGTCGTGCACCAACTGGTCGCTGATCGGCGGCGTGATCTGGTTCCTGCTGCAGGGTCAGGTCGGCTATCCGCAGGTGCTCGCGGTGCTGCTGGTGGCGGCGGTGGCCGGAGTCGTCACGCACGTGCCGGCGGGGCTCGGCGTGCTCGAGGCGGTGTTCGTGGCGCTGCTGTCGCACGAGGTGCCGGAAGCCCAGCTGCTCGGCGCGCTGCTGGCTTATCGCGGCCTGTACTACCTGCTGCCGCTGATGGTGGCCGCGCTGGGCTATCTGGTGACGGAGGCGAGAGCGAAGCGGCCGGGGATGGCGGGGCGCTAGAAGCGGTAGGCGTAGCGCAGCCGGACGAAGGTCTCGCCCGGGTTCGGCTTCTTGATGCCGCCATTCGAGAAGTGCTGCACGCGCAACGACAGTTCATGCGTGCCGTGCTCGCCGAAGCTGCCTCCGATGCCCAGCACCTCGGTGAACTGGAAGGCGGTGCTGAAGCTGCGGTCGGGCGTCCTGTAGACGTGATCCATCACGCTGCCGCCGACGCCACCTTCGGCAAACCAGGGCGAGTCGCCATGGTCGAAGCGGTAGCGCCAGGTGTAGATGGCGCCGATCTGCGTGTAGTTGCGCGGGCCGTTGCCGAGGGCCGGCGCATGCCAGTTGCTCAGGTACACATCCCAGTAGCCCGAGAGTGCGCCTTCGCGCACCGGCTGGCGCGGTGACCACGGGAAGGTCATGCCCACCGTCGCTGAATCGGCGCTGCCCATTTGCCCGTGCGGGGCGCGGCCTCCCTCGACGTACATGCCCGTTGCGCTGTCTTCGAATGCATGGGCCGCCGCGCCCGGCAAGGCCGAAAGGGCCGCGAACAGGGCGGCCCGAAGAGGTGTGGCGACGCGAAATCTCATGCTGCGGCCCGTGACGCGTGACGTGAAACAGGAAGACATCATCAATCTCAACCCTGTTCAGCATTCGCTCGGCACGTAATTTCCACATCGGGAAGTAGGACCCGATCAATAAAAATGCAGTGCCGGATTTGTTGCACTGCAGCATTTTCGGGCCGGCGAAGCCTATAGTGGTCCGACCTCCTCCAGCGCACTGCCCTCATGCCCTCCCTCACCTCCGCCGCCCGCCTGGCCAATCCGCTCATGCAGTGGTTCGACCTGGCCTTCAAGACCCATGAGATGCTGCTGTCGTCCGGCTCCGTGATCCGCATGCGCACCGAGCGCATCGCCAAGGCCGGACTCACGCCCAGTGCGGCCGACCTCGCGGAATTCCAGCTCATGGGGCAGGAAAAGCTGGCGGCTGCAAACGAGGCTGGCATCGCGATGGCGAAGCAGTGGCACAGCAGCCATTTCTCGCTCGCCAGCCGGGTGCTGCAGCAATGGGTCCAGGGCACGACGGCCTTCTTCTTGCTGGCGGGCAGCGTCACGCCGGCCCAGGCGGCCGCGCATGGCGATGCGTTCGTGCAATCGGCCGCAGGCACGGTCGATGCCGCGAGCCAGCTGCCGGAAATCGCGGCGCGCGTCGCACGCGAGTGCCTGGAGCCGATCCACGCGGCGGCTACCTCCAACGCACGCCGGCTGGCCGAACTCGAATCCTGAGCAGGCTCTTCAGGACTTCGCCGGCACCAGCGTCAGCAGCGTGATTTCGGAAGGCGCGCCAAAGCGCTTCGGCGGGCCCCAGTAGCCGGTACCCCGGCTCACGTACACCCACATGTCCTGCAGCCGGTGCAGGCCGGCCGTGAAAGGCTGCTGCATCGGCACGAACAGGTTCCAGGGAAAGAACTGGCCGCCGTGCGTGTGGCCAGACAGCTGCAGCTGGTAGCCGGCCGCCGCAGCCAGCGGCGCGCTGCGCGGCTGGTGCGCAAGCAGCACGCGCGTGTGCACCAGCGGCGGCGCATCGTGCAGCGCCAGGTGCGGATCGCTGGCGTGCGCCGCGTCGAAATGCCCGGCAGTGAAGTCGGTCACGCCGGCGAGTACGAGCGCGCTTTCGAAGAGCTCTTCATCGGTCTGCGCGCCGCGCACGTTGCGCGTCTGCAGCACCACGTGCTCGTTGAGCAGCACCTTCAGGCCGAGCCGGCGCAGCTCGTCGATCCAGGCATGCGCGCCCGCGTAGTACTCGTGGTTGCCCGTGACCACGAAGGTGCCGTGGCGCGCACGCAGACCGGCCAGCGGCGCGATGTGCTCGCGCAGTTCCGGCACTGTGCCGTCGACCAGATCGCCGGTGATCGCGATGGCGTCCGCGCCCAGGCGATTCACCGCATCGACGATGCGCTGGATGTACGCGTTCCGGATCGTCGGACCCACGTGGATGTCGCTGAGCTGCGCGATCGTGAAGCCTTCGAGTGCCTGCGGCAGGCCGCGGATGGGCACGTCCACCCGCTTCACGCCGGCCGTGCGGCGCGCATTGAGGAAACCGATCGCCGACGTGGCCGTGGCCATCGCCAGCACGGCCAGCGCGCTCCATGGCTGCAGCACATTCCACTGCACCGGCACACCGCCCAACGCGCTTGCGAGCCAGGCGAGCAGCAGGCCAGCGTCGCGCAGCAGCGTGAGCACGAACATCGACGAGAACCAGCCCATGCCGATCAGGCCGATCCACTTGAGCACATCGCCCGTGGCGGCGTCGCGTCCGATGCGGCGCGACACGAAAGGCAGCGGAATCGTGACCGCCGACACCGCGAGCGCGAACAGCGCCAGCGGCCACGCGGGCGTGAGCACGGCCAGCGCGGGCAGCAGGCGCAGCGCGATATAGACGTGCAATAGCGCGGTCAGGGCGCTCAGGGGACGGATCGGCATCGAGGCAATGGGATCGGGCACTGCCCGGGACACCTCATCTGCAAGGCGCATGCCGCGCATTCAAGGCGCCGGGAAGTGCGGCGATAGCTATTTTTTCTATAGCGCAATGCGCCCGGATAGCAGGCTTCATGGCTCTGCCGGACCCACAAGAACGGTACCGGTCCGCCGCGGTGCCGGCGCCCACTTTCGCCGTGTTACTGCACCGTGCGCGTGCCGGCCGAAGCCATGTCGGTGCCTGCCGGCCAGATGAAGCTCGCCTTGGCCGGCGCGCCCTGCAGCACGTGCAGCTGCTGCTTCAGCACCTGGCTGCCGATGCGTGCCTCGACCTCATAGGCGCCCGGATCGAGGCGCGCCACCATGAACGGGCCGCCCGACACCACGTTGTCGAGCAGCGCGGTGCCGCTGCTGTCGCGCACCGTCACGTGCACGTTGGCCGCGAAGTCGGCGCCCTTGCTGTCCTTGACCGCGAATTCGAAGGTGGCGGGCCAGCGCGGCGACACCGTCTCCATCAGCCGGGCCTCGTCGCTGCCGATGCCGCCGCTCATGTATTCGACACCGTGCGCCATGTAGATCGGCGGGTTCACCGCCGCCTGGGCGGGCGAAAGCGCGCCGAGCACAACGGCGGCGCAGCACAGGGCGGCCGCCAGCGGCCGCATCGCGCGCGATGATGGAAAACGGGTGCCCATGGTCTGAATCCTTTCCTTGTCGTCGTGGCGAGAAGCCACGACGTCACTGTGCGGTTCGCGGCTTAGGAAAGGCTGACCGGAAAAAAGCTCAGCGGGCGGTGGACGTCTGCGCCAGCGCCTGTGGCAGCGACGGCGCGACCGAGGCCATGTCGAAATTCGAGGGCCACACGAACGACGCACGCGCCGGCATGCCGGCAATCACCACCAGCGACTGCGTCAGCGTGAGGCCGCCGAGCGTCACGTTCACGTCATAGGCGCCCGGATTGAGGCGCGCCAGCATGTAGGGGCCTTGCGACTGCACGTCCATCACGACCTGGCCGGTGTATTTCTGGCGTACTTCAATAAGGGCCTTGGCGGGAAAGCCGGGCACCCCTGTCCCCTTGCCGTCGCTGACGCCGAAATCGATGGTCGCGGCCCAGCGCGGCGACACCATTTCCATGAACGCGGCTTCGTCCTTGGCGGCGCCGCCGCACATGTACTCGATGCCCTGCGCCACCTGGATGGGCGGGTTCGAGAACGCGTGGGCTGAAGTCACGGCCCCGAGGAATGCTGCTGTACCGCCCAATACCAGCGCGGCCAGGGGCCGGCGGAGACGCGTAGGGTTCATTGCTGTGTGGTCCTCGATCTTGCGTGACGTGAAATCCGTCGGGGATTTTGCTTAGCAAGAGTCGGGCTAGATATAGCGTTTACGAGGAACGATCTTCGGATTGAAGGTGAATGCTATTGTTTTCATAGCTGATGACGGCCTTGTGACGTGCATTGCCGGTGCTTTTACTGACAAGCCTGAGGGAAACCCTGATGTGCCTCGGTCTGCGGCGTTTTCGGGACGGATTCCGCCGGCGGGCATGGCGCGCGCCTACAGCCGCACATGGCGGTGCGGGTTAAGAACGGCTGAACGCAAACAAGGAGCTTCGGCCATGACATTCCAATCGACCATCGACGACTTCAGGAAAGTGGATGCCGCGCGCGCCGACTATCCCGGTGAGCATCTCGCTGTGCTGGGCGCCGGCGTTTTGCTGCTGCTGGCGGCGGGCCGCAGCCGCTCGTTGCTGGCGCGCATCGCCGTCGGTGCGGCCGGCGGTGCGCTGATCGGGCGCGCGGCGAGCGGCACCGGAGGGATCGCCCGGTTGGCGGGCGCATTGCAGGCCGGGGGCTGGCCATGGCTGCGGCGCTGAGAGGACGGCCTGGCCGGTCCTTTGGGCCTTGGGGGCCGCCGCAGTATTGGGCACCGTGCCTCGGGGTGGCACTCGTGGCGATGTTCCTGTTCTATGCGACCCTCCAGGGGCTGGTACGGGAAAGCGCGGCACGCGCGCCGGTTCAGGCGAGCATCCCGGCTGCGTTCGTCCAGCCGCCCGTGACGAGCGATCGCGAGGAAGCTGCGCGGCCTGTGAGGCCGGCCGCCCTCCCCGTCGCGTCTCTCGTTCCGCTGGAGGGTGCCCCTGTCGAGCCTCCCCGCGTGGCAACGCCCACCGTCAAGGTGACCAAGTGCATCGGCCCGTCCGGCGAAGCCGAATACTCCGACGGCCCGTGCTCGAACGGCGGGCTCGCCACAACCTTGCGCCTGCAATAAGAAACGCCCGGGTGACCGGGCGTTTTCAGGCTCTTCAGCGGTGCGGCACGGGGCCGTGGATGTGGGTGACGACCATCATCACACGTCGATATTCGCCGCCCGCAGCGCGTTCTGCTCGATGAACTCCCGGCGCGGCTCCACCTCATCGCCCATGAGCATGGTGAACACGCGGTCGGCTTCGATCGCGTCGTCGATCTGCACCCTGAGCAGGCGCCGCACGGTCGGGTCCATGGTGGTTTCCCACAGCTGCTCGGGGTTCATCTCGCCCAGGCCCTTGTAGCGCTGGCGCGAGGTGGCGCGCTCGGCTTCGCTGATCAGCCACTTCATGGCCTGGCGGAAGTCGTCGACTTTTTCTTCCTTGGCGCGTTCGCCTTCGCCGCGCTTGACCAGCGCGCCTTCGGGACTCAGCAGGCCGCGGAAGGTGTTGGCGGCTTCGGCGAGCGCTGCGTAGTCGGCGCCGTGGACGAAGTCCTGCGTGAGCACGCTGCTCTTGATGTTGCCGTGGTGGCGGCGGCTGATGCGCAGCAGCGGCTTGTCGGTGCGGGCGTCGAATTCGCTGCTCACCTCGGCCGGCACACCGGTCGTGTTGAGCTCGCGCAGCTTGGCCTGCAGCGCGACGGCCGAAGCCTCGGCGGCGGGCGTGGTGTCGAGGTCGAGCGCCACGCCGTCGGCAATCGCGCGCAGCGCCTCGGCGTCCATGAAGTTGCGCAGGCGCGCAATGACGGCCTCGGCCACCTGGTGCTTGCGCGCCAGCTCGGCCAGGGTATCGCCGGCGAGCGTGGTGGAGTTCGCGCCGCCGGTCTGCAGGCTCGCGTCCTTCAATGCCACCTTGAGCAGGAAGGCGTCCAGCGCGGGGCCGTCCTTCAGGTATTGCTCTTCCTTGCCGACCTTCACCTTGTACAGCGGCGGCTGCGCGATGTAGATGTGGCCGCGCTCCACCAGCTCCGGCATCTGCCGGTAGAAGAAGGTGAGCAGCAGCGTGCGGATGTGGGCGCCGTCGACGTCGGCGTCGGTCATGATGATGATGCGGTGGTAGCGCAGCTTGGCGACGTTGAAGTCGTCCGCGCCGCCGCCCGCGGTGGTGGCGCCGGCGCGGCCGATGCCGGTGCCCAGCGCGGTGATCATCGTGAGAATTTCGTTGCTGGTCAGCAGCTTCTCGTAGCGCGCCTTCTCGACGTTCAGGATCTTGCCGCGCAGCGGCAGGATGGCCTGGAACTTCCGGTCGCGGCCCTGCTTGGCGGAGCCGCCGGCGGAGTCGCCCTCCACCAGGTAGACCTCGCAAAGCGCCGGATCTTTCTCCTGGCAGTCGGCCAGCTTGCCGGGCAGGCCCATGCCGTCGAGCACGCCCTTGCGGCGCGTCATTTCGCGGGCCTTGCGGGCGGCTTCGCGGGCGCGGGCGGCCTCGACGATCTTGCCGCAGATGATCTTGGCGTCGTTCGGGCGTTCCTGCAGGTAGTCGGTCAGCAGCTTGCCGACGATGTCTTCCACCGGCGCGCGCACTTCGCTGGACACCAGCTTGTCCTTGGTCTGGCTGGAGAACTTGGGCTCGGGCACCTTCACGCTCAGCACGCAGCACAGGCCTTCGCGCATGTCGTCGCCGGTGACTTCGACCTTCGCCTTCTTCGCGAACTCGTTCTCTTCGATGTACTTGTTGATGACGCGGGTCATCGCGGCGCGCAGGCCCGTGAGGTGGGTGCCGCCGTCACGCTGCGGGATGTTGTTGGTGAAGCAGAGAACCTGCTCGTTGTAGCCGCTGTTCCACTGCATCGCCACTTCGACGCCGATGTGCGTGCCGGGGATGCCGCCGTAGGTGTCGGCCGGGCGCTCTCCCTCGGCGTAGAACGAGTTCGGGTGCAGGACGGTCTTGCCCTTGTTGATGAACTCCACGAAGCCGCGCACGCCGCCGGCGCCGGAGAAGTCGTCTTCCTTGCCGGTGCGCTCGTCCTTCAGGCGGATGCGCACGCCGTTGTTCAGGAAGCTCAGTTCGCGCAGGCGCTTGCTGAGGATTTCGTAGTGGAAGTCCGAGTTCTCCTTGAAGATCTGGGTGTCGGGCAGAAAATGCACCTCGGTGCCGCGCTTGTCGGTGTCGCCGATGATCTTCATGGGCGAGACTTCGACGCCGTTCACCGTTTCGAGCAGGCGGTCCTGCACGAAGCCGCGGCTGAATTCGAGCTCGTGGATCTTGCCTTCGCGGCGCACCACGAGGCGCAGCATCACGCTCAGCGCGTTCACGCAGCTCACGCCCACGCCGTGCAGGCCGCCCGACACCTTGTAGCTGTTCTGGTTGAACTTGCCGCCGGCATGCAGTTCGGTCAGCGCGATCTCGGCGGCCGAGCGCTTGGGCTCGTGCTTGTCGTCCATCTTCACGCCGGTCGGGATGCCGCGGCCGTTGTCGGTGACGGAGATCGAGTTGTCGGAGTGGATGGTCACGACGATGTCGTCGCAATGGCCGGCCAGCGCCTCGTCGATGGAGTTGTCCACGACTTCGAACACCAGGTGGTGCAGCCCGGTGCCGTCGGAGGTGTCGCCGATGTACATGCCGGGGCGCTTGCGCACGGCCTCGAGCCCTTCGAGGATCGTGATCGAGCCTTCGCCGTAGCTGGTGTCGGCGGCTATGGCCTCGGGCGGCACGACCTGAACTTCAGGCGTGTAGACCGGTTCGGTGTGCGGCACTTCGGGCTTGTTTTCTTCAGCACTCATTCGGATATTCCTCTGTCTCTCACGGCATTCACGTGATTTTTCGGGCTCTCAAAAGCTCAATTCGCCGCCTCTTGAAAGCGCAAACCCGCGGAGGGCCGCGGGCTGTGTGCGCAAGGCGCTTCGGGGTCTGTCTGCTAGATACGCATCGGCATCACGACGTACTTGAAGGATGCGTTCTCGGGGATGGTCAGTAACGCCGAGCTGTTGGAGTCGGCAAGCTCCAGCTTGACCATGTCCTGGTCCATGTTCGACAGCGCGTCGATCAGGTAGGTGACGTTGAAGCCGATTTCGATGGCGTCGCCGCCGTAGTCGATGTCGAGTTCGTCCTGCGCTTCTTCCTGCTCGGCGTTGTTCGACGCGATGCGCAGCGTGCCCGGCTCGATGTTCAGGCGCACGCCCTTGAACTTCTCGCTCGTCAGGATAGCGGTGCGCTGCAGGCTGGCCAGCAGCGGCGCGCGGCCCAGCGTGACGCTGTTCTTGTGGTTCTTCGGGATCACGCGGTTGTAGTCGGGGAACTTGCCCTCGACCAGCTTGGTGACGAACTCCATGCCGCCAAAGCTGAACTTGGCCTGGTTGTTCGCGAACTGCATCTCGATGGCGCCTTCGGCGTCCGACAGCAGGCGCTGCATTTCGATGACGGTCTTGCGCGGAAGAATGACTTCCTGGCGCGGCACCTCGACGTCGAGCATGGCGGAGGAAAACGCCAGGCGGTGGCCGTCGGTGGCAACCAGGCTCAACTGCTTGCCTTCGGCCACGAACAGGATGCCGTTCAGGTAGTAGCGGATGTCGTGCACGGCCATCGCGAACGAAACCTGCGAGAGCAGGTCCTTCAGCGTCTTCTGCGGCACGCTGAACACAGGGCCGAAATTGGCGGCTTCCTGCACCAGCGGGAAGTCTTCGGCGGGCAGCGACTGCAGCGTGAAGCGGCTCTTGCCGCCCTTGAGCACCAGCTTGCTGGCGCTCGACTCGAGGCTCACGGTCTGGTCGGCCGGCATGGTGCGCAGGATGTCGATCAGCTTGCGCGCGCCGATGGTGGTTGTGAAGCTGCCTTCGTCGCCGCCGAGCTCGGCGGTGGTGCGGATCTGGATTTCGAGGTCGCTGGTGGTCAGCTGCAGCTGGCCACCGGTCTTGCGGATCAGCACGTTCGCCAGGATCGGCAAGGTGTGACGCCGCTCCACGATGCCCGCCACCGACTGCAGCGCGGCGAGGACTTTGTCTTGGTTTGCCTTCAAAACGATCATGTCTTCTTCCTCTTCTCTATCTCTTTGAATCAGCTTGTAAGGGCGCCATTCTCCGCTGTCGCGAGGGGCTTTCTTGATGACATTCGGCGGTCAGCCCTTGAGCGTCTGCTCGAGCACGTGAAGCTGCTGGTTGAGTTCGGTGAGCTGCTGGCGCTCGCCCGAGATCTTGCGCACCGCGTGCAGCACCGTCGTGTGGTCACGCCCGCCGAACAGCTCGCCGATTTCGGGCAGGCTTTTCTGCGTGAGCTCCTTGGCCAGGTACATCGCGATCTGCCGCGGCCGCGCAATGCTGGCCGGACGCTTCTTGCTGTACATGTCGGCGACCTTGATCTTGTAGTAGTCGGCCACCGTCTTCTGGATATTTTCGACCGAGATCTGACGGTTCTGGATCGACAGCAGGTCGCGCAGCGCCTCGCGCGCCAGGGCGATCGAGATCTCCTTCTGGTTGAAGCGCGAGTAAGCCAGGATCTTGCGCAGCGCGCCTTCGAGTTCACGCACGTTGGAGCGCACGTTCTTGGCGACGAAGAAGGCCACTTCTTCCGGCATTTCGGCCGATTCGGCGCGCGCCTTGTTGATCAGGATGGCCACGCGCATCTCGAGCTCGGGCGGCTCGATGGCCACCGTGAGGCCCGAATCGAAGCGCGACACCAGGCGTTCGTGGATGTCGGCCAGGCCCTTCGGGTAGGTGTCGCTGGTCATCACGATGTGCGACTTCTTGGCGAGCAGGGCCTCGAACGCATTGAAGAATTCTTCCTGCGTCCGGTCCTTGTTGGCGAAGAACTGCACATCGTCGATCAGCAACAGATCGAGCGAGTGATAGCGCTCCTTGAACTCATCGAAAGTCTTGCGCTGATAGGCTTTGACCACATCCGAGACGAACTGCTCGGCATGGATGTAGAGAACTTTGGAATCCGCCTTGTCGGCCAGCAGCCGGTTACCCACAGCGTGCATCAGGTGGGTCTTGCCCAAGCCGACGCCGCCGTAGATGAAAAGCGGGTTGTAAAGATGGCCCGGCATGCCGGCCACGTGCATGGCCGCGGCGCGCGCCATGCGGTTGGCCGTGCCCTCGACCAGGGTGTCGAAGGTGAGACCGGAATTCAGCCTGTTCTTGAAGCCCGCGGCGGCCGGCTCCTCGCCCGGGCCGGCCACGTCGCGCGGCACGTCGGTTTCGGCCATGACGGCCACAGGTGCAGGGCGTACGGCCGCTTCGCGAGGAGCAAGCGCTAACTCAATGGCGACCGGCTGGCCGTACATCTTCTCGGCCATGGCGGCGATCTTGCCGGCGTACTGAGCCCGGATCCAGTCGAGCTTGAAGCGGTTGGCGACGAACACCGTCATGCGCGAGAGGTCGTCGGCGACCTGCGCAGTCAGGGGCTTGATCCAGGTGTTGAATTGCTGCTCTGACAGCTCCTGCGCGAGTTGGTCGACGCAGGCCTGCCAGAGGCTTTCGCCGATGCCGTCAGTCGACATGGGCGCTTGAAAAAGTGATGAGACCCTCGGGCATTTTTTGGTATAGGTATTGTGGATATTCTCTGCTGGAAGGCGCCCGGCATTCTAACTTGTCAAAACCTTATCCACACGCCGCCGGGCCGATCGAAAGGCCCGCAAATCCACTCGAAGATTGTTCCGGCGGCCAATGTTTGCGATAATTGCGGGTTTCCCTGAAAACCTCTTGCGTCTTTCGGGGACCATCCGAAACACGCTCCCCCGGCGGCCCGCAGGTACTTCATGCTTTTTGTGCGAAGAACCGGCGCGAACAGGGAAATAGGAAATCACCATGAAACGCACTTATCAAGCATCCAAAGTCCGCCGCGCCCGTACCCACGGCTTCCTGGTCCGCATGAAGACCCGCGGCGGCCGCGCCGTCATCAACGCACGCCGCGCCAAGGGCCGCAAGCGCCTGGCCGTCTGACGGCAGCCCACCTGCCGTTGCCAGCAGCCGACACGTCAGCGCAGGCTTCCACAGCCAGCGCTTCCGGCGTATCCGGTCCGGCTTCCATGCAGCGGCTCAAGACCCGCGCGCAATTCCAGGCCGTCCTCGCAGGTGCCACCGTGGCGCGCACTGCTCATTTCGCATTGCATCGCTGTGCGCTCGATCTCGCATCGGGCGCACCGCCGTTGTTCGCGTCCGACGATGTCTGGCTGGGCGCCATGGTGCCCAAGCGCTGGGCGCGTCGCGCGGTCACGCGCAATGCCATCAAGCGCCAGATCTATACGGTGAGCGCCGCACCCGGCGTCGGCTTGCCACGTGCTGCGCACGTGGTGCGGCTGCGCGCCGGTTTCGACCGCAAGGAATTCGTGAGCGCCACTTCGGACAAGCTCAAGGCAGCGGTGCGCGCCGAGCTCCGGCAGCTGCTGGCGCGGGCGGCGCGTTCTTCCGCTCCCGCTTCGGCGCCTCCGCCCGCTTCCTCCTCGTCATGAAACGCCTGCTGATCGGCCTTGTGAAGGGCTACCGCCTGCTGCTGAGCCCCTGGCTCGGCCAGTCGTGCCGCTTCACGCCGACCTGCTCGGTGTATTCGATCGAGGCGCTGGAAGTGCATGGCGCGCTCAAGGGCAGTTACCTCACTCTGCACCGCATCGCGCGCTGCCAGCCATGGTGCGATGGCGGGCACGATCCGGTTCCACCGAAATCACAGCGTCGCACTGACAAGTCAGGCTCGCTGTTTTCGTCTCTTCTCTCCTCCGACAAGAAGTCTTCGTCATGAACGATATACGCCGCACGATCCTGTGGGTGATTTTTGGGTTCTCGCTGGTGCTGCTGTGGGACCAATGGCAGGTCTTCAACGGCAACAAGCCGACCTTCCTGCCGTCGAGCAAGCCGGCCGCGGTGGCCTCCGCCCCGGCCGCGGGCAGCGCACCCGCTGCCAGCAACGGCGTGCCGGCTGCATCTTCGTCGGGCGCGAGCGGCGGCAGCGCCGGTGCCGTGCCCACGCAAGCCGCTGCAGCCGCGCCGCGCGAGCAGGTCAGCGTGACCACCGACCTGTTCAAGGCCACGATCGACAGCGAAGGCGGCACGGTCAACCACCTCGAGCTGCTGAAGTACGACGAAGCCGACCGCACCAAGCGCGTCGTGCTGTTCGAAAACGGCTCGCCGGCCACGCGCTATGTGGCGCAGACCGGCCTGCTGAATCCCGTCGACTCGGGTGAGCGCTTTCCCAACCACCTGACGCAGATGACGCCGAAGGCCGGCCCGCGCGAGATGGCCGATGGCCAGAACACGCTGGAAGTGGGCTTCGAAAGTGCCCCCGTCGGCGGCCTGAAGTACGTCAAGACCTACGTGTTCCACCGCGGCGACTACGCCATCGGCGTGCGCCACGAGGTGGTCAACACGAGCGACCAGCCGCGCGACGCCCAGCTCTACATGCAGCTGCTGCGCCATGGCACCGTGGCCGCCGGCACGATGTTCGGCACCAACACCTTCACCGGTCCCGCCGCGTACACCAACGAGAAGAAGTTCCACAAGCTCGACTTCAAGGACATCGCCAAGGGCAAGATCGAACCGCCCCCGCCGGCCAACGACGGCTGGATCGCGATGGTGCAGCACTACTTCGTGTCGGCCTGGCTGCTCAAGGGCGACCCGGCGAGCGAACAGCTGCGCCGCGAGTTCCGCGTGAAGGACCTGGGCGACAACCTGTTCACCGTGGCCATGGTGGCCACGCTGCCCAAGATCGCCCCCGGCGCCACGCAGGTCGTGAACAGCACGCTGTTCGCCGGCCCCGAGGAAGAAAAGAAGCTCGAAGCCATCGCACCCGGCCTGGACCTGGTGAAGGACTACGGCATCTTCGCGATCATCTCCAAGCCGCTGTACTGGCTGCTGAACCAGCTGCACGGCATCCTGGGCAACTGGGGCTGGTCGATCGTCGCGCTGGTGGTGCTGCTGAAGGCGGCCTTCTACTGGCTCAACGCCAAGGCCTACGCCAGCATGGCCAAGATGAAGGCCATCAACCCGAAGATCATGGAGATGCGCGAGCGGCTCAAGGACAAGCCGCAAGAGATGCAGCAGGAGATGATGCGGATCTACAAGACCGAGAAGGTCAATCCGATGGGTGGCTGCTTCCCCATCGTGATCCAGATCCCGGTGTTCATCGCGCTCTACTGGGTGCTGCTGTCGTCGGTCGAAATGCGCCACGCCCCGTGGATCGGCTGGATCACCGACCTGTCGGCACCGGACCCCTGGTACATCCTGCCGATCGTGATGACGGCCACCTCGCTGTTCCAGACCTGGCTCAACCCGACGCCGCCCGATCCGATGCAGGCCAAGCTGATGTGGATCATGCCGCTCGCGTTCAGCGTGATGTTCATCTTCTTCCCGGCCGGCCTGGTGCTGTACTGGATCACGAACAACACGCTGTCGATCGCACAGCAGTGGTTCATCAACAAGCGCCTGGGCGTGCTCGGCGCCAAGAAGTAGCCGCACGACGCCCCAGTCATCCCCCGAAAGGGCCGCGAAAGCGGCCCTTTTTGCTGAAAGAATCCGTACCATGCTTGCCCGCACCACCGATCCCATCGTCGCCATCGCCACTGCCTCGGGACGCGGCGCGGTCGGCATCGTGCGGGTGTCGGGGGCCAGGCTGGCACCGCTGATCGATGCCATCTGCGGCCGCGTGCTCAAGCCGCGCGAAGCCACCTACCTGCCGTTTCGCGATGCGCACGGCGAGCCGGTCGACCATGGCCTGGCCGTTCACTTTCCCTCGCCGAATTCCTTCACCGGCGAGGACGTGCTCGAACTGCAGGCCCACGGCGGCGCGGTCGTGTTGCAGCTGCTGCTGGCGCGCTGCCTCGAAGCCGCGGCCGAGCCTGATCCCGTCACCGGCCGCGCTCGCCTGCCCGGCTTGCGCGTGGCCGAGCCCGGCGAATTCAGCCAGCGGGCCTTTCTCAACGGCAAGGTCGACCTGGCACAGGCCGAGGCCATTGCCGACCTGATCGACGCCAGCACCGAGGCGGCTGCGCGCAGCGCCGGGCGTTCGCTATCGGGCGCGTTCTCGCGCGAGATCCACACGCTGCGCGATGCGTTGATCCACCTGCGCATGCTGGTCGAAGCGACGCTCGACTTTCCGGAAGAAGAGATCGATTTCCTCCAGAAAGCCGATGCCACCGGGCAACTGGCAAAGCTGCAGTCGCAGCTCGCAGCCGTGCAGCAGCGCGCGAAACAGGGTGCGCTGCTGCGCGAAGGCATCAAGGTCGTGATCGCAGGCCAGCCCAACGCGGGCAAGAGCTCGCTGCTCAATGCGCTGGCCGGTGCCGAACTGGCCATCGTAAGCGCAGTGGCGGGCACCACGCGCGACGTGGTCTCGCAGACCATCCAGATCCACGGCGTGCCGCTGCACGTGGCCGACACCGCCGGCCTGCGCGAGAGCAGCGACGAGGTCGAGCAGATCGGCGTGGCGCGTGCCTGGGGCCAGATCGAAAGCGCCGACGCCGTGCTGTTCCTGCACGACCTGACGCGCGCCCATCTGGCCGACTACGCCGCCGCTGATGCCGACATCCTGGCCGGCCTGCGCCAGAAGCTGCCTGCGAGCGTGCCGGTGCTCGACGTCTGGAACAAGCAGGACGCTGCGCCTGACGCCCATGCCGGGCATGGCATCGCCCTGTCCGCCAAGACCGGCCTGGGCATCGAGGCCCTGCGTGAACAACTGCTGGCCATGGCCGGCTGGCAGGCCGTGCCCGAGGGCGTGTACCTCGCGCGGGCGCGCCACGTGCAGGCGCTGGCCCGGGTCGAAACGCACCTGGCGCTGGCGGCCAGCCATCTGGCGGCGCAGGCCCAGTTGCTCGACCTGCTGGCCGAAGAACTGCGGCTGGCGCAGAACGCCCTGAACGAGATCACCGGCGAGTTCGGCGCGGACGACCTGCTGGGCGTCATCTTTTCGCGCTTCTGCATTGGTAAATAGCGACAGCCGGTTTGAAAAACGTAAACAGTTGTAGCCGAATCTCCTGAGCATCGCTGATACTTCGGCTCACATGCGGGGGCCGAAGAAAACATGTCCATCCAGAACCTGAGCCGCGCCATCGCGGAGAACACGAGCACCGACGCGTTTGCGTTGACGTTCAACGTCCAGCAGTGGGAAACACTGGCGGGCTATCTGCAGCCCATCGATACCGGCGTTGGCGACGTGCTGATCGAACAGGGCACGCCGGACCGCTCGGTTTTCTTCATCGAGAGCGGTGCCATCAGCGTGCACCGCGTCAGCAGCAAGGAGCAGATGCGGCTGGCCGTGCTCACGCCCGGCTCGGTGGTCGGCGAAGGCTCGTTCTTCTCGCGCCAGCCGCATTCGGCCAACGTGGTGGTCACCGGCGCAGGCCGCGTGTGGCGGCTCACGGCGATCCGCTTTGCGGAAATGTCGAACCGCCAGCCCAACATGGCGCTGGAAATCGCGATGGCGCTCGGCGCCGTGATCGCCAAGCGCATGGCGCACCGCTCCAAGCGCGTCGCCGTGACCTGAGGCTGCGCTGTCCGCCGGCGGATCGATCTGCCACATGCGGGCAGGCCAGCCAGCTTTTCGTTTTGACCCCCGAGAGTAGTCAGTAAGCAATCCATGGCCTTGATCTGTCCGGTCTGCAGCACGGAAAACCGCGGCGGCGCGAAGTTCTGCAGGAGCTGCGGCGTCAAGCTGCCTGCCGCAGGAGACCGGATTCCCCCGCCGCCGAGCCCCGAACGCGAATGGGCCACCACCGCGCCCGCCCAGTTGCGCGCGCCGACCATTCCGGCGCCGCTGTTCGATCCGGACGAGCCGCTGCCTGCGCGCGGATCTTTTTTCGGCAGGTCGGCCGCGCGGCAGAGCGACGAGCATGAACAGACCGTGCTCATGGTGCACGACGACGAACTGCCGCGGACACCCGCGCCGCCCGCTTCGCCGCCGGGCCTGGAGTCGACCTGGGCCCCGAAGTCCGGAACGAAAAGGAGAAGCCGGGCCAAGGTCCGGCAATCCGTGCCGGCCGAACGGCCGCCGCGCAAGCGCGTGATCCTGCTGTGGCTCGGTCTGCTGGTGGTCGCGGTGGCAATGATCGTCGCCGGTTGGTCCGGCAACGGGACGCGAAAGGCGCCTGCGGCCGCTGAAGAGGCCACCGCCCCAGCCACCGAAACTCCCGCGCCCGTGGCCCCATCGTCGCCGCCGCTCGCCGAACCTTCGCCGGCGGCGCCCGAACCCCAGCCCGCCGAGCCGGCCGCGATGCCGCCTGCCGCTGAAACCGCACCGGCTGCCGCCGCGGCGCCCAAGCCCGCTGCCAAGCCGCGCAACAAGCAGGCGACCACTGCCGCACTACCGTCGAACGCGCCCGAACCCGCTGCCGTGGTCGCTGCCCCCGCCCCGGCGCCGGCACCTGTCGCTACGGCCGAGCCCCAGGCCATGTGCGGCGACCGCAACTTCATTGCCAAGGCGCAATGCATGGCGGCCCAGTGCCTGAAGCCCGAATTCAAGGCCCACGCGCAGTGCGAAGCGGTGCGCCGCCAGCAGCGCATCGAAGAAGAAAAGCGCAACCCGACGCTGATCAACTGAGCTCGCCTCTACCGGGGACACCGTGCGAAGCGGGTTCCGCGGCGTTCCCGAACAAGAAACTAGCCTTTTTGCAGGCGGTCGATGGCGATCGCCAGCGCGGCCGGCTTGCCGGACAGCACCAGCGTATCGCCCTCCGACAGCACCGTGCCGTCGGCCAGCGCACGCGGCTGGCCGTCGTGCCGGCGCAGGCTGGCCACACGCACGCCGAGCGCGGACAGCGCCAGCCGTTCCAGCGGCTGGCCCACCGCGCGCGCGCCGGCGTTGAGCGTGAAGCTGTTGAGGCGCTCGTGATCGAGTTCGTCGGCGTTGTCGTCATCGGCGCCGTGGAAGTAGCCGCGCAGCAGGTTGTAGCGGGCGTCGCGCTGATCCTGCACCACGCGGATCACGCGGCGCATCGGCACGCCGACCAGCGCCAGCGCATGGCTCGCGAGCATGAGCGAGCCTTCGATGGCCTCGGGTACCACTTCCGTCGCTCCGGCCGCCTGCAGTTTTTCCAGGTCGTGATCGTCCTGCGTGCGCACGATCACCGGCACGTGCGGCGCATGGGCGCGCGTGTTGGCCAGCACCTTCATCGCGCCGGGCACGTCGAGGTAGGTGACGACCACGGCACTCGCGCGCGCCAAGCCGGCCGCCATCAAGGCCTGCAGCCGCGCCGCATCGCCGAACACCACCGAGTCGCCGGCGGCGGCGGCCTGCCGCACGCGGTCGGGGTCGAGGTCGAGCGCCATGTACGGGATGCCCTCGCGTTCGAGGATGCGCGCCAGGTTCTGGCCGCAGCGCCCGTAGCCGCAGATGATCACGTGCTGCGCCGTGTTGATGGTCTTGCGCGCGATGGTCGTCATCTGCAGCGACTGCTGCAGCCAGTCGCTGGCCACGAGCTTTCGCACGATGGCGTTGCTGTACATGATGATGAACGGCGTCGTGAGCATCGACAGCACCATCGACGCCAGCACCGGGTTGGCCAGCCATGGCGGCAACAGGCTGCGCTCCTGCGCCAGCGTCAGCAGCACGAAGCCGAACTCGCCGGCCTGCGCCAGGTAGAGGCCGGTGCGCAGCGACACGCCCGAGGTGGCGCCCAGCACCCGCGCCAGCACCGTCACCAGCCCCAGCTTGAACGCCAGCGGCATCAGCAGCAGCACGGCCACCAGCAGCCAGCGTTCGACCACGATGTGCCAGTCGAGCGACATGCCCACGGTGATGAAGAACAGCCCCAGCAGCACGTCGTGGAAAGGACGGATGTCGGTCTCGACCTGGTGCTTGTATTCGGTCTCCGACACCAGCATGCCCGCGATGAAGGCGCCCAACGCCAGGCTCAGGCCGGCCAGTTCGGTGAGCCAGGCCAGGCCCAGCGTGATCAGCAGCACGTTCAGGATGAAGAGTTCTTCGCTGCGCCGCCGCGCCACCAGCGTGAGCCACCAGCGCATGATGCGCGGGCCGCCGTACAGCAGCACGCCGATCAGGAAGCTCGCCTTCAGCAGCGCGAAGCCCAGCGCCTTGGCCAGCGCCTCGGGCGGCGCGCCCAGTGCGGGAATCAGCACCAGCAGCGGCACCACGGCCAGGTCCTGGAACAGCAGCACGCCCATCACCCGCTTGCCGTGTTCGCTCTCGAGTTCGAGCCGCTCGGCCATCAGCTTGACCACGATGGCCGTGCTGCTCATGGTGAGCGCGCCCGACAGCGCCAGCGCGGTCTGCCAGCCGAGCCGCCACGACGGCGGCAGCCAGTGGGCAATCAGCAGCGCGCCGGCCGTGGCGATGGCCATCGTCAGCAGCACCTGCAGCAGGCCGAGGCCGAAAACGTGTTTTCGCATCGCGCGCAGCTTGGGCAGGCTGAACTCCAGCCCGATCACGAACATGAGGAACACCACGCCGAATTCGCCCAGGTGCTGGATGCCTTCGGTGTTCTGCGCCAGCGCGAAGGCATGCGGCCCGATCAGCACGCCGGCCGAGAGATAGCCCAGCATCGGCGGCAGCTTGAGGGAGCGGCACGCCACCACGCCGATCACTGCGGCGAGGAGATACAACAGCGTGAGATCGAACGAAGACATAGGCGGCGATGCTAGAGCAAGACCCGTGCGCAGCGCGTCGGGGAGGACACGCAGTGCCGAGCGTGGGGGCATCGAGCGCCGCCGGGCCGCCCCAAGGCGCGAGCGCCCCCTCGGGGGGGCAGCGAGGACACACAGTGCCGGGCGTGGGGGCAACCCTCCGACCCGTAAAATCCGGCAATGAGCTCCCGTCCCGTCCCGGCCCCCGTGGTCGACCCCGAAGCCATCCTCGCTCGGGCACGTCTCACCTTCGACATCGAAGCCGAAGCCGTCACCGGTCTGAAGACCCGCGTCGGCCCGAGCTTCGTCGAGGCCGTGCGCAAGATCCTCGAAGTGCGCGGCCGCGTGGTCGTGATGGGCATGGGCAAGAGCGGCCACGTCGGCCGCAAGATCGCCGCCACCCTCGCCTCCACCGGCACGCCCGCGATGTTCGTGCACCCGGCCGAGGCCAGCCACGGCGACCTTGGCATGATCAAGGCCGTCGACCTGGTGCTCGCCATTTCCAACAGCGGCGAGGTCGAAGAACTCACCGTCATCCTGCCGGTCGTCAAGCGCCAGGGCGTGCCCCTGATCGCCATGACCGGCCGCCCTGAATCCACCCTCGCGCGCCATGCCGACATCGTGATCGACGCCGGCGTGTCCAAGGAGGCCTGTCCGCTCAACCTCGCCCCCACCGCGAGCACCACCGCCCAGATGGCGATGGGCGACGCGCTGGCCGTGGCGCTGCTCGACGCGCGCGGCTTCGGTTCGGAAGACTTCGCGCGCTCGCACCCGGGCGGCGCGCTCGGGCGCAAGCTGCTCACCCACGTGAGCGACGTCATGCGCTCCGACGACGATGTGCCGCGCGTGGCACCCGACGCCGGCATCGGCGAGCTGATGCGCGCCATGAGCAACAAGGGCTTCGGCGCCGCGGCGGTGATCGCGCCCGACGGCCGCGCGCTCGGCATCTTCACCGACGGCGACCTGCGCCGCCTGATCGAAGCCGGTGCCGACCTGCGCAGCCCCAAGGCGGCCGAAGTGATGCACCACAACCCGCGCACCATCCGCGTCGACGCGCTGGCGGTGGAAGCGGCCGAGCTCATGGAGCAGTGCGGCATCACCCGCCTGTTCGTGATCGACGGCGAGGGCGTGATCGTCGGCGCCATCAATACCAACGACCTGATGCGCGCGAAGGTCATCTGATGCCGCTCGAGTTCCAGGCCGAGACATTGCTCGCCGCGCAGGACGTGCGCATCGTCTTCTTCGACATCGACGGCGTGCTGACCGACGGCGGCGTGTACTTCACCGAGCACGGCGAGACGCTCAAGCGCTTCAGCATCCTCGACGGCTACGGCCTGAAGCTGCTGCGCAAGGCGGGCATCGTGCCGGCCGTGATCACGGGACGCGACTCCAAGCCGCTGCGCGTGCGGCTCGAGGCGCTGGGCATCGAGCACGTGCGCTACGGCACCGAAGACAAGCTGCCCGCCGCGCAGGCCATGCTCGACCAGCTCGGCTTCACCTGGGCGCAGGCCGCGGCCATCGGCGACGACTGGCCCGACCTGCCGGTGCTCCTGCGCGTGGGCTTCGCCGCGGCGCCGGCCAATGCCCACGCGGAAGTGCGCGGCATCGCGCGCTACGTCACCCGCGCGCGGGGCGGCGAAGGCGCGGCGCGCGAGTTCTGCGACCTGCTGCTCACGGCCTGTGGCCAGTACCGCGTCATGCTCGACGCAGCCCGGGGCCCGAATACATGAACAATGTCAAACGCGCATGGGGCATGGTGCGCGACGTCCTCGACCGCGCAACGATCTACCTGCCGATCATCCTGACGGCGGCCGTCGCGCTCGGCACCTACTGGCTGGTGCGCAACGCGCCCAAGCTGCTGGAGCCCACGGCCAAGGCCGCGCCCACGCACGAGCCCGACTACTTCATGCGCGATTTCGTCATCAAGAACTTCCTGCCCAACGGCGACCTGCGCAGCGAACTGCATGGCACCGAAGGCCGGCACTACCCGGATTCGGACACCATGGAGGTCGACAAGGTGCGCATGCGAACGGTGTCGCCCGAAGGCCTCGTGACGCGCGCAACGGCCGACCGGGGCGTGTCGAACTCCGACGGCAGCGAGATCCAGCTGTTCGGCAATGCGATCGTCATCCGCGATCCGTCCGTGGGGCCCGGTGGCAAGCCTGCGCCGCGCCTCGAGTTCCGTGGCGACTTCCTGCACGCCTACGTCGACACCGAGCGCGTCACGTCGAACAAGCCGGTCACGCTGATCCGCGGCACCGACCAGTTCACCGGCGACACGCTCGACTACGACAACCTGAGCGGCGTGGCGAATCTGAACGGCCGGGTGCGCGGTGTGCTGATTCCTTCAGCGGCCGCTCCTTCAGGGAAGCGCTGAATGACTCCATCCCCGCTTGTCTTCATCACCGGCGCCTCGAGCGGCATCGGCCAGGCGCTGGCTGCGAGCTTCTACGATGCGGGCTACCGCCTGGCGCTGGTCGCCCGGCGCACGGGCGAGATCGAATCGTGGGCTGCGGCGCGCCAGCTGAGCGCAGACCGCTACCGGATCTACAGTGCCGACGTGGCGCAGACCGACAGCATCGTCGCTGCCGGCAATGCCTGCATCGCGCAACAGGGGCTGCCCGACGTGGTGATCGCCAATGCAGGCATCAGTGTCGGCATCGACACGGCCGAGCGTTCCGACCTCGACGTGCTGGCGCAGACCTTCGCCACCAACAACGTCGGCCTGGCCGCCACCTTCCATCCATTCGTGCGCGCGATGGTGCAGCGCGGCAGCGGGCGGCTGGTGGGCATCGGCAGCGTGGCGTCCATCCGCGGGTTGCCGGGGCACGGCGCGTACTGCGCCAGCAAGGCCGGCGTGGTGGCGTACTGCGAGAGCCTGCGCGGCGAGCTGCACGGCAGCGGCGTCAAAGTCGTCACCCTGTGCCCGGGCTACATCGATACGCCGCTGACGCAGGGCAACCGCTACGGCATGCCCTTCCTCATGAAGGCCGAGGATTTCGCCGCCCAGGCGCTGCGCGCCATCGAGGCCGGTACGAGCTATCGCGTGATCCCGTGGCAGATGGGCGTGGTTGCCAAGATCATGCGCATGCTGCCCAACGCCGTGCTGGACCGGGCGGTGCAGGGGCGCGCGCGCAAGAAGCGCAGCGGCGAGGCCTGACGAGCCGCACGCGCCGAGCGATCGGCCATTGAAAAAGGCTCCCGAGGGAGCCTTTTGTCTGTGTGCGCCTTGCAGTGCAGGGCTCAGTAGCCGCTGTTGCCGCCGCCGTAGCCACCGCCGCCACCGCCGGAACGGCCACCGCCGCCACCGCCACGGGGGCCGGCGCCGTAGGGGCTGCGGAAACCGCCATCGCCACCACCACCGCCGCCGCTGCGGCCACCACCACCGCCGTAGCCGCCGCCACCGCCGGAGCGGCCACCGCCACCACCACCGTAGCCGCCACCACCGCCGCCGTAGCCACCGCCACCACCGCCGCCATAACCACCACCGCCGCCGCCGTAACCGCCGCCACCACCGCTGCGCGGGGGACGTGCTTCCATCGGACGCGCTTCATTGACGACGACGCTGCGGCCGCCCAGGGGCTGGCCGTTCATGCCGTTGATGGCGGCTTGTGCTTCCGCGTCACTGCCCATCTCGACGAAGCCGAAGCCCTTCGAGCGGCCCGTGTCGCGTTCCATCATGACCTTGGCGCTGGTCACTGCGCCGAACTGCCCGAAGGCCTGTTCGAGATCTCCGTCGCGCACCGAGTAAGGCAGGTTGCCGACGTACAGTTTGTTGCCCATCAAGGGACTCCTATAAACACATCAAGAAAAGCGATGGAGTCCCGGAAAGCATCACTCAAACGAGAGCCGTCGAGCCGCGCGAAACTGACCGATCACCGAACTTGCCCCCCGACCAAAATGAAGAGGGAGGCTCGTGCATTATGGGTGAAATAGCCGAAATGCAAGCAGGAATTTGCGTCTTGAGGTAGCACCTGTCAAAACTCCTGGGAGCTAGCGCCTACTTGCGCGGTGAGGCGAGGTCCTTGGTGCTACATGTACAATCCGCCCGTCATTGGGGAGTAGCCGCCTTCCGATTTGCGAGAGGGGCCCGCGTCAACAGACTTGTCCTGCCCCACAGGACATGGCGCGTGCAGTGAACACACCTGGCGAGACCTTTGACCGTGCAACTTCGGGAATATGGCCGAAGGTGTTGCACGGTCAATTGTGTCCTTCGGCCCAAGGAACCCCTCTTCATCATGGAAGCTTTTCTGGTTGCAACCGGCGTGGTTGCGCTCGCCGAAATGGGCGACAAGACCCAACTCCTGGCCCTCCTGCTCGCAGCCCGCTTCAGGAAACCCTGGCCGATCGTCCTCGGCATCTTCGCCGCCACCCTTATCAACCACGCGCTGGCCGGCGCGGTCGGCAACTACATCACGCGCTGGCTTGGGCCCGACGTGCTGCGCTGGATCCTGGGCGGCTCGTTCATCGCGATGGCCGCGTGGATGCTGATTCCAGACAAGCTCGACGACGATGACGCCCCGGGCGCGTCGAAGTTCGGGGTCTTCGGCACCACCGTGATCGCGTTCTTCCTCGCCGAGATGGGCGACAAGACCCAGATCGCCACCGTCATGCTCGCCGCCCGCTTCACGCACGATTATTTCTGGGTGGTGGCGGGCACCACGCTGGGCATGATGCTGGCCAACGCGCCGGTGGTATGGCTCGGCGAGAAGATCGTGCGGCGCGTGCCGATCAAGCTCGTGCACGGCATCTCGGCCGCGATCTTCCTGGTGCTGGGCATCATCATGATCATCGGCTGGTAAGAAAAAGGCAGGGGCCCTTCCAGAAACACCGCGGAACCGGCTTTGCCGGGCCGCAGGTGTTGCCCCCGAAGGGGGTTGGCGAAGCGACACGAAGTGCGCGCAGCCTGGGGGATATACTTTGCCTTGCGCCGATTTGCTTCAGCTTGCGGGCGCTTTATAAATCCAGCTAAAGACAGGCGCGGCAGACCCGGCTCGTTTTTGGCGAGGCCGGGTTTTTTTCATTCATGTCGTCGTCACCATCCTTGGTCGTCACCTCGCAGTCGATGCAGTTCGCAGGCCCCCTGGCCCTGCGCAGCGGCGCGTCGATCAGCGACTACACGCTCGCCTACGAAACCTACGGCACCCTGAACGCCGAGCGCAGCAATGCGGTGCTGGTCTGCCACGCGCTCAATGCGTCGCACCACGTCGCGGGCGTCTACGAAGGCCAGGCCCGTTCCGAAGGCTGGTGGGACAACATGGTCGGTCCGGGCAAGCCGGTCGACACCGATCGCTTCTTCGTCATCGGTGTGAACAACCTCGGCTCCTGCTTCGGCTCGACCGGACCGATGCACGCCAACCCCGCCACTGGCCGTGTCTACGGCGCCGACTTCCCGGTGGTCACGGTCGAGGACTGGGTGGACGCCCAGGCCGTGCTGCTCGACGCGCTCGGCATCCGCACGCTCGCGGCTGTGATGGGCGGCAGCCTCGGCGGCATGCAGGCGCTCTCGTGGACGCTGCAGTATCCCGACCGCGTGCGCCACGCCGTCGTCGTGGCGAGCGCGCCCAACCTCACGGCCGAGAACATCGCCTTCAACGAGGTTGCGCGCCGCGCGATCGTGACCGACCCCGATTTCCACGGCGGCCACTTCTACGAACACGGCGTGATCCCCAAGCGCGGCCTGCGCATCGCGCGGATGATCGGCCACATCACCTACCTCAGCGACGACGTGATGAACGCCAAGTTCGGCCGCATCCTGCGCAGCGCCGTGGAGGGCGAGGCCGCGGGGCTCGACTACCGCTACTCCACGCAGGATGTCGAGTTCCAGATCGAAAGCTACCTGCGCTACCAGGGCGACAAGTTCAGCGAGTACTTCGACGCCAACACCTACCTGCTGATCACCCGCGCACTCGACTACTTCGACCCCGCACGCAGCCACGGCGGCAAGCTCAGCACCGCGCTGGCCCAGGCCACCGCCCAGTTCCTGCTCGTGAGCTTCAAGACCGACTGGCGCTTCTCGCCCGCGCGCAGCCGCGAACTGGTGAAGGCGCTGCTCGACAACCGCCGCAACGTCAGCTACGCCGAGATCGATGCGCCGCACGGCCACGACGCCTTCCTGCTCGACGACGTGCGCTACATGGGCGTGGTGCGCTCCTACTTCGAGCGCGTCGCCAAGGAGTTCCTGCAATGAGCGACCTCGAGCATCAACGATTGATCGCCGAGCTGGTGCCGCGAGGCGCGCGCGTGCTCGACCTGGGCTGCGGCGACGGCGCCCTGCTCGATCTGCTGCAGCGCGAGCGCGGCTGTACCGGCTACGGCGTGGAGATCGCCGACGGCAACGTGCTGCAGTGCATCCGCCGCGGCGTCGACGTGATCCAGCTCAACCTCGACGAAGGCCTCGCGATGTTCGACGACGCCTCCTTCGACGTGGTGCTTCAGATCGACACTCTGCAGCACCTGCGCAATGCCGAGGTGATGCTGCGCGAGACCGCGCGCGTGGGCCGCATCGGCGTCGTCGCATTTCCCAACTTCGCGCACTGGCCCAACCGCCTGAGCGTGGCGCGCGGCCGCATGCCGGTGACGCGCCGCCTGCCCTACCAGTGGTACGACACGCCCAATATCCGCGTCGGCACCTTCAAGGATTTCGAGGTGCTGGCCGGGAAGAACAACCTGCGCGTGCTCGACGCCTTCGGCCTGCAGAACGGGCGCGACGTGCGCTGGCTGCCCAACGCGCGCGCCAGCACGGCGGTCTTCAAGTTCGAGCGCGGCGGCGGCTGAACGCCACGAAGAACGCCGGATGAGCTTCACGCTTGCACAGCCGGTCCACAGCGAGCTGCTCATCAAGAAAAGCCGCTTCATCGGCTGCGTTCAGCCGGTGGCCGACCGAGCGGCCGCGCTGGCCGTGGTCGCCTCGCTGCGCGCCGAACACCCCGCGGCCGCACATGTGTGCTGGGCCCTGATGGCCGGCGGCCAGTCGGCCGCGAACGACGACGGCGAACCCGGCGGCACGGCCGGCCGACCGATGCTGGAGGTGCTGCGCCACCAGCAGGTCGAAGGCGCGCTCGCGACCGTGGTGCGCTACTTCGGCGGCGTGAAGCTCGGCGCGGGCGGCCTCGTGCGGGCCTACACCGACGCGGTCGCGCAGGCCCTGCTCGGCGCCACGCTCGTGCCGTTGCTGCGCCAGCGCAGCCTGCGCTGCTCGGTGCCCTATGCGCTCGAAGGACTCGTGCGGCGCGAACTCGCCGCGGCCGGGGCGGTGCTCGACGGCGTGCAGCATGGCGACGACGTCGCCTTCGCCTTCTCGCTCCCCGAGCCCGATGCCGATGCCTTCATCGCCCGCCTCGGCGATGCTGCGCAAGGGCGCGTCGTCTGGCCGCAGGCGTAACGCGCTTCGGCGGCACGCTGAGCGGCGCCGTCATCGCGAGGATGCCGCGCGGCGCCAATGGCATTGCTTCGTCATCGGGTCCGCGCCGCGCCATCTCCGCGGTCACGATGCCGGTCGGCACCGCGAGCACGCCCCAGCCCAGCAGCATCATGACGGAGGCGATCGCGCGGCCCAGGTCGGTCTTGGGCACGAGGTCGCCGAAGCCCACCGTGGCCATCGTCGAGATGGCCCAGTAGATCGCCACCGGGATGCTGGTGAAGCCATGCACCGGCCCTTCGACCACGTACATCAGTGTGCCCATCACCAGCACCACCAGCATCACGAAGCCGACGAACACGGTGATCTTGCGCCGGCTCGATGCCACCGCCGACACCAGCGCGCGGTACTCCACCGAGTAGCGCGACAGCTTGAAGATGCGGAACACGCGCAACAGCCGCAGGATGCGCACGTCGATCAGGTAGGCCATCTCGGGCGCGAAGGCCACGAGAAAAGTCGGCAGCAGCGCCAGCAGGTCGATCACGCCATAGAAGCTCGTTGCATAGCGCAGCGGCTTGTTCACGCAGCTCAGCCGCGCGAGGTACTCCAGCGTGAAGAGAATGGTGAACACCCACTCGAGCACATTGAACAGCGGCCGCCACTGCTCTCGGATCGGCTGCACGCTGTCGAGGATCACCACCAGCACGCTGGTCACGATCACCGCGATCAGCGCCAGGTCGAACATCAGACCGGCGCGCGTGTCGGCCTCGAAGATCACCGTGAACAGCGTGCGCCGCCAGCCGTGCGTGGGCTTGTCGAAGCGTGAATCGGTGGCGGACGACATGGCGCGCGAGGCGTGCGCGGCGGAGAGGTTGTCGGTGTTCGAGCGGCTCATGGCGCCACATTGTCATGTCCATGGCCGACTTATTCGGTTACGCTTATTGCGCAATGAAGTGCCGCAGGCCGTGAGCGCGTTCTTACGATAGTCCCTTTCTTGAGGAGCTCCCCCTTGGCTACACAGTCCCCCTTCTTCGGCAAGCGTGATCGTGACACCGATTCGTTGACATCGCGCCCTGCACCGCTCGTCGGTTCGGGCACCAATCTCTCCGGAACCCCCGTCAATCCCTCGTCGCTGACCGCACAGCAAGGCGGCCTGAACGCGGCCGCCGCACCTGCCGCCAAGGAAGGCGGCAGCAAGCTCACCGTCGGCCCGAACATCAAGCTCAAGGGCGTCGAGATCACCGATTGCGACACGCTCGTGGTCGAAGGCCTCGTCGAGGCCACCATGGACTCGCGCCTGATGCAGATCGCCGAGCAGGGCGAGTTCAAGGGCTCGGCCGAGATCGACATCGCCGAAATCCGCGGCGTGTTCGACGGCAGCCTCACGGTGCGCGAAAAGCTCGTGATCCACTCGACCGGCAAGGTCACCGGCAAGATCCGCTACGGCAAGATCGTGATCGAAGAAGGCGGCCAGCTGTCGGGCGAGATCAGCTTCGGCGCCAAGCCGTCGCTGCACGCGGCGGCTTAAGCCTCCACCACGGGAGGCTTCCATCCCAGGCGCTCCAGCAAGGCACCGGCCGCGGCCGGTGCCTTTTCTTTGGCGCCGTTGATGAAGTAGACGAACACGTCGCGCTTCCTGGGCGACTCGGCCCAGCCCTGCGCGCGTGCGGCCCAGGTGTCGAGCGCCTTGGGGGCGTAGCCGGTCTTGAGCCCGGCGTCGGCCATCATGAGCCGTGCGTAGGCGACATCGCCCTCGGGCTCCTCGAACGATGGAAACTTGTCGGCGTCCGTGAACACGGTCGAGACCTTGTGCTTCTTCGCGAGTGCCTTGTAGGCGGGCACGATGAAGCTTTCGTGCCGCACGTCCATCACGTGCCGCAGCACGCGGCTGCCCTCCTTCTTGGGCAGCAGCTCTAGAAAAGCCTCGAAGTCTTCCGCGTCGAACTGCTTGGTCGGCATGAACTGCCACACGATCGGTCCGAGCTTGTCGCCGAGCTCGCTCACGCCGCTGTCGATGAAGCGCTTGATCGAGTCTCCCGCGGTGGCAAGCACCTTGCGATTGGTGGTGAAGCGCGAGGCCTTCATCGAGAACACGAAGCCTTCGGGCGCTTCGTCGTGCCACTTGCGGAAAGTCTCGGGCTTGAAGGTGCTGTAGTAGGTGCCGTTGATCTCGATGGCGCTGACCTGTCGGCTTGCGTAGTTCAACTCCTTCGCGTGCGCGAGGCCCTTGGGATAGAAGTTGTCGCGCCAGGGTTCGTAGGTCCAGCCTCCTATGCCCACTTTGATCCGAGTCGATGCTGCCTTGCTCACATTGCGCTCCGGGTTGAGATCGCCCGCACTCTACGCGGGCTCGCCGCCGGGCGCAAAATGCGTTTTTTCGTCACCCGCGGAGAACCCTTCGATGAACGCCCCCCTGCACCGCGAAATGCCCACCGGCACGCTCGACGCCGAGCGTGCCCTGTCCGACGTCACCGCCCGATGGGACGGCGACATCCTCAAGCAGCTTACCGACTACATCGCCATTCCCGCCAAGTCGCCCGGCTTCGACAAGGACTGGTCGGCCAATGGCCACCTCGAGACCGTGCTGCGCAACGCCGCGGCCTGGGTCGAGGCGCAGAAGGTCGAGGGCCTGAAGCTGGAGATCGTGCGCCTCGAAGGCCGCACCCCCGTGCTGTTCTTCGAAGTGGCTGCCACCGGCACCGACATGGGCGAGACCGTGCTGATGTACGGCCACCTCGACAAGCAGCCCGAATTCACCGGCTGGCGCAACGACCTCGGCCCGTGGACGCCCAAGTACGAGAACGGCCTGCTCTACGGCCGCGGCGGCGCCGACGACGGCTATGCGGTGTACGCCAGCATCGCCGCGTTGCAGGCGCTCAAGAACCAGGGCGCGGCGCATCCGCGCATCGTCGGCCTGATCGAGACCTGCGAGGAAAGCGGCTCCTACGACCTGCTGCCCTACGTCGACGCGTTGCGACCGCGCCTGGGCAATGTCGAGCTGGTGATCTGCCTCGACTCCGGCGCCGGCAACTACGACCAGCTCTGGCTCACCACCTCGCTGCGCGGCATGGCCAGCGGCACGCTCAAGGTCGAGGTGCTGACCGAAGGCATCCACTCGGGCGACGCCTCGGGCCTCGTGCCCTCGAGCTTTCGCATCATGCGGCAGGTGCTCGACCGCCTGGAAGACAGCGCCACCGGCCGCCTGCTGCCCGCGAGCTTCCACTGCGAGGTGCCGGCCGACCGGCTGGCGCAGGCGAAGGCCACTGCGGCGATCCTCGGCGAAGAGGTCTACAAGCGCTTCCCGTGGGCGCACTACGACTGCGGTGGCTCCACCATGTTCGCGCTGCCGACCACCACCGACCCGGTGGAAGCGCTGCTCAACCGCACCTGGAAGCCGACGCTTTCGGTGACCGGCGCCGAAGGCTTCCCGGCGCTGAAGGACGCGGGCAACGTGCTGCGCCCGTACACCGCGTTCAAGCTCTCGCTGCGCCTGCCGCCGCTGGTCGATGCGGCCGAAGCGGTGCAGAAGCTCAAGGCGCTGCTCGAGGACAACGCGCCCTACCAGGCGCGCGTCACGTTCGAAAGCGGCGGCGGAGCCACCGGCTGGAACGCGCCGACGATCACGCCGTGGTTCGAGGACGCGCTCAACAAGGCCTCGCAGGCGCACTTCGGCGCCTCATGCGGCTACATCGGCCAGGGCGGCACGATCCCGCTGATGAACATGCTCAGCGCCGGCTTCCCCAAGGCGCAGATGATGGTCTGCGGCGTGCTCGGTCCGAAGAGCAACGCGCACGGCCCGAACGAGTTCCTGCATGTGCCCTACGCCAAGAAGCTCACCGCCGCCGTGGCCGAGGTGATCGCCGCGCTGCCGGCCGCGCACCGCGCCGCTGCATCGGAGCCGGCCGCCGCTTGAGCGAGGCGCTGCCTTTGCCGCAGCGCGTGTCGCTGTCCACGCCGGACGGCGAGACGCTCGCCTTGCGCCGGCTGCCGGCGCCCGGTCCGGCGCGCGCCGTGATCGTGGTGGTCCATGGGCTCGGCGAGCACGCGGGCCGCTACCACGCGCTTGCGGAATGCCTGCACGAATGGGACTTCGCCGTGTGGGCGCACGACCACCACGGACATGGCGAATCGACCGGCGCGCGCGGCGGCCTGCCCGGCGAGTTGCGGCTGGTCGACGACCTCGCCCTCGTGATCGACGATGCGCGCCGCGAGAACCCCGGCCTGCCGCTCGTGCTGCTGGGTCACAGCCTGGGCGGGCTGGTGGCCGCGAGCCTGGTGGCGCGCGGGGTGCGGCCGGTCGATGGGCTGGTGCTTTCATCGCCAGGGCTCGATCCGGGCCTGGGCGGTTTACAGAAGGCGCTGCTCGCGGTGCTGCCGCGCATTGCGCCCAACCTGCGCGTGGGCAACGGGCTCGACGACAACTACCTCTCGCACGACCCGGCCGTGGTGCAGGCCTACCGCGACGACCCGCTCACGCACGACCGCATCGGCGGCCGGCTCGCGCGCTTCCTGGCGTACGAAGGCGCGACGGTGCAGCAGCGGGCCGCCAGCTGGCCCGTGCCGACACTGCTGCTCTACGCGGGCGACGACCGCCTCGTGGTGCCCGCCGCCAGCCGCGCCTTTGCCGCGGCCGCTGCGCCCGGCGGCAAGGTCGAGGCGCACTGCTTCGACACGCTGTACCACGAGATCTTCAACGAGCTCGAAGCCGACCCTGTCTTCGAGGCGCTGCAGCGTTGGCTCAACCGGCGCTTTCCGTCGCCGGCCTGACGGTGCGCCTGCGCGCCAGCCAGACCAGCGCCGCGCCCGTCAGCACCACCGGCACCAGTGAACCGAGGTTCAGCAGCCGCCAGCCCTGCGTGGTGACCAGCACGCCGGAGGCGAACGAAGTCACCGCCAGCGTGGCGAACACGCAGAAGTTCAGCGCACCCTGTGCACGGTCGCGCTCCTCGGCGGTGTAGGTCGTGAGCGAGAGCGTGGTGCTGCCGGTGAACAGGAAATTCCAGCCCACGCCCAGCAGGCACAGCGCCACGACGAAGTGGTGCAGCTCGACGCCCGAAAGCGCGATCGCGATGCACCCGAGGTTGAGTACCAGCCCCACGCCCATCACCGGCAGCGCGCCGAAGCGGCGGATCAAATGGCCGGTGAAGAAGCCCGGCGCGAACATGCCGATCACATGCCATTCGAGCACCAGCGCGGCGTCGGAGAACGGCAGGCTGCAGATCTGCATCGCGATGGGCGTTGCGGCCATCAGCAGGTTCATCACGCCGTAGCCCAGCGCGCCCGCGGCGGCGGCCACGATGAACACCGGCTGCCGCATGATCTCGCCCAATGGCCGGCCCCCGGCGAGCCCCGTGCGCGTGGGCGCGGCGGGGAATTCGATGAAGTGCATCACCGCCATCGACAGCAGCGCCACCGCGGCCAGCGCGATATAGGCACCCGCGAACGGCACGGCAAAGACCTCTCGCGTGGCCGTCGCGAGGTTGGGCCCCGCGACCGCGCCGATCAGCCCGCCCGCCATCACCACCGACACCGCCTTCTCGCGCCACGCCGGCGCCGCGAGCTCGGCCGCGGCAAAACGGTAGAGCCCCGCATTGGCGTTGTAGTAGCCCGCGACCACCGTGGCGAAGCACAGCAGCCAGAAATTCTTCGTGGCAGCCGCGTAGCAGCACAGCAAGGCCGACACCAGCGCCACCGCCAACCCGGTCTGGAACGAGCCGCGCCGGCCGAGGCGTTGCTGCGTGCGGGCCACCAGCCCGGTGCTGAGCGCGCCGCCGATCACGTAGCTCATCACCGGAAGCGTCGCCATCCAGCCGCGCGGCGCGATGCTCAGGCCCACCAGCCCATTGATGGCGATGAAGGTGACGTTGTTGGTCAGGAGCAAGCCCTGGCAGATGGCGAGCAGCCAGAGGTTGCGGTTCATGGTGTGTCCCGTATCGCGCGTTGCAGGTCGCGTTCGATTTCACTGAAAACGACAGGCGGCAGGTCGCCCAGCGTGCCTTCGGTGCCGTCGAGCGCCACCGCGCGCACGGTCTGAAGTTCCTTGCCGTCGGGGCTGTCCTGCACGAACCAGCCTTCTTCGATTTGCAGACAGATGCGGCGTCCGCCGGGCACGGCCTTGTTGAAGCTGTCGACCATGCCGCCGTCGCCCACCTCGCGTTGCCAGCCGCGCGTTTCCAGGCCCATGAGGGCGGCGTTCGATATGGCGCGGCCGGCCCAGTGCGGCAGCTCGCGGCGCGGGCGCAGCGCTTCGTCGAGCACGAAGACCGGGCGCATCAGCTGTTCGAAGGGCTGCACGATTTCGTAGTCGGCCAGCACGGCGGCCCAGGCAGTTGCCAGCGACGGGTCGAGGGCCGCGACTTCGAGCGGATGCGGCAGGCCGATGCGCGCGGTCTCGGGCAGCTTGACGGCGTCGTCCTGCAGGTCGGTCAGCTCGCCTTCGGCGCTGATGCGGAAGATGCCTTCGAGCTGCCTGCCCGATGCGTCGAACAGGCCCCAGACCAGCGGCCGGCTGAAGACCCGCAGCACCGGATGGTTGGCAAAGAAGGGAATGAATTCGTCGGGGCTCCAGCGGCGCTGCGCGCACATCGCGGCCTCGAGGCGCTTGACCTGCGTGGTGGCCACGGTCTTCGCGAGCTTGCGCAGCTCCTTCAGCTGCGTGGTCGCAGCGGCGGCCTTGCCGGCGTCGTCGTTGGCGCCCGGCTTGGGCAGCGTCTTGAGCACCTTGCCCCTGGCGTCGTGCACCACAGGCTGGAAGTTGTCGTCCATGCGCACTTCGAAGCTGCGCGGGCCGAAGTCGAGCGTCAGCCGGGCGCGCGTGTCGAGGCCGAGGTCGGGGACAGTGCGATCGGCCAGCTGGTCGAGGCTGAGGCCGCGCTGTTCGGCCACTTCGCCGAGCATGCGGTCGGCGCGCGTGCGCAGGTCGTCGTGGCGGGTCTGGCGCGCGAGTTCGGCCAGGTGCATCAGCGCGGCATCGCTGCCGATCTCGCCGAGCATCGCCATCGCGTCGTAGGCGCGCACGCGGTCGAGCGCAACGCGCCACTGGCGCAGCAGGCCGTAGAGCTGGCGCGCGGTCTCGCCGTCGCCGAGGCGGCCCTGCAGCGTGAACATCCAGCGCTCCTTGGCCGGGCGGCCGTTGCCGATCCACCAGGCCAGCAGCGCGCGGCCGAAGCGCGCGAGGGAATCGGGCGTGAGTGCATCCAGCAGCCCGGCCAGCCCAGGATAGGGGGCGTCGGGCTTGCCGAGCATCATCGCCATCAGCACGTCGGGCACCACCGCCTGCGGTAGCGCGTGGCCGCCTGCCTTGAGGATCAGGCGGGGAAGCGCTGCCAGCGGCAAGGCCTTCGGCACCACGGGCAGGTTGTCGGGCAGGAGTTCTTCGGGCGCGATGGCCAGCAGCTGCGCCACCGCATTGGCGGCTTCGGCGCCGTAGGCGTGGGCTTGCTTGCGCACCGCTCCGGCGTGGCTGGCGCCGTGCAGCCAGCGCAGCGCGGCCTGCGCCGCCTCGCGCGCGGGGCCGGGTTCGCCCAGCGCGACGGGAACAAGGCCGCGCGCGGCCGTGTCGGGATAGCGCGCCAGCCACTCGCCGGCTTCGCGCCGGACCCAGCGGTTGGTGTGAAAGCCCCTGGCGATCCAGCCGGCGAGCGGATCCCATTCGATGACCGAGGCCAGCTCGAACATTGCGCGAGAGCCCTGCTTGAGAAAGCGCGGCAGCCCCGGCAGCGCGGCAGCGCCGAACGCATGGAGGATGGGCCGCACGCGCGAGACATCGCCCGAGTACAGGATGGGGGGTGGCCCATGCATGAATACCGCGACAGCCAGCGGCAGGGGCAGGTGCCAGATGCATTCGGCGACGCCCCAGCGGCTGCCCGGCAGCGTGCCGAAGTCTTCCGGACCGATCTCGCGGCCGTTCGCTGCGACGGCCTCGATGAGCTCGGGGCGCAGGCCCAGCATCCACAAGGCCTTGTGAACCGTGCCGCCCTCGCGCACCTCTGCAGGCGCGTCGGGTTGGTTGCGCGCGAACTCGTTCATCCACCGGTCGGCGCTTTCGCGCGAGACCCGGAGTTCGCGGGCCAGCCAGTCGGACGATTCGCCCGTGGCCTGCAGGTATTGCGGTGGCGGCAGATCGCTCCAGTGCAGCCGCGCCGTCGGCGGCAGGGGCTGCAAGGCCAGCGTCGGGATGACGGGCAGCGCCTGCCGGTTCTTCCACGGCGGGCGCCGCAGCAGCGCGGGCCAGGCATCGACAGCGGCATCGGTCACTCCGACGGAGCTGTCTTCCTGCAGGCGCGCGAGCGTCTTGCGCTGGGCGTCGTCGCAAGAGGCCTCCAGCGGTTTCTGCCAGTCGGGGTTCGCGGCCAGCAGCTCCAGGACCAGCGCGGCGCCGGCCTGGTGCCGCGCCGGGTTCGCCGACAGCAACTCGCGCAGCACGAACAACGGCCAGCGGCCCGCCTGCTTGACGAGGGCGTTCTTGCAGTCGATCTGCTTGACCTGGGCCACGAAGAAGCCAACGACCGCCGGATCGTGGATGGCCAGCAGGTCGGTCACGGCTTCCTTGTGCGGGGACGGCTCGAAGAACAGTTCCGCCGCCGCGGCGCCGTGCATGTCGAGCATGCGCAGCCGCGCGGCGCGCGGGGGGTAGAAGCGGGAGCGGTGGCGGCGAAAGAAGTCGAGGCTGTCGCAGAGGCGGCGTTCGTCGCAGAGCAGGCCGCCGCAGTGGCCGCAGGGCCGGTCGTTGAATTGCGCGAGCGCCTCGCGCATGCCCTTGGACCACCGCACGGTGCCATCGGGCTGCGCGTCCAGACCTTCTTCCTTCGACTTGCGACTGCCCGCCATGCCATTTCCCTCGATTGATGCCAGCGGGATTGTCGGCCAACACGCGCGGCCAAAAAAAAGCGCCCTCGCGGGCGCATGAATTCAGGAGAAGACAGTCCTTCGGTCAGGACTGCCTGCCTTGCAGCAGGCCGCTGAGCGAACCCAGCAGGTCGTCGTGGTTGCCCAGACCCTGGTCCGGGACTTTGCCGTGCGGCGTGAGCTGGTCGATCAGCGCTGGCAGCATGGTGGCCAGCATCGGCAGCAGCGTTTGCGCGTTGATGCCGAGCTTGGACGCGATGGCAGCGATGGTGTCGCTGCCCAGCGCGTTTTGCAGCTGATCGCCCGAAACCGGCTGGTTTTCCCCCTTGCCGATCCACGAGCCGATGACGTCGCCCATGCCAGCCTGCTCGAACTTCGAGACCAGACCGCCCAGGCCGCCCTGCCCGCCGTTGTTGGCGAGCAGGCCGCCCAGCGCGCCGGCCAGGCCTCCCAGATCGCCCAGTCCACCGCTTTGCGGTTGCTGCTGCTGGGCCGCGCCCCCGAGCACCTGACCGAGTACTGAATCGAGCAATCCCATGGCTTTTCCTTTTGGTGTGTGACAGACCGACAGCATTGTTAGGCGCCGCGGGCCATAAGCTGAAAGTGGAACATCACTTTCAAACTGGCAACGTGACAAATTACTTGGTACGGGCTGTCCGTTTGGGGAGCAATGCGGGACTGACCCCTTGCACTCCCACCAGGCCCAGCACGGTGAGCAGCGAATTCTGCGCGCCTTTCCACGCGTCTGTCACGTCGATGGACTCGCTCAGCGAATGGAATCCCGAGCCCTTGCCGCCGCCGCCGACGATGATGGCCGGAATGCCCAGCGAGATCGGCACGTTGGCGTCGGTGCTGCCGCCGCGCAGCAGGGTCTTGTGGCCGAAGGCGCTGTTCGAGCGGACGGCGGCCTCCACGATCACCGAGTCGGGCGGCGTGCGGCCGCCGGGGCGGTTGCCGATGAGCTTGGTGCTCACGCTCAGCGTGTTGACGTTCCAGCGCTTGTTTTCCTCGACCACGGCTTCGTCGATGGCCGCGAGGATCTTCTTTTCGGTCTCCAGCAGCGAGGCCATGTCGTCCGAGCGGATGTCGATGGCCATGCGCGCGTCCGGCGCGATGGTGTTGACCGAGGTCCCGCCGCCCACGGTGCCGACGGTGAACGTCGTCTTGGGAAAACTCGGCGTGTGCACGTCGGCGATCTTCGCGATGGCGCGGCCCATGCCGTGGATGGCGCTGGGCACCTGGCCGAAGGCGCCGAAGCTGTGGCCGCCCGGGCCCTGGAACGTGACCTCGTAGCGGTGGCTCGCGGTGCCGAGCACCAGCACCGCGCCCGGCGGCGACGGCTCCAGCCCCACCATGCCGTCGATGTCGAGGTGGTCGTTGAAGACGGCCTTCATGCCACGCAGGTTGCCGAGCTCTTCCTCGCCGACGTTGCCGACGAACAGCAGGTCGCCCACGGTCTGGACCTTGTTGTCGTTCAACACCTTGAGCCACGACAGCAGCACGGCGAGCCCGCGGGTGTCGTCCGCAATGCCCGGCGCGTGGAGCCGGCCGTCGCGCTCCTTGACCTTCACGTCGGTGCCGGCGGGAAACACGGTGTCGAGGTGCGCGGAGATCAGCAGCTTCGGCCCGTTGCCCGTGCCCTTGCGCAGGCCGACCACGTTGCCTTCGGCGTCGATCTTCGCGTGCGTCAGGCCGAACGCCTTCATGCGCGCGAGAAAGGCTTCGGCGCGCTTCTGTTCCTTGAAGGGCGGTGCCTCGATCTCGGTGAGCATCTTCAGGTCTTCGACCGAGCGCTCGTGGTCGGCCCTGACTGCGTCGAGCAGCTTCTGGATGGCCGGTGCTGCCATCAGTTGGGCATAGGCCTTGTCGACATCGGGGCTGACCTGCGCGGGCGTGGGGGCGACAGCCGGGCTCTGGGCGAGCGCGCCCTGTGCGGCGCACACCAGCGCGGCAAGGACGAGAGGGGCGAGGCGCAGTGGACCTGGCGAGCGGGACATCGAAAGTCCTTCTTTTGTCTCAGTAGAGTAACGATTGTTTCTCAGGCTTTCCGCGCGCGCGTTGCGGAAAACACCACCTTGCGCGGCCTGCCTAGAGGCCGGCGAGGCACACCAGCGCGGCCAGCGCCGCGGTTTCGGCGCGCAGCACGCGCGTGCCAAGGGTGACGGGAGCGAAGCCGCGGGCAATGGCCTGCTGTTCTTCCGAGCTGCTCAGGCCGCCTTCGGGGCCGCTCAGGACGACCGCGCCATGGCCATCGGGGATCTGCACCGCAGGAAGGGCGCGCGTGCCCTCCGCGAGGCTCAGCACGAGGCGCACGGCGGTCGATCCCGTGTCGTGCTGCGCATCGAGCCAGCCCGAAAAGGACTGCACCGGAAGGACCACCGGCACCCGGTTGCGCCCGCACTGCTCGCAGGCCGCGACCGCGATCGCCTCCCAGTGCGCCCGCTTCTTCTCGGCGCGCTCGCCCGACAGGCGCAGCACGCCGTGGGCCGTGGCCAGCGGCTGGATGCTCGCCACGCCGAGCTCGGAGGCTTTCTCCACCAGCCAGTCCATGCGCTCGTTCGCCGGCATCCCGACCGCGAGATGCACGGCGCGCGGGGCTTCACGCTCCACCGGCTGGTGCGCGCCGACCGTCACCGCGACCTCGCTGCGGCCCATGCGCTCGACCGTCGCCGCGTATTCGCCGCCTGCGCCGTCGAACAGCGTGAGCGCATCGCCGGGCTGCATCCGCAGCACCTGAACATGGCGTGCGGCGCCGGCCGGCAGCGCCAGGCTGGCGCCGGCGGTCAGCGGCACGGAACAGTGAAAACGCGGCATGCTGTGAAATCGATGGCGTGGGCAGCCGTTTTCCTTCAGACGCGGCCGTAGGCGAAGCCGGTGAGGGCCGAGGTGCCCTCGACTTCGTCGATCACGCGCAGCAGCGGCGTCAGCTCCATGTAGCGGCTGGCGGTGGCGCGGATGTAGGCGATGAAGCGCGGCGTGTCGGCCAGGTACTTGGGCTTGCCGTCGCGCAGCGTGAGGCGCGCGAAGATGCCGGCCACCTTCAGGTGGCGCTGCAGCCCCATCCACTCGACTGCGCGGTAGAAGGCGCCGAAGTCCTCGTCGACCGGCAGGCCGGCCTTGCGCGCCGCCGTCCAGTAGCGGATGGTGACGTCGAGCACGAATTCCTCGTCCCAGCTCAGGAAGGCGTCGCGCATCAGGCTGGCGACGTCGTAGGTGATGGGGCCGTAGACCGCGTCCTGGAAGTCGAGCACGCCGAGCGCGGGACCGTTGCCGGCCATGAGGTTGCGCGGCATGAAGTCGCGGTGCACGTAGACGCTGGGCGATGCGAGGTTGCTCTCGACGATCAGCTTGAAGCTGCGCTCCAGCCGCTCCTTCAGCTTGCCCTCGACCGCGATGCCGCGGTGGCGGCCGATGTACCACTCGGGGAACAGCGCCAGCTCGCGCTCCAGCAGCGCCCGGTCGTAGGGCGGCAGCACGCCGGGTTTGGAGGCCAGCTGCCAGCGGATCAATGCGTCGATGGCCTGGTCGTAGAGCGGGCGGCTCGCGTCGGGCCGGGCCGGATCGATCACGTCCAGCATGGTCTGGCGGCCCAGGTCGTCGAGCAGCAGGAAGCCGCGGGGCTGGTCCCATTCGAGCACCGTGGGGGCGAGTACGCCGGCGCCGGCCATCAGCTGCGCCACCTGGACGAAGGGGGCGCTGTTTTCCTTGTCCGGCGGGGCGTCCATCACGATCCGCGTCGGCGCGGCGGGGTCGGCGGTGTCGAGGCGGAAATAGCGGCGGAAGCTCGCGTCGGCCGAGGCGAGCCGCACCGTGTCGGGCAGCAGCCGGTGGGCAGGCGCGACGGCGGCCACCCAGGCCCGGAACGCTTCGGCCCGCTGCGGATCGGTCCAGGGGATGGTCTCGGCGGGGCTTGGGGCCAATGAGGCCGGGGGCGGGGGTGCTGTCATGGATAATCGATTCTACAAATCCGCCTGGCGCGGCAATCCCCCTTGGCCAGCTTCCGGCCGATGCGGGTTGCTGCCGGCCCCTGCAACCCGCCGGCCTGCCGCGCCGTCTCCCGACGATCCTTCGTTCCGAACCGATGCCTACGACCCAAAGCCCCCACGCTTGGCACCTTGTGCGCTCGCTGCCGCTCTCCCTCGGGGAGTCGGTGGCCTCCCTCGGAACAGCGGGGCGGGTGGCTTGATGCGCCGGCGTGTCGCCCTGCGGCGCTCCACCCCGCCGCTGCCGCTGGCCGTTCTGTCGCTGGCCCTGATGCACGCGCATGGCGCGTCCGCGCAGCAGGCCGGCAACCTCGACGGGCCGCTCACGCTGAAGCGCACGCCGCTGCTGACCGAAACCCTGACGCCCGCGGACCGCAGCCAGATGCCCAGCATCATCACCGGCGACCGCATCTCCGGGCGGCCCGACCTCGAGACCGTGGTCGAAGGCAACGCCACGCTGCGGCGCGGCGCGGTGTCCATCACTGCCGACCGGCTCGAGTACTACCAGCCGGACGACCGCGCCAAGGCCACCGGCAACGTGCGGGTCAACCAGGCCGGCAACGTGTACGAAGGCCCCGAGCTGCAGCTCAAGCTCGAGACCTTCGAGGGTTTCTTCAACAACGTGCGCTACCAGTTCCTCGCGAACGAAGCGCACGGCGAGGCCAAGCGCATCGACTTCGTCGACGCCAACGTGTCGGTGGCCCGCGAAGCCACCTACACCACCTGCCGCCGCGAGGACTTCCCGGGCTGGATGCCGGCCTGGCTGCTCACCGCGACCACGATGACCACGGACACCGAGGAAAACGAGGGCGTGGCCAAGAATGCGCGGCTGAGCTTCATGGGCATCACCACGCCGCCGATTCCGAGCGTGAGCTTCCCGCTGTCGAACGAGCGCAAGAGCGGCCTGCTGCCGCCCACCATCGGCATCGACAACATCAACGGCATCGAGATCGCGCAGCCGTACTACTGGAACATCGCGCCCAACCGCGACGCCACGTTCACGCCGACGGTCATGAGCAAGCGCGGCGTCGATTTCAGCAACGAGTTCCGCTACCTCGAGAAGGGCTACAGCGGAACGATGCGCCTCGACCTGATGGGCAGCGACCGGCTCGTGGGTCAGCGCTACAACGAGCTGCGCGCCAGCCAGCTCCAGCAGCTGGCCAAAGGGGAGATTCAGGCCAAGGACCTGACCCCGGCGCCCGGCAGCACCAAGCGCTGGGGCTTGTGGGCCACGCATCACCAGGACTTCGATGCCAAGGCGCTGGGCCTGGATTCGTTGTCCGCCAATATCGCCATCAACAGGGTGAGCGACAACGACTACTGGCGCGACTTCACGCGCACGCCGTCGCTCACGCAGCGCCAATTGCCCAACGACGCATCGCTCAACTGGAGCAAGGGCGACTGGAGCGGCATGGTCCGCACTCTGAAGTACCAGAACCTGCAGTACAACCTGTCACCGATCGTGCCCGCGTACGACCGGCTGCCGCAGATCACGGCCAACTACAACAAGTACGACTGGCACGGCTTCGACGTGGCGCTCAACCTGGACTACACGCGCTTTCGCGTGAACACGATCCTGGCGGGGCAGCCCGGCTACGACGCCACCCAGCAGTCGCAACCCGACGGCGACCGCGCCTCGGCCGTCGCCTCGATCAGCCGGCCGTTCATCACGCCGAGTTCGTTCGTCATTCCCAAGCTGATGCTGAACGCGGCCTCGTACAACTACTACCTGCCGCAGTCGGACATTCCGAAGCTGACGCTCAACGGGGTCCAGTACGTCAATGGCGTGCCCTACAACGCCAACTCGCTGTATTTCTTCCCGACCTCCAGCAACCGGACGGTTCCGACCTTCAGCCTCGACAGCGGCCTGATCTTCGAGCGCGACGCCAGCTACTTCGGCCGCGCCTTCCGCCAGACGCTGGAGCCGCGCGCGTACTACGTCTACACGCCGTACCGCAACCAGAGCATGCTGCCGAACTACGACTCGGCGGCCAACGACTTCAGCTTCGCGACCATCTACACCGAGAACGCGTTTTCGGGCGGCGACCGCATCTCGGACACCAATGCCCTCACGCTGGGCGTGACCTCGCGCCTGATCGATCCGGCAACCGGCGTCGAGGCCGCACGCTTCGGCATCGCGCAGCGGCTGCGCTTCAGCGACCAGAAGGTCACGCTGCCCGGCGGCACGCCGGTGACCGACCGCAAGAGCGACCTGCTCGTGGGCGCCCAGATCAACTGGACGCCCAAGTGGAGCCTGGATACCGTCGTGCAGTACAACCCCGACACGCGCAAGTCGGAGCGATCGGCCATCAGCGCGCGCTACAACCCCGAGCCGTACCACAACCTGAGCGCGGCCTTCCGCTACCAGGCGCCCAGCACCCCGACCGCGACCGACGGCAACAAATCGATCGACGTGGGCTGGCAATGGCCGATCAACGACCTCTGGGGTGACAAGGGCAAGAACCTCGGCCCCGGCAAGGGCCAGGGCGGCGGCCGCTGGTATGCGGTCGGCCGGCTCAACTACAGCCTGCAGGACAAGAAACTCACGGACGGCGTGCTCGGTTTCGAGTACGACGGCTGCTGCTGGATCGGGCGCGTGGTGCTGCAACGCATCACCACGGGCCAGGTGACGGCGAACACCCGCATCATGTTCCAGCTCGAATTCGTCGGCTTCTCGAGCATCGGCTCCAGCCCCATGCAGGCCCTGCGGCAGAACATCCAGCGCTACGAACCCTTGCGCCAACCGGGCGAGGCGCCGAGCCGCTTCACCAATTACGACTGAGACGACTGAGCGACGCCATGAAATACATCCGTTCCATCATCACCCTGGGCTGCCTCGCGGCAATCGCTGCAAGCTCGGGCGCGCAGGGCTACCGAGCCGGCAGCGGCATCACGGACATCATGCGCGCCGGGCCGCGCCTGGGCCCGCCCGCAGCGCGTGCGCCGGCGGCTGCGCCCGCTGCGGCGCCCGTGCAGCGCTCGGCCGAATACATCGTTGCGCTGGTCAACTCGGAGCCGATCACCAACACCGACGTGCAGACGCGCGTGTCGCGGCTGATCAAGGAGAACCCCGACGCCGAACGCGTCCCCCGCGGCGAACTCACGCGGCTCGTGCTCGAGCGGCTGATCACGGAACGTGCGCAGCTTCAGCTCGCGAAGGAAGCCGGACTCAAGGTCGACGAAGTGGCCATCGACCAGGCCGAGCAGACCGTGGCGCGCCAGAACGAGATCAGTCTCGTCGAGCTGCGCCGCCGCGTGGCCGACGAGGGCATCGCGCTGCAGGATTTCCGCAACGACCTGCGCGATCAGCTGCTGCTCACGCGCCTGCGCGACCGCGAGGTCGAATCGAAGATCAAGATCAGCGACGCCGAGGCCGACGAATACCTGCGCGACCAGCGCAACCTCGCCGTCAAGAATGCGGCGCTGGAAAACCTCAACCTCGCGCAGGTACTGGTGGCCGTTCCCGAGAACGCCACCGACGCGCAGGTGGCCGCGGCGCAGAAGAAGGCACAGGACCTCGCACAGCGCGCCCGCTCCGGCGAAGACTTCGCCAAGCTGGTGCGCGAGAACTCCGATTCGCCCGACCGCGCCAATGGCGGCGCCATCGGCATGCGCAGTGCCGACCGCTATCCGTCGCTGTTCGTCGAAGCCACGCAATCGACGGCGGTAAACGGCATCGCCGGGCCGGTGCGCTCCAGCGCCGGCTTCCACGTGCTCAAGGTGCTGGCCAAGGCGCAGATCGGTTCGGGCGACGCGACGGTCACGCAGACGCAGGTGCGCCACATCCTGCTGCTCAACGATCCCAAGCGCACCACGGCGCAGGCGGTGGCGCAACTGGCCGAATTCAAGCGCCGCGTGCAGGCCGGCACCGCCGACTTCGCCGGCCTGGCCCGCGACAACTCGCAGGACGCCAGCGCCAAGGCAGGCGGCGACCTCGGCTGGTCGCGCCCGGGCCAGTTCGTGCCCGAATTCGAGGAAGCCATGGACCGGCTCGCGCCGGGCCAGATCAGCGACCCCGTGGTGTCGCGCTTCGGCGTGCACCTGATCCAGGTGGTCGGCCGCCGCGATGCCAAGCTCAGCCAGTCGGAGCAGCGCGAAGCCGCGCGCGCCGCGCTGCGCGAACAGCGCGTGGACGAAGCCTTCACCACCTGGGTACAGGAAGTGCGTGCGCGCGCCTACGTCGAATACCGCGATCCGCCCCAGTCTTGATGGCACACCCCCAGGCTGCGCGCACTTCGTGTCGCTTCGCCCACCCCCTTGCAGGGGGCAACACC
>NZ_AKIW01000070.1 GCF_000282635.1 Variovorax sp. CF313
GGGGACATTCGCGGAGCAAGGCACCCCGTCGGCGTGAGCGCACCCCGAAACGACACGAAGTGCGCGAAGCCTCCAGGAAGAGCTTACTTTCTATCGATGCTGAACCGACCAGCGCCGAAAGCAGCGATCGCAAGCAGGCCACCGGCAATCGCGATGTTCTTGTTGAAGTTGATCTGCTGCATCATTTTCATGGCGTCGGGCGCGGACCAGTACTTGTGGAAGAACAGCGCCGTGACCACAGAGAAGATCGCCATCACGATGGCGGTCCAGCGGGTCTTGAAGCCCAGCAGCAGCGCAATGCCGAGGCCCAGTTCGATGAGGATCGCGATGGCCGCCGCTACTTCGGGTAGCGGCAGGCTGGCCGAGGTGATGTAGCCGACCGTGCCGCCGAAGCCCATGAGCTTGCCGATGCCGGCGGGAATGAACAGGTAGGCGACCAGGATGCGGCCGATCAGAGCGAGCGTGTCTTGTGTGGAATTGGTGGTGGTTGCGGTTGCCATGGTTGAAAACTCCTCGGTTGTTGAAAAAGAAAAAAGAGAAAAGAAAAGAACCGGGCGCACCACGCGCCCGGCAAGGGGGATCAGGCGGCCAGGTCGAACACCAGCACTTCGGCGTCCTTGCCGGCGCCCAGCGTCAGTTGCGATTCGCCTTGCAGCATCGCGGCGTCGCCGCCGACGAGCTTCTGGCCGTTCACTTCGAGCTCGCCGCGCACCAGGTGCACATAGCTCTTGCGCTGCGGGTCGAGCGCCAGGCCGGCCTTTTCCTCGCCGTCGAGCAGGCCGGCGTACAGGCGGGCATCGGCATGCACCGTCACCGAGCCGTCGCTGCCGTCGGGCGAGGCCACGAGGCGCAGCTTGCCGCGCTTCTCGGCGTCGGTGAACTGCTTCTGTTCGTAGCCCGGCGCAATGCCGCGCACATTCGGCTCGATCCAGATCTGCAGGAAGTGCGTGGTCTCGTCGGCCTTGTGGTTGAACTCGCTGTGCATCACGCCGCGGCCCGCGCTCATGCGCTGCACGTCGCCCGGCGGAATGCTTTCCACGTTGCCCATGCTGTCCTTGTGCGCCAGTTCGCCCGAGAGCACGTAGCTGATGATCTCCATGTCCTTGTGGCCGTGGGTGCCGAAACCGGCGCCCGCCGCCACGCGGTCTTCGTTGATCACCCGCAGGTTGCCGAAACCCATGTAGGCAGGGTCGTAGTAACCGGCGAAGGAAAAGCTGTGGAACGAGCGCAGCCAGCCATGGTCGGCATAACCGCGTTCCTGAGATTTACGGACTTGCAACATCGTCGAACTCCTTTGGCGCTGCCCCGTTGGGGTGTGCGGGCCTTTTTCGTATGCCGCGCCGGATGCGCAGCGGATGTGAAGAACTTTAGGTCCGCACCCCATTCGGAAAGACGCCCCGGTTTGATGGCACCATTCAAATAATTTGATCAATGGAGCCCCTATGCCCAGCCCCCGAGACGTGCTGACCCCCGACGCCCTCGCCATGCTCCAGACCGTGGCCGGCACCGGCAGCTTTGCTGCCGCCGCCCGCTCGCTGAACCTCGTGCCGAGCGCGTTGAGCTACCGCGTGCGCCAGATCGAGGACGCGCTCGACGTGCTGCTGTTCGACCGCAGCGCCCGCCAGGCGCGGCTGACCGAGGCCGGCGCCGAACTGCTGCGCGAGGCCGACCGGCTGCTGGCCGAGATCGATGCGGTGGCCAACCGGGTGAAGCGCGTGGCCACGGGCTGGGAGCCGATGCTGACCATCGCGGTCGACAGCGTGATCGCGCGCGACCCGCTGCTCGACCTGGCCACCGCCTTCTTCGCCCTCGAGCCGCCGACGAGGCTCAAGCTGCGCGACGAGACGCTGCTGGGCACCATCGAGGCGCTGACCACCGGCGAGGCCGACCTGGCCATCGGCGCGGTGCTCGATGCGGCGAGCCTGACGTTCACCGCCACCGGCATCCGCAGCCGGCTGATCGGCGAGCTGCGTTTCGTCTACGCCGTGGCGCCGCAACATCCGCTGGCGCGCGTGTCCGAGCCGCTGAGCGACGCGGTGATGCGGCAGCACCGCGCGGTGGCCGCAGCCGACTCGGCGCGGCACGGCCCCAGCATGACGGTGAACCTCGTGAGCGGGCAGGACGTGCTCACCGTGCCGAGCATGCAGGCCAAGATCGCGGCGCAGCTGCACGGGCTGGGCGGTGGCTTCCTGCCGGAGCCGATGGCGCGGCCGTACATCGAGGCCGGGCACCTGGTCGAGCTGAAGACGGAGCGCAAGCCGCCACTTGGAACGATGCATTGCGCATGGCGCGTGCGCAGCGCGGGCAAGCCGGGGAAGGCGCTCGAATGGTGGCTGGCGCAGTTCGAGCACGAAGGCACGCGGCGCGCGTTGCTCGATCGGCATCGGGGCCGATAAGTATTGCCGAGGATCGCGCGGCTTCGCTAAGGGTGTGCCCTCAGGCGAAGCCCCTCTCGGACCGATGTAGAGTGCAGACACATCCAACCGCATTCCCACCCAGAAGAAAAGAGTCTGCAATGAGCACTCGCGCAACTGCCAAGCCCTCCGTCCGCCACCGAACCCCAGCCACCCCGCGCCATTACGCCGTCGTCGGCGCTGGCATTGCCGGGGTGGCCTGTGCGCGAACGCTGGTGCAAGCCGGCCACAAGGTCACGCTGTTCGAACGCGAGGCCACGGCCGGCGGACGCATGGCGAGCATCGACACCGCCTTCGGCCGCTTCGACAGCGGCGCGCAGTACTTCACCGTGCGCGACCCGCGCTTTGCGCTGGCGCTGGCAAGCACGCCCGGCCTGTGCAAGCGCTGGAGCGCCAACCTCGTGCGCGTGCTCGACGCCCACGGCCGCGTAGCCGAGGCGGCCCTGCCCTCGCTCGAGCCGCACTGGGTGGCGCAGCCCGGCATGGATGCGCTGGTGGCCCATTGGGCCAAGCCGCTCGGCGACAGCCTCGTCGCCGGCACGCAGGTCACGCAGATCGAGCCCGATGCACTTGCCCCCCAGCGCTGGCAGCTGCGCACCACGGGCACCGACGACTCCCGGCACGTGTATTCGGGCTTCGACGCCGTGCTGCTCGCCGTGCCGCCTTCGCGCGCCCGCGCGCTGCTGGGCGACGGCAAGCTCTCGGCCACGCTCAGCCGCAAGATCGAACCCGTGCGCATCGCGCCCTGCTGGACGCTGATGATTGCTTACCCGCAGGCCAACCAACCCACCATGTCGCACCTTGGCCCGCAATGGAATGCGGCGCGCAGCACCCACCACCGCGTGGCATGGCTGGCGCGCGAATCCTCCAAGCCCGGCCGCGAGCCCGTCGAACGCTGGACGCTGCAGGCCAGCGCCGCGTGGTCGCAGGAACACGTGCGCGACACGCCCACGCGCGTCGAGGCCAAGCTGCTGCGCGCCTTCGCCGAGATCACCGGCGTCCATGCCACCCCCGCGCACGCCCAGGCGCTGTGCTGGAGCGAAGCGCAGACACAGGTGCCGATGGGCACCACTCACCTCTGGGACGCCAAGGCGCGCATCGGCGTGGCTGGCGACTGGTGCACCGGCCACCGCGTGGAAGACGCGTTCCTCTCCGGCCTGTCGCTCGCACTCGAAGTCATCTGACCGGGAGATGATGAGGGAGACCGGCCGCTTCGCGCCCTCGCCCACCGGCCCGCTGCATGCGGGTTCTCTGGTGGCAGCGCTGGCAAGCTGGCTCGACGTGCGCGCCCGCGGTCCGCAGGCGCGCTGGCTGGTCCGTATCGAAGACGCCGATACCGAGCGCTGCCTGCCCGGCATGGGCGAGCACATCCTCCAGCAGTTGGCCGATTGCAGCCTTCTGCCCGACGCCCCCCCCGTGTGGCAGACCCAGCGCACCGCGCGCTACGAAGCCGCACTGGCCAGGCTGCAGGCCTGCGACCTGGCCTACCCCTGCGGCTGCTCGCGCAAGGACATCAACCAGGCGCTCGCGCGCCTCGGCCTGCGGCACGAGCGCCACGGCGAGCGGGTCTATCCCGGCACCTGCCGCAACGGACTGCACGGCAAGCCGGCGCGCGCCTGGCGCTTCGCCACCGCGAAGTTCGAAGCCGACCGGCCGCCCACACCGGGCGTGCCCTGGGAGGAAGAAGACGCCGACGCCCCGGATGCCGGCAGCGAACTCTGCTGGACCGACCGCCGCCTCGGCCGCCAGTGCCAGAACGTGAGCCGCGAAGTCGGCGACTTCGTGCTGCGCCGCGCCGATGGCCCGTGGGCCTATCAGCTCGCCGTGGTGGTCGACGATGCCGAACAGGGCGTGACCGACGTGGTCCGCGGCGAGGACCTCACCGACAACACGGCGCGCCAGATCCTGCTGCAGCGCGCGCTCGGTTTTCCCACACCCAGCTACCTGCACACACCGCTGGTGCGCGGCGCCGATGGCGACAAGTTGTCGAAGCAGAACGGCGCCACCTCGATCGACACGGGCACGCCCGAAGCTGCCTTGGCCGCACTGGACAGCGCCGCGCGCGTGCTCGGCCTGCGACCCGCCACGGCCACCGGCTGCGCGGACGCCCTGGCCGGCTGGGTGCCCGAATGGTGCGCTCTCTACAATTCGCAGCCGTAATGAATTCTCCCGACACCGTGTCCAACGACCTCCCGCGCAGCGACGATGCGCCCTCTTCCGAAGGCAGCGACGACGCGGCCAAGCCGCACCCGCTGCATCGCCGCCTCAAGAGCTTCGTGAAGCGCGCCGGCCGCACCACCGACGGCCAGGCACGCGCCTTTTCCGAACTGGGACCGCTGTTCCTGCTGCCCTACAAGCCCGAACCGCTCGACCTGACTGCCGCCTTCGGCGGCCGCGCCGGCCCTACGGTGCTGGAGATCGGCTTCGGCATGGGCGAGGCCACTGCGCACATCGCCACCGTGCTGCCCGAGACCAACTTCCTCTGCTGCGAAGTGCACGAGCCCGGCGTGGGCGCGCTGCTCAAGCGCATCGGCGAGCAGTCGCTGTCGAATATCCGCATCTGCGCCCACGACGCGGTCGACGTGCTCGACCACATGCTGCAGCCCGGCACCCTGGCCGGCGTGCACGTGTTCTTCCCCGACCCGTGGCACAAGAAGCGCCACAACAAGCGCCGCCTGATCCAGCCCGAGTTCGTGACCAAGCTCGCGCGGCACCTGCGCCCTGGCGGCTACATCCATTGCGCCACCGACTGGCAGCCCTATGCCGAGCAGATGCTCGAAGTGCTGTCGGCCGAGCCGCTGCTGCGCAACACGGCCGAAGGCTACGCACCCAAGCCCGGCTACCGCCCTCTCACCAAGTTCGAGAACCGCGGCATCAAGCTGGGGCATGGCGTGTGGGACCTGGTGTTCGAGCGGGTCGCATCGACCTGAGCACGCCCCGTCAGCGGGCTTGAGCGCCCCGGTGGGGCGTGGCACGATCCCGCGGATGACCAGCAAACCCGAAGCGGCACAGCATCTGCGCGACCTCGCACGGCTGCGCCGCGTTCGCGACCGCATCGACCGGGAATACGCACAGCCGCTGGACGTCGAGGCGCTCGCCTATGGCGTGCACATGTCGGCCGGACACCTCAGCCGCCAGTTCCGGCTCGCCTACGGCGAGTCGCCCTATTCCTATCTGATGACCCGGCGCATCGAACGCGCGATGGCACTGCTGCGCCGCGGCGACCTCAACGTCACCGAGGTCTGCTTCGAGGTCGGCTGCTCGTCGCTGGGCACCTTCAGCACGCGCTTCGCCGAACTGGTCGGCGTGCCGCCCAGCACCTACCGGCGCCAAGCCGCGCATGCGGCCGCGGGAATGCCGGCGTGCGTGGCGAAACAGGTCACCAGACCGATCAGGAATCGAGAAGCGCCACTCGAAGGTCCGAATCTAGACTGGCCGGCCTGACAACACCTGGACTGGACCGAGCACCATGAACATCACCATTCACGCGAGTTTTCTCCCCCACAACGACCCCGAAGCCTCCCTGGCCTTCTACCGCGACCTCCTCGGCTTCGAGGTCCGCAACGACGTCGGATACGGGGGCATGCGCTGGATCACGGTCGGCCCCGCCGGCCAGCCCGGCACGTCCATCGTGCTGGCGCCGCCGGCCGCCTACCCCGGCATCACCGACGACGAGCGCCGCACCATCGCCGAGATGATGGCCAAGGGCACCTATGCCGCCATCCTGCTGGCCACCCCCGATCTCGAGGGCACCTTCGCACGGCTGCAGGCCAGCGACACCGAGATCGTCCAGGAGCCGACCGACCAACCGTACGGCGTTCGCGACTGCGCCGTCCGCGATCCTGCAGGCAGCCTGATCCGCATCCAGCAGCTGTCCTGAGCCGGCTCCTCGCGACCAGGAGGCCGAGCTAACCCGCCTTCCCCCTTGGCCCCGAAATTGCTACACTTTTTTACTAATGTGAAAGAAGGTGTCCAATGAACGGATCACGCAGAGAGTGGTTGGGCAAGGCATGGGGCGCGGTGATGCTGGGCAGCGGCATCGGCATTGCCCACCCCGCCATGGCGCAGTCCGCGCGCGCGGCGGCCGGCGCACCGCGTGTCGTACTGCTCGGGCAATCGGTGCCGCTCACGGGCAGTGCCAACGAGATCGGCACCGCCTTCGCCGCCGGCAGCCGCCTCGCGGTAAGCGACTTCAACGAACGCAACGCCGCCAGCGGCCTGCAGCTGAAGCTGCTGCAGCTCGACGACGGCTACGACGCGGCCCGCGCCGCCGTCAACGCGCGCACCCTGCTCACCACCCAGAAGGCCGACATGCTCTTCGGCTTCGTCGGCACGGCCAGCAGCGAGGCCGGCGCCAACGTTGCGACGCAGCAGGGCAGCCTGCTGTTCGCGCCCTTCGCGGCCTCCGACACGCTGCGCGGCGCCGACCATCCCAACGTGTTCCACGTGCGGCCCGGCATGATCGACGAGGCCCTGAAGATCGTGAAGCAGTGCGCCACCGTGGGGCAGACCCGCGTGGCGCTGGTGGGCGACGACGACGCGATGGGCCGCGCCGGCCTCGCGGCCGTCGAGCAGGCCATCAGCGAACTCAAGCTCACGCCGCTGGTCGCAACCGCGCTGGTGCCGCCGACCGGCGACAAGCTCGACGCAGCCTTGAAGACGGTGCAGCAGCAGTCGCCCCAGGCCATTGTGCTGGTGTCGCTCTCGGGCACCACGGCCAACGCCATCCGCAAGCTGCGCAAGAGCGGCTATGCGGGCAACTTCATGGCCTTCTCCATCGTCGGCATCGACCCGCTCTACGCCACGCTCGGCAAGGACATCGGCGGCATCGTGATCTCCCAGGTGGTGCCCTCGCCGCGGCCATCGGCCATTCCCATCGTCAAGGAATACCTTGCGGCCGTCGACAACTCCGACCAGACCGCGTCGTACGAAGGCCTCGAAGGCTTCATCGCGGCCAAGGCGGCCGGCGAGGCCGTGCGCCGCGCGGGCCGCGGCTTCAACACGGCGAGCCTGCTGCGCGTGATGTCCGGCATGACCGACTACGACGTGGGCGGCTTCCGCATCAACCTGCGCCCGGGCCTGCGCGACAGCGTGCGCAGCATCGACCTCATCAGCATCTCCGCCGACGGCCGCGTATTGCGCTGACGCCGGCGCACGGGCTCAACCCGTGCTCACCAGCGCCTGCAGCGCATCGATCGACCGCAGCTCGATGCGCCCGTAGCCCAGTGCGACGACGCCCTCGCCTGCCAGCGCATTGAGCTCCTTCGACAGCGTCTGCCGCGTCACGCCCAGCATCATGGCAAGCGCCTCCTGCGGCAGCTGCAGTTGGTGCCGCAGGTGCACCGATTGCGTGGCATCGCCGCGCGCCAGCACCAGCAGCCGGTGCGCCACGCGGGCGCGCAGGCTGCGCAGCATGGCGTCTTCCGTCAGGCCGTAGAGCATGCGCACGCGTGCCGCCAGCATCGCGGCGATGGCGTTGGAGAAGACCACGTCGCGCATCAGCTGCACGAAAGCCGCGGGCGGCACCGCGAGCAGGTCGAGCGCTTCCAGCGCGGTGGCGTCGTGCGTGCGCGGCGAGCCGTCGATCAGCGTGATCTCGCCAAACCAGTTGCCGGGCTCCAGCACGGCGAGGATGGCCTCGCGCCCGTCCTGCCGCAGAGACGAGATCTTGATGGTGCCGGCCACCAGCCCATAGAAGCCGCCGCCAGCCGCGTGAATGGGATCGCCCTGGCGAAACACCATCGCGCCGCGCCGTGCATGGATGAGCTCGGCCGCGCCGAGCAGCGCCTCCCGCTGCGCGCGCGGAATGCTGGTGAACCATGGATTGCCCTCGAGGGCACCGCGATGCGCGGCAGAGAGGCGGGGTTTGGACGAAGCGGCCATGCGGGCGGGGGTTTACCAGAACCCCGCATTGTCAAATTCTTGACAGTTCCGCGTCAAGCGCAGGCATACAGTGACCGGCACCCACAAGAACGGAGACCTCACGATGAGCAACGCACGCGCAAGTTTCAGGAGCATGCAGGAAAGCACGCGCGAAGACTGGCAACTGATCGGCGGCGAGTTCATGCAGTTCGCGGGCGGCCTGCCCGCACGCGTGATCAAGCACCTGCAGATCCTCGAAGGCGACTACGGCGGCTTTCCGGTCGACCGCTACACGCACTCGCTGCAGACCGCCACCCGCGCGCTGCGCGACGGCCGCGACGAGGAGTACGTGGTGTGCGCGCTGCTGCACGACATCGGCGACACGCTCGGCAGCTTCAACCACCCCGACATCGCCGCCGCCATCCTCAAGCCCTTCGTGAGCGAAGCCAACCACTGGATGGTGCAGCACCACGGCATCTTCCAGGGCCACTACTTCTTCCATCACATCGGGCTGGACCGCGACATGCGCGACAACTTCAAGGACCATCCGCACTACGAGCGCACGGCCGAGTTCTGCGCGCTCTACGACAACCCCGCTTTCGACCCCAAGGCCGAGACCCTGCCGATCGGGGAATTCGAACCCATGCTGCGCCGCCTGATGGCACAGCCGAAGCAAAGCATCTACAAGGCGGCCTTGCAAGAGCCGGCTGCGGCCTGATGCCGAACTCCATAACCACCAAAGGACACCACGCCATGAACGCCACCACCCAACCCGAAATCCAGAAGCTCGTCTCCGCCGAGGAGTGGCAACTGCGCGTCGACCTTGCCGCCTGCTATCGCCTCGTGGCGCTGTACGGCTGGAGCGACCTGGTGTTCACGCACATCAGCGCACGCATCCCCGGCCCGGAGCACCACTTCCTGATCAACCCCTACGGCCTGATGTTCGACGAGATCACCGCGTCGAGCCTGGTGAAGGTCGACCAGCAGTGCAACAAGATCATCGACTCGCCCTACCCCGTGAACCCGGCCGGCTTCGTGATCCACAGCGCCGTGCATGCCGCGCGCGAAGACATCCAGTGCGTGCTGCACACCCACACCAAGGCCGGCATTGCCGTCAGCGCGCAGAAAAACGGCGTGCTGCCCATCAGCCAGCAGTCGACCTTCGTGCTGGCCTCGCTGGCCTACCACGACTACGAAGGCGTGGCCTTCCGCGACGACGAGAAGCCGCGCCTGCAGGCCGACATGGGGAGCGCCAACTTCCTCATGCTGCGCAACCACGGCCTGCTCACCTGCGGCAAGACCATCGCCGACGCCTTCCTCTCGATGTACACCTTCGAGAACACCTGCCAGATCCAGATTGCGGCGCAGTCGGGCGGCAGTGAACTCACGCAGGTGAACCCCAAGATCGTCGAGGGCGTGGGCCAGGCAATGAAGGTGCAGACCGGCGGCATGGGCGGCCAGTTCGTCTGGCCTTCGCTGATCCGCAAGCTCGACCGCATCGACGACAGCTACAAACAATAAGACGCGCGCCGCCCGCTGTTTTCGCGGCCGACGGCGCCTGCGCGATGATCGGGCGATGGAACTCCGGCAACTGCGCTACTTCGTCAAGGTCTGCGAGCTTCGCAGCATGGGCCGCGCGGCCGTGGAGTTGGGGGTGGTCACCTCGGCGCTGAGCCAGCAGATCAGCCGGCTCGAAAGCGAACTCTCGACGCGGCTGCTGCGCCGCCATTCGACCGGCGTCATGCCCACCGACGCGGGCCTGGCCTTCCTGCACCAGGCGCAGCTCACGTTGCGCCACGCCGACGACGCCGTGCGCGCCGCCCAGCAGGCGCGCCTGTCGGGCCATGTGAGCGTGGGCCTGGCTCCCACCACCGCCACCGTGCTGGGTGTGCCGCTGATGCAGGCCATGCAGGCGCGTTACCCCGAAGTGCGCCTGCACATGGTCGAGGCGCTGTCAGGTCACCTCACGACGATGCTGCACGCGCGCCAGCTCGACCTGGCCGTGCTGTTCCAGACCGACACGCCGCGGCGCTGGAGCGTGGCGCCGCTGCTGGCCGAAAAGCTCTTCGTGATCGCCTCGCCCACGCTGTCACCGCGCCCCACCGGTGCGAAGGTGCGGCTGTCGCAGCTGGCCGAAGTGCCGCTGATCCTGCCCAGCGGCAGCCACGGCCTGCGAGCCACGCTGATGGCCGCCTTTGCGCGGGCACGCGTGGCGCCGCGCATCGTGGCCGAGGTCGATGGCCTGGCATTGCTGATGGACGCGGTGCGCGCCGGCCACGGTGCGACCATCCAGCCCGGCGCCGCCACGGCGCGGCACGACCGCGACGATCTCGTGCTCACGCAGATTTCCGACGCGCACGTGGGCCGGCGCAACCTGCTCGTGAGCCTGTCGGACGACGAGCTCTCGCCCGCCGCGCTGGCCGCGCGCGTGGTGGTGGCCGAGACCGCGCGCACGCTGGTGCGCGAAGGCCGCTGGGCCGGCGCAAGTCTTCTCGATCACTGAACACCTGTTGCTTCTTTTGGCCTTTCGCGTGAAGGCTTCACTCCCTAAAGTCTCCTGCATTCCAAGGAAACCCACGAGTGATAGACGTACTGGTTGTCGGTGGCGGCAACGCTGCGCTGTGCGCCGCGCTGATGGCGCGCGAGGCCGGCGCTTCGGTGCTGCTGCTGGAGGCTTCGCCCAAAGAATGGCGTGGCGGCAATTCGCAGCACACCCGCAACCTGCGCTGCATGCACGACGCGCCGCAGGATGTGCTGGTCGATGCCTACCCTGAAGAGGAGTACTGGCAAGACCTGCTGAAAGTGACGGGAGGCCTCACCGACGAGCACCTCGCGCGGCTGGTGATCCGCGCCTCGTCGAACTGCCGCGACTGGATGCGCAGCCACGGCGTGCACTTCCAGCCGCCGCTGTCGGGCGCGCTGCACGTGGCGCGCACCAATGCCTTCTTCATGGGCGGCGGCAAGGCGCTCGTCAACGCCTACTACCGCAGCGCCGAAAGGCTGGGCGTGCAGATCCGCTACGACTCGCCCGTGGCCTCGGTCGAACTCGACGGCGACCGCTTCGTTGCCGTGCACACCGAAGCCGGCGGGCGCATCGCGGCAAAAAGCTGCGTGCTGGCCTCGGGCGGTTTCGAGTCGAACCGCGAGTGGCTGCGCGAAGCGTGGGGCCGAAACGAACGCGGCGAATGGCCGGCCGACAACTTCCTGATCCGCGGCACGCGCTTCAACCAGGGCGTGCTGCTCAAGCACATGATCGATGCGGGCGCCGACAGCATCGGCGATCCGTCGCAGGGCCACATGGTGGCCATCGACGCGCGCGCACCGCTGTACGACGGCGGCATCTGCACGCGCATCGACTGCGTGTCGCTCGGCGTGGTGGTCAACCGCGACGCGCAGCGCTTCTACGACGAGGGCGAAGACTTCTGGCCCAAGCGCTACGCGATCTGGGGCCGGCTCGTGGCCCAGCAGCCGGGGCAGATCGCCTGGTCGGTCATCGATCAGCAAGCGGTCGGGCGCTTCATGCCGCCGGTGTTCCCCGGCACGCAAGCCAACACGCTCGGCGAACTCGCGCAGAAGCTCGGCCTGGACGAAGCCGCCTTCGTTCGCACCGTGCAGGACTACAACGCCGCCTGCCGCGTCGGCCGCTTCGACCACACGGCGCTGGACGATTGCCACACCGAAGGCCTCGCGCCCGCCAAGACGCACTGGGCGCGGCCGATCGACACCGCGCCCTTCTACGGCTACCCCCTGCGCCCCGGCATCACCTTCACGTATCTCGGCCTGAAGGTGGACGAGGCCGCCGCCGTGCGCTTCGGCGGCCGGCCGAGCCCCAACCTCTTCGTGGCCGGCGAAATGATGGCCGGCAACGTGCTGGGCAAGGGCTACACGGCCGGCGTGGGCATGAGCATCGGCACGGCCTTCGGGCGCATCGCCGGCACGCAAGCGGCGAACGCAGCAAAGAACGTCTCAAAGCAATCTCCGGAGGCCGCCCTTGCAGCAGCTCACTGACCTCGTCGCGCGCGCCCGTGCCGATGCCGACGGCATCGGCGGCAATCCCACGTCGCGCGTGATCCCGATCCAGCCCGCCCTGCCGCTGACCGCGCCTGAAGGCGAGGTCGCACGCATCCTGCAGATCTGCAACGCCTGCCGCTACTGCGAAGGCTTCTGTGCCGTGTTCCCCGCGATGACGCGACGGCTCGAATTCGGCAAGGCCGATACGCATTACCTCGCAAACCTCTGCCACAACTGCGGTTCGTGCCTGCATGCCTGCCAGTACGCACCGCCGCACGAGTTCGCGGTGAACGTGCCACAAGCGATGGCGCAAGTGCGCCTGCAGACCTACCACGACTACGCATGGCCGCCCGTGATGGGCGCGCTCTACAAAAAGGCCGGGCTCACCGTCGCGCTCGCACTGGCGGGCGGGCTCGCGCTGTTCCTCGTGCTGGCCGTGGCGATGTCGGGCGCGCTGCTGCACGAACCGCTTGCGGGCAACTTCTACGCGATCTTTCCGCACAACTTCCTCGCCCTGGTGTTCGGCGCGGTGTTCCTGTTCGTGATGTTCGCGCTGGCGATGGGCACGCGCCGCTTCTGGCGCGAGGTGTCGCCCGCGAACGATCCAGGCAACGCCCCCGACCTGCCGGGCGTGCGCCGCGCGGCCGGCGCCGAAGCCGCGCACGACGCGCTGCGCCTGAAGTACCTCGACGGCGGCCACGGGGAGGGATGCAACAACGACGACGACCGCTTCACCCTCTGGCGTCGGCGCTTCCATCACTTCACCTTCTACGGCTTCATGCTGTGCTTCGCCTCGACCTGCGTGGCGACGCTCTATCACTACCTGTTCGACCTGCACGCGCCCTACGCGCTCACGAGCCTGCCGGTGCTGCTGGGCGCTGCAGGCGGCATCGGCCTCGCGATCGGTCCCGTCGGTCTGCTCCGGCTGAACCTGCGTCGCCACGCCGCGCACGGCGACGCGGCGCAGCGGCCGATGGACCGCGGCTTCATCGCGCTGCTGCTGCTCACCAGCCTCACCGGCCTGGCGCTGCTGGCCTGGCGCGACACCCGCTTCATGGCGCTGCTGCTCGCGGTGCACCTGGGCGTGGTGATGGCGCTCTTTCTCACGCTGCCCTACGGCAAGTTCGCGCACGGCATCTTCCGCTGCGCGGCGCTGCTGAAGTTCGCCATCGAGAAGCGCCTGCCGAGCCGGCTGCGGCTGGGCGCGGACTGAATGCGCGAGACCCTTCACCTCCACAACAACACCGAGACCTCAAGACCATGAACCGACACACCTTCCTTCGCACCACCATCGCCGCACTGATGCTCGCCAGCGGCGCGGCATCCGCCGCCGAATGGCCGACGAAACCCATCACGCTCGTCGTCCCCTTCGTGGCCGGGGGCACCACCGACATCGTCGCGCGCACCATCGGCCAGAAGCTCTCCGAATCGCTCAAGCAGCCGGTGATCGTCGACAACCGCGGCGGGGCAGGCGGCACCGTGGGCGCGACCATCGCGTCGAAGGCGCCGGCCGATGGCTACACGCTGTTCCTCGCCACCATCGCACACGCGATCGCGCCGGGCCTCTACAAGAAGCTCGCCTATGACTTCCAGCGCGACTTCGATCCCGTCGCGCTCGCGGCTTCCACGCCCAACGTGCTGATCGTCAACGAGAAGGTGCCTGCACGGACGGTGGCCGAACTCGTCGCGTACATCAAGGCCAACCCCGGCAAGGTCAACTTCGGCTCGGCCGGCAACGGCAGCACCGAGCACATCTCGGGCGAACTGTTCCGCTCGATGACGAAGACCGACATCGTGCACGTGCCCTACAAGGGCGGCGCGCCGATGATGGCCGACCTGATGGGCGGGCAGATCCAGATGGCCATCGAGACCAGCCCCTCGGCCTCGCCGCACATCAAGGCCGGCAAGGTGCACGCGCTGGCCGTGACCACGAAGGCGCGCTCGCCCGCCTATCCTGGTGTGCCGACGCTCGACGAAGCCGGCCTCAAGGGCTACGACATGACGACATGGTTCGCGCTCATGGCGCCGCACGGCACGCCGCCCGAGATCGTGCAGCGCCTGAACACCGAACTCGCCCGCGCGGTGCAACAGCCCGATGTGATCAAACGTTTCGAGGAACAGGGTGTAACGGCCGGGAACATGAAACCCACGGAACTGGCCAACTTCATCGGCACCGAGACGACCAAGTGGGTCAAAGTGGCGAAGGAAGCCGGCGCCACCGCCGAATAGGCGGGCCGGCTCGGACAAGCCCCTACGGCCAGGGCGGAAACCCGCTGGCCGGGGCCGGCGTGCATTGTCTGCAGAATAGAGGGCCATGCACGTTCGAAAAGCCGCGGTTCCCGCCCTCGTTTTCCTCCTTTCCGCACTCTCCTTCCCCGCCCTGCTTCCTCCCGCCACTGCGGCGTCCGTTTCCAAGGACCTTCAACCCTCCCGCTCGCCCGACGCCGCCGAGGCCCGCATCGAATCGCTCATCGCCCGCATGACGGTGCAGGAGAAGGCCGGCCAGCTGAGCCTCTACGGCCCGGCCGATATCGACACCCCCAACAACCCGCAGGCCGGCTCGCGCAACGTGCAGCAGGAAACCGCCGACGTGCGCGCCGGCCGCCTCACCGGCCTGTTCAACAACGCGGGCCTCGAAGGCAAGCGGCGGCTGCAGCAGATGGCGGTGAACGAGTCGCGCCTGGGCATTCCGCTGATCTTCGGTGCGGACGTGATCCACGGCTTTCGCACCATGTTCCCGATGCCGCTGGCCGAGGCGTCGAGCTGGGAGCCCGCGCTCGCCGAGCGCACCGCGCGCGCCGCGGCGATCGAAGCCACGGCCGACGGCTTCCGCTGGACCTTCGCGCCGATGGTCGACGTCGCGCGCGACGCGCGCTGGGGCCGCGGCCTCGAAGGCGCGGGCGAAGACGCGTACCTCTCCAGGCAGTTCGCCGCCGCGCGCGTGCGCGGCTTCCAGGGCCCCGACCTCTCGCGGCCCGACGCCATGCTGGCCACGCCCAAGCACTTCGCGGCCTATGGCGCGGCCGAGGGCGGACTCGACTACAGCGTGAGCGACATCTCCGAGCGCACGCTGCGCGAGGTGTACCTGCCGCCCTTCCGCGCGGCGCTGGACGCGGGCGCGCTGTCGATCATGAGCGCCTTCAACGAGATCGGCGGCGTGCCCTCCACCGCCAATCCCGCGCTGCTCACGGGCGTGCTGCGCGACGAGTGGAAGTTCAAGGGCTTCGTGGTGTCCGACTACACGGCCGACGAGGAACTGGTGGAGCACGGCTACGCCGCCAACCCGCGCGAAGCGGCCAGGCAGGCCTTCATGGCCGGCACCGACGTGAGCATGCAGAGCGGCCTGTACGCGCGCTACCTGCCCGACCTGGTAGCGTCGGGCGAAGTGCCGATGGCGCGGCTCGACGACGCGGTGCGGCGCGTGCTGCGCGTAAAGCAGAAGCTCGGCCTGTTCGACGACCCCATGCGCGGCCTCGACGGCCCGCCTGCCGCGCAACGCACAGAGAACCCCGAGTTCATCGCGCTGGCCCGCGAGAGCGCGCGCCGCTCCATCGTGATGCTGAAGAACGAGCGCGCACTGCTGCCGCTGTCCAAGGCCGGCACGAAGATCGCGCTGATCGGCCCCTTCGCCGAGGGCACTGTCGACCTGATGGGCGCCTGGAGCCTGTCCCCGGGCCAGTCGGCGCCGGTGGGCGTCGACCAGGGCCTGCGCGCGGCACTGGGGGCCGATTCGTCGGTGAACGTCGTGCGCGGCTCGGGCATCGAGTCGGCGTTGCCCGGTGGCATCGACGCCGCGGTGGCCGCCGCGCGCGATGCGGACGTGGTGCTGCTGGCCATCGGCGAGAGCCAGAAGATGTCGGGCGAGGCGCGCTCGCGCGCCGACATCGGCCTGCCGCAGGCGCAGCAGGACCTGGCCGAAGCCGTGGCCGCCACCGGCAAGCCGGTGGTCGTGCTGCTGAGCAACGGCCGCGCGATGGCGCTCAAGGGTGCGGTGCGCGACGCGCGCGCCATCCTCGTCACGTGGTTCCTGGGCGTGCAGACCGGCAACGCCATCGCCGACGTGGTGTTCGGCGACTTCAATCCGTCGGGCCGCCTGCCCGTGAGCTTTCCGCAGACGGCAGGACAGGTGCCCTACTACTACGGCCACAAGCGCACCGGCCGCCCCTCGCCCGAGAACGCACCGGGCACGGCCTTCAGGACCCGCTACCTGGACGCGACCAACGAGGCGCTCTACCCCTTCGGCTTCGGCATCGGCTATGCACCGGTGCACTACGACGGCGTGGAGCTGAGTTCGGAGCGCCTGCCGCTGTCGGGCACGCTGCGCGTGCGCGCCACCGTCAGCAACACCGGCCAGCGCGAGGCCGAGGAAGTGGTGCAGCTCTACATCGCCCAGCGCGCCGCCAGCGTGACCCGGCCCGTGCGCGAGCTCAAGGAATTCCGCAAGGTCGACATTGCGCCCGGCGCATCGACGGTCGTCGAGTTCGCGCTCACGGCCAACGACCTGGCGTTCGTCGGCCGCGACATGAAGCCGGCCGTGGAGCCCGGCGATTTCGATCTCTGGGTGGGGCCTTCGGCTGCGGGCGGCATTCGCAAGCAGTTCGCTCTCACGCGGGAATGAAGCCGTCGACGCCCGTCAGGGGTGGTGTGTCGTGCGGCAGTTTCAGTCGAGCCCGTGGAACACGCTGTCGTCCGGCCCGATGTGCGAGGGCGGCGTCCAGGCGGCGTCGCGCATCGAGCGGCTCACGAGCTTTTCCACGCCCAGCAGCGTGGCGAAGATCGCCATGCGCACGGGAATGCCGTTGTCGGTCTGGCGGAAGATGGCCAGGCGCGGGTCGTTGTTCAGGTCGACGCTGAGGTCGTGCGAACCCGGGCGGCCGTCGCGCGGCAGCGGGTGCATCACGACCACCTCGGGCCTGCAGGCCGATTCGACGAGTGCGCGGTTGATCTCGAAGGCGTTGTCGAAGCCCTCCAGCACTTCGTCGTGCGCGAAGCGCTCCTTCTGGATGCGCGTGGCGTAGATGATGTCGGCGCCGGCCAGCGCCTGCGCCGGCGCGGCCGCGGTCTCGACCACGTGGCCGTTGCGGCTCACGGCGTCCACGATTTCCGCCGGCATGGCGAGCGAGGGCGGCGAGATGAGCGTGAACTTCAGCCCCTTGTACAGCGCGAGCAGCTTGATGAGCGAGTGCACGGTGCGCCCGTATTTCAGGTCGCCGACCATGGCGATGTGCGCACCGTCCACCAGCTTCCCCAGGCGCGAGAACTCGCGCTGGATGGTGTACAGGTCGAGCAGTGCCTGGCTCGGATGCTCGCCCGGTCCGTCGCCACCGTTGATGACCGGCACGTTGGTGGCGCGCGCGAATTCGGCGACCGAGCCCTGCTCCGGATGCCGCACCACGATGGCGTCGACATAGCCGCTGATCACTCGGCTGGTGTCGTAGATCGATTCGCCCTTGGCCATCGACGAGAAGGTGAAGCCGGTGGTGTCGCACACCGAGCCGCCCAGCCGGCAAAACGCCGCGCCGAAGCTCACACGCGTGCGCGTGCTGGCCTCGAAGAAAAGATTGGCCAGCACGGCGCCTTCGAGCACGCGGCTGACCTTGCGCCGCCGCGCGATGGGCTGCATGACGTCGGCCAGCTGGAACAGTTCGTCGATGGCGTCGCGGTTGAACTGGTTGACAGAGAGCAGGTGGTGCGAGCCTTCAATGGCAAGCGACCTTCGCAAGGCGCTTTCATATGCGCTTTGCGTATATTCTGCGCGACGCCCATCCGAAGCCAGGATTTCGCTCACGAAGCGCCGGGCCACTTCGGGCATGGCCCGGAATTCATTGGACTCGTCGGGTAGCAGCCAGGCGTCGAGCGCCCGTCTGCGGCTGCCGATGCGCTCTGCGAAAGCATCGCGCGTCATGTTGAGTTGACGCATCGCGTCGCGGAGGAGCACCTGTTGCGGCATGTTCATGGGCCACAAGCATATACTCAATGCGTATATTTTCAAAGCCCAAAGAAGCGCCTGCCGTTTGGGCTACCTCCGGGTCTTCCTCGCGGGCTTCTTCGCCACCTGGCGCTGCGAGCGCTGCCGCAGCGTCGAACCCGAACCGCGCGGCGGGTTCGCCGGCGCCACGTCGTGCTGGCTCGCCCTCGAAGTGAAATCGCATGTCTTCACCGCCAGCTCGACGATGCGCGCCAGCGCGGGACTGGCGTTGTCGCGCCGGTAGACCGCGCTGTAGACCAGCGGCGGCGGCATCGGGTCGCTCCTGACGACGCGCAGCAGGCCGCTCCTGATGTCCGGGCGCACGTAATCGAGCGCCTGCTGGCTGATACCGAAGCCGCTGATCGTCAATTCGCGCAGGACAGTCGTGCTGTTCGTCAGCAGCACCTTGCCGAAGCGGAAGCCATGCTCTGCGCGCCAGGCCTCGTAGAACCTGTTCTTCGAGGCACCGGCTGGCTGCTCGATCACCGGATAGTCGGCGAATTCATGCGGCTTCAGCGCCCGCTGTGGAATGCCCAGCCTCGGGCTCGCGATCCAGGCCTGGTCGACCTGCCCCACCTTGACCGACTCGAAGGCCTGTCCCCAGAAGGTGCCGGGCATGATGGACAGGTCGAGCTTGTTGGCCTCCAGCCGGTCGAAGAGCGTCAGTCCCGCATCGACCACCGGCTCGAGCGTCACCTCGGGATGCAGCTTCTGCAGCAGCTGAATCAGCCGCGTGAGCCAGGTCATCGCGATCAGCTCCGTCACGCCCACCCGGAAGGTGCCGCGCAGTGTCTTGTCGAGGCTGATGTCGTGCTCGATGCGTTGCCACAGGCGCAGGGCCTCTTCCGCGAGCGGCAGCAGCTCGCGGCCGGAGTGGGCCAGCTCCAGGCCGTGCGAGGTGCGGTGCAGCAAGGGGCCACCCAGCGAATCCTCCAGCTCGGCCAGCCGCTTGGAGATGGCCGACTGCGTGGTGTGCAGCTTCACCGCCGCGGCGCTGAAGCTCTGGAGCTTGGCGCTGAAGAGAAAGGCCTCCAGCTGCTTGAAGGTGAAGTTCATGCCTGCGGAATGTACGCCCGCGACCCGCCAGGAAAAAAAGGAATACCGCGACGGTCCGATTTCTCGTTTGCCCCCCGGCGGGAGCACTTTGATACTGCGTGCATGCTTCACATCGCACCACGCCTGAATCGAATCAAGCCCTCTCCCAGCTCCATGGCCGGCCAGAGGGCGCGCGAGCTGCGCGCGATGGGCCGGGACATCCTCGGCCTCACCGCGGGCGAGCCCGACTTCGAGACGCCCGGCCACGTCAAGGACGCCGCCATCCGCGCCATGTCGGACGGCCAGACGCGCTACACCGACGTGGGCGGCACGCCAGCGCTGAAGGAAGCCATCGCGGGCAAGTTCCTGACCGAGAACGGGCTGGCCTACACGCCGGGCGAGATCATCGTCGGCACCGGCGCCAAGCAGGTGATCTTCAACGCGCTCATGTGCACGGTCGCGGCGGGCGACGAAGTCATCGTGCCGGCGCCCTACTGGGTGTCCTACCCCGACATCGCCCTGCTGGCCGGCGGAGTTCCGGTCTTCGTCGATTGCCCGGCGGCCGCGGGCTTCAAGCTCCAGCCCGCCGACCTCGAGCGCGCCATCACCCCCAGGACGCGCTGGCTGATGCTCAACTCGCCGAACAACCCGAGCGGGGCAACCTACACGCGCGTCGAGCTCCAGGCGCTGGCGGAGGTGCTGCGGCGCCACCCCCATGTCTGGATACTGACGGACGACATCTACGAGCACCTGATCTACGGCGGCGTCGAATTCGCCACCATGGCCGAGGCGGCGCCCGACCTCAAGGACCGCACGCTGACCGTGAACGGCGTGTCCAAGGCCTACGCGATGACGGGCTGGCGCATCGGCTACGGCGCAGGCCCCTCGGCGCTCGTCAAGGCGATGGTCAAGCTCCAGTCGCAAAGCACTTCCGGCCCGAACTCGATCGCGCAGGCGGCAGCCGTCGCGGCGCTCACGGGGCCGCAGGACACCATCGCCAGCAACCGGCACGAATACGAAACGCGGCGCGACATGGTGGTCGCCGCGCTCAATGCCATCGACGGCATCCGCTGCGAGGTGCCCGACGGTGCGTTCTACGTCTTCGCCTCGTGCAGCGCTCTCTTCGGCCTTCGCACCGGCAAGGGCACGGTGATCGACAGCAGCGACGACTGGGTGATGCACCTGCTCGATTCGCAGGACCTTGCCGCCCTGCAAGGCAGCGCCTACGGGGTGCCCACGCATTTCCGCATCTCCTTCGCCGCCAGCACCGAACAACTGCTGGAAGGCTGCCGACGCATCGCGCGGGCACGCGACGAACTCTCGGGCCAAGCCATCAACCAGGAACCGCAATGAAACTCCGCACCCTTCTGAAGCTGCTGCCGGCCCTTGCCATCGGCACCGCCTGGCTCGGCACCACCCAGGCATGGGCCGCCGATGCCTTTCCGTCGAAGCCGATCAAGGTCCTCGTGGGCTTCTCGCCCGGCGGGTCCAACGACATGGTGGCGCGCCTGATCGGACCGAAGCTGGCCGAAGGCCTCGGGCAGCAGGTGCTGATCGACAACCGGCCGGGCGCCGGCGGCAACATCGCCGCGTCGGCGATGCTTGCGGCGCCTGCCGACGGGCACACGCTGCTGATGTGCACCACAGGTACGCTGTCGATCCAGCCGCATGTGCTCAAGAGCATGCCCTTCGACTCCGAGAAGGACATCGTTCCGGTCACGCAGGTGGTCAATGCGCCCTACATGCTGCTGGTCAACTCGAATCTGCCGGTGAAGAGCGTGAAGGAACTCATCGCCTACGCCAGGCAGAAGCCCGGCGAGATCAACTTCGCCTCCTCGGGCACGGCAACGGGCGGACACCTTGCGGGCGAGATGCTGAAGAGCCGCGCGGGCATCGACATCGTCCACGTGGCCTACAAGGGCACCGGCCAGGCGATGACGGACCTCATCGCGGGCCAGGTCTCGATGATCTTCGACCAGCCCGTGAGCTCGATGCAGTACGCCCGCTCGGGCAAGCTGCGCGCGCTGGCGGTGGCCAGCCCGCGCCGGCTACCGGCCTTTCCGGACATCCCGACCGTGGCGGAAGCCGGCGTTCCCGACTTCGACCCCGTGACCTGGGCCGGCATCTGCGCTGCGAAGAACACGCCGCCGGCCGTGGTCGAACGCATCCAGCGCGAAGTCGCCAAGGTGCTCGCGATGCCCGAGATCGCCAAGCGGCTTATCGCCGACGGGCTGGAGCCCGTGGGAAGCACGCCAGAGCAGTTCCGTGCCTTCCTGGCTGCGGACAAGCGCAAGTGGGGCCGCGTGGTGAAGGACGCCGACATCAAGGCCGAATGAACGGAATCGAGAACATGAGCCAGCTTCCAGACATCGTCCGCGACTTCGAGCGCGTCTCCTCCGACCTGATTCGCCAGGCCTCGGCCTTCCAGCCCGCCATCCTCGCCGACGTGGCCGGCCGCCGGGGCGCCCTGCACGGCCGCATCCAGGCCTTGCGCCATCGGATGAAACTGGTGGGCAGCGCGCTCACGGTGGAAGTGCGGCCCGGCGACAACCTGATGATCCATGCCGCCATCGCGCTCGCGAAGCCCGGTGACGTGCTGGTGATCGACGGCAAGGGCGACCAGAGCGCCGCCCTCATGGGCACGATCATGATGAACGCCTGCCGCCAGGTCGGCATCGCCGGCGTGGTGATCGACGGCGCGGTGCGCGACAGCGTGGAAATCGACGAAATGGGCTTTCCGGTGTTCTCGGTCGGCACCAATCCCAACGGGCCGACCAAGCTGGCCTCGGGGCGCATCGGGCATCCGGTGTCGGTGGGCGGCGTGGCGGTACGCCCCGGTGACCTCGTCATCGGCGATGCGGATGGCGTGGTCGTCGTCGAGCGGGAGAAGGTGGAGACGCTTCTTCAGGCGGCGGCGAAGAAGGTCGAGGACGAGGCTGCGCGCATCGAGGCCATCAAGAATGGCAACACGGCTGCCAAATGGCTGAACTCCGCGCTGCGCAACGCGGGCGTTCTCAAGGAAAACGAGACCCTCTAGGGTCGGGCGTCATCAGCTGGTGACGCGGACACGAAGCGAATACGAAGAAAAGGCCCGAAGGCCCGTTCTTCATGCTTGCCGGTTCGGCTTACAGGCCTGCCTGGCGCGTGAACGACACGCTGGGCTTCTTGTAGGCTTGCGGCACTTCGTCGCGGTAGAACGCGCGGCGATCGAGGCTGGCGAGCGGGTCGTGAGCCTTGGCAACGGCTTCGGCTTGCACGGTCGCACGGTCGGCGGTCGACGTGAAGGCCTGTGCGCCAGCGCTGGAGGCATCGGCGTACTCGTTGCCGGCGCGTGCGGCGGCAGCGGCCTGCGGTGCGACTTCGGCGCGGGTGACAGAAGAGTTCACGACGTGCACGCCGTCGTAGGTTTCTGCATGGGCTCCGGCAGCGGCCAGGAGCGAGAGAGCAGCAGCAGCGAGGATCTTCGAGGCATTCATTTCAATCTCCTTCAGGTGGTTGGTTGGTGAGGAGAAGTTTGATCCTGAAAAGCCTCGAAAAACACCGGCAAAAGGAACCACGGCGTTCACAGGATTGAAACAATCGAACCCTTGAAAACAGCCGGTCGTCAATGGCTGATCATCCACGGTCGCCGCGACGGCGCAGACTTGGCCCCGCTCGGCGCCGTCACCGTCGCACTTCGTTTGCCCGAGCCGCAGCAGCCGCACCCCGCCGGATGCTTGAAGCGCGCGTAGTCGCGCGAGTTGCCCGGCTCGTGCCGCGCGCGCTCGTTGGTTTCCATGGCGCGGCGCGTGCCCGAGGCCATCAGTGCGAGCCGCGGCGCGGCCGACAGCACGCGCGGCGAAGCGCATCCGCAATCGGGGCACGCAGCCGCCTCGTCGCGCAGGCCTGAGGGCCGCAACGCCTCGAAGCCGCCGCACTGCCCGCAGGCGTAGTCGTAGGTCGGCATGGCTTGCTTCAGCGCAGGTCGCGCGACAGCGGCATGTCGATGCTGCCGTCGATGAACTTCACCGGGCCCGAGGCGTTCGGGTTGATGTCGAAGTCGAAGATGCCCGTGGGCAGCCACAGCGTGGCGCACGAGTTGGGCACGTCGACCACCCCGCTGATGTGGCCCTGAACCGGCGCCGTGCCCAGGATCGAATAGGCCTGCGCGCCCGAGTAGCCGAACTTCTTCAGGTACTCGATGGCGTTCAGGCAGGCCTGGCGGTAGGCCACGTTCACGTCGAGGTAGTGCTGCTTGCCGCTCTCGTCGACCGAGATGCCTTCGAAGATCAGGTAGTCGTTGTACTGCGGCGTGATCGGGCTGGGCTTGAAGATCGGGTTCTTGATGCCGTACTTGGCCATGCCGCCCTTGATGAGCGTGACCTTCATGTGGACCCAGCCAGCCATCTCGATGGCGCCGCAGAAGGTGATCTCGCCGTCGCCCTGGCTGAAGTGCAGGTCGCCCACGCTCAGGCCCGCGCCATCGACGTACACGGGGAAGAACACCTTCGAACCGCGCGACAAATCCTTGATGTCGCAGTTGCCGCCGTGCTCGCGCGGCGGCACGGTGCGCGCGCCTTCGGCGGCTGCCTTGGCGCGGGCTTCACCGGTCATCTTTCCCATGTGGGCAGTGCCCGCAAACGGCGGGTTCGCGAGGCCGGGCACACGTTCCGGATCGGTGGCGATAAGGGCCTTCTCGCGCTCGTTCCACATGTCGAGCATGGGCTTGTCGGGCAGGCAGCCGATCAGGCCGGGGTGGATCAGCCCCGCGAAGTTCACGCCCGGAACGTGGCGTGAACTGGTGAACATGCCCTTGAAGTCCCAGATCGATTTCTGCGCCTCGGGGAAGTGGTCGGTCAGGAAGCCGCCGCCGTTCTTCTTCGAGAAGAAACCGTTGAAGCCCCAGAGGCTGTCCTGCTTGGCGCCGATGTCGAGCAGATCAACCACCAGCAGGTCGCCGGGCTCCGCGCCCTTCACGCCCACGGGGCCCGAGAGGTAGTGGACGGTGCTCAGGTCGATGTCGCGCACGTCGTCGGCGCTGTCGTTGTTCTTGATGAAGCCGCCGGTCCAGTCGAAAGTCTCGAGGATGAAGTCGTCGCCCGGGTTGACCCAGCAGGCCATCGGAATGTCCGGATGCCAGCGATTGTGGATGTTCTCGTTCTCGACGGGCGACTTGGTCAGGTCGACCTTGATCAGCGTGTCAGTCATGTGCAGTGGCTCCTGGTTGGGTTGGTTGTGGTCAGATCAAACGGAGAGATAGGCCTTGATGTGGTCGACATCTGTCTTGTCGCGCGCGGTCTCGTGCACGAACCGGCCGCCTTCAATGACGAAGAGCCTGTCGGCCACGTCCATCGCGAAACTGAGCACCTGCTCGGACACGACGATGGTGATGCCGCGCAGCTTGCGGATCTCGTTGAGCGCCTTGGCGATGTCCTTGATGATCGAAGGCTGGATACCTTCGGTGGGCTCGTCGAGCAGCAGCACCTTGGGGTCGGTGACGAGGGCGCGCGCAATCGCAAGTTGCTGCTGCTGGCCGCCGGAGAGGTTGCCGCCCTTGCGGGTCTTCATGTCCCACAGCACGGGGAACAGCGCGTAGATTTCCTCGGGGATTCGGCGGGTCTTCGAGTTTTCCAAGCCGGTCTGGATGTTCTCTTCCACTGTCAGCGTCGGGAAGATCATGCGGCCTTGCGGCACGTAGGCGATGCCCTTGGCGACGCGGCGAAAGCTCTCGTCGCGCGACACGTCCTGGCCTGCCACCTCGATGCGCCCGCTCTTCAACGGCAACACGCCCATCAGGCCCTTGAACAGCGTGGTCTTGCCCATGCCGTTGCGGCCCATGATGGCGATGGTTTCGTTGGCATGGCCCTCGAACGAGATGCCGTGCAGCGCCTCGCTCTGGCCGTAGGCGACGTGCAGGTCTTCGACCTTCAGGTTGATGTTGCTCATGTCAGTGGCCCAGGTAGACGTCGATGACCTTCGGATCGGCCTGCACCTTCTCCATCGGCCCCTCGGCAAGGATCTTTCCCTGGTGCATCACGGTAACCTTGTGCGCGATCTGCTTCACGAAGGCCATGTCATGCTCGATGACGATCACTGCGCGGTTCTGGCAGATGCGCTTGAGCAGCTCGGCCGTGAGTTCGCGTTCGCGCGCGCTCATGCCGGCGATGGGCTCGTCGAGCATCAACAGCTCCGGCTCCTGCATCAGCAGCATGCCGATCTCGAGCCACTGCTTTTGGCCGTGGCTCAGCAAGCCGGCCTCGGTGTCGAGCTTGTCGGCAAGGCCGATGTCCTCGGCAATGGCCTGCACCTTGTTCTTGACCTCGTCGTCGCACCTGAAAGCCAGCGCACCGAACACCGAGCGGCCCTTCGGGAATGAGACCTCCAGGTTCTGGAACACCGAGAGGTTCTCGTAGATCGACGGCGTCTGGAACTTGCGCCCGATACCCAGCCGCACGCGCTTGTGTTCGGCCATCTTCGTGAGCTCGGTGTTGTTGAACTTGATGCTGCCGGCGCTCGCGCGCGTCTTGCCGCAGATCAGGTCGAGCAGCGTGGTCTTGCCGGCTCCGTTGGGGCCGATGATCACGCGCAGCTCGTTGCGGTCGATGTACAGCGTGAGGTCGTCAATGGCCTTGAAGCCATCGAAGGACACGGTGAGGTCTTCCACGGCGAGCGCGAAGTCGGTGTTGCTCATGAGGGTGTGGCTCCGGGTTCAGGCGTGCTGGCTGCCGACGCCGTCGGGCAGCGTGGGTTCGGATGGTGTGGCTGTGGGCACCACGGGTGCTGCGGCCGCCGGTCGCTTGACTGCCGCATCGCGCAAGGCTTGGCGGCGCGATTTCCACCATGGCCGGATCTTTTCTTCCCACAAACCCGCGAGCCCCATCGGGAAGGCCATGGTCACGCCGATGAAGAGGCCCGCCATCAGGAACAGCCACAGGTCCGGAAAGCTCTCCGAGAACAGCGTCTTGCCCGCATTCACCAGCAGCGCGCCATACACCGCGCCCACCAGGCTCATGCGCCCGCCCACCGCACAGAAGATCACCATCTCGATCGAAGGCACGATGCCCACGAAACTCGGCGACATGAAACCCACCTGCAGCGCGAACATCGCGCCACCGATGCCCGAAAGCGCGGCCGCCAGGCAGAAGATGAAGACCTTGAAGTTCGACACGTCGTAGCCCGAGAAGCGCACCCGGTCTTCCTTGTCGCGCATGGCCAGCAGCAGCGTGCCGAGCTTGCTTGTCTGCACCCAGCGGCACAGCACGATGCTCGCCACCAGCAGGCCGACGCAGACGTAATACAGCACGTACTTGGCGCCGTCTGTGCGCGTGTCCCAGCCCAGCATCGTCTTCAGGTCGGTCATGCCGTTCACGCCGCCCGTATAGCCCTGCTGGCCGATGATGAGCACGGTGCAGATGAGCGCCACCGCCTGCGTGATGATCGCGAAGTACACGCCGCCCACGCGCCGCTTGAACATCGCGAAGCTCACGAGCCAGGCCAGCGCCATCGGCGCCAGCACCACCAGCGCGAGGCTCAGCGGCAGGCTCTTGAACGGCAGCCACAGCGCGGGCAGTTCGGTGATCTGGTTCCAGTCCATGAAGTCCGGAATGCCGGGCGTGGTCTGGATCTTGGTGGAAACGGGGTCGGAGGCTTCAAGCTTGAGGAACATCGCCATCGCATAGCCGCCGATGCCGAAGAACACGCCCTGCCCCAGGCTCAGCACGCCGCCGTAGCCCCACACCATCACGAGGCCCACGGCCACGAAGGCGTAGGTGAGGTATTTGCCCACGAGGTTGAGGCGGAAGATGTCGAGCGACAGCGGCAGCACCACCGCGAGCAGCAGCACCAGCAGCAACAGGCTGCCGAGCTGGTAGCGCTGGATCGAGGCCTTGATGAAATTCATCGGAACGTTCTCCAAAACAGGAATCGGGTTCAGCGGCGGACCTTGACTGCGAATAGGCCCTGCGGTCGCATCATCAGGATCAGCACGATCAGCGACAGCGTCAGCACCTTGGCCATCGAGCCGGTCATGAAGAACTCGGAGATCGACTGCGTCTGTGCAATACCGAAGGCCGATACCACCGTGCCGAAGAGGCTGGCCGCGCCGCCGAAGGTGACGACCAGGAAGGCGTCGACGATGTAGAGCGAGCCCGAGGTCGGCCCGGTGGAGCCGATGGTGGTGAAGGCCGCGCCCGCCACGCCGGCAATGCCGCAGCCGATGGCGAAGGTGAGGCGGTCGGTCTTCTTCGTGTCGATGCCGGTGGCGTTGGCCATCACGCGATTGGCCACCGTGGCACGCACCCGCAGGCCCCAGCGGCTCTTGTGCAGCGCGATGAGCACGCCGCCCGTGACCAGCGCGGTGAGCGCCAGCACGAACAGGCCGTTGATCGGAATGTCGAGGCCTTCATGCGGCGTCCACGAGCCCATGAGCCACTCGGGCAGCGTGGGGCTCACTTCCTTCGGGCCGATGAAGGTGCGGAAAATCTGCTGCAGGCCCAGGCTTACGCCCCAGGTGGCGAGCAGCGTGTCGAGCGGTCGCTTGTACAGGTGGCGGATCAGCGCCCACTCCACGAGCCAGCCCGCGATGAAGGCGAACACGAAGGCCAGCCCGATCGCGATCGGAAAGTAGTACGGCATGAGCGAAGGCGCCATGCGCTCGGTCACCTGCGCGGCCAGGAAGATCGAGTAGGCGCCGATGGTCATGAACTCGCCATGCGCCATGTTGATCACGCCCATCTGGCCGAAGATGATCGCCAGGCCCAGCCCCATCAGCAGCAGCACCGCGAAAAGGCTCAGCCCCGCGAAGCCCTGCATGAGGCCGATGTTCATCATGTCCGACAGAGTCATGGCGGGAAGTCCGGAATGTTGGAGTTGTCCCCTCTCCCGCCAGCGGGAGAGGGTTGGGGTGAGGGCCGACGGCCTGCTTACTGGCTTACTGATAGCCCTTCGGGAACGGATCCGGCTTGATGAGCTCAGCCGACTCCGCCACCACCTTGAACGTGCCATCGAGCTGCCCCTGCCCGATACGCGCCTTGCTCCACAGGTGATGGTTCGCGTCCAGCTTCACGTAGCCTTCTGGCGCCGTCTTCAGCTCGATGCCCGGCGAGCCCGCCACCACCTTGTCCACGTCGAAGCTGCCGGCTTTCTCCACCGCCGCCTTCCACAGCCACGGCCCCAGATACCCCGCCTGCGTCACGTCGCCGATCACCGCATCCTTGCCGTACTTCGCCTTGAAGGCTTCCACGAACTTCTTGTTGTTCGCGTTGTCCAGCGACTGGAAGTACTTCATCGACGAGTAGAAGCCCGCGAAGTTCTCGCCACCCACGCCGGTCATTTCGTCTTCCGTCACGGCCAGCGTCAGCAGGAACTGCTTGTCGCCGGTGATGCCCGCGGCCTTCAACTGCTTGTAGAAAGCCACATTCGAGCCGCCCACCACCGCCGCGAAGATGCAATCGGGCTTGGCCACCTTGATCTTGTTGATCAGCGAGTTGAAGTTGGTGTGGCCCAGCGGGTAGTACTCCTCGCCCTTGACCGAACCCTTCTGGAAGTTCTCGATGTGCTTGCGCGCGATCTTCATCGAGGTGCGCGGCCAGATGTAGTCGGAGCCCACCAGGAAGAAGGTCTTGGCCTTTTTCTCCTTCGCGCCCCAGTCCAGGCCCCAGATGATCTGCTGCGTGGCTTCCTGGCCGGTGTAGATCACGTTCTTGCTCTGTTCCAGGCCTTCGTAGAAGGTCGGGTAGTACAAGAGGCCGTTCTCTTTCTCGAACACAGGCAGCACTGCCTTGCGCGAGGCGCTGGTCCAGCAGCCGAACACGGCCGCGCAGTGGTCGTTGACCAGCAGCTTCTTCGACTTCTCGGCGAAGGTCGGCCAGTCGGAGGCGCCGTCTTCCTTGATGACCTTGATCTTGCGGCCCAGCACGCCGCCCATGGCGTTGATCTGGTCGATGGCGAGCTGCTCGGCCTGGATGGAGCCGGTCTCCGAAATCGCCATGGTGCCGGTGGACGAATGCAGCTGGCCCACCGTTACCTCGGTGTCGGTCACGGCGAGCTTGGTGGTGTTGACCTTGGCCGTGGGGAACTGCCCCTGGCCGAAGCTCAGGCCGCTCAGGCCCATCACGGGCAGCGCGGCGGCGCCCTGCAGCAGACGGCGGCGGCGCAATGCCATGGCATCGAGAGAAAGATCTGAATCACGCGACATCAGGAAACTCCAGGCAGGTTGTTGGAAAGTAGAGCCGCGCACCATCGCAGTGCATCGGACGGTGCCTCGAGCACCATGGCTGGTACTTTAGAAATCACCCGGGTTTGCGCGAATACGTCATTCAACGTAGCGGCGGGAGCCGGCCCTGCCCGCAGACTCGCGAGCCAGACATCGGTGGAAAACATCGAGGGGAAAGAAGCACAGGGAGCGCTTCTTGCTGTACCTGCCCCATGCCACCGCCGCCGCGAGAACCAGCCATGCAATCCGTCTCCGGACAGAAGATCTTTCGCATCCGCCGCGACTACAACGCATGGGTCGCGAACGAAACGCTGGAGGACTACGCGCTGCGCTACACGCCGCGCAGCTTTCGCAAGTGGTCGGAGTTCCGCGTGGCCAACGCGGCCTTCGGCGCCACCTCGTTCCTGGCGCTGGAGGCCATCGGCGGTGCCATCGGGCTGAGCTACGGCTTCTCGAACGCGCTGTGGGCCATCCTGGTGGTGGGGCTCATCACTTTCCTCACCGGCCTGCCGATCTCCTACTACGCGGCGCGCCACGGCGTGGACATGGACCTGCTCACACGCGGCGCGGGCTTCGGCTACCTGGGCTCCACCCTCACCTCGCTGATCTACGCGAGCTTCACCTTCATCTTCTTCGCGCTGGAGGCGGCCATCCTCGCGCTGGCACTGCAGATGTACCTGGACTGGCCGCTGTGGCTGCTGTACCTGGTGTCGTCCATCGTCATCATTCCGCTGGTGGCGCGCGGCATCACGCTCATCTCGGGGCTGCAGCTGTGGACGCAGCCGATCTGGATCGTGCTGTTCGTTTGCCCCTTCATCGCGGTGATGGTGAAGAAGCCCGAGCTCTACGCCGACTTCACCGGCCTCGTGGGCCGCACCTCCGACAGCAGCGGCTTCGACCCACTGATGTTCGGAGCGGCCGCCACGGTGGCCTTCTCGCTGGTGGTGCAGATCGGCGAACAGGTCGACTACCTGCGCTTCCTGCCCGAGAAGACAGCCGCCAACCGGGGCCGCTGGTGGGCCGCGGTGCTGATCGCGGGGCCGGGCTGGATCGTGCCGGGCATGCTGAAGATGATGGGCGGGGCCTTCCTTGCCTTCCTCGCGCTGCAGCACGAGATACCCGGCATCCATGCGATCGAGCCGACGCAGATGTACCTCACCGGTTTCTCGTACGTGCTGCGCGACCCGGCCTGGGTACTGGGCATCACGGTGCTCTTCGTGGTGGTCTCGCAGATGAAGATCAACCTCACCAACGCCTACGCGGGTTCGCTGGCATGGTCGAACTTCTTCGCGCGGCTCACGCACAGCCATCCGGGGCGCGTGGTGTGGCTGGTGTTCAACGTGGTCATCGCGATCCTGCTGATGGCGCTCGGCGTGTTCGCGGCGCTGGAGCACGTGCTGGGTTTCTACAGCAACATCGCCATCGCCTGGGTCGGCGCGCTGGTGGCCGACCTGGTCATCAACAAGCCGCTGGGGTGGAGCCCGAAGACCATCGAGTTCAAGCGCGCGCACCTGTACGACATCAACCCGGTCGGGCTGGTGGCGATGCTGGGTGCCGCCGCGCTGGCGATGCTGGCCTACTCGGGCGTGCTCGGCCATTGGGCAAAAGCCTTCTCGCCCTTCATCGCGCTGGTGACAGCCATGGCCGTGTCGCCGCTGCTGGCCTGGCGCACGCGCGGGCGCTACTACCTCGCGCGCCACGACATCGACCGCTGGACGCCCGGCCAGAACGTGAAGTGCTCGGTATGCGACAACAGCTTCGAGTCGGAAGACATGGCGCACTGCCCGGCCTACAGCGCACCGATCTGCTCGCTGTGCTGCACGCTCGAATCGCGCTGCCACGACCGCTGCAAGACCGACTCGCGCGCGGCCGAGCAGATGAGCGGCTGGCTGCAGGCGCTGCTGCCGCCGGCGCTGTCGGCGCGGCTCAACTTCCGCGTGGCGCATTACCTGCTGATCGCCACCTCGCTCATTGCATTGCTGGCCACCGTGGTCGGCGTGGTCTATGCGCAGGAGGCGCTGGCGGGCACGAGCGATTCGGTCATGGCCACGGCCTTCCTGAAAGTGTTCGCGCTGCTCTCGGTGGTGGCCGCGGTCGCCGCATGGTGGGTGGTGCTGGGCAGCGAGAGCCGGCAGATGGCGCAGGAAGAATCGATGCGCCACAACAACCTGCTCGCGCTCGAGATCGAGGCGCACCGCCGCACCGACGCCGCACTGCAGACCGCCAAGGAAGCCGCCGAGGCCGCGAACCAGGCCAAGACGCGCTATGTGGCCGGCATGACGCATGAGTTGCGCACGCCGCTCAACAGCATCCTGGGCTACTCGCAGATCCTGCTCAAGGGCGACACGGTCGCGCCCCCGCGCGAGGCGGTGCAGACCATTCACCGCAGCGGCGAGCACATGCTGGGCCTGATCGACGGGCTGCTCGACCTGGCGCGCATCGAGGCCGGCCGGCTGCAGCTCGAACCCGCGCCGCTCGCGCTGCCCGCGTTTCTCGACCAGCTCGTGCACATGGTGCGCCCGCAGGCCGAGAACAAGGGCCTGGCCTTCGTTTGCACGCATGCAGGGCGGTTGCCGCCGTGGGTGCACGCCGATGCGAAATGGCTGCGGCAGATCCTCATCAACCTGCTGACCAATGCCGTGCGATTCACCGACAGCGGTACGGTCACGCTGCATGTGGATGCGCGGCGCGAGGTACTGCGCTTCGACGTGGTCGACACCGGCATCGGCGTCGCGCCGCAGGACCACCAGCGCATCTTCCTGCCCTTCGAGCGCGGCGCAGCGGGTCGCCGCCGTGGCGAGCCGGGCACGGGGCTGGGCCTCACCATCACCGGGCTGCTCACCTCGCTGATGGGCGGCGAGCTCAAGCTGGCATCGACCTCGTCGCAGGGCAGCACCTTCAGCGTGCGCGTGTACCTGCGCGAGGTGGCCGACCCGGGCCCGCAGGCCAAGGCCGGCGCACTGCGGCAGCCCGTGTCGGGCTACATCGGCGCGCGCCGCACGCTGCTGGTGGTCGACGACCAGCCCGTGCAGCGCCAGATGCTGGCCGGCATGCTCGTACCGCTGGGCTTCGAGATACGCGAGGCCGCAAGCGGCACCGAGTGCCTCGACAGCCTGCGCGAAGAATTGCCCTCGGCCATCCTGCTCGACCTGACGATGGACGACATGGACGGCTGGCAGACCGCCACCTCGGTGCGCGCCTCGGGCTTCGGGGACATCCCGATCATCATCGTCTCGGCCAACATGTTCGAGAACAAGAACGAGCGCCTGCAAGCGGCAGGCTGCCAGGCCTTTGTGGGCAAGCCAGTGATCGAGTCGGAGCTGATCGCCACGCTGGAGCGCCACCTCGGGCTCGAATGGCTGTCGACCGCTGACGCACTTGCGCCCCTCGCGGGTGACGCAGAAGCAGCGCTGCAGCGCCCCCGGCAACTCGCTCTTTCGGAAGACGACCGCGCCGAACTCATGCGCCTCGTGCAGATGGGCCACGTGCGCGGCCTGCACACGGCGCTCGACCGGCTGGCAGCCGCCTCGCCCGCCGCCGCATCGACCTGCACCTGGCTGCGCGGCATGGTCGTGCGCTTCGAACTCGACAACCTCCGCAACGCACTGGCCGAAGATGCAGACACCCTCGCCCCCTGAATCGTCATCCGAACGGCCCGTGGTGCTGGTGGTGGACGACGCGCCCAGCAGCCTCGGCATGCTGTGCGACACGCTGGAGGCCAGCGGCTACACCGTGCTGGTGGCGGTCGACGGCGAGGCCGCGCTGCAGCGGCTCGAACTCGTGGTGCCCGATGCGATCCTGCTCGACGGCCTGATGCCCGGTCTCTCGGGCTTCGAGACCTGCAGGCGCATCAAGGCCAACCCGGCGCTCGCGCACATCCCGGTGCTGTTCATGACGGGCCTGTCGGAAACCTCGCACGTGGTCGAGGGCTTCGAGTGCGGCGGAGTCGACTACGTGGTGAAGCCGATCCGCGCACAGGAGGTGCTGGCGCGGCTGCACACGCACGCGCGCAACGCCCGCATCACGCGCATGGCGCGCGACGCGGTCGATGTGGCCGGCATGGGCGTGGTGTTCGTCGACACGCGCGGGCGCATCGCGTGGCGCTCGCCGCAGGCCGCGCTGTGGCTGCACGCGCTCGAAGACCCGGTGGCGCCGGGCCTGCTGCCCGCGTCGCTGGAACCGGCGCTGGCGCCGGGCGCGGCCATTGCCATCGGCACCGCCACGGGCATGCGGCTGTCGGTGCGCAACCTCGGCGCCGCGGCGCTCGGCGAGACGATGCTGCTGTTCGCCATCCAGCGTGAAGGCCCGGCGGCCCGGCTGGCCGATGCCGCCCTCACGCCGCGCGAGACCGAGGTGCTCTCCTGGCTCGCCAAGGGCAAGACCAACCGCGACATCGGCGACATTCTCGGCACCAGCCCGCGCACGGTGAACAAGCACCTGGAGCACATCTTCGAGAAGCTGGGGGTGGAGACGCGGGCGGCTGCGGCGGCGCTGGCGAGCGGTATGTAACCCCCATGGGGTAACCGCCCCAACGGCACGGGGCTATAGGTCGCGAATACTTTGGTTGCATTCAAAATGAGAACGCCACCGGAGTCAACAATGCTCTCAAGCCTTCTGCAGTTTCCTCCCCGCGAAAGTGCGTACAGGCGCAAGTTCCTGAACAACACGGACGAGAACCTCTTCATGGGCTCGTTCGAGAGCTTCGCGGCGGCCGAGGCCGGTGCGCCGCCCTCCAAAGCCGTGGGCTATGCCAATGCCGATGCGAGCGACCTCTACAGCCCGCAGATCTATTTCTACGACTATCCCGGCCTCTTCTGGCTGGGGCGCTCCATCGATGCGGGGCTGACGCGCGTGTTCGACCTCGGCGGGCACGTCGGCATCAAGTACTACGCATTCCGGCGCGTGCTGAGCTACCCCGCCACCCTGCAATGGACCGTGTGCGACGTGCCCGGCGTGGTCGAGAGCGGCCGCGCGATGGCCGTGAAGCGGGAAGCCACCGCGCAGCTCGGCTTCACCACCGACTACCGCGATGCGAGCGGCTGCGACGTGCTGTATGTCTCGGGCAGCCTGCAGTACCTGCCGACGCGCATGGACGCGATTCTTTCCGCGCTGGCCGTGAAGCCGAGGCGCATCATCATGAACACCACGGCCGTGCACCCCGAGCGCACGATCTACACGCTCAACAGCATCGGCGTGGCCGTGTGCGCCTACCGCATCCAGCACCACGACGAACTCCTGGCCGATCTCGCACGCTCGGGCTACAGGAAGCGCGACGTGTGGCGCAACGAGGGCAAGCCGATCGAGGTGCCCTTCGTCGCTGGCGGCGACAAGCCGTACTACGCGGGCTGCTGCTTCGACCTCGTCGATTGATGCGCCAACCCGGCCGGCGGGAAAGGAGCGTCCCTGCCGGTCGATCAAGAGATGCGGCGTCCAGGCAGCCGCGATCCGCCGATGCACCCAACAAGCCGTGTCGCCTCGGTGATAACCCCGAATCCGCTGAAGGCGGAATGACAGCTCCGGCCTCTACGATAGGCAAACGACAGGCGGCCTCCAGGCCACTGGCCTTTTCTTCCTCCCGGAGACATCGTGACAAAGCCCCTTCCTTCCCCCTTCCTCGCCCTCACCCGCCGCGCTGCCTTGCCGCTGATCGCAGCCCTCGCGCTCGCCGGCTGCGGCACCCTCGGCGGCGGCAACAAGCCTGCGGGCGAAGACATCCACGTCATGACCTCGGGCGGCTTCACCGCCGCCTACAACGACCTGCGCCCGGAGTTCGAGCGCAGCAGCGGCCGCACCGTCAAAACCGCCTATGGCGCCTCGATGGGCAACGCCACCGACTCGATCCCCAGCCGCTTGGCGCGCAACGAGCCGGCCGACGTCGTGATCCTCGCGCGCCCGGCGCTCGATGCGCTGGTGGCGCAGGGCAAGGTGGTGGCGGGCAGCCAGGTCGACCTGGTGCGCTCGTCCATCGGCTTCGCGGTGCGCAAGGGCGCGCCCAAGCCGGACATCGGCACGGTCGACGCGCTCAAGCGCACGCTGCTCGCGGCACCGTCGATCGCCTACTCGGCGAGCGCGAGCGGCACCTACTACGAGACCGAGCTGCTCAAGAAGCTGGGCATCGAAGACCAGGTGAAACCCAAGAGCAAGCGCATCCTGAGCGAGCGCGTGGGCACGGTGGTGGCGCGCGGTGACGCGGCGCTCGGCCTGCAGCAGGTGAGCGAGCTGCTGCCCATCGAGGGCATCGACTACATCGGTCCGCTGCCCGCCGAGGTGCAGCGCGTGACGGTGTTCTCGGCCGGCATCGCCACCGCATCGAAGCAGCCCGATGCGGCGGGGCAGCTTATCCGCTATCTCAACTCCCCGGCCGCGGCGCCGACCATCGCGAAGACGGGGCTGGAGCCGCTGTCGGCACGTTGAGCGCGCACCGTCAGAGCGTGCGGCCATCACACCGGAAGAACTCGGCGCGCACGTGCGGCGCCGGGGTCTCGCGCGAGCACTGGCGTGCACGGGATACCGGGCCAATCAGCAGACGTTGATCATCGACAGCTGCGAACCGGAGGCCAAGCCCGCAGATTTGTTCTAACTTCGCCAGCCCGATACAGGCCGAAAACGTCGGCCTTCGTGACAAACGACCAGCCGGTTGACGATGGGCAACAGTGTCAGTGCGCACAGCCACGTACAACGCCCCGTCATCTACTGGGAGCGTGCCAAATGGAGCGAAAAATTCTTGTCGTCGGCGATCCGCCGGCACTTGGCGGGCGGGTTCTGCCTTACGACGGTCCGATGTTCGGTCTGTATGGCCACCGCATCGCGTTGATAGGCGGCAGGGCCTACTGTGAGGGCTGCAACAGCGTGGGCATCATCGCCAAGGCAGGAGGGCCACGGCGTCTTCAATTCATTTCAGAGGCCGCGCTGGAAGGCGACGTGGTGATCTGCCACTGCCCGATGCCACAGCCCCTGCTTGCCACGCTGCAGCACACATCAACATACGATGACGGTGCGTGGTACGCCGCTGGAGCCGAACCGAGCGTGGCAGCAATGGCCATGTTGGTTGCCGCCGCGCCTTCGGAGATGGCGGCGTTGAAGAAAGTGGTGGATGCAGGTGTTGCGCACCCAGCCGAGGCCGAACAGACCGAAAACATCTGTCCCAACATGACGAACAAGGAGTTTGTGACCACGGTGCTGGAACTGCGCGACAAGGCGGTATCGCTCATTTCCGGGAAGCGGCTCCCCGAGTTGGAGCGATGGAATGAGGCTGATAGATCCCGAGTGAAAGATTGGTTTGGCGTGGCCGACCAGAGCACCCGCGAATACCTGCAACAGGGCTTGAAGGCATGCGTGCAAGTGCTTCGAGGGCTCGATGCCAGAAACTTCGTGCGCTACTCGGAAACAGCACTCAAGCATGTCGGTTGCATCTTGCCGAGCAACGCGGATGATGCGGCTGCGGGTGTTTGCAAGCCAGATACCGCTACCCATACCATCGCGATCAATATCAAGTTCTGCGCGCTTCGCCCCATTTCTGCCGATCAGGATTCAAAGCTCTCAACGCTTATTCACGAGGTCACGCATTTCAACGACTGCTTTGGAAGCTTTGATGCTCTGTACTACCTTAGGTCTTCTCGCGAGGCCGCGAAAACAGACCCGCAAAGAATGCGAAGCAACGCTGATAGCATCGCTGGCTACGTGGTCTGGGACGAGGTTTTCCATGCTCGCTAGAGCACTTTCAATACTGCTGACATTCACGATCTGTACCAACGCCTCGGCTTGCCAGTACATCGTCCAGACATCGCTCGCGTTCGGAGCGGGTACATCTGATCTGGATAAAGCTCAAATAGTCAAGTTGGCTGCATGGATCGACGGCGCGACTTCACAGTACCCAAAATTCGATTACGCCTCAGTTGAAGCAGGCGCCTCGCTAAGAACTCCGGATGAGCCACTGCGAAGGGCCGAGAAACGGGCGAAGCAACGAGCGGAGAGCGCCGCACGCGCGCTCAAAGCACTGTTCCCCACTGATATCCAGGTAAGGACTATTTCGCACCCTTACCGGGAGCAAATGGCCTACGGATCAAGCAATGACTTTGCCGTAGTACAGCTCTATCCCGATCAAAAGGCTTCTCCTTTGCCGGACTGCAACCCAGTCCCTACCCCCGGTTTTCAGCCCGGCCGTTAGTCTTGGCCTGTTGATGCAGACCGGTGGGGAGCCGGCCCTCCTCATCACTGCCCGGTTGCCTGTCGGGCCGTAAACTGGTACGCATTCCCAGCCTTCATCGACGCCCAACGCCATGACCCAGCCTCGACCGACAACGGCCTCCCCCGCCCTCGTTTCCGCCTTTGTGCCCAGCGGCACGCTGCGCGCCTCGATCAACCTCGGCAATCCGATCCTCGCCAACAAGGACGTCGCCACGGGTGAGCCTGTCGGCGTATCGATCGACCTTGCCCGCGAGTTCGCGCGGCGCCTTGGCGTGGGCGTCGAGCTGGTGGTGTTCGAGAAGGCCGCGGCCTCGGTGGACGCGGTGAAGAACGAGAAAGCCGACATCGGCTTCTTCGCGGTCGATCCCGCGCGCAGCGAAGGGCTGCGCTTCACGGCACCCTACGTGCTGATCGAAGGCAGCTACCTCGTGCCCGAATCGTCGGCGCTGACCGACAACGCGCAGGTCGATGCCGAAGGCCATCGCATCTCGGTCGGCTCGGGCAGCGCCTACGACCTGTTCCTCACACGCGAGATCAAGGCCGCCGAGATCGTGCGCCTCCAGGGTGCCGGCCCTGCGCTCGCCGCATTGCGCGCGGGCCAGGTCGAGGTGGCAGCGGGCATCCGCCAGCTGCTCGAAGGCGAGGCTGCCCGCGCGCCGGGTGTGCGTGTGCTGCCTGGGCGCTTCATGGTGATCCAGCAGGCGATGGGTACGCCGGCCAGCCGGGGCGCCGAGGCGCAGGCGCTGCTTGCTGCCTTTGTCGAGGAGATGAAGGCTTCGGGCTTTGTTGCCGATGCGTTGAAACGCCATCGCATCGAGGGTGCAATCGTTGCGCCGTAGTTGAGCGCTCCTGTTCAGGGCGCGTGCACAGGCCACCGGGTACTTCCCTCCGCGAATGTCCCCGTCGGCGTGAGCGACGCCCCGAACACGCAGCGCGAATCAAAGCTTGTACGCCTCCACAGGCCCTTGTGAGTAGAACAGGAAGTACCCTGTCTGCGTCTTGAAGCCGTTCTTCTGCCACCCAGGCGGCACCTTGAAGATGCCGAGTTGGTCGCTCGAGATGCCGACGAAGGACGTGTTCTCCGTGTCGGTCGTGATGCGGCTCCAGCGCTCGCGCGTCACGGGCTGCATCTGCATCTTCGGCTCGCTCCATTCGGGCGTGCGCACCTTGTCGCGCATCACGTAGCGGTCGCCCTGCCGCTCGATCTTGACCAGTTCCTTGAGCGCACCGTTCTGCTTCACGGCGTAGACCCCGACCAGTTCGGCCTCTGGCCCGCCATTGCTTGCGCCGCAAGCGCCCAGCAACATGGCGCAAGCGCTCATGGCCAACCATTTAAATGCTGTATTCATGATGATCCCGGTGTGATGAGGCGCGCGCCGCCCTGCAGGCATGCCGGACGGTGCGCGCCGGGGTTTCAAACAACGTTCAGCGCTTGAGGTTCTCGCGCAGCTTCAGGCCGCCCTGGAAGCGCAGCGCATGCGGGTACTCCTCCTTCTCCGCACCGGTGGCCACCGCCGCCATCTTCTGCTCGCTGACCTGCGTCTTGGCCAGCAGCGTCGCCGGCAGGTTCAGCACGCCCTTGATCTGGTCGTACTGCGCCTGCGTGATGCGCCCCACGCTCAGCAGCCGGAACGCATCGCGCTCGATGTTCAGCAGCAGCGGCTTGTTGCCGGCAAAGCTCTGCGCCTTGGCCAGCAGCGCACTCCACGACTGCGCGCTGTAGTTGCTCACGTAGTAGTCCTGCCCGGTCGGCCCGGCCAGCACCGCCGTGCAGCCAGGCAGTTCCACCTGCGTGCTGTTGTTCGACATCACGAAGGTCTTGCGCTGGTCCATCGCGTCGCCGTACGCCAGCGTGACGGGGATGGTCCACGTCGAGGCCGGGTACACGTTCTGGTTGGGGAACGACTCCTGCGTGATGTTCACGTAGGTGCTGTTGCCCGCGCACTGCGCGTCCACCGTGAGCAGCGGAATGCCGGTCTGGCGGATCAGGCTGTCGCCGATCTCGCTGACCTTCTTGTCGGTCGCCTTCTCCAGCGAACTCCACAGGCGCGAAGGCGTGACGTTGCCGAACGCGTAGTCCTTCAGGTAGATCTGCAGGCCCTTCTGCATCGCCTCTTCGCCGATGTAGTTCTGGATGGTCTCCAGCACGTGGCTGCCCTTGTTGTAGACGAAGATCGACGGGCTGATGAAGCCGAACGAACCCGCATCGTTGAGGTTGCGCTGCACCGGCACGGCCGTGCTTTTCAGGTCGGCCACGATCACGTTGTGCTTGTCCAGCACGTAGTCGGAGAAGCTGTAGTACTCGGGGTGGAACTTGATCGTGGTGCGGCGTTCGAACCAGCGCGCAAACGATTCGTTGAGCCACACGTTGTCCCACCAGTCGAGCGTGACCAGGTCGCCGAACCACTGGTGCGCCACCTCGTGCGTCACCACCGTCACCGAGTACAGCGTCGGCGTGTCGCCCGGCTTGGTCAGCACGCGGTCGGCGAACTCGAAGATCGAGCCCCAGTTCTCCATGCCGCCGAAGCCGGTGTTGGGCTTGTTGTCGTAGCTGTCGTTGGCCGCGACGGTGTCGAACTTCTTGAAGGGCAGCGGGATGCCGGTGTACTTGTAGTAGTAGTCCATCGACACCTTGGTCCACTCCATCGCGAACTTCGCCCAGTCGGAGCGGCCCGGCGGCGTGAACCAGCGCAGCGGCATGTCGCTGCCGTCGAGCGGGTTCTTGAAGGTGTCGGCCAGGATGTCGAACTTGCCGCCGCCGAAGAAGGCCAGGTACATCGGCATCGAGGGCGTCTTCTCGAAGGCCACGCGCTGGTAGCCGTCGGGCAGCTTCGTCGCCTCGGTCTGCGCGCCGTTCGACACGGTCTTCCAGTCACCCGGCACCTCGGCCGAGATCTCGAAGGTGTGGCGGAAGGCCGGCTCGTCCCAGCCCGGGAACCACTGGCGCGCATAGTTGGTTTCGCCCTGCGTCACGATGGCGTCGCTGCTCACGCCTTCGGGTGTGGAAAGGCCCACCTTGAAGACGCCGGTGGCGGCCGAGCAGAACGGGTTGCGCGCCACTTCGGCGGGTGGGCAGTACTCGGCATCGGAGAACTGGATCTTGCCGTCCCACTCCATGTGCAGCAGGTACTTCCCCTTGGCGATCTGGCCGTCGTTCAGGCGCAGCTGCACGAAGTCGCCGAGCGTCTGCGGCGTGGGGATCAGCGGGATCGCCTCGCCGGGTTTCGACACCTTGCGCAGCGTGGTGCGGCCCTTGGCAAAGTTCAGGTTATGCGCGGCGACGACGATGGCATCGACCGGCTTGAGCACCTCGATCTCCACGTCGCCGCGGCCCACGAAGGTCTTGAGCGCCGCATCGGGGCGGAACCACAGCTTGTAGTTGCTCGGCCAGACGGTGTCGGGCAGTTCGATGGGTTTGGCCGTGCGGTCGACCGCCGCCACGGTGGGCGCGCCATCGTCGGGTGCCTTCGCCGTGGGATCGGACGCCGGAGCGGAAGCGACCGGCTCCGATGGCGCACCGAGACCGACGCCTGCGCCACCGAGCGAACCGCCACCACTGTCTCCACCGCCACCGCATGCCGTCAGCACGGCAAGGGTCACCGCCGTGATGGCAAGATGATTGACGACGGGTGTACTGAATTTTTTCATGATCGCCTCTGGGTACTCTTGGTAAGAAGAAACATGCGCCGCCCCGCATGCACCGGCGGATAGCCGGCGATGCGCGTGACGCGCGCGGTGATGAGATGAACAACGGGGTTATCTGAAAGAAAAGGGCAACACGATGCCCTCCCGGCGAACGCTTGCGTTCGTCAGGACCACACGGTCATGCAAAGGCACACCGCGCAAGAAGCGGTGGTCCCAGGATGCGGGGCGTAAGAGGTTCCATTCCCGTCGAAACGCGGGGTGGTGGGATGCGAACGCGGGCTTGTAGCGCGAAGGCTTGCGTTCAGTGCCCGGATATCGAAGCGGTGCGTTTGCGCGAAGTGCAAGCGGCACGGGCCATCTCGGCGATGGCAAGACTCTCTGCGGCTCTTGTCGTTGATTTCACGCGCATTCCCTCGTCCATTGGTGTGCGCTCAGTTTTATCTGATCGCACACATTCGCTCAACGGATCGCGGAACTTTTCCCTCTCAAAATGTTCGCGCGCGATAGGCCGAATGGAGTCACCGCACATCGCGTGTGCCATGCGGTACGAAGATGGTTCATCGCATGCGTCGCCTGCCGCGTATGCCGCGCGCATTCGCTGTGACCTTGCAGCCACAGCATCGGATTTCTGCGGCGGAACAGCTATGAAGCCTGCGACTGAGACACGCCCACTGCCGGCGGCGTACGGTCCCGCAGCCACAGCATGAAGCCGCAGCCGAACACCACCACCTGCGTGCCGATCAGCAGCGCAAAGCCCGCGAAGAAGCCCGAGGCGGAGGCGGCCGAAGCCGCGGCCGCGCCCGATGCGCCCGAACCATGCGACACAGCGCTGATCACGCCGCCCATCAACGCCGGCATGAAGCCCGCCACCAGGCTGCCGGCGCCATTGGTCACGCCGAACGCACTGGCCGTGTGCTCGGGCCGCGAGCAGTACTGCACCGTGCTCGGAATGGCTGGGCTCTGCAGGCCCCAGAAGAAATTGGCCGCCACGAGGCAGCACGCCGCCGCATACGGGTCGCTCGCGTTGATGGCCATCAACACCGACAGCGCCACGCCCGCGCTCGCGCCCATGAAGATGAAGGGCACGCGCTCGCGCCCGACCTTGTCGATCAGCACGCCGCCCACGAACACCGCGAGCACGGTGGCGTACTGCGGCAGCGAGGCCAGCCAGCCCATCTCGCGCATCGAGAAGCCGCGCGCCTCGCGCAGGTAGGTCGGCAGCCAGTTGCTGCTGCCCCACAGGTAGGCGAGCGCGGCCGAGGTCAGCAGCGTGATGAGGAACAGATGCCGCGTGTGCAGCGCACCCTTCACGATGCCGCCCACGCGCGCCATCGCCTCGCCGAACGACGAAGGCTTGACACCGTCGGCATGCGCGGGCGGCATGCGCACGAAGGCCAGCACCAGCGGAATGCCGAGCACGATGTTCAGCACACCGAGCACGTGGAACGAGGTGTCCCACGCGAACCGGGTGAGCAGCCAGCCCACCAGCGGATAACCGATGGCCAGCCCCAGCCCCGTGCCCATGTTGACGAAGGCGTTGGGCTTGCCGTTCTCGTCGCTGCGGAAATGCGCCTTGATGTACGACGAGGCCAGCGAGAACAGCGGCCCTTCCGAAACGCCCAGCAGCACGCGCGAGGCCAGCAGCAGGCCGTAGCTGTGGAGCATCGGCGAGGCCCACGTCACCACGCCCCAGAGGATCAGCCCATAGACCAGGCTGCGCCGCACCCCGAACAAGGCCGAGCAGAACGGCGTGAGCACGAAAGCCGACACGCCATAGCCCAGCATGAAGGCCGTCGCCAGGAAGCCCTGGCTCACGCGGTCGGTGGCGGCGATGCCCACGTGGTTCAGGAACGCGGCATCGGTGATCAGTACCGCGATGTTGATGCGGTCCACGTAGGAGATCGCAACGATCACGAACAGCGTGAGGACGCCGTACCAACGAAAGTTCTTGCTCTGCATGATCTGTCCTGCCGGTGTGAGGGTGATGACGCGCCTGCGCGCCTAGAACATGTGGCGCATGCCGAACTCGGTGCCGCTGGAGGCGCGGTTCGGCATGGTGATCGCGCCCGCCAGGGCCTGCGATGCACCGTTCTTGTTGCTGATGCGCGCGATGGTGGCGTACAGCGCCGTGCGCTTCGACAGGTTGTGCACATAGCCGATGGCCAGCTTCGACGACGTGGGCTTGAGCGCCGCGTTGGCGGGCTCGAGCTTGTAGCGTGCATACGAGGCCTTGATCTCTCCCGGCCCGATGGGCAGATGGAAGCCGATGAGCGCGCCCTTGGCGTCGGTGCTCCCCTTCGATTCCTTGTACAGCTCGCTCGTGAGCTTGAGGTTCATGAGCGAGGCATCGAAGGTATAGGCCGCGCCGAGGTTGGTCACGCGCAGGTCGCCGCTCGCGTAGCGCGTGCGGCCGGTGGCCAGGGCCACGTTGAGTCCGCCGCTCTGGTAGCCGAAGCGCGCGCCGGTATGCTCGCCGTCGTGCTTGTTCGACGCCAGCGTGTTCGGCAGCACCGAGTTGGAAGCGTTCTCGCCCATGGCATACATCACCTGCCCGTAGAAGCCGCCAAGATTGGCCGGCAGGAAGTAGCCGACGCTGTTCGACGCGCGCGTGCCGGTGGGTGCCACCAGGCCGCCGAGGCCCGAGAAATAGATCTGGTTGGCGCCGATGCCGCCACCCGTGCCGAAGGGATCGAAGATGGCCGTGTTCCAGAACGCCGGCACGTAGTCGCGCCCCAGCCGCACTTCGCCGAAGGGGCCCGCAAGGCTCACCGTCGAGCGGCGATTGAAGCTCAGGATGCCCGCGGTGCCGTTGCCGCTGGCCTGGTTGTTCGAGTTCGACGGAAAGCCCTGCCCGCTGTCGTTCTGCAGGCCCATCTCCATCCAGAAGTTGGCAGAGTAGCCGCCGCCCAGGTCTTCGGTGCCGCGAAAGCCCAGGCGGCTGAACATGTTGCCGCTGTTGGTCAGCTGCGTCTTGTGGGCCGAACCGTCGCCGCTGCCCGTGGTATAGGTGACGGCGGCATCGACCACGCCGAAGAGCGTGACGGAAGATTGGGCCAGCGCTGCGCCAGCCGCGGTGGCCGCAGCCATCGCGATCAAGTACTTTTTCATTGAATGTCTCGGTTGGTTTTTCTCGGCCGTCTTTGGGTTGTGGCCTTGTTCAGATGTCCAGCACCAGCCGCTCGCCCTTGCAGCGAGAGACGCAGATCATCATGGTCTTGTTGGACGCACGTTCGATCTTCGTGAGGATGCCGTCGTGGTGATCGATTTCGCCCTCGATCACAGCGGTCTCGCAAGCGCCGCAGACGCCCTCCTTGCAGCTGTGGTCGGGGTTGAGGCCGGCGTCGATCAGGCTGTCGAGAATCGATTTGCCCGGAGGCACCTCGACACTCTTGCCGCTCTTTGCACACATCACCACACAGCTCTGCGTGGCGCTGGGCGCCTCCACGTGCACGGCGGCAAAGCGTTCGATGTGCGCGTTGGCGTAGCCGAGTTGCTCGCAGCTTTTCTCGAAAGCGTCGAGCATCGGCGTCGGGCCGCAGCAGTAGTAGTGGCTGGTGGTGCCCTTGCCGGCCAGCAGCTTCGCGAGGTCGGGCGGAACGCCCTTCTCGTCGTCGAAATGCCAGGTGAGTTGTACCGATTTTTCCTTCGCCAGCGCTTCGATGGCATCGCAGAAGGCCGCCTCCTTGCGGGTGCGTGCGCAATACAGGATCTCGACCGGTTTGCCGATGGCCACCAGCCGCTGCAGCATGCACCAGATGGGCGTCACGCCGATGCCGCCGGCCACCAGCACCGAGCGCTCGGCGCCCTCTTCCAGCTTGAAGTTGTTGCGCGGCGCCGAGATGGGCAGCGTCATGCCCACGCGCAGCTGCTGGTGCACGTAGCGCGAGCCGCCTCGGCTCTTGCGGTCGTTGAGCACGCCGACCACGTAGCGCTGGCGGTCGCTCGAAGGGTTGCACAGCGAGTAGCTGCGTACCAGCCCGTTGGGCAGGTGCAGGTCGATGTGGGAGCCGGCCTCGAAGGCGGGAAAGTCCACCGCCGGTGTGGCCGGCCGGAACTCGACGCTGACGATGCCGTCGGCCTCGTAGCGCATGGTGTGCACGAGGGCGTTCAGCGTGGGAGAAGACATGGCGATGCTCGCTTGCGGTTCATGCCGTGGTGGCTTCGGCCTCGGCCAATTGGGCAACCGCGAGGTTGCGCATGTGGCGGCGCAGGCGGACGATGCCCAGGTCGTGCTGGTACAGGTTCTCGTGCTGGTTAGCGTCGGGCTCCATCTCTTCGAGCATCACGCGGTCCTGCTCCAGCACGTGCCAGTGGCGCGCCTCCAGGCGGTTCTTGTAGAGGAAGCGCCAGGTGTCGCGCTCCCAGCCCGCCGGCAGCTTGCGCACGCGCCAGAAGAAGGTGGCCGTCATGCCCTTCGCGATCGGCGAGAAGGCCCCGATGATGATGAAGTTGCCGCCGGGGCCGCCGGTCTTCGGGTACGGGATTTCGAGGCGCATCCAGTGGATGCCGGTGTCGGCCCATTCGGTCCAGTCGAAGTTGACGTTGCGCTGGCCTTCCTTCTCGAACACGAAGCCGATGTCGGTCGCGCGAATACCGAACTTGGCGCTCGAGTCGCCCTCGGCCATCGAGTGCGACTGCTTGTGCAGGTACGTGCCGTGCATCGGGTCCATCACGTTGTCGAGCACGTAGCGGTAGTCGCCCTTCCATTCGGTGTAGCAGAGGAAGTTCGCGTATTCGGCGTCATCGGTCAGCTGCTCGGGCAGCACCAGCGGTGGCGGCACGTCGACCGATTCCTTCGAGTTGTAGAGGAACACGGCGCCTGCACGCTCCTGCACATGAAAGTGCCGCGTGGCCTGCGAGCCTTCCAGCTTGCAGCCCGGGCTGCCGGGCACGCGCGTGACGACGCCGTCGTGGCGCACCTCGACGCCGTGGTACGGGCACGAAAGCCGGTCGCCGAGCACCACGCCCTGCGACAGCGGCGCGCCGCGGTGCGGGCAGCGGTCTTCCAGCGCATGCAGCACGCCTTCGTTGTCGCGCCACAGCGCGAGCTTGCGGCCGAGGCGGCGCAGAGAGATGGGGTTCTCCTTGATGAAATGCGAGGGGCAGATCGGGTACCAGAGATCCTTCAGGCCGATCTCGAGCAGGTGGTCCACCGGGTCGGCGGAGACGGGGGTGATGGCGATGGTCATGGTGATGTCTCTCTCTGTCTCTCTGCTCAGGCGCCGAGCGCGGCCATTTCCTTGCGGTACAGCGCTTCGGTCCACGGCTGGCCGCCGGGCGTGGCAAGGCCGCTGTCGTTCAGGCGCTGCACCAGCCCGCCAAGGTCGTGGATGCCGTCGGCAAAGGCGCGTTCGATCACGTCGCCCAGCAGGTCTTCGTAGGTGGTCGCGGGGCGCTGGCGCGCCTGGTGCGGTTGGAGATAGCGGTCTTGTTGCATCGTGTGCCTCCGTGGAGTGAGGTGGAATGAATCAGGCGGTGGCGGCCATCGCAGGCGTGCCGAGAGGTGCAGTCCAGGCGTCGTAGCCGTAGACCCAGTCGGCGTTGCCGCCTTCGCGCAGCCAGTTGTTGCCACGCGAACCGAGCTGCACCTGGCTGGCTCGCTCGATGCGGGCGGTCTCGAAGCTCTTCAACGCGGCCGGAACGTCGGCCATGGCCACGCCTTCGAGATGACGCGACAGCACCACCGCGTCTTCGATGGCCATGCCAGCGCCCTGCGCCATGAAGGGCAGCATCGGGTGCGCGGCATCGCCCAGCAGCGCCATGCGGCCTTGCGCCCAGGCGGGCATCGGGTCGCGTTCGTACAGCGCAGTCTTCAGCACCGTGTCGCAGGCGTCGAGCAAGGCGCGCGCCTCGGGGTGGTAGGCCACGTATTGCTCCCGCAGCTCGTCCACGCTGCCGGGCGCGGTCCACGATTCGAGATGCCAGGTGTCTTGCGGCGTGGTCGCAAAGATGAAGATGTCCCTGCCCCGGTTCAGCGGGAACGTGACGATCTGGCTCTGCGGGGTCGGGCCCCACCACTTGGTGAAGGCGCCGAGGTTCGGCACGCCGGCCACGCGCTCGGCCGGCACCACGGCGCGGTAGGCGACGATGCCGGTGAAGCGCGGGCTCTCGGCACCGAACATGGCGGTGCGCACGCACGAGTGGATGCCGTCGGCGCCGAGCAGCACGCCGACACGGGCGCTGGTCCCGTCGGCGAACGAGAGGCTCACGCCCTTGTCATCCGCGGCGATCTTCTCCGCGCGCTTGCCGAGGGCCACGCACTCGGCCGGAAACATGTCGGCCAATGCGGCCAGCAGGTCGGCGCGGTGGATGGTGAGCTGCGGCGCGCCGTAGCGTTGCTCCGCCGAATCGGCCATCTTCAGGCGCGAAGTTTCCTCGCCGGTGTCGAAGGTGCGGCTGATGCGGTGCGACGGGCGCGCCGCCGTCACGCGGGCCGCCTCGCCCACGCCGAGGCCATCGAGCGCGCGCACGGCGTTGGGTGTGAGGTTGATGTCGGCGCCGACGCGGGCGAACTGCTTCGCCTGCTCGAACACCACCACGTCATGCCCGGCGCGCCGCAGCGCGATGGCAGCCACCAGGCCACCGATGCCGGCACCGACGATGCCGATGGTGGATTCGCTTGTTGTCTTCATGGGTGTCTCCGCTTTGGTTCTGCGTGCGGCTCACTCGGCCACGATGTTGCGGGCCTTGATGATCTTGGCCCATACGGCTGTCTCGTCGCGGATGAGCGCAGAGAACTCGGAAGGCTTCATCGCCGCGTCGGTCATGCCCTGCACCTTCAGGCGCTCGCGCACATCGGGCTGGGCCAGCATCTGCGCCACGTCCTTCGCAAGCTGCTCGACCACGGCCGGCGGCGTGCCCTTGGGCGCCAGCAGGCCGTACCACGAGGTCACGGTCACGCCCTGGATGCCCTGCTCCGCGAGCGTCGGGATGTCGGGTGCGGCGGCGCTGCGCTTGGCCTCGGTCACGCCCAATGCGACGAGCTTGCCGTTCTTGATGAAGGGCATGGTCGCGGGCAGGTTGCTGAACATCAGCGGCACCGAGCCGCCGAGCACGTCGTTCAGCGCGGGCGCCGTGCCCTTGTAAGGCACGTGCAGCAGATCGATGCCGGCCTGCTGCTTGAACAGCTCGCCCGCCAGGTGCAGACCGCTGCCCACGCCCGGCGAGGCGTACGACAGCGTGTTCGGCTTTGCCTTGGCCAGCGCCACCAGTTCCTTCGCGCTCTTGATGCCCGACGAGGGCGACGCCACCAGCACGTTGGGCGCCTTGGCGAGCATGGTGATGGGCACGAAGTCCTTCTCGATGTCGAACGGAAAGTTCGGCATCAGCGTCGGATTGATCGTGAGATTGCCTGCGGGCACCACGAGCAGCGTGTGGCCGTCGCTCTTCGCACGCTTGACCTTGTCGATGCCGATGTTGCCGGCCGCGCCGACGACGTTCTCGACCACCGCCGCCTGGCCGTAGCGCTTGGCGAGACCGTCGGAAAGAACGCGCGCCAGCGTGTCGACCGGACCGCCGGGCGGGAACGGCGAGACGATGGTGAAGCGCTCGCTCGACAGCTGCTTCTGCGCATCGCTCTGGGCAAAAGCAGCAACACAGAAAGCCATCGTTGCGAGCGCAGCGAAGCATGTTCGTGAAACACCGTGGAACCGGCTTTGCCGGGCCGCTGGTGTTGCCCCCTGGAAGGGGGTTGGCGAAGCGACACGAAGTGCGC
>NZ_AKIW01000071.1 GCF_000282635.1 Variovorax sp. CF313
CACTTCGTGTCGCTTCGCCCCCCTTGCAGGGGGCAACACCTGCGGCCCGGCAAAGCCGGTTCCGCGGCGTTCCTGGTGAAAGCCGGCTAACCGCCGCGCCTGCGCCGGGCCGCTGGGGGGACCGCCCCCTGCTCCTTGGCTGCCTCGCGCAGCAGCGCGGCCATGGCGCCGCGCAGGGCCGAAGGCTCGGCATCGCTGCGCTGCAGCAGCCCGACCGGCTCCTCGGTGCCGGCGGTCTCGATGCGCAGCCGCACGAGGCGCCCGTCCGCCAGCTCGCCGCGCGCGGCACCCAGCGGCGTGATCCACACCGCATCGGACACCGCCACCAGCGCGCGCGCCACCGCCACGTCGAGCGTCTGCAATGCATTGGACGGCAGCACGAGGCCGCGCGCCGACAGAAAGCTCTCGGTGTTGTGGCGCGGGATCGTGCCCTCGCCGTACACCACCAGTGGATAGGCCAGCACCGCCTGCACCGACACCGCCTTCGACGCGAGCGGATGGCCGGCGCGCACGGCGAACACCAGCGGCTCGGTGTGCAGCAACTCGAAGCTCAGGCCGCCCATCAGGCGCGGATCGCTCATGCGGCCGACCACGAGGTCGAGCTCGCCGGCGCGCAGCTCGTCGAGCAGCACGGCGTTGGCGGCGCTCTTCACCACGATCTGCACCGATGGCCGGCTGTCGCGCAGCCGCGCCAGCGCGACTGGCAGCAGCGCCGGCGCCACGCTCGGCAGCGCGCCGATGCGCAGCCGCTCGATGCGCCCGCCCGACGCTGGCGCCACCGCCTGCGCGCTGGCGTCGAGCGCCTCCAGCACACGCAGGGCATGCGCCAGCAGTTGCTCGCCGGCCGCCGTGAGCCCCTGCACGCCGCGCCGGCCGGCCTTGCTGCGCTCGACCAGCCGCGTGCCGACGATCGCCTCCAGCTCGGACAGGGTCTTGGACACCGCCGGCTGGCTCAGCGCCAGCCGCTCGGCCGCACGCGCGAGATGGCGCTCCTGCGCCACGGCCACGAGGCAGCGCAGGTGCCGCAGCTGCACGCTGCGCACGAAATCCTGTCGAAGATCGGCGGAGTCTTTCAATTCCTTTTGGTTATTGAGAACGGAGAATTCTTCAATTTACATCATCGGATGGCGCTTCTAAAGTGGCGGCTTCCCGATTCGTCCCACGACAGCAGGAGACAACGCACATGTCGACCAAGACCCAAGGGCCCCAGCCCACCCTCACCCCGCGCGACTGGAAAGCCCATCCCAGCTACATCTATCCGGGCTACAAGTCCACCGTGAAGCGCGGCCCCCAGAAGCCGCTGATCCCGCTCAAGGCCTCGCTCGGCGAGCTGCAGCAGCCGGTGTACGGCCACGACAGCATCGGCGAGTTCGACCACGACCTCACGCGCAACGCGCGCCGCAACGGCGAGCCGCTGGGCGAACGCATGATCCTCACCGGCCAGGTGCTCGACGAGCGACGCCGCCCGGTGGCCAACACGCTGGTCGAGCTGTGGCAGGCCAACGCCGCCGGCCGCTACGTGCACAAGGTCGACCAGCACGACGCGCCGCTGGACCCCAACTTCCTCGGCGCGGGCCGCTGCCTGACCGACAGCGAAGGCCGCTACCGCTTCCTCACCATCAAGCCCGGCGCCTATCCCTGGGGCAACCACCCGAACGCCTGGCGTCCGCAGCACATCCACATGTCGCTGTTCGGCCAGAGCTTTGCGAGCCGCCTGGTCACGCAGATGTACTTCCCCGGCGACCCGCTGCTGCAGTACGACCCGATGATCACCGGCACGCCCGAGCGCTACCGCAACCGCCTCATTGCCGACTTCAGCCTCGACATCACCGAGGAAGGCTACGCACTGGGCTACCAGTTCGACATCGTGCTGCGCGGCGCCGACGAGACGCCCTTCGAGAACCGCTGAGCCAGGAGACACACACCATGCTGATGACCGCACAGGAAGCCGACTACGGCCAGACCCCCTCGCAAACCGTGGGCCCCTACTTCGCCTACGGCCTCACCGCCACGCAGTACGGCTACGACTTCGACCAGCCCTTCGACGCCGTGCTGGCGCTCGACGCCGCCGCCGGCCAGCGCATTCGCCTCGAGGGCCGCGTGATCGACGGCGACGGCAACCCGATCAACGACGCGCTGGTCGAGATCAGCCAGCCCGACGGCGAAGGCCGCTATCCGCAGACGCCCGAAGAAGCGCGCGCCATGGGCTTTCGCGCTTTCGGCCGTGTCGGCACCGGCACCGCCGAGGGCAACCGCTTCGTGTTCCACACCGTGAAGCCCGGCGCGCAGGCGCCCGGCGAAGCGCCGCACATCAACGTGATCGTGCTGATGCGCGGGCTGCTGCTGCACGCGTTCACGCGCGTGTACTTCAGCGACGAGGCCGAGGCCAACGCGAAGGACGCGGTGCTGCAGAGCGTGCCCGCCGAGCGCCGCCACACGCTGATCGCCGAGCGCGTGGAGCAAGGCGGCGCGGTGACGTACCGCTTCGACATCCGCATGCAGGGCACGGACGAGACGGCGTTCTTCGACGTCTGATCTCAGGGAAATCCCGAACACAAAAAAACCCGCTCGCAGCGGGTTTTTTTATTGCCGGCTTCGAAGCGCTTATTCGGCGCCGTGGTGAATGCGCGACTCGGGCACCGTCTTCAGTTCGCCGGGCAGCGAGCTGATGTAGCTGGCCAGCGTCTTGAGTTCGGCGTTGGTGAACTTCTTGGGTTCGACCTGCTGGCCCATCACCGCGTTGGAGCGGCCGAGGTGCGGGTTGTTCTTCACGCGGTAGGACTTGAGCGCGACGAACAGGTAGTCGGCATGCTGGCCGGCCAGCTTGGGCACGGTACCGTCGTTCGGCGTGTTGAAGTTGGCGCCGTGGCACTTGGTGCAGTTGTTGTCCTTGTCGCGAGAGATCAGTGCCTGGATGTTCTCGGGCGTGGCCTTGGCGAGCGTGGCCGGCGGTGCATCGTCCTGCTTCACGCCCAGCTGGCTGTAGTAGGCGGCGACGTCGGCGATGTCCTGCTCGGTGAGCGTGTCGGCGATGGCGCGCATGGTGGGATGCTTGCGGTCGCCGCCCTTGTACGCGGTGAGCGCTGCCGTGATGTAGGTGGCGCTCTGGCCGGCGATCATTGGCACCTTGTGGATTTCAGGGAAGCTGGCCTGGTAGCCGATGATGCCGTGGCAGCCCACGCACATCGCAACCTTCTTTGCGCCGTCCTGGGCCTTGCCAGTGACTTGCTGGGCCTGTGCCGAGAGCGTCACGCAAGCGACAGCAAGGGCAAACATCGTGGTCAACAACTTGTTCATTTTGCGCGCACAATCTCGTGGAGAGTACAGTTTTTCGAATCAACATTCGATTATATGCAGGGGTCCTCCGGAACCCTGTGCAGGCCAACCCTGAGGCTGCACAACGCGTGTCGAGTGTGTTCTTTTCTCCACCCCAGCCTCCGCCTCACTCATCTCACTCATGAAATTCCAGGGCTCAGACAACTACGTCGCCACGCAAGACCTGATGCTCGCGGTCAACGCGGCCATCACCCTGAAGCGTCCGCTGCTCGTCAAGGGCGAGCCCGGCACCGGCAAGACCATGCTGGCCGAGGAAGTGGCCCAGTCGCTCGGCCTGCCGCTGCTGCAGTGGCACATCAAGTCGACCACCAAGGCGCAGCAGGGCCTGTATGAATACGACGCCGTGAGCCGCCTGCGCGACTCGCAGCTGAAGGACCTCGATGGCGGCGAGCGCGTGAGCGACATCAACAACTACATCGTCAAGGGCGTGCTCTGGCAGGCCTTCACGGCCGACCAGCCGGTGGCATTGCTGATCGACGAGATCGACAAGGCCGACATCGAATTCCCGAACGACCTGCTGCGCGAAATCGACCGCATGGAGTTCTACTGCTACGAGACGCGCGAACTCATCCGCGCCAAGCACCGGCCGGTGGTGTTCATCACCTCGAACAACGAGAAGGAACTGCCCGACGCCTTCCTGCGCCGCTGCTTCTTCCACTACATCAAGTTCCCCGATGCCGAGACGATGAAGCACATCGTCGCCGTGCACTTCCCCGGCCTCAAGCAGGAGCTGCTCACGTCCGCGATGAAGACCTTCTACGACGTGCGCAACCTGCCCGGCCTGAAGAAGAAGCCCTCGACCTCCGAGCTGCTCGACTGGCTCAAGCTGCTGGTGGCCGAGGACATTCCACTCGAAGCGCTGCAGAGCAAGGACGACAAGGTCGCCGTGCCGCCGCTGGTGGGCGCGCTGCTCAAGAACGAACAGGACGTGACCTTGTTCGAGAAGCTCGTCTTCATGCAGCGCAACAACAGATAACTGCACAGGCTTCGCCATGGCGTTCATCGAACCTGCCACGCTGAAGGCCCGCGGCATCGCGCTGGTGCCGTTGTCGCTGGCCCACGAAGAAGGCCTGCGCGCCGCAGCCGCGGACGGCGAGCTGTGGAAGCTGCGCGTCACCTCCGTGCCCGAGCCGCAGGACACGCGCGCCTACATCGAGACCGCGCTCAAGACCGCCGACCGCTTCGCCTTCGCCGTGACCGACGAGGCCACCGGCACCGTGCTCGGCACCACCAGCTTCCATGACATCCTGCCGGGCGTGAAGCGCGTGGAGATCGGCTACACGTGGTACGCCGCGCGCTGCCAACGCACGCACGTCAACACCACCTGCAAGCTGCTGATGCTCACGCATGCCTTCGACGCACTCGGCTGCAACGTGGTGGGCTGGCGCACCGACAATTTCAACTTCGCCTCGCAGCGCGCCATCGAGCGGCTCGGCGCGAAAAAAGACGGCGTGATCCGCGGCCATGCGATGCGCCGCGACGGCACCATCCGCGACACCGTCATGTACAGCCTGCGCGCGGGCGAATGGCCCGAGGTGAAGGCCCAGCTGCTGTACCTGCTCGACAAGCCACGCGGCTGACACACAAGGAGCGCCCCATGCTCATCGACTTCTTCTACACGCTGCGCTCAGCCAAGCTGCCGGTGTCGGTCAAGGAATACCTCACGCTGCTCGAAGCCCTGCAGGCCGACGTGGTGGGGCCCAACTCCGACGGCGCCTACGGCATCGACGACTTCTACTACCTCTCGCGCACCGCGCTCGTGAAGGACGAGAAGCACTACGACAAGTTCGACCGCGCCTTCGCCGCCTATTTCAAGGGCGTGGAGATGCTCACCGACTTCACCAAGGAAGTGCCGCTCGACTGGCTCAAGAAAACGCTCGAGCGCGAATTCACCGCCGAAGAAAAAGCCAAGATCGAGAAGATGGGCTGGGACGAGCTCATGGAAACGCTCAAGAAGCGCTTCGAGGAGCAGAAGGAACGCCACGAGGGCGGCAGCAAGTGGATCGGCACCGGTGGCACCTCGCCCTTCGGCCACGGCGGCTACAACCCGCAGGGCATCCGCATCGGCGGCGCGGGCAAGAACAAGAGCGCCGTGAAGGTGTGGGACCAGCGCGCCTACAAGGACTACGACGACACGCAGGAACTCGGCACGCGCAACATCAAGGTCGCGCTGCGGCGGCTGCGCAAGTTCGCGCGCGAGGGCCACGACGAAGAACTGGACCTCGACGACACCATCCACTCCACCGCGGCCAATGCGGGCTTCCTCGACATCAAGATGCGGCCGGAGCGCCACAACAACGTCAAGGTGCTGCTGCTGATGGACGTGGGCGGCACGATGGACGAGCACATCCAGCGCGTGGAAGAGCTGTTCTCGGCCGTGAAGACCGAGTTCAAGCACCTGGAGTTCTTCTACTTCCACAACTGCGTGTACGACTTCATGTGGAAGAACAACAAGCGCCGCTTCTCCGAGAAGTTCGCCACCTGGGACATCCTGCGCAAGTACAACAAGGACTACAAACTCATCTTCGTCGGCGACGCGACCATGAGCCCCTACGAGATCCTGCAGCCCGGCGGCAGCGTCGAATACAACAACGAGGAGGCCGGCGCCGAGTGGATCCAGCGCCTCACGCACACCTTCCCGAAGTTCGCGTGGATCAACCCCGAGCCGCAGGGCGTGTGGCAGTACCGCCAGAGCATCGCGGTGATGCAGCAGCTGATGTCCAACCGCATGTACCCCCTGACCCTGCGCGGCCTTGAAGAGGCCATGCGCATGCTCTCGAAGTAGGACGAAACCGCCTGTCGCCGGGGCCCTCGGGAACCGGCAGAGCTTGCTGTCAGAATCCGCCCATGGTCAGGGTGGTTCCAGCTTCCTCGCCGGCGTGGTGGCCGGCTTTGCTTTTTTCCGGCGTCCTGCTTCTGCAAGGCTGCAGCCTGCTGCCGAAAAAGGAAAGCACTGAAAGCAAGCCTGCGGCCGGCCTCGTGCGCAGCGGCAGCGCCACTGCGCAAGAGGACAAGGAAAAAGACGACAAGGCCAAGGCCGACAAGCGCGACGCCTTCACCGTCGACGTGCGCGGTCCCGAGGCCGTGCGCGACTACCTCAGGCTCCACCTCGAGATCCAGCGCTACCGCGAGCTCGACGACCTCGGCGCGACCGAGATCTCGCGCCTCATGGTGGCCGCCGAGGCCAACGCCCGCGAACTGCTCGGCACCCTCGGCTACTTCACGCCCACGCTGACGCTCGAACTCAACGAGACGCCCGAGAGCACCAAGGCCCCGCGCGAGATCGTCATCACCGTGTCGCCGGGCGAGCCCACCAAGGTGAGCAACGTGCAGATCAGCTACGGCGGCCCGATCGCCGACGACGCGGCCGCCGAGCCGCAGCGCGACTCGATCCGCACCAACTGGGGCCTGCGCGCCGGCCAGCCCTTCACGCAGCAAGCCTGGGACAGCGCCAAGACCACCGCGCTGCGCAGCCTCACGGCCAGCCGCTTTCCCACCGGCAGCATCGAGATCAGCCGTGCCGAAGTGGACGCCGACCGCAGCGAGGCCCGTCTGAGCGTCACTTACCAGTCGGGTCCGGCCTACAAGTTCGGCCCGCTGGTGCTGAACGGCATCCAGCGCTACGACCCCGACGGCGCGCGCCGCATCGCGCGCCTGCCCAGCGGCACCGACTACGACCAGCAGAAGCTGCTCGATGCCCAGCAGCGCCTGGCCAGCAGCGGCTATTACGACTCGGTGTTCCTCACGCTCGACACCGAGAGCGGCAACCCGCTGGCCGCGCCCGTCATCGCGCAACTGCGCGAAGCGCCGCTGCAGAAGGTGGTACTCGGCGTGGGCTTCACCACCGACAACGGCCCGCGCCTGTCGATCGACCACATCCACAACCAGATCCCGCTGCTGGGCTGGCGCGCCGTCTCGCGGCTGTCGGTCGACCGCGACATCAAGTCGCTGGGCACCGAATGGAAGGCGATTCCCGACGACCGCGGCTGGCGCTGGTTCTCGGGCGCCGAGCTCAAGAGCGAGCAGTCGGGCAGCTACGTGGTCGACAGCGGCCGGCTGCGCGGCGGGCGCAGCAAGTCGGGCGACCACATCGACCGCAGCTACTTCCTGCAGTACGACTACGCGCAGAACCGCGGCACCAACGCACCGCCCTCGGCCTCGGCCGTGACGGCCAACTGGGGCTGGACGGGGCGCTACTTCGATGACAACGCAGCGCCTTCGCGCGGCTTCGGCCTCGCGCTCGAAGTGGCCGCGGGCTACACGCTCACCGGCGAGCAGATGCCCTTCACGCGCACCTACGCACGCTGGCTCGGCGTGCTGCCGCTGGGCTCGGCCGAGGACAAGGAAACGCGCGCGCGCCGCAGCCGGCTGCAGCTGCGCGTCGAGGCCGGCGCGGTGTCAGCCAAGGAGAACGCACAGATCCCGTCGACGCTGATGTTCCTGACCGGTGGCGACACCACCGTGCGCGGCTACAGCTACAAGCAGATCGGCACCGTGCGCGCCGACGGCCAGACCGTTGCGGGCCGCTACCTCGGCGTGGCCAGCGTGGAGTGGCAGCGTCCCTTCGTCTACAACGACAAGCTCACCGACTGGGAGAGCGTGGTGTTCGTCGATGCGGGCGCCGTGGCCGACAAGCCCGGCGAGCTCAAGCCCAAGGTGGGCGTGGGCGTGGGTGCGCGCTGGCGCAGCCCGGTCGGGCCGGTGCAGGCCGACCTGGCCTACGGCGTGGACTCGAAGAAGTTCCGCCTGCACTTTCGCCTCGGCTTCACCTTCTGATGCTTCCGATGCAGACCGACACCGAACCTACGCCGACGCCCATGCCTCCCGCCGTGCGGCGCTCGCGCGCACGGCGCGCCGCGCGTGCCCTGGCCTGGACCGTGGCCGGCCTGGTGATGATCGTGATGCTGCTTGCTGCCGGCGCCTGGTGGTACATCGGCTCCGACAAGTCGCTCGCCTTCGCGCTCGCGCAGGCCGCGCAGCGGCTGCCGGCCGGACAGACCCTGGAGAGCCGCGACGTCACCGGTTCGCTGCGCACCGGCGGCCACATCGGCTGGCTCAAGTACCAGAGCGAGAGCATCGCCGTCGAGGTGAATGACGCCACCATCGGCTGGACACTGGCCCCGCTGTTCCAGCGCAAGGTGCACCTCGGCGAGGTGCACGCGAAGCAGGTGCTGATCGAAAAGCGCGGCCCGCCGAGCGAGGAGCCCACCAAGCCGCTCGAGCAGCTCGTGCTGCCGGTCGAGGTCGAACTGCCCTTTCGCATCGACGAAGTGCGCTGGGCCGGCCCACCCGTGCTGCGGGCGCTCAACCTGTCGGGCAGCTACAGCTACAACAAGGCCGCCGAGCACGCGCTGGAGATCAAGGGCGTCGACGTTGCCGACGGCCACTACGGCGCCCGCGTGAAACTGCAGGGCCCCGCGCCCATGGCCATCGACGCGGCGCTCGACGGCCGCGTGAAGGCGCCGCTGGCCGAAGACCGCGGCATCGACGTGCTGGCTGCCGCCACGGTGAAAGGCACGCTCGCCGGCACGGCCGCGCGGCTGCAGGTGGCTGCCGAACTGAAGCCCGCCGAAGAGAACGCCGATGCGCCGATGGAAGCCAAACTGCAGGCACAGATCGCGCCCTGGCTGCCCCAGCCGGTGATCGACGCGAAGGCCGACCTGCGCAACGTCGACACATCGAGCCTGTGGCCCGGTGCGCCCGAGACGCGGCTCACCGGCATGGTCGAACTGCAGCCCGACGCCGACACCGGCCCCGCCGCGTGGAAGGCCTCGGCCGACATCCGCAACGCCGTGCCCGGCCCGTGGGACAAAAAAAAGCTGCCGCTCGAACAGCTGCAGGCGCGCGTCGGCTTCGACGGCAACAACTGGTCCCTGCCCGAAGCTACCGTGCGCGCGGGCGGCGGCCGCATCGACGCGGCCGGCAAATGGAGCCCCGCACCCTCGCCCTGGCAGGCCCAGGCCACCGTACGCGGCGTGCGGCCGGGCGCGCTGTACAGCGAGCTCTCGGGTGCGCCCGTGAGCGGCACGCTCAAGGCCGAGCAGAAGGAAAGCACCATCACCTTCGACGCAGCCCTGCGCGCCGAAGGCGGCGCGGGCAGCAAGGCCCTGCCCGGCTTCGCGCTCGACCGCGCGCTGGCCCAGGGCCAGTGGAAAGACCAGGTGCTCGACCTGCGCACGCTGCGCATCGAGGCCCAGCGTGCCAGCGTCAACGGCCGCTTGCAGGTGCGCGTGGCCGAGCAGGCCGCGAGCGGCAAGCTGGCCCTCGCGCTGCCCGGCGGCAGCGCGCAGGTCGAAGGCCGCATCGCGCCCGATTCGGGGGGCGGCGAGATCAGGGCCGCCATCGACGACGCCGACGCCGTGCAGCGCTGGGTGCAGAGCCTGCCGGGGCTCTCAGCCGTGTTCGCGAATGCGGGCGCCAAGGGCTCCGCGAAGCTCGATGCGAGCTGGCAGGGCGGCTGGCGAACGTTCCAGCGCCGGCTGCAGAGCCCCAACGCGCCTGCGCCGCGCGGCAGCATCGAACCCAGCATCAAGGCCGTGCTCGGCGTGCCGCGGCTCGACCTGAGCCTGCCCTCCGAGCAACCCGGCGGCGCCACCACCACCGTGCAGCTGCGCGACCTGCACGCCGACCTCGCCGGCAGCCTCGCGCAGGCCACGCTCACGCTGAAGGGCGAAGCCGCCACCGGCACGCAGAAGTTCGCCATCGACACCCGCGCCAGCGGCGGCATCGCAGGCGCCGGCCAATGGCGCGCGGCACTCGCCAGCCTGAAGCTGCAGGCGCAGGACAGCACCCGCCCCGGTGCCCCCTGGGTGCTGGAACTGAGCCGCGAAGTGACCGCGACCATCCGCAGCAGCACCGGCAATGCATCACCCCGCCTCGACGTCGAAGCCTCCGCCGCCGCGGCCACGCTGCGCGGCCCCGTGCCCGGCACCGTGCGCATCGACTGGCAGCCGCTGCGCTTCAGCCAGAGCGGCGCCGCGCCCAACCGCGTGTTCCGCGTGCAGTCGAAGGGCCAGCTGCAGGGCCTGCCGATGGCCTGGGCCGGCGCGTTCGGCGCGAACGCCACGCTGGGCGAATACGGCATCAGCGGCGACCTGTTGTTCAACGGCGACTGGGACATCGACGCCGGCGACACGCTGCGCGCCAAGGCCCGCCTCGCGCGCCAGAGCGGCGACATCCGCGTGCAGGCCGGCGAGGCTGCGCTCGTCACGCGCATCACCAGCACCGGCACGGGTACCGCAAGCGAGCGCACGATGAACGCGGCTTCCGCGAGCGGCGACGCGCCCAGCACGCCGGCTGGCCTGCGCCAGGCCGAGCTGCGGCTCGATGCCGAAGGCGACGCCGTGCGCGCCGTCCTCGCTTGGGACAGCGAACGCGCCGGCAAGATCGACGCCGCCATCGACACTCGCGTGCAGCAGCGCGCCGGTGGCTGGCAGTGGGCCCCCGACGCACCGCTGGGCGGCACCATCAAGGCCGCGCTGCCCAACCTCGGCGTGTGGTCGATGCTCGCGCCGCCGGGCTGGCGCATCGCGGGCACGCTCGACGCCAGCGCCACGCTGTCGGGCAACCGCGCCGTGCCGCGCTGGAACGGCACGCTGGGCGCCGACAAGCTTGCGCTGCGCGCGCCGGTCGAAGGACTGGACCTGCACGACGGCCGCCTGCGCGCCACGCTCTCGGGCGAGCGCGTCGACATCACCGAATTCACGCTCAAGGGCGGCGCCGGCAGCTCCGTGCGCATCGGCGGCCAGAGCGGCAACCGCAGCACCACGGCCAGCGAAGCCCGCACCGACGGCGGCACGCTCTCGGCCAGCGGCAACCTCGGCTGGGGCCCGGCGAGCGGCTCGGCCTCGGGCATCCGCATGGCCCTGCAGGGCCAGCTGCGCGCGCTGCGCGTGCTGGTGCGCACCGACCGGCAGGTCACGCTCTCGGGCGACCTGCAGGCGCAGCTCGACAACGGCCAGTTCAGCGTGCGCGGCAAGCTCAAGACCGACCGCGCCGTCATCATCCTGCCCGACGAGACCGCGCCCAGCCTGGGCAGCGACGTCGTCGTACGCTCCGCCGCCAAGGACCGCGAGGCCGCCGAGGCGGCGCAGCGCGAATCCGCCAGCGCCAACGCACAGGCTGCCAAGCCGCAGACCGCCAAGCCGCCGGACATCGCCGTCGACTTCGACCTGGGCGATGACTTCGCCGTGCAGGGCCGCGGCATCACCACGCGGCTCGAAGGCAACCTGGAGATCCGCAGCACCAGGCTCAATGCGCCGCCGCGCATCACGGGCGAGGTCAAGACGGTGAAGGGCCAATACCGCGCCTACGGCCAGCAGCTCGACGTGGAGACCGGCCTCGCGCGCTTCAACGGACCTTTCGACAATCCGGCGCTGGACATCCTGGCGATCCGCCCGAACCTGTCGCAGCGCGCGGGCGTGCAAATCACCGGCACCGCGCAATCGCCGCGCGTGAAGCTCTATTCGGAGCCCGCGCTGTCCGACGCCGAGACGCTGTCGTGGGTGATCCTGGGCCGGGCCTCGGCCACCAGCGGCGGCGAATCGGCGCTGCTGCAGCAGGCCGCGCTTTCGCTCATCGGCAAGATCGGCAGCAGCAGCAGCGGCGGCAGCCTGGCCAGCCGCTTCGGGCTGGACGAGCTCGGCTTCAAGGGACCGGGCAGCGGGGGCGACCTGCGCGAGTCGGCCGTGACGCTGGGCAAGCGGCTGTCGAAGGATTTCTACCTCACCTACGAACGCAGCATTGGCGGGACCTTCGGCACGCTCTTCATCTTCTACGACCTGACGACCCGGCTCACGCTGCGGGGCCAGGCGGGACAGACGAGCGGGCTGGACCTGATCTACACGGTGAAGTACGACTGACGGCCGAGCCTGCCGCGAGCGGCCGGGCAAGGGACTTCGATCTTGACCCGGCCCCAACCGCGATCAAGAATCGCCGACGCCTTCACCGAGGAGCGACGATGAACAACGATGGAGACAAGGGCGACCACAGCCCGGCAGCGGACCGTCAGACATCCAGCCCGCCGGCGTCTGCGAGGATCACGCTCGTGCGCAGCGCGATGCATGCGGTGATCGCAGCCGTCGCCCTCGCGGCACTGGCCGCGTCGATCCCTCATTGGGGCGGCAACGAGTTCCCCGTGATGAGCCTGGTGATCTACGTCGCGGGCATGGTGTTCGTCGCCATGCCGCTGTGCCTGTGCTACGAGGCGCTGCTCAAGTCGCAGGCAGAACGCAAGGCCGGCCGCAGCTGGGGCGTCTAGGCCTCGCGCTCAACCCGCATCGCCGCCGCCCTGCGGAAACTGCTCCCTCGCCTCGCCGGCCTCTCGCGCCCCACCGGGCAGCAGATTCGCGCGGTGGCTGCGAACCGCGGACGCGACGATCGGCAGCAGTCCCGTGGCGGCGCCCGCTTCGAGCGCGCGGATCAGCTGCACGCGCATGCTCGGCGCCCAGAACGATTTCAGGTGCGCGGCGATCGCGTTCGTGGCCATGGTGGCGTCGCTCGGCGATTGCGCCTGGAAGAAGGTGCCGATCTGGTTGGCCATCTTGACCAGTTGCGCCGTCGGATCGTGATCGTGCATGCACTGCCTTTGATGAAATGAATGGGTGACTGCTTCAGTGCGCGCCGTACCCGGCCGCTGCCAGGCGCCCCGGGTGGCTGTAGACCGCCAGGTCGTCCTTGCGCGCGAAACCGACCAGCGTGAGCCGCGCGCGCTCGGCCGTGGCCACCGCGAACGAAGTCGGCGCGGACACCGCGGCCAGCAGCGGCACGCCTGCCATCGCCGTCTTCTGCACCATCTCGAAGCTGGCGCGGCTGGTCACGGCGATGAAGCCGCCGGATGCGTCGACATCGTTGTTCGCGAGCGCGCCGATCAGCTTGTCGAGTGCGTTGTGGCGGCCCACGTCCTCGCGCAGCCACTGCACCTCGCCATCGGCCGAGCACCAGGCCGCGGCGTGCACCGCTCCGGTGGCCTGCTGCAGCGTCTGCAGCGACTGGACCTGCAGCATCGCCCGCGCGATCGCCTGCCGTTCGAGCGGCCCCGCCGGATCGGCGAGCACCGGCAGCTCGCGCGAGACGTGCGCCAGGCTCTCGGTGCCGCACAGGCCGCAGCCGGTGCGGCCCGCGATCGTGCGGCGCCTCTGCTTCAGGCGCGCGAAGGCGGCGCTCGCCACCTGCAGGCGCACCGTGATGCCGAGCTCCGATTCGCCCGTCTCCACCGCATAGAGTTCGTGCGCGTGGTCGAGGATGCCCTCGCTGAGCGAGAAGCCGAGCGCGAAGTCCTCGAGGTCCAGCGGCGTCGCGAGCATCACCGCATGCGAGATGCCGTTGAACTCCAGCGCCACCGGCACTTCCTCGGCCACCCAGTCCTGCACCGCATAGGCCTCGCCGCCGCGCACGCCTTGCACGGGCAGCAGGCGCGCGCCCTCGCAGAAGGTATCTGCGCCGTCCGCGGCCGGCAAGGTGGCGATGTCCATGGCCATTGCGCTACTTGGCGGGGATCGTCTCGTTGCGCGGAGCCTGCGCCGAACCGGCCGTCGCAAGGTCCAGCTGGACCTTGTTGAAGCGGCTGTACTCCTGCTGCCAGGCGGAGGGCTGCATCACCGGCGCCACCTGCACGGCCGTCACCTTGTACTCCGGGCAGTTGGTGGCCCAGTCGGAGTTGTCGGTGGTGATGACGTTGGCGCCCGATTCCGGGAAGTGGAAGGTGGTGTAGACCACGCCGGGCTGCATCCGCCCGGACACCGTGGCGCGCAGCACCGTCTCGCCCGCGCGGCTCTGGATGCCGACCCAGTCGCCGTCCTTCACGCCGCGCTCCTCGGCATCGTGCGGATGGATCTCCAGCCGGTCCTCGCTGTGCCACTGGTTGTTCTCGGTGCGCCGGGTCTGCGCGCCCACGTTGTACTGCGAGAGGATGCGCCCCGTGGTCAGCAGCAGCGGGAACTTGCGCGTGACCTTCTCGTCGGTCGCCACGTACTGCGTGACGATGAACTTGCCCTTGCCGCGCACGAAGCGGTCAATGTGCATGGTGGGCGTGCCCTCGGGCGCGGCGTCGTTGCAGGGCCACTGGATGCTGCCGAGCTCGTCGAGGCGCTGGTAGCTCACGCCGTGGAAGGTCGGCGTCAGCGCGGCGATCTCGTCCATGATCTCTTCGGGGCTGCTGTAGTCCATCGGATAGCCGAGGGCCTGCGCAAGCTTCACGGTCACTTCCCAGTCGGCATAGCCGGCCTTCGGCGGCATCACCTTGCGCACGCGCGAGATGCGGCGCTCGGCGTTGGTGAAGGTGCCGTCCTTCTCCAGGAACGAGGAGCCCGGCAGGAACACGTGCGCGTACTTGGCGGTTTCGTTGAGGAACATGTCCTGCACCACCACGCACTCCATGCCCATCATCGCGGCCGCCACGTGCTGGGTGTTCGGGTCGGACTGAACGATGTCCTCGCCCTCGCAGTAAAGGCCCTTGAAGCTGCCGCCGATCGCGGCCTCGAACATGTTGGGGATGCGCAGGCCCGGCTCGGGGTCGATCTGCACGCCCCAGGCGGCCTCGAACGAGGCGCGCGTGGTGCTGTCGGACACATGCCGATAGCCCGGCAGCTCGTGCGGGAACGAGCCCATGTCGCAGGCGCCCTGCACGTTGTTCTGGCCGCGCAGCGGGTTCACGCCCACGCCTTCGCGGCCGACGTTGCCGGTGACCATCGCGAGGTTGGCGATGCCCATCACGGTGGTCGAACCCTGGCTGTGCTCGGTCACGCCCAGGCCGTAGTAGATGGCACCGTTACCGGCCGTGGCGAACAGGCGCGCGGCGGCGCGCAGCTCGGCCGCGGGCACGCCCGTGGCCTGCTCGGTGGCTTCGGGCGATTGCTCCGGGCGCTCGACGTACGACTTCCACTCCTTGAACGAGGCCGTGTCGCAGCGCTCGGCCACGAAGTCGTCGGCCATCAGGCCTTCGGTGACGATGACGTGCGCCAGCGCCGTGACCACCGCCACGTTGGTGCCGGGCCGCAGCTGCAGGTGGTGCGCGGCCTTGACGTGCGGCGACTTCACGATGTCGATGCGGCGCGGATCGACCACGATCAGCTTCGCGCCCTGGCGCAGCCGCTTCTTCATGCGCGAGGCGAACACCGGGTGCCCGTCGGTCGGGTTCGCGCCGATCACCATGATGACGTCGGCCTTGTCGACCGAGGCGAAGGTCTGCGTGCCGGCCGATTCGCCCAGCGTCTGCTTGAGGCCGTAGCCCGTGGGCGAATGGCACACGCGCGCGCAGGTGTCGACGTTGTTGTTGCCGAAGGCGGCGCGCACCAGCTTCTGCACGAGGTAAGTCTCTTCGTTGGTGCAGCGCGAGGAGGTGATGCCGCCGATCGAGTCCTTGCCGTACTTGGCCTGCAGGCGCTTGAACTCGCCCGCGGCGTAGTTCAGCGCGGTGTCCCAGCTCACCTCCTGCCATGGGTCGCTGATGTTCTTGCGGATCATCGGCTTGAGCATGCGGTCCTGGTGCGTCGCATAGCCCCATGCGAAGCGGCCCTTGACGCAGGAGTGGCCTTCGTTGGCCTTGCCGTCCTTCCAGGGCACCATGCGCACGACCTCGTTGCCCTTCATCTCGGCCTTGAAGGCGCAGCCCACGCCGCAGTAGGCGCAGGTGGTGATCACGCTGTGCTCGGGCTGGCCGAGCCAGATCACCGACTTCTCCTGCAGCGTGGCTGTGGGGCAGGCTTCGACGCAGGCGCCGCAGCTCACGCATTCCGAATCCATGAAAGCCTCGTCCTGGCCCGGCGACACGCGCGACTCGAAGCCGCGGCCGCTGATGGTCAGCGCGAAGGTGCCCTGCGTTTCCTCGCAGGCGCGCACGCAGCGGTTGCACACGATGCACTTGGAGGGGTCGTAGCTGAAGTACGGGTTGGACTCGTCCTTCTGGTCCTTCAGGTGGTTGGCGCCGTCGAAGCCGTAGCGCACGTTGCGCAGGCCGGTGACGCCCGCCATGTCCTGCAGTTCGCAGTTGCCATTGGCCGAGCAGGTGAGGCAATCGAGCGGATGGTCGGAGATGTAGAGCTCCATCACGCCCTTGCGCAGATCCTGCAGCTTCGGCGTCTGGGTGCGCACCTTCATGCCGGCCTCGGCGGGCGTGGTGCACGAGGCCGGAAAACCCTTGCGGCCCTCGATCTCAACGAGGCACAGGCGGCATGAGCCGAAGGGCTCGAGGCTGTCGGTGGCGCAGAGCTTGGGCACGTTGATGCCGGCATCCACCGCGGCGCGCATCAGCGAGGTGCCGGCGGGCACGGTGACTTCGGTACCGTCGATTTCCAGCGTGACCTCGCGCGTGGATTCGCGCTTGGGGGTGCCGTAGTCGGTTTCTTTCAGATGGTCCAACATGTCTTTTGCTTTCTCTCTGTGTGCCTCGGTGGGCTTTTATTCAGTGGGCTGGGGTTCGGAGCATTTGCGTTCGGCGCGCGTGCACAGGCCACCGGGTACTCCCCTCTGCGAATGTCCCCCGCCTTCGGCCTCCTCCTTTATTTCGCTGCGGGGAGCACCCGGCGCCCTGTGCACGATGAGCGCGGCGCTTGTGCTGGCTGATCAACAAGTGCTCTGATCGATCACGCTGGCGGGGTGCCTTGCGCAGCGAAA
>NZ_AKIW01000072.1 GCF_000282635.1 Variovorax sp. CF313
GCTGCCCGACTACATGGTGCCCGCCGCGCTGGTGGTGCTCGACGCACTGCCGCTGAACGCCAACGGCAAGGTGGACCGCAAGGCCCTGCCGGCGCCGGAGTTCGGCCGTGCACCGACGTGCGACGAGCAGCCTCAGGAGGGCGCGCAGGGCGTGCTCGAAGCGGCACTGGCGGCGATATGGGCTCAGGTGCTGGGTGTGCCGCGCGTGGGGCGCAACGACAACTTCTTCGAGCTGGGCGGCGATTCACTCGTCGCGCTCAGGCTGCTGGCCAGGATCAACAAGTCCCGTGTGCTGAGCGTGCAGATCTCCCTGCAGGATCTGCTCGAGAAGCAGACGATCGCCAGGTTGGTCGCGCAGCTGGACATGGGCGCGCCGCCGCAGCCTGTCCAGTTGCTGAACGCGTATGCTGGGCCGGCGGATGCGATGCCGCTGTTCTGCGTGCCGCCCGCGCTGCGCCATCCGATCGACTACCGGCCGATGGCGCGCCACCTGGAAGACTCGCGTGCCGTCTACGGCCTGAGCTATGCGGATGACGTCGCCGGGCTGGATTCCATCGAGCAGATGGCCCGGTACTACGCCGATGTCATCCGCAGGACGCAGCCGCAGGGGCCCGTGGGCATCGTCGGCTGGTCATTGGGCGCAGTTGTCGCGGTGCATGTCGCCAGCCTGCTGGAACAGCAGGGCGTGGACGTCGCCTTCCTCGGCATGGTTGACAGCTTTCTGCTGGACGAGAGCTTCGATCCGCACGGCTGGTACCAGGACTTCCGGGATTTCGTGCTGGACACCGCGAGCGGCGGCATGGGCCACGAGGCCGTCAACGCGATGCTCGACAGCTTCGAGCCGATCCGCTCGGGCTCCGACGAGACCGTGCGCGACGCCGTCGAGGAAATCGTGGCGGCGGCCGGCATGGGCATGAAACCGGGCGACATCTTCCAGGGGATCGTCGCCACCCGGCGCATGAACGCGATCACGCAAAAGATCGCCGCATTCCCGCGCGTGAAAGTGGCGCCGCATCTCTGGTGGAAGAAGGGCCGGGCGATCGTGCAGAAGAACGCGCTCTTGTCGCAGTTCGGCGGCAAGGCGCAGGTTTCGCTCGAGGTGAATGCCGACCATCAGGGCATCGTGCGCAACGCTGCGCTGCTGAGCCATCTGCATGCGGCCATGTGCGATGCGCAGCAGGCCAGGGAGAAGGCAGACGCGCGTCGATGATGGCGAGCGAAAGGTGACGAAGCCTCCCCCGCATTCACGCGGGGGAGAGGCATCGGATCAGAACTTGTACCGGGCGGTCAGGGTCGCCGTGCGGAGAGTGCCCTGGTAGCACTGTCCGTGGTAGCAGATCGAGTTGTACTGCTTGTTCGCCAGGTTGGAGATGTTGAGCGCGAAGCGCCACGGGCCGCGTTCGTAGTGCGCGGCCGCATCGAGGAGCGTCACGCCGCGTTCGTACGTGGTGTTGTGCTCGTCGTTCTGGCGCTTGCCGATGTAGCGCACGCCACCGCCGAACCCCAGGCCGTTGCCCATGGTGTAGTCGAGCCACACCGAGGCGGTCTGCTTGGGCACGAGCGGCGGGATCTTGCCGATTTCGCCCGCATCGGCGCTGTTGAGCACCTTCATGTCCAGCCAGGTGTAGGCGGCGGAGATGTTCAGGCCCGGTGCGAGCTCGCCCTTGGCTTCCAGCTCGAGGCCGCGGGAGCGCTGCTTGCCGATCTGGCGCCCCTCGGAGGTCGTCGGGTCGTAGGTGACCACGTTGGTCTTGCGCAGGTCGAAGACTGCCGCGGTATACGAGGTGCGCGAGCCCGCGGGCTGGAACTTGACGCCGACCTCGACCTGCTTGCCGCTGCTGGGCTTGAAGGGTTGGTTGTTCGCGTCGACGCCGCTGTTGGGCAGGAAGGACGTGGTGTAGCTCATGTAGGGAGCCCAGCCGTTGCCGAACAGGTAGCTGATGCCTGCCCGGCCACTGAACGCACTGTCCGATCGCCGGGTATGGCTCCTGGCCAGGTAGTTGTCGGTGAGCTGGCGCACTTCGTCGTGGCGGCCCCCGAGCGTGACGATCCAGTTGTCGCCAAACTTGATCTGGTCCTGGGCGTAGAAGCCGGTCTGGCGCGTCGATTGGGCCACGTCGGTCATCGGGATGGTGGGCATCGCCACGGCCTGGCCGTAGACGGGCGCCCAGATGTCCAGGGTCGGCGCCGCGCCGCGGAAGCGCCGCTGCTTGCCTTTCTGGTCGCTGTAGTCGACGCCCAGCAGCACCGTGTGCTGGACGGAGCCGTACTGCAGCTTGCCCTGCACGCTGGTGTCCAGCGTGGCCAGGTCCACGGGGTCGTTCCAGGTCCTGGCAACGCGGGTGAGCGTGTGTCCGTCGTTGCGAAGCGAACCGGCCCAGACTGCTCGCCTGTCCAGGGCGATCTGGCTGTAGCGGAAGTTCTGGCGCAGCGTCCAGGTGTCGTTCAGGGCCGTTTCGAAACGGTAGCCGATGGCGCTCTGCGACTGCTTGAGCTGGCCGAAGCTGTAGTCACCTACCTTCACCGGATAGAGAACGTAGTCCTGGGTGAGGTAGTACGGGTCTTCGGCCGTGTTGTTCTTGAGAAACTCCCCGAAGACGGTCAGCGAGGTCGTCGAATTGGGTTGCCAGCGCACGGACGGCGCAATGTAGCTGCGCGTGTGGTTCAGCTTGTGGCCGTCGGGATACTTGTCCTGGTCGTTGCTGTCGAGGCCCACCCCGACCACGCGATAGCTCAGGTCGGTGTTGCCGATCCTGTCGCCGAGGTCGAATGCCAGTTGCTTGCGCTGGTAGCTGCCGTACTGCAGTTCGATCTCGCGGATCCGCTCGCCGGTCGGCTGCTTGCTCACGCGGTTGACGATGCCGCCGGCGTCTCCCTGGCCGAACACCATCGACGAAGGGCCGCGCAATACCTCCACGCGCTCCAGCGCGTAGGGCTCGGTCAGGTAGTAGGTGGGGCCGAACGCCGGCTGCGCGAGCCCGTCCCTGTAGACACCGTTGGAAGAGGTGCTGAAGCCCCGCAGCAGGATGTATTCCCAGCCGCGGTTGTCGGGGCCGTAGGTGTTCGTCGTGACGCCCGGCGTGTAGCGGATGGCCTCCATGACGTCCTGTACGCCGCGCGCATCCATTTCCTCGCGGCCGATGACGGAGATCGACTGCGGCACCTCGATGAGCGGTGTGTCGGTCTTGGTGGCCGTGCTGCTGCGGCGGGCCGCATAGCCGGAAACCGGGCCGATGGGCGATTCCTCGGCGTTGGCCACCACCTGCACCGCAGGCAGGGTGCCCTGCGAGCTGGGAGCGTCGGCGGCGCGGCGGATCGCGAGGCCGCCGCTGGCGGTGCGCGTGGCTTCCAGTGAAGTGCCCGCGAGCATCTGGCGCAGGGCCTGGTCGACCGTGAGCTTGCCTTCCACGGCGTGCGAGCTGGTACCTGCGACCACTTCGCCGGCGGCGAATACCTGCACGCCGGTCTGGCGCGAGAACTCGTTGAGCGCCGCGCCGAGCGCCTGCGATGGCACCTTCACCTCGAACACCTGTGCCGCGGCCTGGCCGGAAGCCTGTGCTGAAGCGACAGGGGCCCAGACGGTGAGAACGGAACCGAACGCCGCGGCAAGCGCGGCGTTCAGCAGATGTTGGCGAGGCAGGGGACGCATGGCAGAACAACTCCAGTTTTTTGAATTACGACGCATTCACATTCAGGTGCGGGGGCCGGCCCGATTTCCGGTCTCTGGCGCATCTATGAGTAAGACGTTCGAACTCATCAAACAGAGACACCATGTCCTAAGACTTTTTTCGCCGTCGCGGTCCGGCGACCCCGAGATTCAGGTCTGGACCGCCTCGGGTTCCGGCCTCAGGTGGAGCGGCGTGCCGGCCGGCGCGGCCAGCAGGGCGCTGCCGATTTCGCCGGTACGCACCGAGGTGACCGACAGCAGGGTGTCGCTCAGGCCGTGCGAGTCCTCGCAGGCGCCTTGCAGGTAGATGGCCGGACGGAAGCCGGGCGCGGCCTGCACGCGGTAGTGGCGGTCGACCGTGTAGTCGCCGAGGTAGCCCGCCAGCGGCGCGAGCAGCGCCTTGTGGTGCTCGCGCACATAGCCGGTGGCGAGCACCACGGCGTCGTAGCGCACCGTGTGCTCGCGCTGGGCGTTCTGGTCCCACAGCACGAGGTGCACGCCCTGGCCGTCGGCCGTGGCGCTGCGGATGTCGTGCCGGCGCAGGAAGCGCAGGCGGTTGCCACCGGTCACTCGCTGCTGGTAGAAGGCCTTGTAGATCTGCTGGATCAACTCCAGGTCGGCCACCGCGTAGTTGGTGTGCCAGAACTCGTCGAGCAGCGCGGCGCGCTCTTCCTCCGAGCGGCTGAAGGTGTAGTCGGTGAACTCGGCGTTGAAGATCTCGTTCACGAAGGGGCTGTCGTCCGCCGGGCGGATCGAGCGGGCACGCGTGATGAGGTCGACCTGCGGCGCGCCGGGGCGGCCCTGCAGGTCCATGAAGATCTCGGCCGCGCTCTGTCCCGCGCCTACCACGGCGATGCGGCGCGCATCCGGCAGCTGCGCGATGTCCTGCAGGTAGCTGCTCGAATGGAAGACGCGCGGGTCGCTGCGCAGCGCGCGGAAGCCGTCGGGGATGTTCGCCGCGCCGCCGATGCCGACCACGAGGTTGCGCGCGAGCCGCTCGACCAGCTTGCCCGCGTGGTTGCGCGAGCGCACGCGCAGCAGCGCCACCTCGCCGCCCCTTTCCTCGGGCAGCACCTCGAACACTTCCTCGCCGTAGGCGCAGGCGTCCTCGAACTGTTCGGCGGCCCACGAGAGGTAGTCGTTGAACTCGTGCCGGCTGGGGAAGAAGCTCTTCAGGTTGACGAAGTCGGTCAGCCGGCCTTTCTCGTGCAGGTAGTTGATGAAGGTGAAGCGGCTGGTCGGGTTGCGCAGCGTCGCCAGGTCCTTCATGAACGAGATCTGCATGTGCGCCTGGTCCAGCAGCATGTGCGGATGCCAGGCGAAGCTCAGCTGCTTCTCGATGAAGAGCGTGTCGAACGGCCGGCCGGCGTGGCGCTTTTCCTCGAGTGCGATGGCCAGGGCGACGTTGGACGGGCCGAACCCGATCCCGACCAGATCATGGACGTGTGGCATTGAAATCAACTCCTGTGGTGGAGGGCGGTGTGAAAGAAGACAGGACGCTCGGCGGGCGCGCGATGTTCACGCGTCCACCGTCTCGGCCATCAGGGCCAGGCCCTGGTGGAGCGCGGGAAAGAGGCTGTGGTTGAAGTTGTTCCAGCGCAGCTCGAGGATGGTGTCCTCGGGGTCGATGTCGGTGCCCAGCACGTCGAAGATGACTTCGCCCGAGTCGATGCCGGTGTCCACGTAATGGAAGGAGGCGCCGGTCTTGCGCACCGGCTCGACCGCGACCGTCTCGCGCGTTTGCCAGTCGACCACCCGCTGGCCGCGGGCGCCATACAGCGCGTCGAGCGTGGCCCGGGCGCCGCGGCGCTCGAAGGGCGACTCCAGCCGCGTGATGCCCGGGTGGATGTTCACGATCCGGCGGAAGAACGGGCTTTCCGGCCGGGCCAGCCGGTCGAGGATCACCAGCAGGCCGTCGAGCACCACGAGGTCGGCCTCCAGCGCGTGCAGCCGCTCGAGCAGGCGCTGCTCGAACTCCTTCTTGCCGGTGGCGCGTTCGGCGGCCGCGTCCAGCGGCAGTCGCCGGTAGGTCGAGGGCACGTTGTGGAACATGTCGTTGACGCGGCGGCCCTGCACCTGCAGCTCGCCCGGGTGGATCCAGCGGCGGGCGGGATCGAAGCCGAAGCCGTACGCCTGCAGCGCCTCGCGGTCGCGCGGCGAGCCCTCGTCGTCGTCGAACAGCACGGCCTCCAGCGAGTAGGCATCGCCCAGCGGCGTGCGGTCGAGTGCCCCGGCCAGGTACTCCAGCGGCGACTTCATGTAGCGCTGCCCGCCCTTGTAGTCGATGTACTGGCCGGCCTGGTCGGCTGCCGCATTCCTCAGGGACATGATGTAGACGAGTCTTGCCTTGGACATGGTGATGCGCTCGGTAGTGGGTGGAAGAAGTGGGGGCGGGATGTCAGCGGTGCGCAGGCGACAGCGGGCAGGCGCCGCAATGGCCTTCGCGGGGCAGCAGGTGAAAAAGGCAGCACTGGCGGTGCAGCTTCACTGTCCGGTCGCGGCCTTCGAGGCGCACGCGGACTTCGCGCTGCGGGCCGGGCAGGGGATTGGTCCATGCCGGCCAGGCGGCGTCGTGCAGCAGCCGTTGCCTGTCGCGGGCGATCGGCGGCGATCCGCCGGTCAGCGCAAGCGCCTGCTCGAGCACCGGCTCGAGGTTGCGTGCCGCGTTGCCCCACAGGATCTTGGACGGAATGCCTGTCAGGTGGCACAGCGCCGAGAACAGCGGCTCCAGGTGCTGCCACAGCAGCGCCGAGTAGCGTTCCTCGGTGGTCGCGCCGCGCTGCGACCGGCCCAGTTCGCGGATGTGGAAGCTCAGCGGCCGGGCGTGCGGGCCGAGGCGCACCCATACCTGCTCCCCGGCCACGGGAAAGCCATGCTGCAGCACGCTGGCGGCAGCCGCGACCGGTGGCAGCAGCATGCCGAGATAGGCCATGCTCCAGGACGACGCCACGGCGCGCAGGTCTTGGCCTTCGACCCCGAGGTGCGATGCGTGCAGGCGCAGCACGTGGCCCAGCAGCCCGTGCGAGCGCACCAGATCGACGACGTGCAGCGCGCCCGCGGGCGGCTGCGGCGCGCACTGCAATGCCTCGCCGTGCGGCGCCAGGTCGCCCTGGAACAAGGGCTCCAGCAGGGCGATCATGGGGCCGTCGGGCAGGAGGGGGCACCGGCGGTGCGGCGTTTTGCAGGGCGCATGAAGCTAGGACGGTTGGGCGGCGCAGGTGTTCATGCGCACCGTGTTCGAACTGCTGCGTGAACATTTGCGCGGGCCGCCCGTCAAGTGGGGTACAGGCAGTCCGCTGCCGTCCGCAGCTCTGCCGGCGCGGCGGGCCGCCATTACGTTCGCGTCCGGCGGCAAGGCTTGTCCGCGCCGCCGGGCCCCAGTCGCCCGAGGGCGGAAAGAGTTCTTGCATGACAACAGCCCCTGGTTCCGACGGCGAGTTCGCACGCCTGCTCAAGCAGTTCCTGCCGTGGATGCTGCTGTCGGCGGTCACCGGCATCGGCGCGGGCGCGGCCACGGTCGCGCTGCTGGGCACCATCAACCAGGTGCTCAACCGGCAGGGCGGCCTCTCTGGCGGCCTGCTGCTGACCTTCATCGGGCTGTGCGCGGCGGCGCTGTTCGGGCGCATGGTGTCCGATGTCTCGACCAACTTCGTCGGCCAGCGGGTGGTCGCGCTGGTCCGCAAGAGCCTGGCGCAGAAGATTCTCTCGGCGCCCATCGATGCCCTGGAGCGCTACCGCACCCACCGGCTGATGCCGGTGCTGTCGCAGGACGTGGACATGGTCAGCGACGTGGCGTTCGCGCTTGCCGCCACGCTGATCGCCTGCGTCACGGCACTTGGCTGCCTGGCTTACCTGGCCTACCTGTCGCTGCCGCTGTTCGGCGTGCTGGTGGTGGCGCTGGCGATCGGTGCGATGGTGCAGGCCATGGCGCAGATCCGCGGCGTGAACGGCTTCTGGAAGGCGCGCGAGCATGAAGACCAGCTGCACAAGGCCTATCGCGCGATCAGCGAGGGCGCCAAGGAGCTGCGCATGCACCGCGCGCGCCGCCAGCGCATGTTCGGCGGGCAGATCGAGCGCATCGTCGACAACATCCGCGCGGTCAACGGGCGCGCGATCAACACCTTCGTCATGGCCACCGCATTCGGCTCGGGCCTGTTCTTCCTGCTGATTGCGCTGATCCTGGGCTGGGCCTCATTCCGGCCGACCGAGCCCGCGGTGCTCAGCGGCTTCGTGCTGGTGCTGCTGTTCCTCAAGGGGCCGATGGACCAGATCGCGGGCGCGCTGCCTGCCGTGGGGCGCGCGCGGGTCGCGTTCCGGCGCATTGCCGACCTGTCGGCGCGCTTTGCCACGCCGGAGCCGCACCTGCACGTCGGCCGCACCGGCAGCGAGCTGAAATTCGAACACGAGATCGCGCTGCGCGGCGTGCGCTACGCGTTCGATGCGCCCGAGGGCGGCGAGGCCTTCGCGCTGGGTCCGATCGACCTGCGGCTTTGCCGCGGCGAGATGGTGTTCGTGGTGGGCGACAACGGCTCCGGCAAGACCACGCTCGTCAAGCTGCTGCTGGGCCTGTACGCGCCGCACGAGGGCCACGTGGCGATCGACGGTGCCGCGGTGGACGCCGAGCGCCGCGACGACTACCGCCAGCTCTTCACCACCGTGTTCTCCGACTTCTACTTGTTCGAGGACCTGGCCGCCGGCGAGGGCGAGGCGCACGGCGAAGCCAGCATGCAGGTGCTGCCGCAGCGCGCGTTGCCCTACCTGGAGCGCCTGGAGATCGCCCACAAGGTGAGCCTGAAGGACGGCGCCTTCACCACCACCGACCTGTCGACCGGCCAGCGCAAGCGGCTCGCGCTGGTGCACGCCTACCTGGAAGGGCGGCCGGTGCTGGTGTTCGACGAATGGGCCGCCGACCAGGACCCGACCTTCCGCCACCTGTTCTATACCGAGCTGCTGCCCGAGCTGCGCGCCAAGGGGCACCTGCTGGTCGTGATCTCGCACGACGATCGCTACTTCCACCTGGCCGACCGCGTGATCACCATGCGCGCGGGCCGCATCACGGACGACCGGCCTTGCGTCCACCTGGAGAGCCTTGCCGCATGAGCTCCCGTGGGCAAAGCGCTCGGCGGTGCCCGGGGCGTGGGCCGGTGGGCGTTGGCTTTTCGTCAGCGCGCCAGCAGCGCCACGCTCCCGTCGGGGAGGGGCGCGACCGTGAGCGGCAGGATCGTCGGCAGCGCGGCCATCAGCCCTTCGGAGTCGTTGACGCGGAAGCGGCCGGACAGCCGCATCGCATCGATGCGCGGACTGTCGCTGACGATGGGCCGCGTGCGGTAGCTGTTGACCGCGGCCAGGGCATCGCCAAGCGGCGTGTTCTCGAACACCAGCCAGCCATCGCGCCACGCGGACAGCGCGGCCGTGTCGGCCTGCTGCACGCGGCCGGCCTGGCCGTCGGCGATCTCGACGCGGTCGCCCGCATACAGGTCGATCGCCGCGCCTTCGGTCCCGGCGAACCCGGGGTGCGGCGCGACACCTACGCGCACGTGGCCGTGCTCCACGCCTATGGTGATCGGCCCGCCGCGGTCGCGTACGGTGAACGCGGTGCCGACCACCTCGATGACGGCGGCGCGCGTTTGCACGTGCAGTGGGCGGTCCTTGTCGGGCGCGACCTCGAAGCGCACCTCGCCGCGAGCCATGTCGACGAGGCGGCGGTTGCGGTACAGGGTGACCTCGACGGAGCTCTGCGGCGCGAGGTCGAGCCGGCTGCCCGGCACGCCGCGGATGCCGTCCGCGAGCGTCACCTTCAGCATCTGCGCGGTGGCTGTCCGGTAGGTGGCGAGGGACACCGGCTGCTGCCAGTACCACTGCACGCCGCGCCCCGCGACGAGGCCGGTGCCCAGCAGGGCCGCCACCGAGAGCAGCATCTTGCGGCGTTGCTGGCGGTGCGGTGACTTCGCCGCGGCTCCCGCATGGGCCATCAACGTGCCGCCGGGCTCTTCGAAATGCGCGCGCAGGCCGTTCGCCATGCCGCCGAGTGCGTCCCAGCGCTGGCGCGCTTCCTGGACGGCCGCGGCATGCTCCGCCGATTTGCCGCGCCATTGATGGAGTGCCAGGCGGGCGCTGCCGGCGGCCTCGCCGGGCGCCATTTCGCCTTCCACGATCAGCGCCAGCGCGCGCTCGATCAGCCTTTCGCGCGGAGCGCTCGCCGCAACGATGCCGTTCACGAGAAGTCTTCGGCCAATGCGGCGTCGAAGCCGGGGCGGTTCATCAAGACCTGGGGTTCGATCAGCTCGGAGCGCAGTTCTGCGAACACGCGCGAGCAGTCGATGGTGGCGCGCAACAGGTGCTTGGCCACGGCCATCTCGGTGATGTTGAGCCGCTGCGCGATCTCGGCGCGCGTGTGGCCGTAGGCGCGAAAGAGCAGGAACACCTCGCGGCGGCGCGGCGGCAGCTTTTCCATGGTTTCGACCACCCGCGTCAGCACCCGTTGCTGGGCGACGACGTATTCGCTGGACTGCACTGTCCGGTGCATGCCGGCGTCTGCATGCGAACCGGCCCAGTCCTGCGCCACCTTGCGACGCCGCGCGTCATCGACGCACAGGTTGCGCGCCACGCGAAAGAGCAGGGCGCGGGGCGATTCGATGCCACCGTTGTCCTTGATGTCGTCCGGCGCCGCATCGATGCGGGCGACTCCGCGCGACTTCGTGGCCTGTGCGTACACCCGCTCGAAACTCGACTGCGCGATGTCGGCCGCGTAGTGAGGGTCTCTCAGGTCGCGAGTGAGCTGTCGGCGCAGGTCCGCATAGTGAGCTACAAGTTCCTGGACGAGGTCGCGCATCCGGCCGCCTTCTCGCAAGCATCGACAATGGCCCCGGAACCGGCCGCTGGTCATGCCCGCAAGATCGCCGCCTCCTGCAAGGAACGACGAACTGGCGATGCCGGTACTGCGCTTCGGTGATCCCGGGGGAGGGAGTTAATAAGAATTATTCTTATTGAGTGTATCACCGAGTTGCCGGCTTCGGCCTCGCGAACTAGACCCGGATCACCCGCCCCGGGTTCAGGATGTTCTTGGGATCGAGCCCGCGCTTGATCGCCCGCATCATCTCCAGCGCCACCGGCGACTTGTGCTTTTCCAGCTTGTCGACCTTGAGCGAGCCCACGCCATGCTCGGCCGAGAACGAGCCGCCGAACTTCTCGACCGCGTCGTACACCAGCGTGTTGATGCGCTCTTCCTCGTTCTTCAGGAAGGCCTTGGTGTCGATGTTCTCCGGCGCCTGCACGTTGTAGTGCAGGTTGCCGTCGCCCAGGTGGCCGAAGTTCACCAGCCGCACGCCGGCGATCTCGCGCGCCAGCAGCGCATCGGTCTCTGCCACGAACGCGGGGATGCGTGACACGGGAATGGAAATGTCGTGCTTGATGTTCAGGCCTTCCTCGGCCTGTGCGAGCGGAATGCTCTCGCGGATGTGCCAGAGCTGGTGCGCTTGCGTGAGGTTCTCGGCCACTACCGCGTCGGTCACGCAGCCGTCTTCGAACGCGGTTTCGAGCAGCGCTTCGAAGCGGGCGCGTGCGTGGTCCTCGGATTCGCTGTCGGAGTTTTCCAGCAGCACGCAGTACGGCACGGCATCGTCCTTGATGAACGGCACGCGCAGCTGCGGCATGTGCTTGTCGACCAGGCTCAGCGCAAACTTGCCCATCACCTCGAAGCCCGTGAGGCCCGGGCCCAGGTGCTTGTGCGCGAGGCCCAGCAAGGTGACCGCGTGATCGAGCGAGGGCACCGCGGCCCAGGCCGTGAGCTGCGCGGCAGGCAGCGGGTAGAGCTTCATGGTCGCGGCGGTGATGATGCCGAGCGTGCCTTCGCTGCCGATGAAGAGGTCGCGAAGGTCGTAGCCGGTGTTGTCCTTGCGCAGGCCGCTGGTGCCTTCCCAGATCTCGCCCTGCGGCGTGACCACTTCGAGGCCCAGGCACAGCTCGCGCGTGTTGCCGTAGCGAACCACCTGCGTGCCGCCTGCATTGGTCGCGAGGTTGCCGCCGATGGTGCAGCTGCCTTCGGCCGCCAGGCTCAGCGGGAACAGGTAGCCCTGCTTTTCGGCGGTTTCCTGCAGCGTCTGCAGGATGCAGCCGGCTTCGACGGTCATCGTAAGGTTGGCCGCGTCGATGGCGCGGATCGTGTTCAGCCGCTGCAGGCTCAGCACCACCTGCGTGCCGCTCTCGTCCGGAATGGAGCCGACCGCGAGGCCGGTGTTGCCGCCCTGTGGAATGACCGCCGTGCCGGCCGCGGCGCAGGCCTTCACCACGTCGGCCACCTGCTGTGCATTGGCCGGCCGCACCACGGCCAGCGACTTGCCGCGCGCGCGCTTGCGCCAGTCCTGCTCGTAGGCGGTGAGGTCGCCCTCGTTCAGCACGTGGGGTGCGCCGACGATGGCGCGCAGTTGCTCGATGAGAGGCGTGGCAGTGGTCATTGGGCGGAGGTCTCCAGTGGACGGGCAGCAGCAGCTTTGGCGTGGCGCAAGCGCAGCCGCACATGCCAGGCGCAGGCCGCGAAGAGCACGAGGCACAGCAGCACCTCGACCAGCGCGAGCACTTGCCCCACGCCGTTGATGTCGCTCCAGGCGCGCACCACGCCCTCGGTGAAATAGAGCCAGACCATCAGGCTGACCCAGCGGTAGGTGTACATGCGGTTCTTCCACAGGCCTGCGAGCGGAATGACGAGCGGCAGCACCTTCAGCGCCAGCAGCGAGCCGCCTGGGCGCAGCGGCGCCAGCCACAGCTCCCATGCGAGGCCCAGCACGATGAGGCCGACGAGGCTGCCCACGGCGGCCCAGCGGGTGGCGCGAACGGAGGAGGGCGGGAGCGGCGGCGGTTTGGCATTCATGAGCGGGATACCGCGGAACCGGCTTTGCCGGGCCGCTGGTATCGCCCCCGGTGAGGGGGTTGGCGCAGCGACACGAAGTGCGCGGAGACTGGGGGAGAGTTCAACTCCTATGATAGCCGCCATGAATCGCAGGCAACTCTGGAGGGATCTTTCGCGCTTTCCGTGGGGCAACACCGCAGCGGTGCTGGGCGAGCGTTTTCGCGAAGACCGGCTCGGCCTCACGGCCAGCAGCCTGACCTTCACGACCACCATCGCGATGGTGCCGTTCTTCACGGTGGCGCTGGCGCTGTTCACCGTCTTCCCGATGTTCGCGAAGATGCAGGGCCGGCTGCAGCGCTGGCTCATCGAGAGCCTGATTCCCGACAACATCGCGCGGCAGGTGCTGGGCTACCTGAACCAGTTCTCGAGCAAGGCCGGCGGCCTGGGCATCGCGGGCCTGGTCGTGCTGCTGATCACCGCCATCGCGCTGATCCTCACGATCGACAAGACACTCAACAACATCTGGCGCGTGCGCTCGCCGCGGCCGTTCGCGCAGCGGGTGCTCATCTACTGGGCGGCCATCACGCTGGGGCCGATCATCCTCGCAGTGAGCCTGTCGACCACCTCGTACGTGGTCTCGGCCACCAGCGGCGTGGTGGGGCGCGGTATGGTCAAGCTGTTCTTCGACACCTTCGAATTCATGCTACTGGCGGTCGGCATGGCCTCGCTGTACCACTACGTGCCCAACACCAACGTGCGCTGGTCGCATGCATGGGCCGGCGGCATCTTTGTGGCGGCCGCCATCGAGATCGCCAAGCGCGTGCTGGGCTACTACCTGAGCCTCGTGCCCACTTATTCGGTGCTGTACGGGGCCTTCGCCACGGTGCCGATCCTGCTCGTGTGGATCTACGTGGCCTGGGTGATCGTGCTGCTCGGGGCGGTCATCGCGGCCTACCTGCCGAGCCTGCTGACCGGCGTGGCGCGGCGCGGCGGCGCCGCGGGCTGGCCGCTGCAGCTGGCCATGGAAACGCTGCAGCACCTTGCGCGTGCGCAGGCCATGCCGGCCAAGGGCATGGGCGCGAGCGAACTGGTCACGCGCATGCGCGTCGATGCGCTGCAACTGGCGCCGGTGCTCGAAACACTGGTGGCGCTCGACTGGATCGCGCCGCTCGCCGAAGAGCCCGCCAACGAAGACCCGCGCTACGTGCTGCTCGCGGACCCCTCGACGCCGGTCGAGCCGCTGCTGAAGGAACTGCTGATGCCGCAGGCCGAGCCGCTTGAAGACCTCTGGCAGAAAGGTCCGCTGCGCTCCCTGAGGCTGGGCGACGTGCTGTTGATCTAGTGGCGTTCCGGATCGATCCGGGAACACCGCGGAACCGGCTTTGCTCCCTGCAAGGGGGTTAGATAATTTTTACCCGCCCCAGCCAGATGTCCCGGTACATGGCCCAGTCGCCCATGAACGAATAGAGCGGCCGCTTGAACGAGGCCGGCTTGTTCTTCTCGAACCCGAAGTGCCCGACCCAGGCGAAGCCATAGCCCGCCACGAGCCCGGCCAGCAGCCACAGCGGGTTGAGCGTGACCACCAGCGCCACCAGGCACAGCAGCGACAAGGTCGAGCCCGCGAAATGCAGCCGCCGGCAGGTGAGGTTGGCGTGCTCGCTCAGGTAGAAGGGATAGAACTCCGCAAAGCTCTTGAATTGGCGCGGATCGACGGCAGATCCGGTGGCAGCCGAGGTGTTCATCATGCGACTCTCCTGTGCCCCCGAACCCCGGCGAGTCCCGTGGGCGAGGGCTTTGTCCATAATAGCCACGACCTCCCGGCCGTACCAGCCCGGCCTTCCGATCACACCACCGACGCATCAGCCTTGAGCGCCCTTCCAAGCAACCCCGAATCCGCCGAGCCGGCCAGCGATGCGCCGTGGGTCGTGTGCCTGTGCGCCGAATGGTGCGGCACCTGCCGCGACTATCGGCCGCTGCTCGAACAGGTGGCGCGCGCGCATCCGCAGTTCCGCTTTGCGTGGGTCGACATCGAGGACCACGCCGACATCGCCGATGCCTTCGACGTCGAGACCTTCCCGACCCTGCTGGTCGCGGGTGCCGACGGCACGCGCTTTCTCGGCCCGCTGCTGCCGCATGCCGAGACGCTGTCGCGCATGCTCTCCGCGCTGCAGCCGCCGAAGCCCTCGAGCCTCGACGTCGACCTGCTGCTCGCCGTGCTGAACAAGAAGCCGGCCGTCTTCTCGGTCTGACCGGAGCCTGCCATGAAAGTCCTGATCTTCGGCGCCACCGGCATGGTGGGGCAGGGCGTGCTGCGCGAGTGCCTGCTCGCGGCGGACGTGGAAAGCGTCGTCGCGGTCGGCCGCAACCCCACGGGGCAGCAGAACCCGAAGCTGCGCGACCTGGTCCACAAGGACATGTACGACTACGGCGACATCGAGCCGCAGCTGCAGGGCTTCGATGCCTGCTTCTTCTGCCTCGGCGTGTCGTCGGTCGGCATGAAGGAGCCCGAGTACAAGCGCATCACCTATGACCTGACGCTGGCGGCAGCCACCGTGCTCGCGCGGCTCAACCCGGGCATGACCTTCACCTACGTGACGGGCGCGGGCACCGACAGCAGCGAGCGCGGCAGCAGCATGTGGGCGCGCGTGAAGGGCGCGACCGAGAACGCGCTGCTGCGCCTGCCGTTCAAGGCGGCCTACATGTTCCGCCCCGGCATGATCCAGCCGATGCATGGCGTGCGCTCCAAGACGCCGCTCTACGATGCCGCCATCTTCGTGCTCAAGCCCGTGCTCGGGCTGGCCTATCGCCTGTGGCCGAACCGGGTGACGACCACCGAGAAGGTCGGCCGCGCGATGCTGGCCGTGGCGCGCAACGGCGCACCGAAGGTGCTGCTCGACCCGGCGGACATCAACGCGCTCCGTTGAGCTTCTTCTTCAGGCGGCGGCCCGCGCGCGGCCGAGCTTGCGCCGGCCCGCGCTGGTGATCGCGCCTACCAGGTGCTCGACGAAGTCCTGCGCCAGCGTCGGCAGCGTGCGGCCTTCGAGCGCCAGCACCTGCAATTGCCGCTGCTGTAGCGGCGCTTCCGCGAAGGGCCGGGCTACCACGGTGCCCGCGTCGATCAGGTGCATCACCGTGAGATGGCCCGAAAGCATCACGTCGGGCGTGCGCAGCAGGGGCAGCAGCACCGAGGAAAAATTGCTCACGAAGATCGCGTGGTACTGCAGCCCCTGCAGGCTGCAGGCCTGGTCGAACAGCTGGCGTGCGGTCACGCCCTTGTCGCCCACGGCCAGCGGGTAGCGCACCGCGTCGGCCACCGACACCACGCGCTGCCGCGCGAGCGGATGGTCGGGCCGCAGCACGGCATACACGGGCGCGGTGGCCGAGTGCTCGATCTTCAGGCCCGGCTCCGGGGCGACTACGTATTTGAGCGCGATGTCGGTCTCGCCGCGCGCCAGCAGCGCGCTCACGCCGTCGGGCGAGCCCACGTGCAGCTCGAGCTGGCAGCCTGGATGCGCGGTTTCGAAGCTGCGCATCACCAGCGGCATGAAGTGTCCCGCGAAGCCTTCCGTGCAGGCCATGCGGATGCGCCGCGCGCCTTGCCCGCCCAGGTCGCGCACCTGTTCGACGACCTGCTCGATGTCGAGCTGCGCATTGCGCAGGTGCGCCGCCAGCCGCTCGCCGGCGGCGGTCAGTGCCATGCCGCGCGCATGCCGCTCGAACAGCGGTGTGCCCAGGCTGTCTTCGAGCTTGGTGATCTGCCGGCTCACCGCCGACGATGCAACGAAAAGCCGCGCTGCGGCCTGATTGACCGAGCCGCTGCGCGCCACTTCGAGGAAGTGGCGCATCGGGATGCTGAGAAGCGGGAGCGTCATGGCGGCGTGTGGAATATTGCCTTCAAGGCAATGGTAGCTTGCCAAAACGATGCTGGAAGCATTGGCCCGCAGGCCTTGTACTTGCTGCATCCGATGGACAGACAAGGAACCCCTTCATGCAACGCACAGACAGCCTGGCCGCTGCCGCCGCCTACTTCGACGCGGGCGGCTTCTTCGCCGACCTCCAGCGCCGCATCGCCTTCCGCACCGAAAGCGACACCGGCGCCGCCACGCCCGCGCTGGAGGCCTACCTGCGCGAGGAACTGGTGCCGCCGCTTGCGGCGCTGGGCTTCGCCTGCGAGGTGATCGCCAATCCGGTGCCCGGCGGCGGGCCCTTCCTCATCGCGCGCCGTATCGAGGACCCGGCCCTGCCCACGGTGATGACCTATGGCCACGGCGATGTGGTCAGCGGGCAGGACGCGCAGTGGGAAGAAGGCCTGGCGCCGTGGGCGCTCACGGTGCGCGGCGAGCGCTGGTACGGGCGCGGCACGGCCGACAACAAGGGCCAGCACAGCATCAACCTCGGTGGCCTGGCTGCAGCGCTGGAGGCCCGCGGCGGCCGCCTGGGCTACAACGTGATCTGGCTGGTCGAGATGGGCGAGGAGGCCGCTTCGCCCGGCCTGCATGCGGTGTGCGAGCAGCAGCGCGACAAGCTGCGCGCCGACCTGTTCATCGCCAGCGACGGCCCGCGCGTGAGCGCGACGCGGCCGACGCTCTTCCTCGGTTCGCGGGGCGCGGTCAACTTCAGCCTGCGGCTGCGCGCCCGGCCGCGCGGCTACCACTCGGGCAACTGGGGCGGCGTGCTGGTCAATCCCGGCACGGTCATCAGCCATGCGGTGGCCTCGCTGGTGGATGCGCGCGGCCGCATTCTGGTCGAGGCGCTGCGCCCGCCGCCCGTGACGCAGGCGGTGCGCGACGCGCTGGCCAGCATCGCCATCGGTGGCGGCGCGGACGATCCCGAGGTCGACGAGGGCTGGGGCGAACCCGGCCTGAGCCCGGCGGAGCGGCTGGTGGCCTGGAACACCATCGAGGTGCTGGCGCTCGGCGCGGGTTCGCCGCAGCGGCCCGTCAACGCGATTCCCTCCGAGGCCGTGGCGCACTGCCAGCTGCGCTTCGTGGTCGGCACGCCGTGGCAGGACCTGCAGAAGATCGTTCGCGCGCACCTCGATGCGCACGGCTTCGGCCAGGTCGAGGTGGAGGTCACGCTGACCGGCGCGGCGACGCGGCTCGACGTGGAGAACCCCTGGGTGGGTTGGGCGCGCAAGTCCATCGAGGAAAGCAGCGGCCGGCGGCTCGACCTGCTGCCCAACCTCGCCGGCTCGCTGCCCAACGACGTCTTCGCCGACCTGCTGGGGCTGCCGACGCTGTGGGTGCCGCATTCGTACCCGGCCTGCGCGCAGCACGCGCCCAACGAGCACCTGCTCGCGCCGCTGGCGCGCGAGGGCCTGCAGATCATGGCCGGCCTGTACTGGGACCTGGGCGAGCCGGGCCTCGCGCCATGGGCCGCCGGCCGGCTTGCGCAATCCGCTTCCACTCTCTCCTGACACGCACCATGGACAACGCCATCTCCCGTCGCCGCTTCGGCCTGCTGCTCTCCGCTTCCGCCTTGCTGGGCACGCATTCGCCCGTCTTCGCCCAGGGGGCCTGGCCCGAACGCCCGATCAGGCTGGTCGTGCCCTTCCCGCCGGGCGGCGGCACCGACCTGGTCGCACGCGCCATGGGGCAGACGCTGTCGGAGCAGCTCGGCCAGCCCGTCGTGATCGACAACAAGCCCGGCGCCTCCACCATCATCGGCACCGATGCGGTCGCCAAGGCCGCGCCCGACGGCTACACGCTGCTGCTGTCGGGCTCGACCAGCTTCAGCGTGAACCCGGCCCTGCGCGCCAAGCTGCCCTATGACACGGTGCGCGACCTGGCGCCCATCGCCATCGTGGCGCGCACGCCGCTGGTGCTGGTGGTGGGCAAGGGCCAGCCCTGGCAATCGCTGCCCGAACTCATCGCGGCGGCCAAGGCCAAACCGAAGAGCATCCGCTACGCCACCTTTGGCTCGGGCTCGGGGCCGCACCTGTCGGGCGAGCTGTTCGCGCTGGCCGCGGGCATCCAGCTGCAGGACATTCCGTACAAGGGCAGCAGCCAGAGTTCGCTGGCGGTGATCGGCGGCGAGGTCGAGATCGCCATCGATACCGTCGCAGCCGTGGCACCGCACGTGCGCGCGGGCAAGCTGCGTGCGCTGGGCATCGTGGGCGCGACGCGCTCCAGCATGCTGCCCGAGGTGCGCACGCTGGCCGAGCAGGGCCTGCCCGAAGCCACCTTCGACGCCTGGTACGGCTTTGCCGCCCCGGCGCGCACGCCGGCGCCCGTGATCGACAAGCTCGCTCGCACGGTGGTCGCGACCATGGGCCACCCGGCGCTGCAGGCGCAGCTGCGCGCGCAGGGCATGGAGCCAGTGGCCATCGGCGCGGCCGCATTCCGCGCGCAGATGGAAGGCGAGATCTCGCGCTACCGCGCGCTCGCCCACCGGGCGGGCATCGCGGCGGAATAAGCGCTCGCGCGCCCGGCGCTCAGGCGCTCAGGAAGTCGCGCAGCGCGAACAGCACCGCGTCGGGCGCCTCGCTCATCAGCGAGTGGCCCGCGTGCACCGTCACCACCTTCGCGTTGCGCGCCTTGCCCACCAGCGCCTTGGTGGCGCGCGGCGGCGTCATCTGGTCGGCGTCCCCGAGCAGGAACAGCACCGGGCACTGCACTTTCTCGATGGCGGCCTCGCCGTTCGCGTAGTCGTTGCAGGCCTTGAAGCCGATGTGGAACACGTTGGCTTCGCGGTTGCTCGCGAGCACGCGGCGCATCAGCGCGCGCGAGCTGCCGTAGAGCCAGGTGCCCGGGCCGAGCGAGGAGGGCGGCGGCGCCAGCAGCGAGTGCGAGAAGGTGTTGACCATGGCGATGGCGCGCTGCGGGTCGCTCACCGAGCTTTCGAGCAGCGCGGGCGACACCACCATCGGGTAGGCCGTGCCCACCATCGCGAGTTGCGTGATGCGCTCCGGCGCGCGCGAGGCCGCCTCCAGCGCGATCAGCGAGCCGAAACTGTGGCCGACCAGCGCGGCCTTCTGCACGCCGGCCGCGTCGAGCAGCGCGATCACGAACTGCGCCGCCTCTTCCACGCTGGCCGGCGGCGGGCCTTCGCTCTTGCAGTGGCCGGGCAGGTCGACCGCGAGCACGTTCCAGCCGTGGTTGGCGAACCAGCGGCTCTGCAGGATCCACACGCTGTGGTCGTTCAGCACGCCGTGGATGAAGACGACGGTGGGCCTGGCCGCATCGAAGGGCTTGCCGCCGGTGTAGCAGTACGCGGTGTGGCCGTTGACGGTGTAGTTCATGTCAGGCACCCGCCTTTTCCGCGGCCTTCAGGGCGCGCTTCAGGTCGTCGATCAGGTCGGCGGGGTCTTCCAGGCCGATCGACAGGCGGATCGTGCCCTGCGAGATGCCTGCACCGGCCAGCGCCTCGTCGGTCATGCGGAAGTGCGTGGTGCTCGCGGGGTGGATCACCAGGCTGCGGCAGTCGCCCACGTTGGCCAGGTGGCTGAAGAGCTTCAGCGCTTCGATGAAGGCCTTGCCCTGCGCGCGGCTGCCCTTGATGTCGAAGCTGAACACCGCGCCCGCGCCGCGCGCGCCATGGCGAAGCAGCTTCTGCGCGAGCACGTGGCTCGGGTGCGATTCGATCAGCGGATGTCCCACGCGCGACACGAACGGGTGGCTCGCGAGGAACTCGACCACCTTCTGCGTGTTGTCGATGTGCCGCTCCATGCGCAGGGGCAGCGTCTCGATGCCCTGCAGGATCAGCCAGGCCGTGTGCGGGCTCATCGAGGCGCCGAAGTCGCGCAGGCCCTCGCGGCGGGCGCGCAGCAGGAAGGCGCCGACGGTGCTTTCCTCGCTGAACACCATGTTGTGGAAGCCGTCGTAGGCCTGGGTCAGCTCGGCGAATTTGCCAGACTTTTCCCAGTCGAAGCTGCCGCCGTCGACCACCACACCGCCGATGACGGTGCCGTGGCCCGAGAGGAACTTGGTGGCCGAGTGGTAGATCAGGTCGGCGCCCCAGTCGAAGGGCTTGATGAGGTAGGGCGAGGTGAGCGTGGAGTCGACCAGCAGCGGCACGCCGGCCTCGTGCGCGATGTCGGCCACGGCCGGGATGTCGAGCACGTCCAGCCCGGGGTTGCCCACCGTCTCGCCGAAGAAGAGCTTGGTCTCGGGCCGCACCGCGGCGCGCCAGCCGTCGAGGTCGCCGGGCTTCACGAAGGTGGTCTCGATGCCGAAGCGGCGCATCGTGTAGTGCAGCAGGTTCTGCGAGCCGCCGTACAGGGCCGTGCTGGCCACGATGTGCGAGCCGGCGCCCATCAGCGTGGCCACCGACAGGTGCAGTGCCGCCTGCCCGCTGGCGGTGGCGATCGCGCCGATGCCGCCCTCGAGCGCCGACACGCGCTGCTCGAGCACCGCGTTGGTCGGGTTGCTGATGCGCGAGTACACGTGGCCCGCGCGCTCCAGGTTGAACAGGGCGGCCGCGTGGTCGCTCGACTCGAAGACGAAGGAGGTGGTCAGGTGGATCGGCACCGCCCGCGCGCCGGTCGTGGGGTCGGGCGCGGCGCCGGCGTGCAGCGCGAGGGTGTCGAAACCGGGGTCGGAATAACCGGGCATGAGGGCCTTTCTGTGGCTGAGCGTTGTCTCCTGGCAATGCCCCGTTACGTCTGCAATTCATGCGTCCGCGACATGGGCGCTCAGGTCGGCGTCGATTGTGGGCTATATTCAAATCGGCACGCCGCCGAGATAGAAGTCCGAGAGGAGCAAACGATGAAAGTCAGCGACATCCTTCGCGTCAAGGGCAATACGCTCTTCACCATCACGCCAGACGACCTGCTGGCAGAAGCCGCCAACACCATGGCGGAAAAGGACATCGGTTCGCTGGTGGTCATGGAGCATGGCGACCTGGTCGGCATGCTCACCTTTCGCGAAGTGATCGTTGCCGTCGTCAAGAACGGCGGCCAGATCGGCACCACGCTCGTGCGCAAGGCCATGGACGACGCGCCGGTCACCTGCACCCTGGAAACCGACCTCGACGAAATCCGCCGCATCATGCTGGAGCGCCACGCGCGCTACATGCCCGTGATGGACAAGCGCATGCTGATGGGCGTGATCAGCTTCTACGACGTGGCCAAGGCCGTGGTGGACAGCCAGAACTTCGAGAACAAGATGCTCAAGGCCTACATCCGCGATTGGCCTGCGGAGGACGAGAAGGCCGGCTGACCGGCCGGCCCGCGCGGCGTCCCCCGGTCAGGGCAGCCGCGTGATCTCCGCGTGCAGCAGCGCGTGGAAGCCTTCGGCATCGGCCTCGCCGATCCACAGCGCATTGGGCGCGCGGCGGTTGTAGCCGCGAAAATCGACCACCGTCGCGCCGGTCGTGAACTCCCCCTTGGTCTCCACGTCCACGCTCACCTTGGCGCCCTTGAACAGCTCGGGCCGCAGCAGGTACGCGATCACGCAGGGGTCGTACACCGGCCCCACGGCCACGCCGCGCCGGCGCACGCCGTACGCCATCATCGAATCGAAGATGTCCGCCACCACCTTGCCGGCGTTGTTGCCCATGGCGCGAAAGGGCGCGATACGCTCGGGCGTCACCAGCACACGGCGGGCCGCGTCGTGCGACATGGCAGTCACCGGCACGCCGCTGCGGAACACGATCGAGGCCGCCTCCGGGTCTGCATACACGTTGAAGGTGGCGGCGGGCGTGATGTTGCCGCCCACGCCCCAGGAGCCGTCCATCACCACGATCTCTGCAATGGCGGGTTTGATGTCGGGCGCCGAGTTGAGCGCGGCCGCGAAGTTGGTGAGCGGCCCCAGGCCCACGAGCGTGATGCTCTTCGGCGGCGCGGCGCGCAGCGTCTCGACGATGTACTGCACCGCGTGGGTGGGCATCAGCGGGCCGTGCGGCTCGTGCAGCGTCGGGCCTTCCATGCCGGTCTTGCCGTGCACGTCGTCGGCGAAGATGGGCTCGCGCACCAGCGGGCGCGGATAGCCGGCATAGACCGGGATGTCGGGCCGGGCGGCCCAGTCGCGCACGATGCGCGCGTTCTTCGCGGTCACGGCCAGCGGCAGGTTGCCCACGCTCACCGTCAGCGCCTTGATGTCGAGCCGGTCGGTGGCGGCCATGGCCATCAGCAGCGCGACGGCGTCGTCCTGGCCGGGGTCGGTGTCGATGATGACCTGGCGCTTGCCGCTCGCGGGCGGCAGTTGTGCAAGCGGCGTGCCGGCCAGCGCCTGCGCCAGCTCGGCGGGGCCGGGGCTCTGCGCGAAGGCCATGCCGGCAAGGCCGGCGGCGGACGCGCCGAGGAGCGCACGGCGGGACAGCAGCGGCGAGGTCATGGCGCGCTCACTCCTTGATGTTGGCGGTTTGCACGATCTTCTGGTTGCGGGCGTACTCGGCCTGCACGAACTTCCCGAACGACTCGGCCGTGCTGTTGCCCGGCAGCGCGCCTTGCTCCAAGAGCTTGCTGCGCACGCCTTCTTCCTGCAGCACCGCGTTGAGCTCGCGGTTGATCTGCGCGACCACCGCCGGCGGCGTCTTCGCGGGCGCGAAGATGCCGGTCCAGCTCACCATGTCGAAGCCCTTGAGGCCGGGCATCTCGTCGAATGTGGGCACGTTGGGCAGCGCGGCCAGCCGCTTGCTGCCGGTGATGCCGAGCGCCTTCAGGCGCTTGCCGTTCACGTGCGGGATGGCGCTGGTGCTGACCAGCATCGCCAGGTCGACCTGATCGCCGATCACGTCGGTGGCGATCTGTGCGCCGCCGCGGTAGGGCACGTGCGTGACGAAGATGCCGCTGCGTTCCTTCAGCAGCTCCATGGCGAGCTGCAGCACCGTGCCCACGCCCGAGGTCGCGTAGTTGTACTTGCCGGGCTTGGCCTTCGCGAGCTTCACGAAGTCGGAGAAAGTCTGGGCCTCCAGGCCGGGCCGCGCCACCAGCACCATCGGCGCGGTGTTGAGCAGGCCCACCGGCGCCAGGTCTTTCAGCGGATCGAAGCGGAAGGCCGAGGGGTTCACCAGCTTGCCGATGGCGATGGCGCTGTCGGGCCCTGCCACCAGCGTGTAGCCGTCGGGCGCCGCGTTCACGGCCTTGGCCACGCCGATGGCGCCACCCGCGCCGGCCACGTTTTCCACCACCACCGACTGCTTGAGCCGCTCGCCGAGGCGCTGGGCCACGAGGCGCGCGTTCACGTCCACGCTGCCACCGGCCGTGAAGGGCACGATCAGCGTGATGGGCTTGGCCGAGGGCCACGCCTGCGCGAGGGCCACGGTGGGCAGGGCGGCGCAGAGCGCGGCGGCGAGTAGCAGGCGACGGGGCGTGTTCATGGCGTGGGTCATCCGTGGGAGGAGGGAGTGGGTTCTGTGTCGAGGCGGGCGCGCAGCGAATCGAATTCATCGCTCCACTGCGTGCGCCATGCGCGGCGCTGCGTGCCGTCGATCCACGCGCCGTCGAGGCCGTTGTGCATGAAGCAGCGCAGATCGTCCAGGCCGAAGCCGAAGTCGCGCACCATCATCAGCCAGGCCTGCGTGGGCGTGACCTTGTGCAGCGTCGGGTCGTCGGTGTTGGGGTGGATGCGCAGGCCCAGGCCGGGCATGCGGCGGATCGGATGGTCCAGCGCCCAGCGCTCGGGCGCCAGCGTGCGCAGGTAGTACGAGTTGGTGGGCACCACGGTGAAGGTCACGCCGCGCTCGGCGCACCGGCGCGCGAAATCGGGCTGGTCGACCACCGTGTAGCCGTGGTCGATACGGTCGACCTGCAGCACGTCGAGCGCGGTGCGCACGTTGGTCCAGGGCATGCCGAACTCGCCCGCGTGCGCGGTGGTCTTGAGGCCGGCCTTCTTCGCATTGGCATAGGCCTGCGTGAAGAGCTCCGGCGGGCGGTCGACCTCGCGGTAGTCGATGCCGATGCCGATCACCTCCTCGCAGCGGTGCACCTTGACCCATTCGACCATCTCCACGGCGGCCTCGGGGCTGGCTTCGCGGTCGATGGCTGCGATGAGGCGGCCGACGATGCCGAACTCCTGCTGCGCATCGTGGATGGCGCGAACGATGGCGCCTTGTGCGTGCGGATAGGCAATGCCCGAGCCGTGCACCGTGCCGGTCGGGTTCCAGAAGAACTCGGCGTAGCGCACGTTGTGGGCGGCCGCGTCCTGCAGGTATTCGAGCGTGAGCTGGTAGAGGTCGCCGGCGCTGCGCACCAGCTGGGCGTCGAGCGCGCGCAGCACGCGCAGCACGCCGACCGGTTTTTCGCCGCGCGTGTAGAAGCCCTCGATCTCGTCGGCCGCCAGCGGCGAGCCCGCGCGCTGGTTGAGCTGCTTGAAGGTTTCGTGGCGCACCGTGCCGAACAGGTGGCAATGCAGCTCGGCCTTGGGGATGGCGCGGAGCATCGATTCCAGCGTGAGCAGGGCAGGGGTGGGGCTGGTCATGCGGGCCAGTCTAGTAATGGAGGTCTCATAAGGAAAATTTTGAATTTCTATAATTTGATTCGCTGAATCAATAACCGGAAGTGCCCATGGCCGCCTTGCCCCTGCGTGCGCTCACGCTGCGCCAGCTGCAGTTCTTCTCGGTGCTGGTGGAAGAAGGTCAGTTCGGCCGCGCGGCCCGCAGGCTGGCCATCACGCAGCCGGCTTTGAGCAATGCCATCAAGCAGATGGAAAAGCTGCTCGGCGCCGAACTGCTGTCGCGTTCCACCCACCGGCTCGAACTCACGCCCGTGGGCGCCGAAGTGCTGGCGCGCACCGACTTTCTCGTCAACACCTTCGAGGTGGCGCTGCGCGACATCGAGAGCACAGTGCAGCGCGGCCGCGCCTTCGTGCGCATCGGCGTGATTCCCTCGGCCAGCGCGCGCGTGGCGGCGGCGGCCAGCGAATTCCTCAAGAGTGGCGGCGAGCGCGAGGTGGAACTGGCCTGGCGCGACGCGCCGTCGAACGCGCTGCTGGCCGAACTGCGCAGCGGCCAGATCGACATGGCGGTGGCCGCGATCACCGAGCCGCCGGGCGGCTTGACCTGCATCGACCTGTTCCGTGACCCGCTGGTGCTGGTGGTGCGGCGCGACCACGCACTGGCCGCGGCCGGCGGCGCGAACTGGGAGGCCATCGGCAGCGAGCGGCTGGTGCTGTTCGAGAGCGGCAGCATGCCGGCGCTGGGCAACCCGGCGCGCGCGCAGTTCGCGCAGGGTGCGCAGCCGTACCGGGTGAGCTATTCCGAGACGCTCTATGCGCTGGTGCGCAGCGGACAGGCGCTGGGGCTGATGCCGCGTCTGTACACCTCGTCGCTGCGCGACCCCGAACTGGCCGTGGTGCCGCTGCTGAAGCCGCGCATCGAGCGCCGCGTGGTGCTGGCCTACCTGCCGGGGCCGATGCGCAACGTGGTGGCGCAGGAACTCATTGCCTTCCTGCGCGAGCGCCTGCCGCAGGCCGGCGAGGCGACGGTGCGGCGCGTGAGCGGCAAGGGCGCGCGGGCGCGGCGCCAACCGTAGTCAATTCAGCCCAGCTCGGCCGCGGCGTGGATCGTCTCGCGCACGCGCGGATAGATCTGCGCGTTCCACTTGCTGCCGCTGAACACGCCGTAGTGCCCGACGCCGGCCTGCAGGTGGTGTGCCTTGAGGTAGGGCCGGATGCCCGTGCAGAGGTCTTGCGCCGCCACCGTCTGCCCCACGGAGCAGATGTCGTCACGCTCGCCTTCCACCGTGAGCAGCGCGGTGCGGCGGATGGCGGCCGGGTTCACGGTGCGCTCGCCCACGGTGAGCTTGCCCAGCGGCAGGTCGTAGGTCTGGAACACGCGCTCCACTGTCTCCAGGTAGAACTCGGCGGGCAGGTCGTTCACCGCCAGGTATTCGTCGTAGAAGGCGCCGATGGTGCGGGCCTTCTCGACGTTGCCTTCGACAAGGTGGCTGTACATGTCCTGGAACTGCTTCTTGTGCCGCTCGGGGTTCATGCTCATGAAGGCCGAGAGCTGCAGGAAGCCCGGGTACACGCGCCGCATCATGCCGGCGTGCGGCCACGGCACATGGCTGATGAGGTTGCGCCTGAACCAGTCGATGGGCCGGTCGGTCGCGAGCTTGTTCACCGCCGTGGGGTTGATGCGGCAATCGACCGGGCCGGCCATCAACGTCAGGCTGCGCGGCGTGGCGGGGTTGTCGTCCTCGGCCATCAGCGCGGTCGCGGCCAGTGCGGCCACGCAGGGCTGGCACACCGCCACCATGTGCACGCCCGGGCCCACGGCCTCCAGGAAGCCGATGAGCTGCAGCGTGTAGTCGTCCAGCCCGAAGCCGCCATGCCACAGCGGCACGTCGCGCGCGTTGTGCCAGTCGGTCAGGTACACGTCGTGGTCGCGCAGCAGGGTGCGCACCGTTTCGCGCAGCAGCGTGGCGAAATGGCCCGACAGTGGCGCGGCCAGCAGCACTGGCGGATGCACCGCATCGGTGTTCTTGCGGAAGTGCAACAGGGTGCCGAAGGGCGAGACGAGGGTTTTCTCCTCGTGCACGGCCACCTCGGCGCCGTCGGAAACCACGCTGTGGATGCCGTAGTCGGGCCGGGTGTGGGTCAGCCGCATGCGCGAGAACACCTCGAATTGGGCCGCCATGCGCCGCAATATGGTGCGTTCGGTGCCGTCCTTCCACAGCGCCCTGGCCATGTATTGCGCCGCGAGCCGCGCCGGGGAGAGCAGGTCGGCTTGGTTCTGGTAGGCCCGGTACAGCATGGACTTCGCGCAGGCAAGTTGCGGGCCAGCCGCTTGGCATGCGGCTTGCACGCAGACTGGACGAAAGGGCGCCACGCCCAAGGAGAGCTTCGAGATGGCCAAACCCGTTCTCACCATCAGCAGCAAGAACTACGGCGCGTGGGCGCTGCGCGGCTGGCTGATGTGCAGGCTGGCCGGGCTGGAGTTCAGCGAGAAGGTCATCCCGCCCGACGACCCGGCCATGAAAGCCGAGATGCTGCTGCTGTCGTCCTCGATGCTGGTCCCCTCGCTGCAGCACGGCGGCGTGAAGGTGTGGGACACGCTGGCCATCGGCGAGTACCTCAACGAGATCAAGCCCAAGGCCGGCCTGTTGCCCGCCGACGTGGCGGCCCGCGCCCACTGCCGCGCCATCTGCGGCGAGATGCATTCGGGCTTCGCCTCGATGCGCGGCGCGCTGCCGATGAACATCAAGGCCCATTTCAAGAACTTCAAGGTGTGGTCGCGCGCGCAGGCCGACATTGACCGCATCGTTGCCATTTGGCGCGAGTGCCTCAAGGCCTACGGCGGCCCGTTCCTCTTCGGCAGCCAGCCGGGCATGGCCGACGCGATGTATGCGCCGGTGGTCACGCGTTTCCTGAGCTACGACGTGGCGCTGGACAGCGTGTGCGCGGCCTACTGCAAGCGGGTGATGGAACTGCCGGCCATGAAGGAATGGGTGGCTGCGGCGAAGCAGGAACCCGACGAGATCGACGAGCTGGATGCGGAGTTCTGAACTGCGGCCCTGCCTCGCACTTCATTCATTGGCGGGCGGCGGCTCGAAGCCGCCCTGCGCCAGCTTGCGCTCGATGTTCTGCGCGGCCTGCTGCATGTCGGCGAGGTGCGCGGACACGATCTCGCGCTCGCTTTTCACCGCCGGCAGCCACGCGCAGCTGAGACAGCCAACCACCCTGTCTTCGTGGCGCAGCGGCACCGACACCGCGCCGAAGCGGTCGGGCGAATCCATGCTGGTCGAGGTCGGGTCGCGCGCCACATAGCCCAGGTCGCGCGCGTGCGCCACCATGCGGCGGACGTTCTCGGGGCGCCGTGCGGCGCGGTCGAAGTCGTTCGGCGAGCGCGCCAGCGCGGCGAGGATCTCGCGCCGCTCGTCCTCGGGGCAGAACGACAGGTAGCAGCGGCCCAGCGACGACAGCAGCATCGGCGGCCGGAAGCCCAGCGCGCGGTAGTTGACCGCCAGGCCGTTGCGCGGCCGGTCGGTGTCGAGGATGAGCATGGCCGTGCCGTCGCGCACGCCCAGGTCGATGGGCCATGGCACCAGCCGCTGCAGCGTGGCGCGTGCAGGCGCAGCAAGCGCCGAAAGCCGCGTGCGCCATGCCGCCAGGGGCCCCGACTGGCCGGTCGCCGACGCGGGCACGTAGCGCTTGTCGTGCTCGCTGCGCTCGACCCAGCCCGCCTGCTGCAGCGTCTTGAGGATGCGCAGCAGCGTGGCTTTCGACACGCCGGTCTGCCGGTGCAGCTCCTGCAGCGTGACGGCCGAGGAGCGCTGGATGGCCAGCATCACGTCGAGCCCGCGGCGCAGCGCGTCGATCGACTTCACACTCTGCGCGCCCATGGTGTCGGACATGCCGGCCTCCAGAAAAAAGGTTCACTGAGTGAAACTATATCTTCTGGCCGCGCGGCCTCGTTCCTACAGTGCGTTCGACCCCAACGTCGTCCCACCGAGAAGGAAAAGAGCATGTTGTTTCACCACCGAAACGCGGCCCATGCCGCTGCTGCAGCCGTTCTTTCGCTATGTGCCGCCACCGCGGCCATGGCGCAGGCATGGCCCACGAAGCCCATCACCATCGTCGTGGCCTATCCGGCGGGCGGCGACACCGACGCCATCGCGCGGACCTATGCCGAGAAGCTGTCGCAGCGCGTCGGCCAGCCGGTGCTTGTCGACAACCGGCCCGGCGCGAGCGGCATGATCGGCAACGTGTGGGTCGCCAAGGCGCAGGCCGACGGCTACACGCTGCTGTTCACGCCCAGTACCTTTCCGATCGCGCAGCATGTGCTGAAGACCGGTCCCGGCGTGGCGCATGACGTGGTGAAGGACTTCACGCCCATCGTGAAGACCGGCAACATCCCGTTGCTGCTGGTCACCGCGCCTGCGACCGGCATCCAGAGCGTGGCGCAGCTCGTGGCCGGCGCGAAGGCCGGCAAGGCCTTCACCTACGGCACGCCGGGCGCGGGCTCGCCGATGCACATCGCGGGCGAGCTGCTCAACAAGGACGCGGGCATTGCCGCGACGCATGCGCCATACCGCGGCGTAGCCCCCGTGGTCAACGACACGCTCGGCGGCCACGTCAGCGTGGGCTGGATCACGCCCGGTGCCGTGTCGGGCCACATCGCCGCCGGCAAGCTGATCCCGCTCGCGGTCGCCGAGCGCCAGCGCACGAAGCTGATGCCCAACGTGCCCACCTTCATCGAACTGGGCTACCGGGACGTGGACGTGAGCGCATGGATGGGCCTGCTCGGCCCGAAGGCCATGCCCGCCGATGTCGTGCAGGCGCTCAACCAGCACTTCAACGAAATCCTGAAGATGCCCGACGTGCAGGCCAAGATGGCCGCGCTCGGCATCGAGCCCGTCGGTGGCGCGCCCGCCGTGCTGGCGCGCCAGATCCTGGATGACGACCAGCGCTTCGGAAAGCTGGTGCGCGAGTTCGGCATCCGCGCCGATTGAAGGACGGGGAGACGACAAGCATGTTGAGCGAAGAAAAAAACCGCCTGCTGACCGAAGTGGGCCCCGGCAAGCCGATGGGCGACTACCTGCGCCGCTACTGGCACCCGATCGCCGGCGCCAGCGAGTTCGACGGCAAGGCCGTGAAGCCGCTGCGCATCCTCGGCGAAGACCTCGTGCTCTACAAGGACCTGAGCGGCAACTACGGACTGGTCGACCGCCGCTGCCCGCACCGCAATGCCGACATGTCCTACGGCTACGTCGAGAAATGCGGCCTGCGCTGCAGCTACCACGGCTGGCAATACGACCAGGGCGGCCAGTGCATTCACCAGCCCTTCGAGGAAACGCTGGACCCCGGTGCGCGCATGCGCAGGAACACAAAGATCAAGGCCTACCCGGTGCAGGAGAAGGCCGGCCTGCTCTGGGCCTACATGGGCCCGCTGCCCGCGCCGCTGCTGCCTGACTGGGAGCTGTTCAACTACAAGAACGGCTTCGCGCAGGCGGTGTTCGCGGAGATTCCGTGCAACTGGTTCCAGTGCCAGGAAAACTCCATCGACCCCGTGCACTTCGAGTGGACCCACAACAACTGGACCACGCGCCTGCAGGGCGAGGAAGGGCCGTACGTGCCCACGCATCTGAAGCTGGCCTTCGAGGAGTTCGAGCACGGTTTCGTCTACAAGCGCCTGCGCGGCGGCGAGCGCGAAGACAACGTGATGTGGACCACCGGCCGCGTCACGCTGTGGCCCAACGGCTTCTTCCTGGGCCATCACTTCGAATGGCGTGTGCCCATCGACGACCACCATACGCTCAGCGTGCTGTGGGTGCTGAGCCGCGTGCCGACCGAGCAGGAGCCCTATGTGCAGGAGCGCATCCCCTCGTGGTACGGGCCCATCAAGGACCCGGCCACCGGCCGCTGGATCACCAGCCACGTCGCCAACCAGGACTTCGTGGTGTGGGTGGGGCAGGGCACCGTCACCGACCGCACGCGCGAGAAGCTGGGCCAGAGCGACAAGGGCATCGTGATGATGCGCCGCCGCTTCTTCGAGGAGATCGAGGCGATGCAGGCCGATCCGGCGCACGAGCCCAAAGGGCTGATCCGCGACGCGGAGAAGAACCGCGATGTGTTCCTGCCCTCGGCCTGCCGCGACGAGATGCTGAGCGGCCTGCCGCGTGCCGAACTGGCCGCGCATCCGCTGCTGGGCCCGTACCTGAAGGACTTCTTCGGGCAGGCCGGCCAGCCCGACGACGTGCGCGCAGCCTACGAACAGGCCATCGGCCAGAAGGTCGAGGGCGCGACCTTCTTCAAGGTGCACGGTGCCGGCTCGGAAGAGAAGGCCTAGTCAGTGCCGGAACATCCGCAGGTCGAGTGCGCTTTCTTCGCCGAGCCACATGGCATGCGCCGTGTGGTCGGCAAGGTCGTCGCCCGTCACGCCGTGCACGAACACGTCGAGCCCGTCGCGGTTGGCTTCGAGCCAGCCGATGACCTGGTCGAACTCGGCGGCGTCGAAGGCGATCTGGCAGCTCCAGTGCGGATGCGGCCCCACCAGCCGCTCGTGCACGCGGCCGACCACCACCATCAGCTCGCGGCCCGCGCGCTCGCAAAGGGCCTTGGCCTGCGCGAGCGTGTCGGGCCCGAAATAGACGTGGGCGTGATACTGGGCGTAGAGGTTCTCTGGGCGGCGCGGCATGGTGCGCTCATTGTGATCCCGTTCGCGGGCCGAGGTGAAAGCGCCCGCTGTATCGGAACACGTCGCCGAGCCAGCGGTGGCGCAGCAGCATCTTGATCGTGAAGCGGTCGGCATCGGCCGGGTCGGGCCGTTCTTCGACGTAGGCGGTGCCGAGAAAGAGGCAGAGCGGCAGCGGAATGCGCAACCCCGCGATGCGCCAGACATAGCCCATGTCAGTCCCAGGCGGGGCCCAGCGCTTGCTGGAAGACGGGCTGCACCGTCGTCATCCGGCGGTGGGCGGCATTGCCGTGGCTTCGCTGCGCGCCTTGTAGAAGCGCAGGATGTTCTCCGAGGCGTCGTCCAGCAGCAGATGCATGACACGGTCGGCATACCAGTTGAAGCTGGTGCTCAGCCGCCACGACACCGCCACGCGAAGCTCGGTGCCGCCGTCGCGTGGTGTCAGCGTGTAGGTGGCGTCGCGCAGGTCGAAGTATTGGCCGCCGATCATCACGTGGTCGTCGAGCGCGCCGGCCGGGAAGGAATCGGGCGAGAAGCGGAAGCGCCACTTCAGCAGGCGGTTGGGCTCCCACTCGGTGATGACCTCTTCGAAATGCACGTTCTTCTGCCACTGCACCTGGCGCACGCGGCCCTCGGGCGCGTCGACCGTCACGCCCGACACCGGCATCGGCACGCCGATGCGGTAGGCCCATGCGTCGCCGACCTCGGCGGGGCGGATGTCGCTCGCGGCATTGAGCTCGTGCCACACCCGCTCGGGCGGCGCTGCGATGAAGAGCGCGCGCGAGGTGTTGGAGAAGCGGTCGGGGTTGGACAGTTGGGGCTCGATGGCGCCGAGCACCAGCGGCAGCATCGCGAAGCTGTAGATGGCCTGCTTGGGCCAGTTGGTGACGCGGCACACGATGCCCATCGCCAGCCCGCCCACGCTGCCCATGGTGGCGAACAGCGGCACGATGACGATGGCGCAGATCAGGCCTTCGATGAACACCAGCAGCGTTCCGCCGACGAAGAGCGAGGTCGCCACCCACGGCGCCCAGATGTAGTACCCCCAGCTGCGGCGCTCGATGCGCTCGGCCATGTACACCGTGACCGCGCCGCATACCGCGGGCACGAAGTAGACGAAGGAAGCCAGCATGGCCGAGTAGGGCTTGCCGGGGGCGCTGCTGAAAAAGAGGCGCAGCACGAGCGCGACCGCGGCGCCGATGGCCATCGGCCAGAACCAGCCGAAGGGCATGCCGCGAACGGGCTTGGGCTGTGCTTCTTCGCTCATCGCGGGCTGCGGCTCGACGGGGGGCCGCCCGGCGAACCTGCTTTCTTCGGGATCGTTTTGCATGAAAAGCCTCTTCTCCTCTGTCTGTTTGTATTCGTGTTGCGCTCAGTCGGCGCGGCGCCTGGCGGTGACCATGCAGTAGTCGAAGTCGCGCCAGAACGTGCCCAGCGCCAATGCGCAGTAGCTGGCCACGATGTGCTTGCGCCGCCATGGGCTGAGCCTGCCGCGCGCCTTCCAGAGTTCGGCCAGCGTGAAGCGGGTGGCCAGTACCGGGATGTGCAGCGCGCTGGGCGCGACGCGCCAGCGCAGCGACTTCACTTCCACGTCGTCGAAGCCGTGCTCATGCAGTGCAGCGATGAAGTCTTCGCGCACGGCCAGTGTGGGCACGGCCCAGCTGTCGGCCCACAGGCGGTGCAGCCAGCCCGCGAGGCGACCGGGGCTGCGGCGAAGCAGGAAACCGTCGACCACCGCGAGGCGCGCGCCTGGCCTCAGCAGCCGCGCGGCTTCACGGATGAAGTCGGCCTTGCTGGTGCCGCCGGCATAGCAGGCGCTTTCCACGGCCCACGCGCCATCGGCCTGTGCTGCGGGCAGGCCGGTGCGGGTGTAGTCGGCCTCGATGTGCGCCATGCGGTCGGTCACGCCCGCGGCGGCGTCGAGCTTCGCGGCGATGCGGTTCTGCACGGCGACGTTGGTCACGGTGATGGCGTAGAGCGACTCGTGGTCGCCAACCAGCGTGCGCGCGGTGGCGCCGGCGCCGCAGCCCAGGTCGATCACGCAGCGGCGTTGCGCCGCGCTGCCGGGCCGTGCCTGGCCGAGCTGCAGCGCGCGGCCGACCACGCGATTCATTTCCACCAGCATGCCTTCGCGCCGCAGCGGGTTCAGGCCCGCGCGCCAGAAGCCGAAGTGCATGTTGTAGCTGGGACTCCACGCGCTGTAGTCGACTGCGACTTCGGTGAAGTAGTCCTGCGTGTCCTCGGCCGTGATGGGCGCGCTTGCGTGGCTCGCCGGGATACGCAGGGGCGTGTCGTGGGGCGTGCGGAAGTCGGGCCGGAAAACAGTGGACATGGCGATTCCCTCAGATGGTTGTTCGTTGGTTCTCAGAGGCGGCAGTTGCCGTCGTCGCAGGAGGGCGCGACGCGCCCCGCCAGCCTTGCGGCCAGCCAGCGCGGAATGCGGTAGCGGTTGCGCGCCAGCAGCGCATAGGCGCGGTCGGCCAGCGGTGCGACCAGAGGCAGGTCGAGCAGGAAGCTGCCGCTGGACAGGCCGACCGCCGTGCGGCAGATGCGGATCGCCGGCACGCCGACGAAGACCCGGCCTTCGGCGTCCGATACGTGGATGGCCGCCATCAGCGCGCTGCGCGGGGCCGGACCGCTGCTGAACGCCACTGGCGAGCAGTCGACCAGTTGCAGCCGGGCTTCCGCGTCGCGCGCCTTGAGGCTGCCCATTTCGGCAGAGCAGATCGCGCAGCTGGCGTCGAAGTAGATCGTGAGCGGGTAGGCGGGAAGGGTGGGGCGGCTCATGGCGTTCTTTGTTATCGATATTTCTGTCAAAACAGAAATAAATGGGCAAAAAAGAGACCTCAGATCATCGGCAGGCTGGCGTGGTGCGCGTCGGGGTCATCGCCCTTGCCGGGCGACGCCGATTCGCCGCGAACGAACTTCTGCACGCTGGCGCCCAGCGTCATCACCTTGTCGAGCGTGCCGGGCGACAGCCGCAGCATTTCGTCGGCCCAGGTGGCGAGCTTGTCCATGAGTTCCATGGTGGAGCGGATGCGGTCCTGCGCATCGGCGGGCTCCTTCTGGAAGTCGGGGCTGGAAACCAGCTCGCGCAGCACGCGCACGGTCGGGTCGAATTCGCGTTCCTTGCGCTCGCGCACGACGGTGCGGAACAGCTCCCACACGTCGACGCTGGTCTCGAAATAATCGCGGCGGTCACCCAGCGTGTGGGTCACGCGCACGAGGTTCCAGGCCTGCAGTTCCTTGAGGCTGTTGCTGATGTTGGAGCGGGCCACGCCGAGCGTTTCGCTCAGTTCCTCCGCGTTCATCGGCTTGCCGTGCGCGAAGAGCAGCGCGTGGATCTGCGAGACGGTGCGGTTGACGCCCCACATCGAGCCCATTTCACCCCAGTGCAGCACGAACTTGCGTTGAATGTCGGTGAGTTCCATGGCGTCGAGTTTAGGATTTACGAAATTTCTGTCAATAGAGAAATAGAAAAATTGGCGACGAATGTGAATCGGTGAAATACTGTATGAATACACAGTACTTAAGCCCAAGGAGCTGCCATGCCAACTGCACGGATCCCCGTTCACGCCATCAAGGGCCGCGGTGCGGCCACGCAACTCGCGCACCGTTTCTCGAAGGACGAGCGCAGCGCCTTCGACGACGGCTGGGGCACGCTCGAGGAAGGCGTGGCCGAGGCCGACGAGCTGCAGCCCATTGCCACCGAGATCCGCTTCGAGGACGTGAAGTCGGTGCTCAACGAGAACGACTCGCCCGACGTCCCCTTCGACCGTTCTATCAATCCGTACCGCGGCTGCGAGCATGGCTGCATTTATTGCTTTGCCCGGCCCACGCACAGCTACCTGAATCTCTCTCCGGGCCTCGACTTCGAGACCAAGCTCATCGCCAAGCGCAACATCGTCGAGGTGCTGCGCGCCGAACTTGGGCGCAGGAGCTATCGGCCCAGCTACATCGCCATCGGAACCGCCACGGACTGCTACCAGCCCATCGAGCGCGAATTGCGGCTCACGCGCTCGATCATCGAACTGCTGAAGGAAACGAGGCATCCGTTCGCGCTGGTCACCAAGTCGAGCGCCATCGAGCGTGACTTCGACCTGATCGCGCCCATGGCGGCCGACCGCCTTGCGGCCGTGTACGTCACCGTGACCACGCTCGACGGCGACCTCGCCCGCAAGCTGGAGCCGCGCGCCGCAGCGCCGCATCGACGGCTGCGAGCCATCCGCACGCTGGCCGCGGCCGGCGTGCCGGTGGGTGTGAGCGTAGCGCCGCAGATTCCCTTCGTGACCGAAGACATGGAACTGGTGCTCGAGGCCGCGTGGGAAGCCGGTGCGCGCAGCGCCTTCTACACGGTGGTGCGGCTGCCTTGGGAGGTCGCGCCGCTCTTCAAGGAATGGCTTGCGCTGCACTATCCGCAGCGCGCCGACCGCATCATGGCGCGCATTCACGAGATGCGCGGCGGCAAGGACTACGACGCCGACTTCGCCACACGTATGAAAGGCTCAGGCCTGTGGGCCGACCTGATCCATCAGCGTTTCGAGAAGGCTGCGAACCGCCTCGGCTTCAACCGCGAGCGCATTCCGCTGGACATCACCGCGTTCCGGCCGCCGAGCGCGGTGGGGCAGGGCAGCTTGTTCTAGCTGTGCAGGCTGGAATAAGCAAAGATTCATATATGAATCGGCAAAGGGCCAATTGCGGAAAAAACGTCTTGGCGGAGATAGTGGATTAGATCAACTATCTGCTATTTCCATATAAATGGCAGCCGCGCGGAATAGCTCCGCAGCGAAGGTCTATTTCGAAACTTATTTGTAAAGGCGCCCGTCGATGATAATTGGTCAGCTGGTGCTCAGGATTTTTGGAATTGTATCCGCACCTGATGGATTTTGATCGATTGCAAAGCGGTGATTGATCGATAGCAAAAACGGAATTGATAAATCGAAGCGCGCAAGCGAATTTGAAATCACCTATTGACAGAAAGAATCTCGTGCTCGACCTGAATGAAGTCGCAATGTTCGTCCAAGTCGCGCGCTTCGGCAGTTTTGCCGAAGCGGCGCGGCAACTGCGCATGCCCTCGGCAACGGTGAGCCGCCGCATCCAGCAGCTCGAGGCGCGCCTGGGCACCCGGCTGATGCAGCGCTCGACCCGCAAACTGACGCTGACCAGCGCGGGAGAAACCTTTCGTGAACGATGCGGCCCCGCGGTCGAGGAGCTGATCGAAGCAGGGCAATCGCACGTCTCCGGCAGCCAGGAGCCGTGCGGCCCGGTACGGGTGGCTGCATCGGCCAGCTTCTTCGAATACTTCGAGATGGAATGGGTGACGGCGTTTCTCGATGCGCATCCGTTGGTCCAACTCGACTTCGTTCTCAGCGATGTCCCGGCGGATCTCATTGCCGATCGCATCGACGTGGCATTTCGCATCGGCCCGCTGGCCGATTCGAGCTACGTTTCCCGAAGGATTTTCGCGAGCGACGCTGGCCTCCTGGCCAGCCCCGCCTACCTGGCGGCGCACGGTGTACCCGCCACGCTGCAAGAGCTGAGCGAGCACGAATGCCTGACGCAGCCACCGGAAACCGGCAGCCACGCCACCTGGCGCCTGCAGGGGCCCGACGGCACAGAGGAAGAAGTGCGAGTGAGAGGGCGCTTCACCAGCAACGTGCAGGTGGCGCTGCGCAGGGCCGCCTGCGCCGGGCTCGGCATCGTCGCGTTGCCGGCGGTCCTGACGGCATCGGAAGTGGCCACGGGCCAGCTGGTGCCCGTGCTGCCGCTGTACATGCGAGCGGGACGCGGGATGAGCGTGGTGTATCCCAGCCGCCAACAGCGCCCCCTGGCGGTTTCGGCATTCGTCGACATGGCGGTGGAAAAACTCTGCCTGCAGGAATGGAGGCCGCTGTCCAGCGCGGAGCCTGTGTGAACGAGGGTGGGTGGCCTCAATTGGCGCGACCCATATTGGGGAATTGAAATTTTTCTTGGTGCATGACATGCAATGTGTCATGCCCATTGCCTCAAAACTGAGTGGCTGACCCCCACTTGCGGCGCCAGTAACGAGTCATAAAGTAGTAAAAAATTGTCGCGTGCGCTGATTCGTTTCATGCGGAATGTCCTTGCGGACTGCTTCGAATTGAACGCATCTTTCAGTACGGGCCAATTCATCCATTTTCATCTTTTTCAAGATGGATCGAACTTTATTCGGCAAGGAGATAGCGGATGCAAATTGATCGAATTGGCGCGAAGTGCCGGCGGTGAACTGACATGAGCGCCGCAAGCAGGACACGCCCATTGCTGAGGCTCGGCGTCTACAAGCTGCCGCTTGCCGAAGTCGTCGTGATCCAGACGATCGTGCGGCTGTATGCGAGCGACGCCGCGTTCCCGTGGCAGCTGGTCAATGCGCCGCCGTACGACGCGCTGCTGGTCGATGGTGCCGCCGTGGAAGAGGGCAGCCCGCAGGTGGCCGGCATGGCCGCTGCCGTGCTCAGGCTCACGCGCATGCATTCGGGCGGAAAGCCCGACACGCTGGAGCGGCCGATACGTGCCGACAGGCTGCAGCAATGGCTCAAGACCACCGAGCACGCGCTGCGCGAGGCGACGCCCGCGCGGTCGACGCTGGACGACGCAGCCGCCATGGAGATCGAGGTTTCCGATTCGGTGCGCTTCATGCTCCGCCGCCGGCCGCCAGCCCTGCTGTTGCGCAACGACCTCGACAACATCCGCATGGCGAGCCTGCTGGCACGGCGTGCATTGAACGCGGGCGAACTGGCCGACATCAGCCAGCTTCCGTTTTCCCAGTGCGTTTTATTCCTGCATTCGCTGCAAACGGCCGGTGTGCTTGAACTGCATGTGGGGCCGGCTGTGCTCTCCCACGCGCCGCGCAGCGACGGGGCAGTGCGGCGCGACTTCGGGCCAGGTCTCATCAACGGCATCCGCCGCCGGCTGGGCCTGCGAACTTCATGCTGAAGGAAGGATGAAGGAACTTCTGAGGGAGGTCCGGTCCCGCCGCGCCACCGTGTTGGCGATGGCTGCGCGGTGATCACTTCGAGGGAGAGCCAAGTCACCCAATGACTTCAGGCCAGTCCGTATGGAAGAACTGTCCTTCGGGCTTGTCGGTGCGCTCATACGTGTGCGCGCCGAAGAAGTCGCGCTGCGCCTGCAGCAGGTTCGCCGGCAGGCGCTCTGTGCGGTAGCTGTCGTAGTAGGCCAGCGAGGCGCTGAACGCCGGCACCGGAATGCCGTTGCTCACCGCCAGCGCCACCACCTCGCGCCAGTTCTGCTGCGTGCGGTTCAGCAGGTCCTTGAAGAACGGATCGAGCATCAGGTTGCCCAGCGCCGGGTCGGTGCGGAAGGCGTCGGTGATGCGGTTCAGGAAACGCGCGCGGATGATGCAGCCGCCGCGCCAGATGGAGGCGATGCCGCCGAGGTCGAGCCTCCATTGCTTCTTGTCGCCCATCGTCTTGATGAGGTCGAAGCCCTGTGTGTAGCTGATCACCTTGGAGGCATACAGCGCGTCGTGCACCTTGGCCACCAGCGCCTTCTTCTCGAGCGAGAGTTCGATCTTCGGGCCCTGCAGCACCTTGCTCGCCGCCACGCGCGCCTTCTTCTGCGACGACAGCACACGCGCCTCGACCGCGGCGTTGATGGTGCTGATGACCACCGCGTTCTCGGCCGCGTTGATCAGCGTCCATTGGCCCGTGCCTTTCTGGCCCGCCTTGTCGAGGATGAGGTCGACGATGGGCTTGCCCGTTTCCGGGTCCTTCTGTTCGAGCGCCTTGGCGGTGATCTGGATCAGATAGCTCTGCAGCTCGCCGTTGTTCCATTCGTTGAAGATCGCTGCCATCTCGTCCGTGCTGAAACCGGCCGCCTTGAACAGGCTGTAGGCCTCGCAGATCAGCTGCATGTCGCCGTACTCGATGCCGTTGTGCACCATCTTCACGTAGTGGCCGGCTCCGCCGGGGCCGATATGGATCACGCAGGGCTCGCCGTCCACCTTGGCCGCGATGCTCTCGAAGATAGGCTTCATCACCTCCCAGGTGGAAAGCGGGCCGCCCGGCATGATCGACGGGCCCTTGCGCGCGCCTTCCTCGCCGCCCGACACGCCCGCGCCGATGAAACGCAGGCCCTTGGCTGCAAGGTAGGCGTCGCGGCGCTCGGTGTCGGTGTAGAGGCTGTTGCCGCCGTCGATGACGATGTCGTCCTTGTCGAGCAGCGGGATGAGCTGTTCGATCACCTGGTCGACCGGCGCGCCGGCCTTCACCATGATCTGGATCTTGCGGGGCCTGGCCAGGCTCTGAACGAACTCCTCGAGCGTCTTCGCGCCGACCAGCTTCTTGCCGGGGTTGGCCGCGATGAAGGCTTCGGTGGTCGCCTCGGTGCGGTTGTACACGCTGACCTGGAAGCCGCGGCTTTCCACGTTCAGCACGAGGTTCTGGCCCATCACGGCCAGGCCGATCAATCCGAAATCGCTTTTGTTGCTCATGGCCTGTTCTTTCATGTGCGTGCGCCGGAATGCCAGCGCACCGGTTTGATTCGCGGAACATTTTGCCGGTGTCGGGCCTGGGACAGAGATGGGCGCGTTTTATTCCCGCTTGGCAAGCGGGCATGGCTTGGGGTGTGGGCGCGGTCTGCGAAGTGCCCCGCGTCGAGCCTGGGCAGCTCAGGGCTTGGCGGCGCGCTGGCCCTTCGCGTCGATGACCACCTCGCCGTCTTCCTTCAGGAAAGCGCCTTGCTGCGGATGCGGCAGGATGTCGAGCACAGCTTCCGAAGGCCGGCACAGCCGCGTGCCGAGCGGCGTCGTCACTATCGGCCGGTTGATGAGGATCGGGTGCTGCAGCATGAAGTCGATCAGCTGTTCGTCGGTCCACTTCGGGTCGTCGAGGCCGAGTTCGTCGTACGGCGTGCCCTTGCGGCGCAGCACCTCGCGCACCGGAATGCCCATCGCGGCAATGAGCTGCTTCAGCGTGGCGCGGTCGGGCGGGTGCTGGAGGTACTCGATGACCCTGGGCTCGTCGCCCGTGTTGCGGATCAGCGCGAGCACGTTGCGGGACGTGCCGCAGGCGGGGTTGTGATAGATCGTGATGTCGTTCATGGAAGTGGAATGCTCAATCGAAGTGCCAATGCCGCAAGGGTCACGAACAGCACAGGCAGCGTCAGCACGATGCCGATCTTGAAGTAATACCCCCAGCCGATGGCCGTGCCCTTCCTGGCGAGCACGTGCAGCCAGAGCAGGGTGGCAAGGCTGCCGATGGGCGTGATCTTGGGGCCGAGGTCGCAGCCGATCACGTTGGCGTAGACCATCGCTTCCTTCACCGCGCCGCTCGCGTTCGATGCGTCGATGGACAGCGCGCCCACCAGCACCGTCGGCATGTTGTTCATGACCGACGAGAGCCCCGCCGCGAGAAAGCCCGTGCCCATCGCCGCGCCCCAGACGCCGCCTTGCACAAAGACATTCAGCAGTGCGGCGATGTGGCCCGTCAGCCCCGCGTTGCGCAGCCCGTAGACCACGAGGTACATGCCCAGCGAGAAGACCACGATCTGCCAGGGCGCGCCATGCAGCACCTTCCTGATGCTGATCACCGGGCCGCGTCCCGCGACCGCCAGCAGCACGACCGCGCTAAAGGCCGCCACCGCGCTGACCGGCACACCCAGGGGCTCCAGTCCGAAGAAGCCTACGAGCAGCAGCAACAGCACGACCCAGCCCGCGCGGAAGGTCGCGGGGTCGCGGATCGCAGCGGCCGGCGGCTGGAGTTGGCCGACGTCGTAGCTTGTCGGAACGCCGCGTCCAAAGCGAAGCAGCAGCACCAGCAGGCTCGCGAGCACCGCCGCGATGTTCACGGGAATCATGACCGAGGCGTATTCGCCGAAGCCGATCTTGAAGAAGTCCGCCGAGACGATGTTCACCAGGTTCGACACGATCAGCGGCAGGCTGGCCGTATCGGCGATGAAGCCCGCCGCCATCACGAAGGCGAGCGTGGCCGCCGGCGAGAAACCCAGCGCGACGAGCATCGCCATCACGATGGGCGTGAGGATCAGTGCCGCGCCGTCGTTGGCGAACAGCGCGGACACGGCGGCGCCCAGCAGCACGATGAACGCGAACAGCAGCCGCCCGCGTCCGCCGCCCCAGCGCGCCACGTGCAGCGCGGCCCATTCGAAGAAGCCCGCTTCGTCGAGCAGCAGGCTGATGACGATCACGGCAATGAAAGTGCCGGTCGCGTTCCATACGATGCCCCAGACGACGGGGATGTCGGACAGCTGGACCACGCCGAGCAACAGCGCGACCGCCGCCCCGAGCGAAGCGCTCCAGCCGATGCCCAGCCCGCGCGGCTGCCAGATCACAAGCACGAGCGTGAAGATGAAGATTGCGACGGCGCTCAGCATGCCGGCGGGCACCCGGTGGTGCAGGGTTCGCCCTGGCAGCAGTTCTGCGTGAGGTAGGCAAGCAGGCCGTTCATCCGGTCGAACGCCGCACGGTAGATGAGGTTGCGGCCCTGCCGCTCCTGGGAGACGAGCCCCGAATGCATGAGTTCCTTGAGGTGGAACGACAGCCCCGTTGCCGGCACCTCGAGCGCTTCGGTCAGCGCGCCGGGCGTGAGGCCGGCCGGGCCTGCCTCCACCAGCGCACGGAACACCCGCAGGCGAACGGGCTGCGCCAGTGCGGCCAGGGCGTGGACGACGTCATCTTCTTTCATATTTCAAATATCGTTGAATTATTGAATCATAGCAGCGTCGATCCGGCACGGGCCGGTCATCGCGCTGGCGCACAACGGCCACCCGCAGTACACCATTGCCCCTACAGTCATTCCCCTCACAACGAAGGAGACAAGCCCCCATGTCCGACACCTACGTTCTAGTCCACGGCGCGTGGCATACCGGCGCCGAGATCGAAGCCGTGGCCGACGGCCTGCGCGCAGCCGGCCACACTGCGTACTGCCCCACGCTTGCCGGCAACAACCCCGGCGACGACCGCGCCAGCACCACGCTGGAGGACGCGATCGCCTCGGCCGTGCGCTACATCGAGGAGAAGAATCTCACCGAGGTCCGCCTCGCGGGCCACAGCTACGGCGGCATGGTGATCTCGGGCGTGGCGGACCGCATCGCGCCACGCCTGAAGCGGCTGGTGTACATCAACGCCTTCGTGCCGCTCGATGGCGAGTCGCTCAACGACATGGTGCCGCCGCCATACGTCGCGATGTTCGACGCCGTGGCGGCGGCCAACGCCAACGCGGTGACCCTGCCTTTCGAGATCTGGCGCGAAGCCTTCATCAACGACGCCGACCTGGCGACCGCGCAGGCGGCCTACGAAAAGCTCAACCCGCATCCGTACCGCACCTTCACCGACAAGATCAGGCTGCGGCAGCCGCTGGCCGCGCTGGCGCTGGGCAAGTCGTACGTCAACTGCCAGCAGGACACCGCGATGCCGCACGGCATGCCGTGGCATCCGCGCCTGTCGGAGCGGCTGGGCCTGTTCCGCCTGGTGGAGTGCCCCGGCAGCCACGAGATGTTCTTCTCGAACCCCGGGCGGCTCGCGCAGGCGATCCTGGAGGCGGGGCGGGACTGACCGGTCAGCTGCCGCCGAAGAGCGCGTCGTACACGCGGATGGATGCATAGGCGTCGTTGGCCGCGTAGCGGATCTGCGCCTCGGTGAGCTGCCGGTTGGCCCAGTTTGACGTGGTCGCCTTGCGCGACTTGATGAAGCGGCGGTTGAACACCAGTGCCACGGCCGCCTTCACGCCAACCGACTTGCGGTAGCCGCGGTTGCGGAATTCGGTGTCGATGTCGAACACCGCCTTCGGCTCGATGCCGAGCCGCAGACGGATCAGCGTGAGATCGCCCGAGAGCCCGAAGCCGACCTTGCGCAGCTCGGCCGAGGCGATCAGCGCGGCCACCACCGGGTTGCACTCGGTGCGGTGCAGCTGGAACAGCCACGCCGTGTCGCGCGTCGAGAACTGCACCACGTGCGGGCCGCCCGACACCTCGTTCTTCGCGAAGGTGGGCTTCGATTCGGTGTCGAAGCCGGCGATGCCGGCTGCCAGCAGCGTGGCGGCCGCGCGCTCGGCCTCCTGCAGCGTGGTGACGACGACGATGTCCTTGGGACCGAGGCCTTCGAAGGGTTCGAGCAGCGCGATCTGTTCGCGTTCGGGAAGGGGCGGGAGCGTCGGGTTGTGGGCGCTCACCGGGAGGCTGCCTTGCTTGTCTTTTTCTTCACTGCGGCTTTCTTGGCGGGTGTTTTCTTCGGCTTCGGCGGCTGGCCCGAGCGCAGCGCCGCCTCGTAGGCCCGGCGGCCCCAGAGTGCGGCTTCGTGCCGGTCCTCGAACAGGTCCGCCGGGGCTTGCCGGTACGACATCGGCATCGACTGGCCCTGGCGCACGTAGGTGAACGGCGGCAGGTCGAGCGCGTCGAAGTACGGCGCGCTCTCGGCATCCGACTTGAGGTAGAGCGTGTCGTTGGCCACGAGGGCGATCATGCGGTCCTCGTGCCACACGCCATGGCCGCCGAACATGCGGCGCGTGCGGATGCGGCCCAGGCGCTCGAAGGTTTCGTGCAGGCTATCGACGAAATCGCTCATGCCGTGATCTCGATGCGGTTGCCGTCCGGGTCCAGCACCACGCTTTCGTAGTAGCCGTCGCCGGTGCGGCGCGGGCCGTCGAGCAGCGGATGGCCGTCGGCCTTCAGGCGTTGCGTGAGTTCGTCGACTGCTGCGTCGGAGCCCACGCTGATCGCGAGGTGCGTCCAGCCCATGCGCTGTGCGCCGGCCTCCGCCGTCACGGGAGAGAGCGTGCTCGTCGTCATGGCCTCGATGCGTGCGCCGTCGCCAAGGCCCAGGAAGCACGAGGCAAAGCCCTTGGCCGGATTGACGTAGCCCGCGCCGGCGGTGGCGCCGAAATAGTCGACATAGAAGCGCTTGCAGCGCTCGAGATCGGTGGTCCAGAGTGCGATGTGGTCGATGCGCATGGAGCGGGGAAAAATTGGAACGGGTTCAGCCGATGCGCCATGGCGGGCGCGCGGGCGACCAATGGTAGGCGATGCGTTCGCGGCCGCTCGTCGGATGGCGGTCGACCGCACCGCGCTGGAGGCCATAGCGCTCGTAGAAGCGCTGCGCCGGCGTGTTGGTGGCGGCCACGTGCAGCCACCAGCCGGTCGGAAGGCGCACGCAGGCCTCGTCGAGCAGGGCCTTGCCCAAGCCCTGGTTGCGCAGGTGGGGCTCGACGAAGAGTTGCGCCACGTACTCGCGCCGCTCCAGCAGCACCATGAACGCCAGCACCTGCCCGTCGCGCTCCGCCAGCACCACGTCGGCAGGCGCCCCGAATTCGGTCTGCACGCGGCGCAGCCAGTGAGCGATCGGCTCGATATGGGGGAGGCCCCGGTTGGCCGCGATCCACGCGCGGCGCCAGATGCCGGCCAGCACCATGTTCTCTTCGGCAGTGCCTTCGCGCGACCGCAGATGGAAGGCGGGAATTTGGGCGGCGGACATGTGTTTCATGATACGGCGCGAGGCCGCCGCGGTCGATGAGACTTTACGCGCGCAGCGTTTGCGCGTGGTGCGCAATGTGGTCGGCCATGAAGCTCTGGATGAAGTAGTAGCCGTGGTCGTAGCCCGCGTGGCGGCGCAGCGTGAGCGGCTGGCCGGCTGCGAAGCAGGCGGCCTCGAACGCCTCGGGGTGCAACTGCTCGGCGAGGAACTTGTCGGCCAGGCCCTGGTCGACGAGGATGCCTTGCGGGTAGGGCGCCGCGACCTGCGATTTCATGAGCGCGCTCGCGTCGTGCGCCAGCCACTGCGCGCGGTCGGCGCCGGGATGGCCCAGGTAGCCGCCGAACGCCTTCTCGCCCCATGGGCACTGCGTGGGTGCGCAGATCGGCGCAAAGGCCGAGAGCGATTTGAAGCGCCCCGGATGCCGCAGCGCCAGCGTCAGCGCACCGTGGCCGCCCATCGAGTGGCCGGAGATGCCGATGCGCTCGCCGTCGATGGCGAAGTGCCGGGCCACAAGCGGCAGCAGCTCGTGCACGATCCAGCTTTCCATGCGCCAGTGCGTGGCCCACGGCTCGCGCGTGGCGTCGAGGTAGAAGCCGGCGCCGATGCCGAAGTCCCAGTCGTCCTTCGCGCCAGGCACGCACTCGGCGGCGGGGCCGCGCGGGCTGGTGTCGGGCGCGATCAGCGCGATGCCCAGGCTCGTGGCCATGCGCTGTGCGCCGGCCTTCACCGCGAAGGTTTCCTCGTTGCAGGTCAGGCCCGCGAGGTAGAGCAGGGCGGGCACGCGCTCGTGCGCGACCTGCGGCGGCAGGTACACCGAGAAGCGCATCGGCAAGCCGATTTCATGCGAGCGGTGCTCGTGGAAGCTTTGCACGCCGCCGAAGGCGTGGTGTTCGGAAAGAGTCTTGGGGCTGTTGTCGGTCATTGCGGGTTTTGGCTGCGCAGGGCGGGTACGAGTTCGAGCACGGCATCGGCAAAGACGCGCGGCGCTTCCTGCGGCATGTTGTGGCCCACGCCGGGCACAAGGCGGTGCGAACGCGGCCCGCTGAAGCGGTGCGCGTGCGCCGATGCGTCGGCGGGCGGGCGCACGCCGTCGTCGAGGCCGTCGAAGGTGATGGTGGGCACTGTGATCGTGGGCTGGGCCGACAGGCGGCGTTCGATGTACGCATAGGCCGGGTCGCCCGACACGAGGCCGAAGCGATGGCGGTACGACTGGATCACCACGTCCACGAAGTCGGGATGGTCGAAGGCGGCGGCGCTGCGCTCGAAAGTGGCGTCGTCGAATTTCCACGTGGGCGACCACAGCTTCCACAGCAGCTTCGTGAGCGCCTTGCGGTCTTTCCCGAGGCCGGCGCAGCCGCGGTCGCTGTGGAAGTAGTACTGGTACCAGAGGCTGTGCTCGTTGGCCGGCGTGTCCGGCTCCATCGCCTTGGCGATGTCCTGGATGTTGTAGCTGTTGAAGGACACCAGCCCCGCGACGCGTTCGGGCCACAGCGCCGCGACCACGCAGGCGGCGCGGCCGCCCCAGTCGTAGCCAGCCAGCACCGCGCGCTCGATCTTCAGCGCATCGAGCAGCGCGAGCAGGTCGGCGCCCAGCGCGGCCTGCTCGCCCGAGCGCGGCGTGGCCTCGCTCAGGAAGCGCGTGGCGCCGTAGCCGCGCAGGTACGGCACGATCGCGCGGCAGCCCTGGTCGGCCAGCATCGGCGCGACTTCGGCATACGTGTGGATGTCGTACGGAAAGCCGTGCATCAGCAGCACTGGCGGGCCATCGGCGGGGCCGGCTTCGAAGTACGCAACTTCGAGCACACCGGCCTCGATCTTGTGCAGGGGCTCCATGCGGGTCATGGCCGGTGCCTGCAGTGGTCTTAGTAAAGGACGACGCCGCGGATGGACTCGCCGCGCTTCATCAGATCGAAGCCCTTGTTGATGTCTTCCAGCGGCATCGTGTGCGTGATGAGGCTGTCGATGTCGATCTTGCCTTCCATGTACCAGTCGACGATCTTCGGCACGTCGGTGCGTCCGCGTGCACCGCCGAAGGCCGAGCCTTCCCACTTGCGGCCGGTGACCAGCTGGAACGGGCGCGTGCTGATCTCCGCACCCGCCTCGGCCACGCCGATGATGATGCTGCGGCCCCAGCCCTTGTGCGTGCACTCGAGCGCCTGGCGCATCACCTTGGTGTTGCCGATGCATTCGAAGCTGTAGTCCGCGCCGCCGTCGGTCAGCTGCACGATGGCGTCGACGACGTTCTCGGTGTCCTTCGGGTTGATGAAGTGCGTCATGCCGAACTTGCGCGCCATGGCCTCGCGCTCGGGGTTCAGGTCGACGCCGATGATCTTGTCGGCGCCCACCATCTTCGCGCCCTGGATCACGTTCAGCCCGATGCCGCCGAGGCCGAACACCACCACGTTCGCGCCGGCTTCCACCTTGGCCGTGAAGATCACCGCGCCGATGCCGGTGGTGACGCCGCAGCCGATGTAGCAGACCTTGTCGAAGGGCGCATCCTCGCGGATCTTGGCCAGCGAGATCTCGGGCGCGACCGTGTAGTTGCTGAAGGTCGAGGTGCCCATGTAGTGGAAGATGGGCTCGCCGTCGAGGCTGAAGCGCGAGGTGGCATCGGGCATCAGGCCCTTGCCCTGCGTGCCGCGGATCAGCTGGCACAGATTGGTCTTGCGGCTCAGGCAGAACTTGCACTGCCGGCACTCGGGCGTGTAGAGCGGAATGACGTGGTCACCCTTTTTGAGTGTGGTGACGCCGGGGCCCACGTCGACCACGATGCCCGCGCCTTCATGGCCGAGGATGGCCGGGAAGATGCCTTCGGGGTCGGCGCCCGAGAGCGTGTAGTAGTCGGTGTGGCAGATGCCGGTGGCTTTGATCTCGACCAGCACCTCGCCGAACTTCGGGCCCTCGAGGTCCACGGTTTCGATGGTGAGCGGGGCTGCGGATTTCCAGGCGACGGCGGCTTTGGTTTTCATGGCGGGTTTCGGGGGAGAAGCAAAAAACGTTAAGGATACTCAGGCAGGGCCGGCAGGGAAGATACCCGACATGCCGATAAACCCGGGCAGGTGGCGAACATTCCAGACCCAGTCTCTCAGCGCGGGGAATTCGTCGAGCGAAATGCCGCCCTCGCCAGCGAGCGCGACATACGGGAAGCAGGCAAGGTCGGCAATGGTCGGACCGGGCGCCGAGGCCAGCCAGTGCAGGCCGGCGCTCGCCTGTTCGGCGAGATGGTCGTCGAGCACGCGGAACACCGCGCGCGCGCCGCTGCGGCAGGCCTCGATGTCGAGGTTGTGGTAGCCGAGCGCATCGTGCAGCCGCGCGGCCGATGCCGTGCGCGTGATCTCGTCGGCGGTGGCGAGCCACATCGCGATCTGGCCGCGCAGCTTCGCGTCGCCGGGATACCACCGGCCTTGCGTGTCGTAGAAGCTTGCGAGGTACACCAGGATGGCTTGCGCATCGCGCAGCAGGAAGCCGTCGTCATCGAGCACCGGGAGCTGGCCGAGCGGGTTGACGTTTGCAATGAACGCGGCGGATTTGTGCTCGCGTCCCGGAAAGAAATCGACTGGCACCGTGTCGTACGCGATGCCCAGCCAAGCCAGCATCTGCCGCACCTTGAAGCAGTTGCCCGACAGCGGGTAGTCGTAGAGCTTGATCGTTGTCGTCATGCCGCAGCCCTCACGCCGAAGCGCATGCCGCGCTCGCGCAGCCAGCGCCGGTAGGTGACGGAGGAGGTGTCGCCGCGCGTCGGTGTCTCGGCGCGGCCTTCGAGCGGCATGCGCTTGAAGGCGTGGTTCTCGAGGATCGGCTTGTCCTGGCCGAAGATGGTGTGCTGGAAGGCGATGAGCTCGGCATTGGTGGAGTCTTCGTCGTAGCAGGCGAGGACGGTGTGGGCGATCACGTGTTCGTCGTCGATGGGCTGCAGGAAGAGGCCGATGGCGTCGAGTTCGCCCGCGCGAAAGCTCGATTTGTAGAGCATGGCCGAGAAGGGCTGCATCACACGGTACTTGTAGAGCACCTCGCTGCCCGAATCGTGCGCGGCAGAGGCGCGCGGCTGCCAGAAGCGGCAGTCGGTGGCCCAGATCTCACCGCTGCCGGGATCGACCTGCACCTCGTATTGCGCCACCTCGGTGTGTGGCACCTTGCCGAGGTAGTCGGCGTGCACGAAGGGAAAGTGCGCCATGTCGAGAAAGTTCTCGATCACGCGCAGGCCCGACACCGCCACGCCGATGCCGCCGCAGTCGACGATGCGGCGGCCGGGCTCGGCGTATTCCGGAAACTCGAAGAGGGGACGCGCGGGGCGGCCGCTCGGGCAGACCCAGAGATAGCCGTAGCGCGACTGCACGGCGAGCGGCCGGTCGCCAAGGCAGCAGTGAGGCGCGCCATCGGCATCAGTGCGGAGTTGCACGGTTTCGCCCAGCAGGCGGGTCGTCCGGGGCATGGGCGCGGCAGGCCCGACGACCAGCCAGTCGTCGAGCATGTTGGAATCGTCTGTGACGAAGGGCATGGTGGTTCCTTCAGCCTTGTGGTTGTGCTTCGATCTCGGAGCGCAGATTCCGCGCGGCTGCGTGCAGCGTCTTCATCGCGCTGGAGCCGGGGGCGGCCTCCGTCCACAGGTGGACGAAGGTGAGCCGGGGCTGCGCTTCGAGCAGCAGCGAGACGGTCTTCACCTCGCTGAGCGTGCCTTGCCAGGCACCCGACCCAGCGTCGGTTGCGAAGCCCTGCCGTGCGAGGGCTTCGCGCGCGGCCTGCGTGCCGGCGCGGACGGTCAGCGTACGGCAGAAGTGCCAGCCGGCCGGTACGGCGCCGGCCAGCGACGGCGGTGCGGCGGAAATATCTTGCGCAAGGTTGACCCACAGCATGCCCGCGGCATCCACCGCGGCGAACACCTTGGCGCAGACGTTGCGCGGCGCCTGCATGGCCGGGTGGGCCGGAATGTGGGTGCACTGTCCGCTGCCCGCGGCGTACTGCCAGCCGTGGTAAGCGCAGGAGAGGCGGTTTTCGATCACCTGGCCGAGCGTGAAGCGCACGCTTCGGTGCGGGCACCGGTTTTCCCACGCCTGGGCGGCGCCGTCGGCCGAGCGCCAGAGCGCGAGTTCCTGGCCCTCCGCGAAGCCGGCGACGATGTTGGCGCCGGGGCGCACGCCGGCGGAGGGCGCCACTGGATGCCAGGTGAAAGCGTGTGGATTCGTCATGCTGCCCCGGTTGAAAGCAGGGTACGTCGGGTGGAGCTGCGCATGGGGTTTTCTCCGGTCGTGGGAGCTCGGGGCTCGGTGGGGATGGCATAGCATTCGGTGTGCCGCCAGCAAGCACCGAACCTACCGTTTCTGTTCCCTTGATGAAAGCCAAATGCCGAGACGCTACTTTTCATTCCTGAAACGCTGGCCCGCATGAGCCGCATCGATCTCGCGCTGATCGAAGCCTTCGTGCTCGTCGTGCAGAGCGGCAGCCTGACGAAGGCCGAGAGCCTGTCGGGTGTGTCCAAGGCCACGCTGAGCCGGCAGCTCACGCGGCTGGAGGAACTGCTGGGTGCGCAACTGCTGATGCGCAGTTCGCGCAGCGTCACGCCGACCGAGGCGGGGCGCGCGTTCTTCGCGCGCTGCGAAGGCCTGCTCGACGAGGTGACGGGCCGGCTGGAAACGGCGTGCACCGAAATCCAGGAGATCACGGCCGGCGTCTCGGGCAGCCTGTCGCTGCTGTCCGATACCCAGTTCAGCACCTCCTTCGTCTGCCATGTGGTGAAGCTGTTCCTCGAATCGCACCCCAACGTACGCTGCCATCTCGACGTGGCGAGTCGCCTGAACGCGCCGCAGATCGGCGAGGTGGACTGCTATGTCTGCTCGGAGCCGCCTGATGTGCCGAACCTTGTTGCCAAGCTGCTTGGGCGCCTGAACTACGGCCTCTATGCAAGCCCGCAGTATCTTGAGCGCCAAGGCATGCCACAGGCGCCCGACGAGCTGCTGCGTCATCGGTCGATCGTGATGAAGGAGGGCTCGGGGCCGTCGCAGGTGCTGCTGGTGTCTGGCGCGTCGGACAGCTATGCGTTTCGCCCGGAGCCGGCTTTCGAGACCAACGACCACTGGGTGATGAAGACCTTCTGCATCGACGGCTTCGGCATCGCGTTGCTGCCAGCCTTTTTCGCCCGGCCCGAAGTGGCGCAGGGCGTGCTGGTGCCGGTGCTGCCGCAATGGCAGCCGGAGCCGCGGCGCATCTACTGCGCCTTCCAGCGGCAGCGCTACATGGGACAGAAGCTGCGGGCGTTCGTCGATCTCATGGCGCGCTGCGTGGTCGACATCGATTCGTACAACTACTACGTCGGCTCGTCCGCGGCCAGGCCGCCCCGGGCGGTAGCGAGACCATAATGGAGGTCGCCTGACGCCTCATCCATCATGAAGAAAATACTCGTCCTCAACGGCCCCAATCTCAACCTGCTCGGCACTCGCGAGCCCGAACAGTACGGACGCGACACGCTGGCCGATGTCGAGCGCCTGTGCAAGGACACGGGCGCGAAGCTCGGCGTCGAGATCGAATGCCGCCAGTCGAACCACGAAGGCGTGCTGGTCGACTGGATCCAGGAAGCCGGCCGTGAAGTTGCTGCCGGCAACATGCTCGGCGTGGTGATGAACCCCGGTGCCTACACCCACACCTCGATCGCGCTGCACGATGCGATCAAGGGCGCGAGCGTGCCGCTGATCGAACTGCACATCTCGAACGTGCATGCGCGCGAGGAGTTTCGCCACAAGTCGTACATCTCGCCTGCGGCGCGCGGGATCATCGTGGGGCTGGGCGTGAAGGGCTACACGCTTGCCATCGCGGCCTTGGTTCCCTGAGGGGAGTTTTCGCGGAACACCGCGGAACCGGCTTTGCCGGGCCGCTGGTGCTGCCCCCTGCAAGGGGGGCTCAATACTGCTGCTTGGGCGCCGCGGCCTTCCAGCTGCGGCTGATGCGCCCGGCGCTGTCGATGCTTTCCAGGTGCACGTCGAAACCCCAGAGCCGGGCGACGTGCTTCAGCACTTCTTCCGCCCCGTCGTGCAGAGGCAGGTTGTTGCGCTGCGTGTGGCGCAGCGTCAGCGAGCGGTCGCCGCGCGTGGCCACGCTCCACACCTGGATGTCGGGCTCGCGGCTGCTGATGTCGTACTGGCGTGAGAGCGATTCGCGCAACGCGTGGTAGCCGCTGTCGTCGTGGATGGCGGACACCTCGAGCTCGGCCTCGCTCTGGTAGTCGCGGATCGAGAACAGGCGGAAGTCGCGCATCGTCTTCGGGCTCAGGAACTGGCCGATGAAGCTCTCGTCCTTGAAGTTGCGCATCGCGTAGTCGAGCGTCTTGACCCAGTCGGTGCCCGCGAAATCGGGGAACCAGCGGCGGTCTTCCTCGGTCGGCTTCTCGCACACGCGGCGCAGGTCGGTCATCATCGCGAAGCCGAGGGCATAGGGGTTGATGCCGCTGTAGGCGCGGTGGCCCACCGGCGGCTGGAAGATCACGCCCGTGTGCGAGCTGAGCCACTCCATCATGAAGCCGTCCGCCAGCTGGCCGCGGTCGTACATGGTGTTGAGCAGCGTGTAGTGCCAGAAAGTGGCCCAGCCTTCGTTCATGACCTGCGTCTGGCGCTGCGGATAGAAGTACTGTGCGATCTTGCGCACGATGCGCACCACCTCGCGCTGCCAGGGTTCGAGCAGCGCGGCGTTCTTCTCGATGAAGTAGAGCAGGTTCTCCTGCGGCTCCGACGGAAAGCGCCGCGCTGCATCGGACTCGGCCGCTTGCTCGGCCCGCCGGGGCAGCGTGCGCCAGAGGTCGTTCACCTGCTGCTGCATGTGGCGTTCGCGGTCGGCGCGCTGGATGCTTTCCTGCGCCAGCGAACGCTTCTGCGGACGGCGATAGCGGTCGACGCCGTAGTTCATCAGCGCATGGCAGGAGTCGAGCAGTTCTTCCACCGCATCGAGACCGTGGCGCTCCTCGCACTCGGCGATGTAGTGCCGCGCATAGACCAGGTAATCGATGATGGATGAGGCGTCGGTCCACATCCGGAACAGGTAGTTGCCCTTGAAGAAGCTGTTGTGGCCGTAGGCCGCATGCGCGATCACCAGGGCCTGCATGGCCATGGTGTTCTCTTCCATCAGGTAGGCGATGCACGGATCGGAGTTGATGACGATCTCGTAGGCCAACCCCATGTGGCCGCGCTTGTAGTTCTTCTCGGTCGAGATGAACTGTTTGCCGTACGACCAGTGGCGGTAGATCATGGGCATGCCCACGCTGGCGTAGGCGTCCATCATCTGCTCGGCGGTGATGACTTCGAGCTGGTTCGGGTACACGTCGAGGCCGTAGCCCTTGGCGGTAAGGGCGATCTCGGTGTGGTAGGTCTCGATGAGTTCGAAGGTCCAGTCGGAAGGGCTGGGCAGGCGGTCGAGCGCTCGTTCGGTGATCATGATGCCACCCCTTCCTTCTTGAACAGGTCGCGGAACACAGGGTAGATGTCTTGCGCGTCCGACACCTTGCGCATCGCAAAGTTGGGCTCGACGCCCTCGAGCTGCTGGTATTCCTGCCACAGGTTCTGCTCGGTCTCGGCCACCTGCACGTAGGCGTAATAGCGCACCACGGGCAGGATGTCGTTGACCAGCAGCTCGCGGCAGCGGCCGCTGTCCTGGTGCCAGTTGTCGCCGTCGCTGGCCTGCGCGCCGTACACGTTCCACTCGCCACTCGGATAGCGTGCCTTGATGATCTCGTCCATCAGCACCAGTGCGCTCGACACCACGGTGCCGCCGGTTTCCGTGGCGTGGAAGAACTCTTCTTCCGTCACCTCTTGCGCCTGCGTGTGATGACGCAGGAACACCAGGTCGATGGTCTCGTAGTGCCGCGTGAGAAACATGTAGAGCAGCATGAAGAAGCGCTTGGCCATGTCCTTGCGCGCCTCGTCCATCGAGCCCGACACGTCCATCAGGCAGAACATCACGGCCTTGGCGCTGGGCACGGGCGTCTTCACGCGGTTGCGGTAGCGCAGGTCGATGGGATCGATGTAGGGCACGTGCCGCATGGTGCGGCGCAGTTCGGCAATCTGCTCTTCGGTCTCGCGTATTTCCTTCTGGATGAGCGCCTGGTCGGCCTGCGGGTGCTGCTTCAGGTGTTCGAGGTGCGCTTCGAGGCGCTTGAGCTCCTTGCGAGGCTCGCCGCCCAGCGCGATGCGGCGGGCGAGCGCGCCGCGCATCGAGCGCACCACGTGCAGGTTGTTGGGCGAGCCGTCGCTCGTGAAGCCGGCCCGGTGGCTCTTCCACTCGGGCACGTCGGCGATCTGCGTGCGGATGAGGTGCGGCAGTGCGAGGTCGTCGAAGAACACGCGCATGAACTCTTCGCGCGTCAGGCGGAAGACGAAGTCGTCCTCGCCTTCGCCGCTGTCGCCGGCCTCGCCGCTGCCGGAGCCGCTGCTGCTTCCTCCTTCGGGGCGCTTGATGCGGTCGCCCTTCAGGTACTCCTGGTTGCCCGGATGCACGTATTCGCGGTCGCCGCCGCGCGCATGCCCGAACACCGGTTCGGACACGTCGTGGCGCGGCAGGGTCACATCTTCGCCTTGCTCCAGTTCGCGGATGTTGCGGCCGCTGACGGCGCGCCTCACCGCTTCCTGGATCTGCCCCTTGTAGCGCCGGAGGAAGCGCTCGCGGTTGCCAATGGACTTGTTCTTGCCCGATAGCCGGCGGTCGATGATCTGCTGCAGGATGGCCACGATGGTTTCAGAGCTCCTTGCAAAAAGAGGACGAACGAAGGGTCGTCGTTATGAACTCTTGCGCACCCGCAGGTACCACTCGCAGAGCAGGCGGACCTGCTTGGCCGTATAGCCCTTCTCGACCATGCGGGTCACGAAGTCTTCGTGCTTCTTCTGCTCGTCGGCGCTGCTCTTGGTGTTGAAGCTGATCACCGGCAGAAGCTCCTCGGTGTTGGAGAACATCTTCTTCTCGATCACCGAGCGCAGTTTTTCGTAGCTGGTCCACGCCGGGTTGCGCCCTGCGTTGCCAGCCCGCGCGCGAAGTACGAAGTTGACGATCTCGTTGCGGAAGTCCTTCGGGTTGCCGATGCCTGCCGGCCGCTCGATCTTCTCGAGTTCGGCATTGAGCGATGCGCGGTCGAAAACTTCGCCGGTGTCCACGTCGCGGAACTCCTGGTCCTGGATCCAGTAGTCGGCGTAGGTCACGTAGCGGTCGAAGATGTTCTGGCCATACTCGCTGTAGCTCTCGAGGTAGGCAGTCTGGATCTCCTTGCCTATGAACTCGGCATAGCGCGGCGCCAGCAACTCCTTGATGTAGCTGATGTACTTCTGCTCGACCTCCGGCGCGAACTGCTCGCGCTCGATCTGCTGTTCGAGCACGTACATCAGGTGCACCGGATTCGCGGCCACTTCGGAACTGTCGAAGTTGAACACCTTCGAGATGATCTTGAACGCGAAGCGCGTGGAGACGCCGCTCATGCCCTCGTCGACGCCCGCGTAGTCGCGGTACTCCTGGATCGACTTGGCCTTGGGGTCGGTGTCCTTGAGGTTCTCGCCGTCGTATACCTGCATCTTGCTGAAGGTGCTGGAGTTCTCGGGCTCCTTCAGGCGCGTGAGCACCGAGAGCTGGGCCATCATGCGCAGCGTTCCAGGGGCGCAAGGCGCCTGGGCCAGCGACGAGTTGCGCACCAGCTTCTCGTAGATCTTGATTTCTTCCGAGGCGCGCAGGCAGTACGGCACCTTGACGATGTAGATGCGATCGAGGAAAGCCTCGTTGTTCTTGTTGTTGCGGAAGGCCTTCCACTCGCTCTCGTTGCTGTGCGCAAGCACGATGCCGTCGAACGGGATGGCGCCGAAGCCCTCCGTGCCCTTGAAGTTGCTTTCCTGTGTAGCGGTCAGCAGCGGGTGGAGCACCTTGATGGGCGCCTTGAACATTTCCACGAACTCCAGCAGGCCCTGGTTCGCGAGGCACAGGCCGCCGGAGTAGGCATACGCGTCCGGATCGTCCTGGGCATAGGTTTCGAGCTTGCGGATGTCGACCTTGCCGACCAGCGAGGAGATGTCCTGGTTGTTCTCGTCGCCCGGCTCGGTCTTGGCGACGGCGATCTGCCGCAGCACGGACGGGAAGCGCTTGACGACCTTGAACTGGCGGATGTCGCCACCGTATTCCTCGAGCCGCTTGACGGCCCAGGGCGAGAGAATTCGGTTCAAGTAACGGAGGGGAATGCCGTATTCCTTTTCAAGGATCTCGCCGTCCTCGATCGAGTCGAAGAGGCCGAGCGGGGATTCGTTGACCGGCGAGCCCTGAATCGCGTAGAAGGGCACGTGCTCCATGAGCTGCTTCAGGCGTTCTGCGATCGAACTCTTGCCGCCACCGACCGGACCCAGCAGGTAAAGGATTTGCTTCTTTTCTTCCAGCCCCTGGGCGGCGTGGCGGAAATAGGACACCACTTGTTCTATGGCGTCTTCCATGCCATAGAACTCCTTGAACGCCGGATAGATCTTGATGACCTTGTTCGCGAAGATGCGCGAGAGGCGAGGATCGTTGCGCGTGTCAACCAGCTCGGGATCGCCGATGGCCTTGAGCATGCGCTCCGACGCGGTGGCATAGGCCGTGGGATCGCGCTTGCAGATGTCCAGGTAGTCCTGCAGCGAGATGACTTCCTCGCGGGTGCGCTCGTAGCGGGCGGCAAAGTTGCTGATCACATCCATGGTCACGCCTCCATCAAGTCAGTGGGCTTTTGGCCCGATGGCTTGCAGCAAAGGCCTTGTGCAACACTTGAAGGTTGCCTGCCCATGGCTGCATGCCGCGGAAAACTCCCTTACTACAATCTGCTAACAATCAGCATAAAGCAAAGATTGAACCTGGCAAATCATTCGTAAATTCAGAACCACACCGGCAAGTAAAGTTCCACAAAAAACAAGGAACTACTTTTCGGATTTCAGTTAAATTCAAAGGCTCGCGTTCCTAATTCTCTCCGGGTGAAAACACCTATGCCGGATGGCCATCGTCCGTTTTTGCCTTTTCTCCGGAAAAGCACCGTCTATTGAGCCTCGGGCTCAAAAAAATCAGACGTCTCCTGCAATAACGCGCGATCTGTCGTTTGGTTTATTGCACATCGAAAAAAAATATAAAAGCAATCCCCGCGCCGCTTTTCGATGGGCGGCTTGCGCGTGTTGGCGTGGGAAAGTTGCTTGGGTGCAGGTCGGCATGTCCCGCGAAGGGGCGGGAATGCACCGCCGATGTGCCTGCCAAGGGGCGCCACAGCGTCGGATGCACCAGCTTGCGGACCCCACATTGCAAAGGGCCGCTAAGCGGCCCTTGTTGGAGTCAGATGCATCCGCCGGAGGTGAAGTCTCCGGGGTCGCATGTCGGACGGAAGAAGCGGGTCCGGTTCAGCTGAAGAATTCCTTCGCCTTGTCGAACCAGCCCTTGTCGGTCGGGCTGTGCTTGTCGCCGCCCTTCCTGAGCGACTCGTCGAGTTCTTTCAGCACCTTGCGTTGGTGCTCGGTGAGCTTCACGGGCGTCTCGACGCGCACATGGCAGTACAGGTCGCCGGGGTAGCTCGAGTTCACGCCCTTGATGCCCTTGCCGCGCAGGCGGAACTGCTTGCCGCTTTGCGTGCCTTCGGGAATGTCGATGGCCGCCGCGCCCTTGAGCGTGGGCACGTTGATCTCGCCGCCCAGCGCCGCCGTGGTCATGCTCACAGGCACGACGCAGTGCAGGTTGTCGCCGTCGCGCTCGAAGATCTCGTGCTTCTTGAGCCGGATCTCGATGTACAGGTCGCCCGGCGGGCCGCCGTTGACACCGGGTTCGCCGCTGCCGGTCACGCGCATGCGCTGGCCATCGTCGATGCCTGCGCGGATCTTCACTTCGAGCGTCTTGTTGCGCTTGATCTTGCCCTGGCCGTGGCACACGGTGCAGGGCTCGGGAATGATCTTGCCGCTGCCATGGCAGGTGGGGCAGGTCTGCTGCACGCTGAAGAAGCCCTGGCGCATCTGCACCGCGCCCGCGCCGTGGCAGGTGGTGCAGGTGATGGGTTTGGTGCCGGGCTTCGCGCCCGAGCCGTGGCAGGTGTCGCACTCGTCCCAGGTCGGGATGCGGATCTCGGTGGTCTTGCCTTCGGCGGCCTCCTCGAGCGTGATCTCCATCGCATAGCTCAGGTCGCTGCCGCGGAACACCTGGCGCCCGCTGCTGGTGCGGCCGCGGCCGCCGCCACCGAACACGTCGCCGAAGATATCGCCGAAAGCTTCCGCGAAACCGCCGAAGCCCTCTGCGCCCGGTCCGCCGCGCATGTTGGGGTCGACGCCGGCATGGCCGTACTGGTCGTAGGCCGCGCGCTTCTGTCCGTCGGACAGCATTTCGTAGGCTTCCTTCACCTCCTTGAACTTGGCCTCGGCCTCCTTCGAGGTGTCGCCGTGGTTGCGGTCGGGGTGGTGCTTCATCGCAAGCTTGCGATAAGCCTTCTTGATTTCATCCTCGCTCGCGTTCTTGGGGACGCCGAGGGTTTCGTAGTAGTCGCGTTTAGTGGCCATGGCAGGTCGATCAGCGGATCAGGGGAGCAGCGGGAACTCGGGCAGCTTGAAGCGAGAAAGGCTGGAGCACCCTTTCAGGTGTTCCAGCCTCGGTCAATGGACTGAAGATCAGCCCTTCTTGACTTCCTTCACTTCGGCGTCGACCACGTTGTCGTCGGCCTGCGCATGCGCAGCAGCTTCCGCGCCAGCCGGGCCCGATGCGCCTGAGGCGCCTGCGGCCGCCTGCGATTCGGCATACATCTTCTCGCCGAGCTTCTGACTCGCGGTCATCAGCGTGTTGGTCTTTGCCTCGATCGCGGACTTGTCTTCGCCCTTGAGGGCTTCTTCCAGGTCCTTGATCGCGGCTTCGATCGCGTCCTTCTCGGCGGCTTCGAGGCTCGCACCATGTTCGCCCAGCGACTTCTTCACGCTGTGCACCATGGCTTCGCCCTGGTTGCGTGCCTGCACGATCTCCAGCTTCTTCTTGTCGTCGGCCGCGTTCAGTTCGGCGTCCTTCACCATCTTCTGGATCTCGTCCTCGGACAGGCCCGAGTTCGCCTTGATGGTGATCTTGTTTTCCTTGCCGGTGCCCTTGTCCTTCGCGCCGACGTGCAGGATGCCGTTGGCGTCGATGTCGAAGCTCACCTCGATCTGCGGCGTGCCGCGCGATGCCGGCGGAATGCCTTCGAGGTTGAACTCGCCCAGGGCCTTGTTGCCCGCGGCGATGTCGCGCTCGCCCTGGAACACCTTGATGGTCACGGCCGGCTGGTTGTCCTCGGCGGTCGAGAAGGTCTGCGCGAACTTCGTCGGGATCGTTGTGTTCTTGGCGATCATCTTGGTCATCACGCCGCCCATGGTCTCGATGCCCAGCGACAGCGGGGTCACGTCGAGCAGCAGCACGTCCTTGCGGTCGCCCGAGAGCACCTGGCCCTGGATGGCGGCGCCGACGGCCACGGCTTCGTCGGGGTTCACGTCCTTGCGCGGTTCCTTGCCGAAGAAGGCCTTCACCTTTTCCTGCACCTTGGGCATGCGGGTCATGCCGCCGACCAGGATCACGTCGTTGATGTCGCTCACGCTGATGCCGGCGTCCTTGATGGCCAGGCGGCAGGGCGCGATGGTGCGCTCGACCAGCTCGTCGACCAGGCTTTCCAGCTTGGCGCGGGTGAGCTTGATGTTCAGGTGCTTCGGACCCGAGGCATCGGCCGTGATGTAGGGCAGGTTGATGTCGGTCTGCGCGCTGTTCGACAGCTCGATCTTGGCCTTCTCGGCGGCTTCCTTCAGGCGCTGCAGGGCCAGCACGTCCTTGCTCAGGTCGACGCCTTGCTCTTTCTTGAACTCGGCAATGATGTAGTCGATGATGCGCTGGTCGAAGTCTTCGCCGCCCAGGAAGGTGTCGCCGTTGGTCGACAGCACTTCGAACTGCTTCTCGCCGTCCACGTCGGCGATCTCGATGATCGACACGTCGAAGGTACCGCCACCCAGGTCATACACGGCGATCTTGCGATCGGCCTTGTCCTGCTTGTCGAGGCCGAAGGCCAGGGCAGCAGCGGTGGGTTCGTTGATGATGCGCTTCACGTCGAGGCCCGCGATGCGGCCGGCGTCTTTCGTGGCCTGGCGCTGGGCATCGTTGAAGTAGGCCGGCACCGTGATCACGGCTTCGGTCACGGTTTCGCCGAGGTAGTCTTCGGCCGTCTTCTTCATCTTGCGCAGGATGTCGGCGCTGACTTGCTGCGGGGCGATCTTCTTGCCGCGCACTTCCACCCATGCGTCGCCGTTGTCGGCCTTGGCGATGGTGTAGGGCATCAGGTCGATGTCCTTCTGGACTTCCTTTTCCTCGAACTTGCGGCCGATCAGGCGCTTGATCGCGTACAGCGTGTTCTTGGGGTTGGTGACGGCCTGGCGCTTGGCCGAGGCACCGACCAGCACTTCACCGTCTTCCTGATAAGCGACGATCGACGGCGTGGTGCGTGCACCTTCCGAGTTCTCGATCACACGCGTGGTGTTGCCTTCCATGATCGACACGCACGAGTTGGTGGTGCCGAGGTCGATGCCGATGATCTTTGCCATGTTCTTACTCCTGAAAGCCTGAAAAATATGTTGTTATGAACTTGTGGATAACCCAGCTCGATTCAAGGGATGGAGCGGGGATTTCCTGTGGGAATCTTGTGTGCCGCGCCGATTACTTCGGCGCGCTGACCGTGACCAGCGCCGGGCGCAGCACCCGGTCGTTGATGGTGTAGCCCTTCTGCAGCACGCTCACCACGGTGTTGGGTTCCTGCTCGGGAGCGGGCACCACCGAGATGGCTTGGTGCTGGTGCGGATCGAACTTGGTGCCGGGCGCGGGGGCTACTTCGATCACCTTGTTGCGTTCGAGCGCGCTCTTGAGCTGGCGCAGCGTGGCTTCGGCGCCTTCGCGGATCTGTTCGGGCGTGGCGTCCTTGACGGCCAGGCCGGCTTCGAGGCTGTCGGTCACCGGCAGCAGGCTCTCGGCAAAGGCCTCGACGGCGAACTTGCGGGCCTTGGTGATCTCGTCGTCGGCGCGGCGGCGGGCGTTCTGCACGTCGGCCTGCGCGCGCAGGTACTGGTCGGCCAGTTCGGCATTCTTGGTCTGCAGGGCAGCGAGCTCGCCTTGTGCCACGGCCAGGGCGTCGAGCGCCTCGGCTTCATTGGCGGCTTGCGCTGCCTCCAGTTCTTCGGGGCTTGGCTCGCCTTGCAGCATTTGGGAATTCTGTGCGGATTGTTGCGGGTCAGACATTTTTCAAAGAACCGGCGTGCGCCGGAAAACAAACGATAGCCAGCCACATGGGGCTGCTCTAAAGCTTTTCAAGCGTAAAAATGCGGCCGAAAGGGCCGTAATACGGGTCGCGAAGTGGTTTTCGCGAGGGACACCGAGGAACCGGCTTCGCCGGGCCTCAGGTGTCGCCCCCGGTAGGGGGCTGGCGCAGCGGACACGAAGTGCGCGCAGCCTGGGGGCGAGCCCT
>NZ_AKIW01000073.1:0-108710 GCF_000282635.1 Variovorax sp. CF313
GCCGCGCGAACTCTCCGGCGGCCAGCGCCAGCGCGTGGCCATCGGCCGCGCCATCGTGCGCGCGCCCAAGGTGTTCCTGTTCGACGAGCCGCTGTCGAACCTCGATGCGGCGCTGCGCGGCAACACCCGCGTCGAGATCCACAAGCTGCACCGCGCGCTCGGCGCCACCACCATCTACGTGACGCACGACCAGGTCGAAGCCATGACGCTGGCCGACCGCGTGGTGGTGCTCAAGGACGGGCTGATCGAGCAGGTCGGCACGCCGCTCGAACTGTATGACCACCCGGCCAACCAGTTCGTCGCGCAGTTCATCGGCATGCCGTCGATGAACATGGTGGCGGCGAATGCGATTCCCAGCTTCTCGGCCGCCACCGGCGGCAAGCTGCCGGCCGACGGCTTCCTGGGCGTGCGCCCCGAAGGCCTGCGCGTGCATCCGAAGCAGGGCGCGCCGGTGTCGGATGTGCAGGGCCGCGTCGAGCTGGTCGAAGCCCTCGGTGCCGACACGCTGATCCACGTCGACGTGGGCGGCGTGCCGCTGATCGCACGCCAGAACGAGCGCACGCCGCTGCACGCCGGCGACGACGTGGCGGTCGAGCTCGATCCGTCGGTGCTCCATTTGTTCAACCGTGAAGGCCGTTCGGTCTCCGCCTGATTTCTTCCGGAACATTCCCGTGACCCTCGCAGCAGCGCCTCTCGACGCGCCAACTCCACCGGCTCCTTCGGAGTCCATGGTGCTTCACCTTGGACTCGGCTCGTTCCATCGGGCCCACCAGGCCGTCTATTTGCAACGGCTGATCGATGCGGGTGACACCCGCTGGTCGCTCTCGGGCGCCAACATCCGGCCCGACATGGCCGAGCTCGTCGCCGCACTGCAGGCGCAGGGCGGCCGCTACACGCTCGAAACCGTGTCGCCGGCCGGCGAGTACCGCTACGAACAGATCGAAGCCATCCGCGAAGTGCTGCCGTGGGAGCCTTCGCTGGCCGCGGTGGTCGCGCGCGGCGCGGCACCGTCCACGCGCATCATTTCGTTCACCGTGACCGAGGCCGGCTACTACCTCGATACCAAGGGCCGGCTGGACCTGTCGTTCGGCGATCTCGCAGCCGACATCGAGCGCGCGCGGCGCGGCGAGGCGGGTGGCGAGGGCGTGACCATCTATGGCGCCGTCTGCGCGATCCTGCGCGCGCGCAAGGCCGCGCAGGCCGGTCCGGTGACGCTGCTCAACTGCGACAACCTGCGCCACAACGGCGATCGCTTCCGTGCCGGGCTGCTGGAGTTCATCGAACGCGCGGGCGATGCGGAACTGCTTGCCTGGGTGCAAACGAACACCTCCTGCCCCAACGCAATGGTCGATCGCATCACGCCGCGCCCGCCGCTCGAGCTGCGCGCGCGTGTGAAGGCCGCGACGGGGCGCGACGATGCGGCCGCGATCACCGGCGAGAGCTTCATCCAGTGGGTGATCGAGGACAACTTCGCGGCCGGGCGCCCCGACTGGGGCCGCGTGGGCGTGGAACTGGTCGAATCGGTGCAGCCTTACGAAGAGGCCAAGATCCGCATCCTCAACGCCACGCACAGCTGCATCGCCTGGGCGGGCACGCTGGCAGGGTTGAACTTCATCCACGAAGGCACGCACGACGCGGCCATCCGCCGGATGGCGTTCGACTACGTCACCGACGACGTGATCCCAAGCCTCAGCCCGAGCCCGATCGACCTCGCGGCCTACCGCGACGTGGTGCTCGACCGATTCGGCAACCCCGCGATCCGCGACACCAACCAGCGCGTGGCGGCCGACGGCTTCTCGAAGATCCCGGGCTTCATCGCGCCCACGGTGCGCGAGCGGCTCGCCGCGGGGCAGCCGATCGACAGCGTCGCGATGCTGCCCGCGCTGTTCCTGGCCTTCCTGCAGCGCTGGCATCGTGGCGCGCTGCCTTATGCCTACCAGGACCAGGGCATGGACGAGGCCGCGGCGCACGCGATCTGCGACGCCGCCGATCCGGTGCTCGCGCTGTGTTCGGACGCGGGACTGTGGGGCACCGCCGCGGGCGATGCACGGCTGGTCGACGCCGTGCGCGCAGCGAGCGGGCGCGTGGCAAATTTCCTGAACTCTGGAGCAACGATATGAGCGAACGTTTGAAGAACCGCCATGTGCTGCTGACCGGCGCCGGTGGCGGCATCGGTCTGGCCGTGGCCGAGGCCTGCATTGCCGAGGGCGCGCGCTGCAGCGTGGTCGACCGCGCTGCAGGGGCGCCCGAGGCCGTGCGGGCGCTGCAGCAGCGCCACCCCGACAAGCTGGCCTACATCGCGGCCGACGTGACCGACACGCAGGCCATCGCGCACATGCTGGCCGAGGCGCAGGTCGCTTTCGGTCCGATTCACACGCTGTTCAACAACGCTGCCGTGTTCGACCTGGCGCCGCTGCTCGACAGCGACGAGGCTTCGTTCGACCGGCTGTTCGCGGTCAACGTGAAGGGCATGTTCTTCGTGATGCAGGCCGTGCTGCGCCACATGGTCGAAGCGGGCACGCATGGCGCGTCGGTCATCAACATGGCCTCGCAGGCCGGGCGGCGCGGCGAAGCGCTGGTGTCGCACTACTGCGCGACCAAGGCCGCGGTCATCAGCTACACGCAGAGCGCTGCGCTGGCCATGGCGCCGCACGGCATCCGTGTCAACGGCATTGCACCCGGTGTGGTCGACACGCCGATGTGGGACCATGTCGACAGCCTGTTCGCCAAGGCCGAAGGGCTGCCGCCCGGCGAGAAGAAGCGCCGCGTGGGCCTGGAGGTGCCGCTCGGCCGCATGGGCGTGCCGGCCGACATCGCGGGCGCGGCCGTGTTTCTTGCCAGCGACGAGGCGCGCTACATCACGGCGCAGACCTTGAATGTCGATGGCGGCAACGTCATGAGCTGATGATTCTCTGCATGCTTGCAAAAATGCGATGAACGAAGACTTCCATCTGTACCTCGACAGTGCCGACCTGTCTGAACTGCAGGCCTGCCTGCCGCACCCGGTGGTGCATGGCGTGACGACCAACCCGACCTTGCTCAAGCGTGCGGGCATTGGCCGCGGCGAAGTGCCCGCTTTGCTGAAGCGCTGCATCGAACTGGGCGTGCGCCAGGTGCAGGCGCAGGTGTATTCGAGTGAAGTCGACGGCATGCTCGAAGACGCGGACGCCTTGCTCTCGCACTTCGACCGGGGCCAGCTGGTCGTCAAGATTCCCGCCACGCGCCAGGGCCTCGATGCCGGCGCGCGGCTCATCGCGCAAGGCGTGCCCGTCACGTGGACGGCCGTGTATGCGCCCGAGCAGGCGCACTTCGCGGCGCAACTGGGCGCGGCCTATGCGGCGCCGTACCTCGGGCGGCTCGAGGACGCCGGTGTCGACGGGCTGGCGCTGATCGCGCAGATGCAGTCACTGGTCGCGCAGCGTCCTTCGTCCGGCACGCGCCTGCTGGTGGCGAGCATCCGTTCGCGCGCGGCCTACCTTGCCCTGCTGGGGCTCGGCGTGGGAGCCATCACCATCCCGCCGCGCCTCTTTGCCGAGCTGCTCGACCATCCCGCCACGCTCGCCGCCGAACGCGGCTTCCTGGCCGATGCACGCGCCTTGCCCTGACAGAGGAAAATCCGAGCACCATGCGCATTGCACTCACGGGCGAAGCCCTGATCGATTTCACCGCCAGCGAGGCCGGCACGCTCGCGTTCCTGGGCCACGAGGGCGGCTCTCCGCTCAACACGGCCGTGGCCTGCGCGCGCCTCGGCCAGCCCACCGGCTTTCTCACGCAGCTGTCGACCGACCTGTTCGGCGAACGGCTGATGCGTTTTCTCGAACGCAACGGCGTGGACACCCGCCTCATTCTGCGCAGCAACGCGCCGTCGACCCTGGCCTTCGTCGAGCGCACGCCGCAGACCAACCGCTACGCCTTCTACACCCGCGGCAGCGCCGACGCGACCTGGGCGCCCGAGCCGCTGCCGCAGTTGCCGGCGGACTGCCGCTTCCTTCATTTCGGCTCGATCTCGCTGCTGCAGGAGCCGGCGGCCACGCGCATTGCCGAGCTGGTCACGGCCAACGCGGGCCGCCGCGTGATCGTGTTCGATCCGAACGTGCGGCCCAGCCTGATTCCCGACATGGCCGCCTACCGCGAGCGCATGACGGACTGGCTGGCCATGGCCGACCTGGTCAAGCTCAGCGACGAAGACGCCGAACTGCTGGCCCCCGGCCGGCCGGTCGATGCACTGGCGGCGGATTGCCTGCAGGCCGGCGCGCACGCCGTGGTCGTCACGCGCGGCGGCGCGGGCGCCACGCTCTGGCGCACGGGGCACGCGCCGCTCGCCGTGGCGGCGCCCCGCGTCAAGGTGGTCGACACCATCGGCGCGGGCGACACCTTCACGGCCGGGCTCTCGGTGGCGCTGCTCGCGCACGGCGTCGAGCACCCGGCCCAGCTCGGCGAGCTGGGCGACGACGCCTGGCGCGAGGTGATGCGCTTCGCCGCCACGGCCGCCGCCCTCAACTGCACCCGCGAAGGCGCCGATCCACCCACGCTCGAAGCGGTTCACGCCGCGCTGGCGCAGGAAGACAATGGGGCCGTCGCTTCCCGGTCCTGACCCGTGCTGCCATGACAACGTCCACACGCAAACGCTCGATTCCCCGTCAGCGCCAACCCGAGCTGGAGCGCGATATTGCGCGCTCCCCGTCGCTGGGCTACGAGGCCCCCGAAACCGGCCTGGTGCGCTGCCTGGCGCACGGCTTCCCGAGCCCGCTGGTGCGATGGCATTTCCATGAAGACTACGAGCTGCACCTGATCACCGAGACCTCGGGCAAGGCCTTCATAGGAGACTGGATCGGGCCGTTCCAGCCCGGACACCTCGTGCTCTGCGGGCCACGCCTGCCGCACAACTGGATCTCGCTCGACGTGCCCGAAGGCGGCGCCGCTGGGCGCGACCGGGTGATCCAGTTCCGCCACGAGCCCATCGAGCACGCTGCGGCCGAGATTCCCGAGCTGCGCGAAGTGATGCAGCTGCTCGAACGTGCGCGGCACGGCATCGAGTTCTTCGGCATGTCGCAGCAGGCGCAGACGCACTGGGACGCCATCAAGGCCGCGCGCGGCGTGCGCCGGCTCGGACGGTTCCTCGAGTTCATGGCCGACCTCGCGCAATGCACCGACTACCGGCTGCTGTCGAGCGTGCAGATGCAGGGCGCCCAGGGCATCGAGGGCGATGCGCAGGTCGACCAGATCAACGACATCGTCAACCGCATCACCAGCAACATGGCGGAGTCGATCTCGATGTCGGACGTGGCGGCCGAACTGGGCATGAGCGAGAGCCGCTTCAGCCGTTTCTTCCGGCGCTCCACCGGCAACAGCTTCACCGACTTCGTCAACCGCGTGCGCATCAACAGCGCCTGCCACCTGCTGATGCAGACCGATCACTACGTGACCGACATCTGCTACCAGGTGGGCTTCAACAATGTGGCGAATTTCAATCGACGTTTTCTTGAAATCAAGGGAATGACGCCGAGCGAATTCCGAAAGCAGGCAGACACCCGCTTCGGCGGCGGCATCTCTTCCTAGACAAAGCCAGGGGGTTCATCTTGTACCTGGGACTCGACCTCGGCACGTCCGAGCTCAAGGCGCTGCTGCTCGCCGACGACCACTGCATCGTCGGCGTGGCCCGCGCGCCGCTCGCGGTCGAACGGCCGCGGCCGCTGTGGTCGGAGCAGGCGCCGCAGCAGTGGTGGCATGCGCTCGAGGAGGTGATGCGTGCGCTCGGCAAGTCGCATCCCGAGGAACTCGCGGCGGTGCGCGCCATCGGCCTGTCGGGACAGATGCACGGTGCCACGCTGCTCGATGCGGCGGGCGAGGTGCTGCGCCCTGCGATTCTCTGGAACGACGGCCGCAGCGGTGCGCAGTGCGAGGCGCTTGCGCGCGCCGTGCCGAGGCTCGGCGAGATCGCGGGCAACCTCGCGATGCCGGGGTTCACCGCGCCCAAGCTGTTGTGGGTGCGCGAGCACGAGCCTGAAATCTTCGGCCGTGTGGCGCGCGTGCTGCTGCCCAAGGATTGGCTGCGCTTCATGCTCAGCGGCGAGGCGGTCAGCGAGATGTCCGATGCGGCGGGCACGCTGTGGCTCGATGTGGGTGCGCGCGACTGGTCCGACGAACTGCTGGCGGCCACAGGCCTCACGCGCGCGCACATGCCGCGGCTGGTCGAAGGCAGCGAGATGTCGGCGCAGCTCAAACCCGAACTGGCGGCGCGCTGGGGCGTGGGCAGCGCCAGCGTGGTGATCGCCGGCGGTGCCGGCGACAACGCGGCCAGCGCCGTCGGCATGGGCCTCGTCGAGCCGGGGCAGGGATTCGTGTCACTCGGCACCTCGGGCGTCGTGTTCGTCTCGACCGACCGCTTCCTGCCGAACCCCGCGCAGGCGATGCACGCCTTTTGCCATGCGCTGCCGGGGCGGTGGCACCAGATGTCGGTGATGCTCTCGGCTGCGAGCGCGGTGAGTTGGGCCGCAAAGACTTTCAGGTTCGAGGACGAGGCCGCGCTGCTCGAAGCGGCGGCGTCCGTCCCGCTGGCACAGCGCGAGGGCTGCCCGCTGTTCCTGCCGTACCTCTCCGGCGAGCGCTCGCCGCACAACAACCCCAACGCGCAGGGCGTGCTGTTCGGCCTCACGCACGCACACGGGCCAGCGGAAATCGCGTACGCCGTGGTCGAGGGCGTGAGCTTCGGCCTGCGCGACGGCTTCGACACCCTGCGGCTGCCGGCCGGGATGCCGCTGCGCGACGTGGCGCTGGTGGGCGGCGGTGCGCGCAGCGTTTGGTGGGGGCAGTTGCTGGCCGACATCTTCCAGGTTCCGCTCACGCTCTATGCGGGCAGCGAGACGGGCGGGGCGCTGGGTGCGGCGCGGCTGGCCTGGCTGGCGGATGGGGGCTCGGTGGCAGAGGTTTGCACGCTGCCGCCTGTGAAGCAGAAGCTGGTTGCCTCGACCGAAGTAGCCGATGTCCACAGGACGAGGCATGCGCGCTTCCTGGCGCTCTACAAGGCGGTGCAGGCGCAATTCCAGTAGCAGAGCGATCACGACCGCCCATGAAAAAAGCCCGGCGCAAGCCGGGCTTCTTTCATTTCGCGAGACACCGCGGATCCGGCTCTGCCGGTCCGCAGGTGTCGCCCCCGGTAAGGGGTAGGCGTAGCGGACACGAAGTGCCGCGCAGCCTGGGGGCGAGCAATTACATGCCCATGCCGCCCATGCCACCCATGCCGCCCATGTCGGGCATGCCACCGCCGGCTGCGCCTTCGTCCTTGGGTGCGTCAGCAACCATGGCTTCGGTCGTCAGCAGCAGCGAGGACACCGAAGCGGCGTTCTGCAGTGCGGTGCGCGTGACCTTCGTCGGGTCCAGGATGCCCAACTCGAGCATGTCGCCGTACGTGTCGTTCGCAGCGTTGAAGCCGTAGTTGCCCTTGCCGGCCAACACAGCGTTCACCACCACCGAGGCTTCGCCGCCGGCGTTGTTCACGATTTCGCGCAGGGGTGCTTCGATGGCCTTGAGCACCAGCTTGACGCCGGCGTCCTGGTCGGCGTTGTCGCCCTTGATCGAGTCGCCCACGGCTTGCTTGGCACGCAGCAGAGCCACGCCGCCGCCAGCCACAACGCCTTCTTCCACTGCAGCGCGGGTAGCGTGCAGGGCGTCTTCGACGCGAGCCTTCTTTTCCTTCATTTCGACTTCGGTGGCGGCGCCAACCTTGATCACGGCAACACCGCCGGCGAGCTTGGCCACGCGCTCTTGCAGCTTTTCACGGTCGTAGTCGCTCGTGGCTTCTTCGATCTGCACGCGCACTTGCTTCACGCGGGCTTCGATGTCGCCAGCGGCGCCAGCGCCGTCGATGATGATCGTGTTTTCCTTGCCCACTTCGATGCGCTTGGCTTGACCCAGGTCGGCCAGCGTCACCTTTTCGAGCGTCAGGCCCACTTCCTCAGCGATGACCTTGCCGCCCGTCAGGATGGCGATGTCTTCCAGCATGGCCTTGCGGCGGTCGCCGAAGCCAGGTGCCTTCACAGCCACGACCTTCAGGATGCCGCGGATCGTGTTCACGACCAGCGTAGCCAGGGCTTCGCCCTCGACTTCTTCGGCAATGATCAGCAGCGGACGGCCAGCCTTGGCGACTTGTTCCAGCGTGGGGAGCAGGTCGCGGATGTTGCTGATCTTCTTGTCGAACAGCAGCACGAAGGGGTTGTCCAACAGCGCCGATTGCTTCTCGGGGTTGTTGATGAAGTAGGGCGACAGGTAGCCGCGGTCGAACTGCATGCCTTCGACGACGTCGAGTTCGCTGTCCAGCGACTTGCCGTCTTCCACGGTGATCACGCCTTCCTTGCCGACCTTGTCCATCGCGTCAGCGATGAGCTTGCCGATGGTTTCGTCGCTGTTGGCCGAGATCGAGCCGACTTGAGCGATTTCCTTCGACGTGGTGGTGGGCTTGGAAGCCTTCTTCAGCTCGGCGACCAGGGCCGTCACGGCCTTGTCGATGCCGCGCTTCAGGTCCATCGGGTTCATGCCGGCAGCCACCAGCTTGAAACCTTCGCGAACGATGGCTTGTGCCAGCACGGTCGCGGTGGTGGTGCCGTCACCGGCGTTGTCCGAAGTCTTGGAAGCCACTTCCTTCACGAGCTGCGCGCCCATGTTCTGGAGCTTGTCCTTGAGTTCGATTTCCTTGGCGACCGACACACCGTCCTTGGTGACGGTGGGGGCGCCGAACGAGCGCTCGAGCACCACGTTGCGGCCCTTGGGGCCCAGGGTCACCTTGACCGCGTTGGCCAGGATGTTGACACCCTCGACCATGCGTGCGCGGGCTTCACCGCCGAAGACTACGTCTTTTGCTGCCATGTTTGTTTACTCCGAATGGGATATTTGAATTACTTCTCGACGACCGCGAACAGGTCGTCTTCCTTCATGACCAGCAGTTCGTCGCCGCCGACCTTGACGGTCTGGCCGCTGTACTTGCCGAACAGGACGCGGTCGCCGACCTTGACAGTCAGTGCGGCCAGCTCGCCCTTGTCGTTGCGCTTGCCCGGGCCCACGGCCAGGACTTCACCCTGATCGGGCTTTTCAGCGGCTGCGTCGGGGATGACGATGCCGGAGGCGGTCTTGGTTTCGCTGTCAACACGCTTGACGATCACGCGATCGGCCAAAGGACGAAGTTTCATTGCATCTCCTGGATGTATGGATAAGAAACGGATTTGTGGTCGGGTGCCGGACCGGAGGCCGGCAGCCCATCGACTGGAAGCGAGGCTGTTAGCACTCATCAGCAGCGAGTGCTAATCATAAGGGCAATCGGCGGGCTTTCAAGGGGTTCCGCAGCCGCCTACAACTGGTCCGTAGGCACAAACCACGAGAACAGCAGCAGCTGCAGCCGCGTCAGCATGCTCGAATCCGGTTCGCTGTCGAGCACCTCGTTGTGGACGTCGCCGGTGCCGATCCACTGGACGTTCTGGCCGTCGGGCTTGAGCACTACGCGATAGACGCCCTCGATGTCGTCGAGCTCGTAGGCGAAAAGCAGCGCCTGCGTCAGGTCGAAGCTTCGCACGGCTATGCCGAATTCGGTGTTCAGCCGGGCGGAACGCGGGTCGAGGTTCATGGAGCCGAGAAGCACCCACTGGCGGTCGACCAGTGCCAGCTTGGCATGCAGGCGGCCGCGGGCCTTCTTGAGCAGGTCGCGGAACTGGCCGCTGCGCCGCAGCTGCCGGGTGCTGACTTCGTACAGGTTCACGCCCAGCTTGAGCATGTCGACGCGGTAGCGGTTGTAGTTGATGTTGACCAGCGGCTCGTCGCTGTCGGCCAGCGAATTGGTGATGACGGTGATGTTCACACCGTGCTCACGCCCCATGCGGATGCGTTCCATGCCCTCGTCGCCTGGAATGAAGTAGGGCGAGATCACCACCACGTTCGACCTGGCCGTGGCCAGCATCTCGTGGAAGCGCTGTGCCAGCGGCTCCATGGGTTGCGCCATGACGCCCAGCGCCTTGTTGGGACTGTCGGCGGAGGCGTGGGCCTCGGCGCGCATCCACTTGGCCTCGTCGATTCGGGCAAGCTGGGCGCCCAGCGGCGGGTCGCCGAGCAGGTCGGTGGGAGGCAGCGGGTCGGGCGGCGGTGCGTGGGCCGGGGAGGTTGCTTCCTCGAAATCGGCTTTCAGCGCCTGCGGCGTGCTGCTGGTGCCGGCCACCCGCTGCAGGGGGTAGACCACGTCGCTGTTCCAGTAGGTGTCGAAGATGGCGGCTGACTCGGGGACCACCGGGCCGGCCAGCAGCAGCTCGAAATCGATGAAGTTCGCGCTCTCGCTGCGCAGGAAATACTCGTCGGCCAGGTTGCGGCCGCCCGCGATGGCCATGGCGCCGTCGGCCACGAACAGCTTGTTGTGCATGCGGTGGTTGAGGCGCCGGAAGTCGGTGAAGAACTCCAGCCACCGCCCCGACGAGTGGTCGCGCGCGTTCACGAACGGGTTGAACAGCCGGATCTCGGCATTGGGCTCGGCGGCGAGGCCGAGCAGCAGGCGGTCCATGCCGGCCGTGTAGAAGTCGTCGAGCAGCAGCCGCACACGCACGCCGCGCCGGGCGGCATTGCGCATTTCGCGCAGCAGCAGGCGGCCGGTCTTGTCGTTGCCAAGCTGGTAAGTCTGGATGTCGAGCGACGATTTCGCGCGCCGCATCAGCTCCAGCCGTGCGTCGAGCGCAAAAGAGGCCTCGATCAGCGGCCGCATGCTGCTCAGGCCGTCGGGCGGGGAGTCGAGGCTGACGGCGGCGCGGCCGAGCTCGGTGGCGGGCGAGGCCGCAATCGCCAGGGTGGGCGGTTCAGGCGTGCGCGGCGGGAGCCCCGCGCAGCCGGCCAGCGCAATGGCAGCCGCGAGGACCATCAGCCGCAGAGCCGGACCGCTCAGTGCGGGAAACAGAAAGGCGATGAGCTTGAGCATGAGGGCTTGCCAACGCACGGGAAGCGTGCGGGCGGCATGGTAGCCGGTTCGCCCTGGACCCGCAGACGCAATTCCGCAACGTAACACCCTTCATCGGAGCGGTGATTGGGGAGGCACAAATAAGTCACGCAATAAAATGCGAATCATTCTTAATAATATTTGTAATGAGGCCGGGATGAAGAGGTTGGAGGCGCGGCGCAAGGCTGCATCGGTGCTGATAGGGTGTCTGGCGATCTGCACACAGCGCGAGGTGCTGGCCCAGGCGACGAATGCGGGCTCGCTGCCGGAAGTACGGGTCGACGCGAATGCCGAAACCGAGACGGCGACCACGCCGGTGATCGGCTACCGCGCGAAAAATGCGGTCACCGCCACCAAGACCGACACGCCGCTGTCTGAAACGCCTCAGTCCGTGACCGTGATCACGCGCGACCAGATGGTCGACCAGGGCGCGGCCAATGTACAGGACGCGCTCAACTACGCGGCCGGCGTACGTTCCGATGCCTACGGACTCGATTCCCGCACCGACTCCGTGCGGGTGCGCGGCGCCTATCCCGACGTCTACCTCGACGGCCTGCGCCAGGCCTACGGCTACTACACCAGCACCACCCGCACCGAGCCCTACACGCTGGAGCGCCTCGAAGTGCTGCGCGGCCCCTCGGGCATGCTGTTCGGCGCCGGCACGGCCGCCGGTGTGGTCAACATGGTCAGCAAGCGGCCGCTGCAGGAGGCGCAGCGCGAAGTGGGCGTGCAGTTCGGCAGCTTCGGCCGCCAGCAGATCCAGGCCGACCTGACCGGCCCGCTGAACGCCGACGGCACGCTGTCGTACCGCCTGATCGCGCTGCAGCGCAAGTCCGGCACGCAGGTCGACCACGTGCCCGACGACCGCAGCGTGATCGCGCCTTCACTGACCTGGCGGCCCAACGCCATGACCTCGCTGACGCTGCAGGGCCTCTGGCAGAAGGACAAGAGCGGCAGCAGCTCGCAGTTCCTGCCGTGGGAGGGCACCTTGCTGCCGAACCCGAACGGACGCCTGCCGAGCAGCCGCTTCATCGGCGAGCCGGGCGACTACTACGACAGCGAGCGCAAGACCTTCGGCTGGCAGTTCGAGCACAAGTTCGACGACAGCTGGACCTTCCGCCAGAACTTCCGCTACGCGCGCAACGAAAACGACAACCGCTACCACTACGGCAGTTCGTTCAGCGGATTCGACAGCTGGTCCACCGACCCGGTCTTCAAGCGCGTGCTCGGCCGCTACTACGACAGCCAACTGACCCGCAATCGCACGCAGACGCTCGACAACCACGTCGAGGGCCGCTTCCAGACCGGCGCGCTGAAGCACACGCTGCTCGTGGGCGCGGACTTCGCGCGCCAGCGCGAGAACGTCTGGGGCGGCACCACCTTCGACACCATCGACGTCTACGCGCCGGTCTACGGCCATCTCGACGAGCCCGTGCGCGATGCGAGGCCGCGCACCCGCCAGCGACAGACGGGCGTCTACCTGCAGGACCAGGTCAGGCTCGACAACTGGATCTTCGTGGCGGGCCTGCGGCAAGACAGGGCCGTGTCCAGTGCCGCGGGAAGCAACGAGGAAAAGAGCAGCGCCACCACCAAGCGCTTCGGGCTGATGTACGCCTCGCCGTCGGGATGGTCGCCGTACCTGAGCTACAGCGAGTCGTTCACGCCGCAGTCGCCGCGCGAAGGCCGCATCTTCACGCCGTTGCGCGGCGAGCAGTGGGAAGCCGGCGTCAAGTACGAGCCCAGGGACCGCGCCCTGGCGTTCAGCGCAGCGGTGTACGACCTGCGCGAGAAGAACCAGATCGTCGAGGAGCAGCCGAACGTGTTCTCGCAGCGCGGCCTGACGAAGACGAAGGGCGTGGAACTCGAGGCCAAGGGCTCGGCCGGCCCGAACCTCGACCTGATCGCCCACTACAACTACGCCGATGCCGATGCGCAGATCGAAGGCCTGCCCAAACACCAGGCCAGTTTCTGGGCGAAGTACAGGTTTTCCATCGGCGGCGTGAACGGTTTTTCGGCCGGCGCCGGCGTGCGCCTGATGAGTTCGTTTCGCGACACGCAGTTCGGCACCGGTCCGCGCGTGCCGGGCATCGCGCTGGCCGACCTCGTGTTCGCCTATGAGACCGACCGCTGGCGCTATGCGCTCAACATCAACAACGTGACCGACAAGATCTACTTCAGCACCTGCCTGTCGCGCGGCGACTGCTGGTATGGCTCGCGCCGCAACATCGTCGCGAGCGCGACCTATCGCTTCTAGAACACGACCTTCAGGAACAGCCCCCACATGAACAGCCGAAAAATCAAGACTTGGGCCTGGGTGCACAAGTGGAGCAGCCTCGTGTGCACGGTGTTCATGCTGCTGCTGTGCATCACGGGCCTGCCGCTGATCTTCCATCACGAGATCGGCCATCTGCTGGGCACCGAGGTCGAGGCGCCGAAGATGCCCGCGGGCGCGCCGCGCGTGAGTCTCGACCGCGTGCTCGACATCGCGAAGTCGAAGCACCCCGGCCGCGTGGTGCAGTTCGTCTCACAGCCCGAGGATGACGACGGCCTGTGGTTCGTCACGCTCACGCCCACGCCGCAAGCCACGGAGGACTTCAAGTCGGTCGCGATCGACGCGCGCACGGGCGAGGTGCTCGCGCAGCCGAAGTTCGACGAGGGCTTCATGTACGTGATGTTCAAGCTGCACGTCGACCTCTTCGCGGGATTGGCGGGCAAGCTCTTCCTCGGCTTCATGGGCCTGCTGCTGCTGGTGGCCATCGTCTCGGGCGTGGTGCTGTATTCACCCTTCATGCGCAAGCTCGACTTCGGCACGGTGCGGCGCGAGAAGCGCCCGCGCCTGAAGTGGCTCGACCTGCACAACCTGCTTGGCATCGTCACGCTGGTGTGGCTGTTCGTGGTGGGCTCCACGGGCATGATCAACACCTGGGCCGACCTGCTCATCAAGTACTGGCAGCACGACCAGCTCAGTTCGCTGCTCGCGCCCTACAAGAACGAACCCATCGTGGCGGTGAACGAGCGTGCCTCGGTGCAGCGCTCGATGGACGCCGCGATGCAGAAGACGCCCGGCATGAAGCTGTCGTTCATTGCCTTCCCCGGCACATCGTTCTCGAGCCCGCACCACACGACCTTCTTCGTGCGTGGCAACGAGCCCTTCACATCGAAGCTGTTCCAGCCGGTGCTGGTCGATGCCAAGACAGCGGAGGTGACTGCGGTGCCGAAGCTGCCCTGGTACCTCACGGCGCTGCTGGTGTCGCAGCCGCTGCACTTCGGCGACTACGGCGGCATGCCGATGCAGATCATCTGGGCGCTGCTCGACATAGCGACCATCATCGTGCTGGGCAGCGGGTTGTACCTGTGGCTCAAGCGGGGCAACCCCGTGCCCGCGTCCCCGAGGGCCGCGGCGCATGAAGCGCGCGTCTCCGGCGGCACTGCACAACCCGAGCCGGCATCGGCCATGAAGGTGCAGGCATGACGCAGCACCGGAGCTTCTGGCGCATGTGGGGCTGGCCGACGGTGCTGGGCCTGCTGACGACCTTCGGGCTGATCTCGGCGCTTTTCAGCGACGGCGGGCTGGGCGACGTCCTGGCCTGGATCACGCTGGGCATCCCGGTCGTGGTGGGCGCCTGGCATGCCTGGCGCAAGGCGCCGGCCCGCTAGTTTTCCCTGAGAGTCGCGCCACCGCGACATGCGCGGCCGGCATGCCGAAGCAGAATCGGCGCGATGAAACTTGCGCCCGTCGCCGCCGCCTGCCTTCTCTTGCTGGGTGTCCCGCTGGCCGCGCAGGCCCAGCAGGAGCCGCCGGCCGATCCAGGCGCCAGCGGTGCGCGCCTGCGCGAGATCACCGTCTCCACGCCGCGCGGCGAGGTTGCGCCCTTCAACGTGCCCGGCTCGGTCGACCGCGTAGACGGCGACGAGGTGCGCGACAGCCGCCTGCAGGTCAACCTCTCCGAAAGCCTGGGCGCGGTGCCGGGGCTGCAGGTGCAGAACCGGCTGAACTACGCGCAGGACCTGCAGCTGTCCATCCGCGGCTTCGGTGCGCGCTCGACCTTCGGCGTGCGCGGCGTGCGGCTCTATGTCGATGGCATTCCTGCGACCTTGCCCGATGGACAGGGGCAGACCTCGAACATCGACATCGGCTCGCTGGACCGCGTCGAGATCCTGCGCGGGCCGTTCTCCGCGCTGTACGGCAACTCCTCGGGCGGTGTGCTGCAGGCGTTCACCGCCTCGGGCGAGGGGCCGCCACGGCTGTCGTACTCGCTCGCGGGCGGCAGCTTCGGCACCTGGCGGCAGTCGCTGCAGCTCAGCGGGTCGCAGGGCGCGGTCGATTACCTGCTCGGCGCGAGCCGCTTCCATACCGACGGCTGGCGCGAGCACAGCGCCGCGCGGCGCGACATCGAAAACGGCAAGCTCGGCATCGCGCTCGACAACGGCGACAGGCTCACGCTGGTCTTCAACAGCGTGCGCGTCGACGCGCAGGACCCGCTGGGCCTCACGGCCGACCAGTACGCGCTGGCGCCGCGCAACGCGCCGCTGGCCACGCAGTACGACACCCGCAAGACGGTCGAGCAGATACAGGCCGGCCTGCTGTACGAGCGTCGCATCAACGCAGAGCAGGGGCTGCGCCTGATGGTCTACGGCGGCGAGCGAAAGACCACGCAGTACCAATCGATTCCGGTGTCGGCGCAGCAGAACCCGTTGCACGCGGGCGGCGTGATCGACCTGTCGCGGCAGTACGGCGGTGTCGACATTCGCTGGAATGCTGCGTTGACCCTGGCCGATCGGCCCTTCGACGTGGTGGCCGGCCTGGGCTACGACAGCCTGCGCGAAAAGCGCCGCGGCTACGAGAACTACCTCGGCCGCGTCGCGGCGCCCGTGCTGGGCGTGCAGGGCCGTCTGCGGCGCAACGAGCTCAACGACGTCTGGAACCTCGATCCCTACGCGCAAGCGACCTGGCGCTTCGCCGAGCGCTGGACGCTCGAAGCCGGCGTGCGCCGCAGCAGCGTGCACTTCAACTCGCAGGACCGCTACATCGTCGGCACGAACCGCGACGACAGCGGCAGTGCGCGCTACAGCAAGACCCTGCCGGTGGCCTCGCTGCGCTACCAGGCGACGCCCGACCTGGCCCTGTACGGCTCCATCGGCCGCGGCTTCGAGACGCCGACACTGAACGAACTTTCCTATCGGGCAAATGGCGCGAGCGGGCTCAACTTCGCGCTGCGGCCGGCGGTGAACGACAGCATCGAACTCGGCGCCAAGGCGCGGCTTGCCGGTGGCCTGCTGACGGCAGCGCTGTTCCAGACCCGCACGCGCGACGAGATCGTGACGGACACCAACGTCGGCGGCCGTGCCACCTTCCAGAACGCGGGGCGCACGAAGCGCAACGGCTTTGAGCTGGGCTGGCAGCATGAGACCGCGAACCACTGGCGCACGCAACTGGCCTACACGTGGCTGGACGCGACCTACCGCGACGCCTTCTGCTCGCCGTCACCGTGCGCGGCGGCCAACACCGTCGCCGCGGGCAACCGCATTCCCGGCATCGCGCGGCAGTCGCTGTTCGCATCGCTGGGCTGGGTGCCGCCCGAAGGCTGGCGCGCCGGCGTCGAGATGCGCGCGCTGGGGCGCATCCAGGCCAACGATGCCAACACCGCGAGCGCGCCGGGCTATGCCGTCGCGGCGGTGTATGCGGGCTACCTGAAGAAATGGGAGCGCTGGGAGTTCAATGCCTTCGCGCGTGTCGACAACCTGTTCGACCGGCGCTACGTGGGCTCGGTCATCGTCAACGAGGGCAATGCGCGCTATTACGAGCCCGCGCCGGGCCGCAACTGGACGGTGGGCCTGAGCGGCGCGTACCGCTTCTGACGACCCACCGCCGGTTCTTGTCGCTTACTTGAGGCCGGCTGCCGCGCGCAGTGCGGCGGCCTGCGTCGTCGCTTCCCAGGTGAACTCGGGCTCCTCGCGGCCGAAGTGGCCGTAGGCGGCGGTCTTCTGGTAGATCGGGCGCAGCAGGTCGAGCATCTGGATGATGCCCTTCGGACGCAGGTCGAAGAACTCGCGCACGAGCTCGGCGATCTTGTCGTCAGGAATCACGCCGGTGCCTTCGGTGTAGACCGTGATGTTCATCGGCTGCGCCACGCCGATGGCGTACGCCACCTGGATCTGGCACTGGCGCGCCAGGCCCGCGGCCACGATGTTCTTGGCCACGTAGCGTGCGGCATAGGCGGCCGAGCGGTCGACCTTCGACGGGTCCTTGCCCGAGAACGCGCCGCCGCCGTGCGGGCAGGCGCCGCCGTAGGTGTCGACGATGATCTTGCGGCCCGTGAGGCCGCAGTCGCCCTGCGGGCCGCCGATGACGAAGCGGCCGGTCGGATTGATCAGGTAGCGCGTGTCCTTGAGCCATTCCTTCGGCAGCACGGGCTTGATGATCTCCTCGATGATGGCTTCGTTGAACGAGGCCTTCATCTTGGTCGGCGTCTCGCTCTGGTCTGGGCTGTGCTGCGTGGAGAGCACCACGGTGTCGATGCTGTGCGGCTTGCCGTCGACGTAGCGCATCGTGACCTGGCTCTTGGCGTCGGGGCGCAGGAAGGGCAGGCGGCCGTCCTTGCGCAGCTGTGCCTGGCGCTCGACGAGGCGGTGCGCGTAGTAGATGGGCGCGGGCATCAGCTCGGGCGTCTCGTCGCAGGCGTAGCCGAACATCAGGCCCTGGTCGCCGGCGCCGGTGTTCAGGTGGTCGTCGCTCGCGTGGTCCACGCCCTGGGCGATGTCGTTGGACTGCTTGTCGTAGCAGACCATCACCGCGCAGCCCTTGTAGTCGATGCCGTACTCGGTGTTGTCGTAGCCGATGCGCTTGATGGTGTCGCGCGCGACCTGGATGTAGTCGACGTGCGCGTTGGTCGTGATCTCGCCGGCGAGCACCACGAGGCCGGTGTTGGTCAGCGTCTCGGCGGCCACGCGGCTGCGCGGGTCCTGCTCGAAGATCGCGTCCAGGATCGCGTCGGAGATCTGGTCGGCGACCTTGTCGGGGTGGCCTTCGGAAACCGATTCGGAAGTGAAGAGGAAGTCGTTCGCCATTTTGTTCAAAGCTCCTTGAAGTGATTTGGCGCGTTGCCAACTCTGCGGAGCCCTGGCGAACGCTTTAGCAGATGTCGATGAATCGACGGGCACAATCGCTTTCGCGCTTGTGTTTGTCGCCCTGCAAGTTGTTCCGTAACTCGGCGACAATTTGGATTCTATTCGAGCCGCGCATACCATGCGCGCGCGTCCGTTTTTTGACCCTCCCGCTTTCAATGATCACCCTGTTTCGCCTGCTCGCCCGCGTGCCGATGCCGTTGATGCATCGGCTCGGTGCCATGCTGGGCTGGCTGGTCTGGTGGAGCGCGCCGGACTACCGCCGCCGCTTCAAGACCAACGCCGAGAGCGCAGGCTTCGCGCCCGATCAATACCGTCCCGCCATCGCCGCCGCCGGCAAGATGGCTTCCGAGCTGCCCTGGCTCTGGCTGCGCCCGCACGGCGAGACCGTGCTGCACCGCGTGGTGCGCTGGGAGGGCGTGGAGGCCTTCGAGGCCGCCATGCAGGCGAAGAAAGGCGTGATCCTGGTGGCACCGCACCTCGGCAGCTGGGAGATGTGCGGCCAGGCGATCGGCGAGCGCTTCCTGTCGGCCTACGGGCCGATCACCGCGCTGTTCCGGCCGGCGCGCAAGAAGTGGATGGCCGACCTGATCGCCGCCGGCTCGCGCGACCGGCCCGGCCTGCAGACGCTGCCCACCAACAACAGCGGCGTGCGCGGCCTGATCCGCACGCTGCGTAGCGGCGGCTACACCGGCATCCTGCCCGACCAGGTGCCGCCGATGGGGCAGGGCGTCTGGGCGCCGTTCCTGGGCCGGTCCGCCTACACCATGACCCTGCTTCCCCGCCTTGCGCAGCAGACCGGCGCGGCCTGCTTCCTGAGCGTCTGCGAGCGGCTGCCGAACGGCGCCGGCTACGTGGTCCGCTTCGAGCCCATCGTCGGCACGGCGCTGACCGACCCGTCAGCCTCCATCGAGGACGCGGCCGCGGCGATGAACGACGCCATCGGCCGGTTGATCCACAGCCTGCCGGGCCAGTACGTGTGGGATTACGCCCGCTACAAGGAGCCGCGCGCCGAGCGCGTGGCCGCAGCCACCGGGGAGGCCACATGAGCCTCGGTTCCCGGCTCGGCATCGGCTTCATGCGCGTGATCGCGCCGCTGCCGCTGCCGCTCGTGCGCGGCTTCGGCGCGTTCCTCGGCCGCATCCTGCACACCGTCGCCGTGCCGCGGCGGCGCGTGGTCGACACCAACCTGGCGGTCTGCTTCCCCGGCAAGTCGGAGGCCGAGCGCCGCGCCATCGCGCGCCAGACCTTCGTCTATGTGGCGCAGTCCTGGCTGGACCGCAGCTGGCTCTGGCATGCGCCCGAGAAGGTCGTGGCGAGCCGGCTCAAGGTGGTTGGGGCGGCGTCGGAGATCCGCGAGATCGCCGACGGCGATGCGCCGATGATCCTGTTCGCGCCGCACTTCTACGGCCTGGACGCCGCGGCCACCGCGCTGACCATGCACACGGCGCGCCCCTCGGCCACCATCTACACGACCCAGCGCGATCCGATGGTCGACGCCTGGATCCGCGAGGGCCGCACCCGCTTCGGCGACGTGGCGGCGCTCAACCGGGTGGACGGCATCAAGCCCGTGCTGCAGGGCCTGCGCAAGGGCGGCCTGCTGTACCTGCTGCCCGACATGGACTTCGGCCGCGACCAGACCATTTTCGTGCCGTTCTATGGCGTGCAGGCGGCCACCGTGCCCTCGCTGTCGCGCTTTGCACGGCTGGGCAAGGCCAAGGTGGTGCCGGTGGTGTCGAAGCTGACGCCCGGCGGCTACGAGATCGAGGTGCTGCCGCAGTGGCAGAACTTCCCGACCGACGATGTGGAGGCCGATACCGCGCTCATGAACACGCGGCTGCAGGGCTACATCGACACGATGCCCTCGCAGTACTACTGGGTGCATCGCCGTTTCAAGACCCGCCCCGAGGGCGAACCGCCGATCTATTGAAGGAAGGGCTCCCGGCTTTTCACTTCGCTTCGCTGTGTGCAGCTCCATCTCCCGAGGAGGAGGCGGGGCTCGCCTTGGGGCGGCCCGGCGGCGGCATCAGTTCCGCTGCAAGAATCCCTCGATCTCGCGGGCAACCAGTTGCGGCTGCTCATGCACGATCCAATGGGTCGCGTCCGGCACCTTCTTGACCTCGAGCTTCGGCACGTACTCGTCGAGCCCTTCGAGCAGGCCGGGCAGCAGCGCCGCGTCGTCGAGCGCCCAGAACACGAAGGTCGGCACGTCCACCGTGAGCCGTTCGCGCGGCAGCACCGGGATGCCGTCGATGGTGTGGCCGGGCAGCGGCGGCTTCATCGGCGTCACGCGGTAGAGGTTGCAGGCGCCGGTGAGGCCTGCGCCCCAGACTTGGCGGTACTTCTGCTTCACTTCCTCGGTGAGCCAGCCGAAGCCGTCCGGGCCGGCCTTCATCAGCGTGAAGAAGGGCCACATGCGCTTGAAGTCGTCGGCGGCGAGCAGCGCCTCGGCGTCGGGGCGCGCGAGGAAGTTCATGTAGGCGCTGGCTTGCTGCTGCGCCGGGTTGTTGCGCAGTTCGCGCGTGAAGGTGCCCGGGTGCGGCGAATTGATGATGACCAGCTTGCGGATCTGCTGCGGGAACGCGTTGGCATAGCCCCAGGCAAAGGCGCCGCCCCAATCGTGGGCCACCAGCGCGGCCATGGTGCCGTCGGTGCTCTCGGTCGCCACGAGCTGCTGGATGTCCTGGATCAGCAGGTGAGCCTTGTAGGCCGCCACGTCGGTCGGCGCGCTCGACTTCTCGAAGCCGCGCAGGTTGGGTGCCACACAGCGGTAGCCGCCGTGGGCCGGGTCCGAGAAGTACGTCAGCAGTTCGTCCCAGATGAACGCGGCTTCGGGGAAGCCGTGGAGGAACACCATCAGCGGCCGGCCCGGCTGGCCGGCGGCGCGGCAACTCAGGGTGGTGCCATTGGGCAGGCTGCGTTGGAAGGTCTCGATCATGCTTCTTGTCTCCTTGGGTTGACTGTCGCTATTCTTTTGATAGTGAACTACGCACGCTGGACGGCCGATGCAGCCTGTTCTGTGGTTCAGGTCTCTGCTGGCGGCTCCGGTGGTTCGGTGGGGGCTGCTGCAGTCTCTTCCGGGTGCACCCAGCGCCACAGCAGCTCGGCTGCTTCACCGACGCCCTGCTTTTTCAGCGCCGAGAACAGTTTCACCTCGCCGCCGCCGGCGTTCAGTCGCGTAATCGACAGCACCTTGGCGGCTTCGCTGCGCGTGAGCTTGTCGGACTTGGTCAGCAGCACGAGGAACTTGAGGCCCTGCTGCACGCGCGGGCGGATCACGTCGAGCAGGATCTCGTCGAGTTCGGTCAGGCCGTGGCGCGGGTCGCACATGAGCACCACGCCGCGCAGGCTCTCGCGCGTCATCAGGTAGTTGCCCATCACGCGCTGCCAGCGCAGCTTGGCCTCCTTGGGTACGGCCGCGTAGCCGTAGCCGGGCAGGTCGGCCAGCACCGCATCGTCGACCTTCTGCTTGCCGATGCCGAACAGGTTGATGTGCTGCGTGCGGCCGGGCGTCTTGGAGGCGAAGGCCAGCCGCGTCTGCTGCGTGAGGGTGTTGATGGCAGTCGATTTGCCCGCATTGGAGCGGCCGACGAAGGCGATCTCGGGCAGGTCGACGGGGGGCAGGTGCTCAAGCTGGGGGGCGCTGGTCAGGAAGTGGGCGGTGTGCAACCAGCCCAGTGCCACGCGTTCGCGTTCGGCGACCTGGGGGTCCGCGGCGGGAGCCGCGCGGGGAGGGTAGGCAGCGGGCTTGGCGCGCGGGGAGGGCATCTACGGACTTTCGAAACAAGGCCCACATTGTAGAATCGTGAGGTTTTGCGCCATAAATTCGAAGCCCCCGATATGAAGTTGTTTGCCAATATTCTGCTTGCAGCCCTCGTGGGCATCGCATCCAGCGCGAGTTTTGCAGCCGATGAACACGCGGCTGCTCCGAGTGCGGCGGCCCCGGCGCCTGCCAAACCCGACCCCGCCAAGGGGGACGCGGTATTCAACGCGACGCCGGCCAACAGCCAGAGCTGTGCTTCGTGCCACAACGCGGACGGCAACTCCGCCATCGCGGCCAACCCGAAGCTGGCGCAGCAACATCCCGAATACATCCTCAAGCAGCTGCAGGACTTCAAGTCCGGCAAGCGCAAGAGCGCGATCATGAAGCCGCTGGCTTCGGCTCTGTCCGAAGAGGACATGCGCAACATCGCCTGGTTCGTCGGCTCGAAGAAGGTCAAGCCGGGCTTCTCGAAGGACAAGGACACGATTGCCCTGGGCGAGAAGATCTACCGCGGCGGCATCGGCGAGCGCCAGGTCCCGGCCTGCGCCGGCTGCCACAGCCCGAACGGCGCCGGCATCCCCGCCCAGTACCCGCGCCTGGGCGGCCAGAACGCCGACTACACCGTGGCCCAGCTCACGGCCTTCCGCGACAACGTGCGCCTGAACAGCGTTCCCATGACCGGCGTCGCCGCCAAGCTCAACGACAGGGAAATCAAGGCCGTCGCCGACTACATTGCCGGTTTGCGTTGATGATGGCGCTCCCTGGAGCGTGAACCAGCCGCCGAAAACAACCCCAAACAAAAGGCGGGCCGATCCAGCAGGATGGCCCGCCTTTTTGCTTTTTTCCTCTCTTTCCTTACTGTCGTCCGATGTCCGTCTCCACCCATGGCCTTCGCGTTCATCGCGGCCCGCAGATGCTTCGCGCTGCGGTGGAGCTGTTTTCGTCGATGCGCTTCGCGATCGCGCTGCTCACCATCATCTGCATCGCGTCGATCATCGGCACCGTGCTCAAGCAGCATGAGCCGATCAACAACTACATCAACCAGTTCGGGCCGTTCTGGGCCGAACTGTTCCGCGCGGCCAGGCTCGACTCGATCTACAGCGCCTGGTGGTTCCTGCTGATCCTGCTGTTCCTCGTGATCAGCACCACGCTGTGCATTGCGCGCAACACGCCGCGCATCATGGTCGACCTCAAGACCTTCAAGGAAGACATCCGCGCGCAGAGCCTCAAGGCCTTCGGCCAGCGCGCCGAGAACCGGCTCGGCGAAACGCCCGAAGCGGCGGCCAACCGCATCGGCCAGTTGCTGGTGAGCGGTGGCTGGAAGGTCAAGCTGCAACGGCGCGACGCCACCAGCGGCAGCCGGCCGACTGCCGCCGGCTGGATGGTCGCCGCGCGCGCCGGCGGTGCCCACAAGCTGGGCTACATCGCGGCGCACAGCGCCATCGTGCTGGTGTGCATCGGCGGCCTGCTCGACGGCGACCTGGTGGTGCGCGCGCAGACCTGGTTCAACGGCAAGAGCGTGTTCACCGGCGGCGGCATGATCGCCGACGTGGCGCCGGAGCACCGCCTGTCGGCCGCCAACCCGACCTTCCGCGGCAACATCCTCGTGCCTGAAGGCGGGCAGGGCAGCGTGGCCATCCTGAACCAGTCTGACGGCGTGCTGCTGCAGGAGCTGCCGTTCTCCATCGAGTTGAAGAAGTTCATCGTCGACTACTACTCGACCGGCATGCCCAAGCTGTTCGCGAGCGAGGTGGTGCTGCACGACCGCGAGACCGGCGCGCAGGTGCCGGCGCGCATCGAGGTCAACCATCCGGCCAGCTACAAGGGCGTGGAGATCTACCAGTCGAGCTTCGACGACGGCGGCTCCAGGGTGAAGCTCAAGGCGGTACCGATGGCGGCCGCGGCCAAGCCCTTCGAGGTGGAGGGCATCATCGGCGGCCCGAACACCGAGATCACCAACGGCCGCGACAAGCTCACGCTCGAGTTCGCCGCGCTGCGCGTGATCAACGTCGAGAACTTTGCCGATGGCGGCGCCATGGGCAGCGGCGCCGACGTGCGCAAGGTCGACCTGCGCCACGACATCGAGTCGCGCCTGGGCGCCGCCAACAAGACCAACAAGCCGAAGGTGCTGCGCAACATCGGCCCGAGCATCGGCTACAAGCTGCGCGACGCCGCCGGCCAGGCGCGCGAGTACCAGAACTACATGGTGCCGGTCGACACCGGCGACGGCCAGCCGGTGTTCCTGCTGGGGATGCGCGAGAAGCCCGAGGATCCGTTCCGCTACTTGCGCGTGCCCGCCGACGAGCAGGGCTCGATGGACGGCTTCGTGCGCATGCGCGCCGCGCTCGGCGATGCCGACACCCGCGCCCGTGCCATTGAGCGCTACATCGCGAAGGCCACCGACCCCAAGCGCCCGGAGATGGCCGAGCAACTGCGCGTATCGGCCACACGCGCGCTGGCGCTGTTCGCGGGCACCGAGCGCGCCAAGGCCGACGCCACCACGGCGGGGGGCTGGCAGGCGATTGCCGAGTTCATGGAAGTCAACGTGCCCGAGGCCGAGCGCGAGCGCGCCGGCGGCGTGCTGGTGCGCATCCTCAACGACGTGCTGTTCGAGGTGCTCAACCTGGGCCGCGAAGGCGCCGGCCTTGCCGCGCTGCCGAACGACCAGAAATCGCAGGCCTACCTGACGCAGGCGGTGCTGGCCATCAGCGACGCACATTTCTACCCGGCCCCGGTTGCGATGATGATGACCGACTTCACCCAGGTGCAGGCCAGCGTGTTCCAGGTGGCGCGTGCCCCTGGCAAGAACGTCGTCTATCTGGGCTGCCTGTTGCTGATCGTCGGGATTTTTGCCATGCTGTATGTGCGCGAGCGCCGCCTCTGGGTGTGGCTGACGCCCGACGGCACGGCTGCCGAAGGCGAGACATCCGGGACAGCGGCCACGATGGCGTTCTCGGTCAATCGCAAGACCATCGACAGCGACCGCGAATTCGAGCACCTCAAGCACAAGCTGCTCGCCCTGAGCAAGACAGAAGCACAGACACGATGAACACCACGACCCTCACGCTCAATGAAAGCTGGCTTTCGCGCCGCAACCCGTTCGACTGGGTGTTCGCGGTGCTGGTCCTGGCCGGTGGGCTGTTTGCGTTCACGCGGTACGCGGGGTCGATGGACTACTACGAGAAGCCGATCCTGGCCGCTGCCGTGATCGCGATGATCGCCATCGGCTGGTTCTGGCGGCCGCTGCGGTTGCTGGCCATCATCGTGGCTGCGGCGTCGCTGCTGGCCATCAGTTCGTACCAGGGCGAGCTGGCGCGCGCCGACACGGTGTTCTGGCTCAAGTATTTCCTGTCGAGCCAGTCGGCCATCCTCTGGATGAGCGTGCTGTTCTTCATGAGCACGCTGTTCTACTGGCTCGGCTTTTTCGGCGGCAAGCAGTCGGACACCTTCGACATGATTGGCTCGCGGCTGGCCTGGGCGGCCGTGACGATGGCGCTGATCGGCACCATGGTGCGCTGGTACGAAAGCCACCAGCTCGGACCGGACATCGGCCACATCCCGGTCAGCAACCTGTACGAAGTGTTCGTGCTGTTCTGCTGGCTCACGGCCGCGTTCTATCTCTACTTCGAAGAGCGCTACAAGACGCGCGCGCTCGGCGCCTTCGTGATGCTGGTGGTCAGCGCGGCGGTCGGCTTCCTGCTCTGGTACACGATCGTGCGCGAGGCGCACGAAATCCAGCCGCTGGTGCCAGCCCTGCAGAGCTGGTGGATGAAGCTGCACGTGCCCGCCAACTTCATCGGCTATGGCACCTTCTCGCTCGCGGCCATGGTGGCCTTCGCCTACCTCATCAAGGAGCAGGCCGACGAAAAGCGCTGGTACAAGCTCACGCCGATCTGGCTGCTGGGCGTGGCGCTGTGCTTCGTGCCGGTGGCGTTCCGCCAGCGCGTGCAGGAAGCCGGCGGCAGCTACTGGGTGGTCTATGCGGGTATTTCCGCGCTGATCGCGGCCGGCATCCTCCTGGGACGCAAGCGCATCGCGGCGCGGCTGCCGGCCAACGAAGTGCTCGACGACGTCATGTACAAGTCGATCACCGTCGGCTTCGCCTTCTTCACCATCGCTACTGTGCTCGGCGCCCTGTGGGCCGCCGACGCCTGGGGCGGCTACTGGAGCTGGGACCCGAAGGAAACCTGGGCGCTGATCGTCTGGCTCAACTACGCGGCCTGGCTGCACATGCGGCTGGTAAAGGGCCTGCGCGGCACCGTGGCGGCGTGGTGGGCGCTGGGTGGACTGGCGGTCACCACCTTCGCCTTCCTCGGCGTGAACATGTTCCTGAGCGGGCTGCACAGCTACGGCACCCTGTAGGCACGGGCCTGCGGTCTTTCGCGAAGAATTGAAACCGCGCGCCGCTGCGGCGCGTAACCAAATCGGGACTGCTCACGAACTACCCTGAGCACAACGATTCACGCGAAAGGCCTGCCATGTCGTTCCAATCCCGACCGATCCGTCGCAGCAACAGCGACAACGGCTTCATCCACCCGCTGTCGAGCGAGATCACGCCGCGTGCCGCCTACGAAGGCCGGCGCGACCTGCTCAAGCTCATGGCGGGCGGCGCGGCGGGTGCGGCGCTGGCCGGCTTCGCCTCGCGCGAAGCCTGGGCCCAGGCCGAGCGGCCCAACAAGCTCGCGCCGCTGCCAGGTGGCAAGTCGGCCGTGCCGGGGGCCATGTCGATGGACAAGCTCACAGACTACAAAGACGTCTCGAGCTACAACAACTTCTACGAGTTCGGCACCGACAAGGCCGACCCGGCCAAGAACGCCGGCACGCTGAAGACGCGGCCGTGGACCGTGGAGGTCGAAGGCCTGGTCAAGAAGCCGGGCAAGTTCGGCATCGAAGACCTGCTCAAGCTCAGCGCTCAGGAAGAGCGCATCTACCGCCTGCGCTGTGTCGAAGGCTGGTCGATGGTCATCCCGTGGGTCGGCTATTCGCTGGCCGAACTGATCAAGAACGTCGAGCCGCAGGGCAACGCCAAATACGTCGAGTTCGTGACGCTGGCCGACCCGAAGACCATGCCTTTTGTCGGCTCGCGCGTGCTCGACTGGCCCTACACCGAAGGCCTGCGCATGGACGAGGCGATGCACCCGCTCACGCTGCTGGCTTTCGGCATGTACGGCGAGGTGTTGCCCAACCAGAACGGCGCGCCGGTACGGCTCGTGGTGCCGTGGAAGTACGGCTTCAAGTCGGCCAAGTCGATCGTCAAGATCCGCTTCGTCGAGAAGGAGCCGAGCACCGCGTGGAACAAGGCGGCGGCTAACGAGTACGGCTTCTACTCGAACGTGAACCCGAACGTCGACCATCCGCGCTGGAGCCAGGCGACCGAGCGCCGCATCGGCGACGGCGGCGGCTTGTTCGCCAAGCGGCGCAAGACCGAAATGTTCAACGGCTACGAAGCCCAGGTCGGCCAGCTGTATGCGGGCATGGACCTGAAGAAGAACTACTGATCGCGCCCCGGCAACCGGCGCCCGACCATGAACAAGCTGCTCATGCATCCGGCGACCAAGCCGGTCATCTTCCTGCTGTGCCTGCTGCCGTTCGCGCGGCTGGCCTACGGCGCCTTCACGGACGGGCTCGGTGCCAACCCGGCCGAGTTCCTGATCCGCGCCACCGGCGACTGGACGCTGCGCTTCATCTGCATCGTGCTGGCGGTGACGCCGCTGCGCGTGATGACCAAGTGGAATGCACTCGCACGCCTGCGCCGCATGCTGGGCCTGTTCGCGTACTTCTACGTGGTGCTGCACCTGCTGTGCTACAGCTGGTTCGACATGGGATTCGAGTGGGGCGACATCGCCAAGGACATCGCGAAGCGGCCGTTCATTTTGGTGGGCTTCTCTGCCTTCGTGCTGCTGACGCCGCTGGCGGCCACCTCTTTCAACCGCGCCATCAAGGCAATGGGCGCGAAGCGCTGGCAGATGCTGCACAAGCTGGTCTACGTGATCTCGGGGCTCGGGCTGCTGCACTTCTTCTGGATGCGCGCGGGCAAGAACAACTTCGCGGAAGTGTTCGTCTATGCCGCGATCATTGCCGCGCTGCTCGCGTGGCGGGTGTGGAATTTCGCGAGCAAGCGCAAGGCGAAGCCGCCCGTGGTAGCGGTGCGCGGCAGCGAGAAGCCGCTGCGCACCGGCTGAGCACCGGCAATCAGCCGTCGATCTCGGCGCGCAGCTGGTCTTCCATCGTCTCGCGGCGGCGGATCAGCTTGGCGGTGGCGCCGCTCACCAGCACTTCGGCGGCACGGCCGCGCGTGTTGTAGTTGCTGGCCATGCTCATGCAGTACGCGCCGGCCGACAGCACGGCCAACAGGTCGCCGGCCACCACGTTGAGCGCGCGGTCGCGGCCGATCCAGTCCCCGCTTTCGCAAACCGGGCCGACCACGTCGTAGGTCGGTGCATCGCCGGCGCGGCTGCGCAGCGGCACGATGCGCTGGAAGGCCTGGTACATCGCGGGGCGCGGCAGGTCGTTCATGGCCGCGTCGACGATGCAGAAGTTCTTGTCTTCACCGGGCTTGGTGTAGAGCACCTCGGTCACGCAGACGCCGGCATTGCCGACCAGCGAGCGGCCGGGTTCGATCACCAGCTTGCGCTGGCCGAAGTTGCGTGCGTCGAGCTTGGCGAGCAGCTGCCGCCAGAGCGCATCGGCCTTGGGCGGCACTTCGCCGTTGTAGTCGATGCCCAGGCCGCCGCCGAAGTCCAGGTGATGGATCGGCACGCCGGCTGCCTCGATCGCCTCGACCAGGTCCAGCACGCGATCGCAGGCGTCCAGGTAGGGCGAGGCTTCGGTGATCTGCGAGCCGATGTGGCAGTCGATGCCCACCACCTCCAGGCCCGGCAGCCGCGCGGCGTGCCGGTACGCCTCGACCGCGCGGTCGTGCGCGATGCCGAACTTGTTGCCCTTGAGGCCGGTGGAGATATAGGGGTGCGTCTTGGGATCGACGTTCGGATTGATGCGGATGCTGATGGGCGCGCGCTTGCCCTCGGCCAGCGCCACCTCGTTGAGCACGTCGAGCTCGGCTTCGCTCTCGACGTTGAAGCAGGCGATGCCGGCGGCAAGGGCCTCGCGCATTTCCGCGCGGGTCTTGCCGACGCCCGAGAAGATGATCTTCTTCGGATCGGCGCCCACGGCCAGCACGCGTGCCAGCTCGCCGCCCGAGACGATGTCGAAGCCGCAGCCGGCCTGCGCGAACACGCGCAGCACGCCGAGAGACGAGTTGGCCTTCATCGCATAGCAGATGAGGGCGTCGCGGCCCTCGAAGCCGCGCTGGTAGGCCGCGAGGGCATCCAGCATCCATTGCTTCGAGTAGACGAAAAGAGGGGTGCCGTGCTCGCGCGCCAGCGCTTCGAGCGCGACGCCTTCGACGTGCAGCGCGCCGTCGCGTTGCGCAATGTGCGGCTGGCCGGGCAGGGCGATGGAGTTGATGCCGGCACTCATTTGCGCGGTTCCGTGCTGTTGCTGGCCGGTGCGCTGGCGGCAGCGGCCGGTGCGGGCGCTGCCTCGCTGGAGCTGGACGAAGAGGGCCGCAGGCTCTCGGGCGTCATGAGCTGCGGCAGCGTGGCTCGTCCGGCGGCGGCAGGATCGGTCGGCAGGTACAGCGCACCGCGCTGTCCGCAGGCAACCAGGGCGGTGGTGCCTGCAGCGAGGCAGACCATGAGCGCAGCGCGGGCGCGGGTGCTCACTAGAATTTGGCGAACGTTCAACATAGCGAAATTGTAATGACCGACACCGAGTACATGGACCGCGCCGAAGCCGCGCTCGCCGCCATTGAGCAGGGATGCGACCGCATCAACGATGCGACCGACGCCGACGTCGACAACCAGAGGGTGGGCGGGATGATCACGATTTCATTCCGCAACGGCAGCCAGTTGATCGTGAACCTGCAGAAGCCCCTGCAGGAAATCTGGCTTGCCGCGCGTTCCGGCGGCTACCACTACCGCCACGACGGCCAGGCGTGGGTCGATACCAAGACCGGGGAAGAATTCTTCGGCAACCTGTCGCGTGAAGCGACCCTGCAGGCAGGCCAGCCGCTGACGTTCGCGGCCGCCTGACTCTTCTTCTTCGTCGTCAGTTGCGGAACAGGTCGAGGATGCGGTTGCGCTCCTCGGGCGGGGCCGGCGGGCTCACCGGGGCGCCGGTCAGGGCTTCCACCGGCGCCGCAGTCGCGGATTCCACGCCCAGGCTTGCCACGCCGCGTCCCGGCGCGTAGTCGTCGTAGTACCACTCGCCGCCCACGTTCACGATGCCGGAAGGCGGTGCGGTGGCGATGTCGGTCACGGGGATGCCCTTGATGGCGGTCTCCATGTAGGCGATCCAGATCGGCAGGCTCAGGCCACCGCCGGTTTCGCGGTCGCCCAGGTTGCGCGGCGTGTCGTAGCCGATCCACGAAATGGCCGTCATGGTGGGCTGGAAGCCCGCGAACCACGCGTCGAGCGAGTCGTTGGTGGTGCCGGTCTTGCCGTACAGGTCGGGGCGCTTGAGCGTCGCCTGTGCCTTGGCGGCGGTGCCGGCACGGGCCACCGACTGCAGCAGCGTGTCCATGATGAAGGCATTGCGCTGGGGAATCGCGCGGTTCGCCTCGTTGAGCACCGAGGGTTGCTTGTCGACCAGCACCTTGTCCTTGTGGTCGGTGATGCGGGTCACGAGGTACGGATTGACACGGTAGCCGCCGTTGGCGAACACCGAGTAGCCCACCGCCATCTGCATCGGCGTGACCGAGCCGGCACCCAGCGCCATCGGCAGGTAGGCCGGGTGCTTTTCCTTGTCGAAGCCGAAGTTGGTGATCCACTCCTGCGCGTAGCGCGTGCCGATGGACTGCAGGATGCGGATCGACACGAGGTTCTTCGACTTCATCAGCGCGGTGCGCATCGACATCGGGCCGTCGTAGCCGCCGCCGTAGTTCTTGGGCTCCCACGGCTGGCCGCCGGTGGTGCCGGCGTCGAAGAAGAGCGGGCCGTCGTTGATGACCGTGGCGGGGGTGAAGCCCTTCTCGAGCGCCGCCGAATAGATGAACGGCTTGAAGCTCGAACCCGGCTGGCGCCAGGCCTGCGTGACGTGGTTGAACTTGTTCTTGCCGAAATCGAAGCCGCCGACCAGTGCCTTGATGGCGCCGTCGCGCGGGTCCATGGCGACGAACGCGCCTTCCACTTCGGGCAACTGCGTGATCTCCCAGGTGTTCTTGGGCGTCTTCACCACGCGGATGACCGCGCCGCGGCGGATCTTGATGTTGGGCGGGGCCTTGTCGGAGAGGCCGGACTGCGCGGGCTTGAGGCCCTCGCCGGTGATCTGCACGGGGTCGCCGTTGCCGCGCACGGCATCGATCTGCTTGGGCGTGGCCTTGAGGACGACCGCGGCCATCACGTCGCCGTTGTCGGGGTGGTCGTTGAGCGCATCGTCCACGGCCTCGTCGAGGTCCTTGGCGTCGTTGGGCAGGTCGACGAACTTCTCGGGGCCGCGATAGATCTGGCGACGCTCGTAGTCCATGATGCCCTTGCGCAGCGCCTTATAGGCCGCGGCCTGGTCGGCTGCCACCAGTGAGGTGTAGACCTTGAGGCCGCGCGTATAGGTGCTGTCGCCGTACTGCGCGTACATCAGCTGGCGCACCGTTTCGGCCACGTATTCGGCATGCAGGCGGTTCGGGTCGGCGGCGTCGCGCAGGTGGAGTTCCTCCTTCTTGGCTTCGGCGGCCTGCTCGGCGGTGATGAAGCCGGCTTCCTGCATGCGGTCGATCACGTAGAACTGGCGGCCGCGCGCGCGTTGCGGGTTGTTGACCGGGTTGTTCGCGCCCGGCGCCTTCGGCAGTCCGGCCAGCATGGCAGCCTGGGCAATCGTGAGGTCCTGCAGCGGCTTGCCGAAATACGCTTCGGAAGCGGCGGCAAAGCCGTAGGCGCGGTTGCCGAGGTAGATCTGGTTCAGGTAGATCTCGAAGATCTGGTCCTTGGTGAGCAGGTGCTCCAGCTTGAAGGTCAGCAGCACCTCATAGATCTTGCGGGTGAGCGTCTTCTCGGAGCTCAGGTAGACATTGCGCGCCACCTGCATCGTGATGGTCGATGCGCCCTGGCTCTTCACGCGGTTCATGTTCGCCAGGCCCGCGCGCACCATGCCCTTGTAGTCGACCCCGCCGTGGTCGTAAAAGCGCGAGTCTTCGGCCGCGAGCACGGCGTCTTTCACGACCTTCGGAATGGCCGAGATCGGGGTGAGGTTGCGGCGCTCCTCGCCGAACTCGCCGATCAGGGTGCCTTCGGCCGAGAAAACCCGCAGCGGCAGCTTGGGCCGGTAGTCGGAGAGCTCACTGATGTCGGGCAGGTTCGGGTATGCGACCGCCAGGGCCACCGCCACCACGCACAGCACCGCGAGCACGCCGGCAGCGGCAATGCCGAACCCCCAGAAGAAAAAGCGCAACAGCCATTTCAGCCAGGTCGGGCGCTGGGACTTGGGGGAGGGGGTCTTGGCTGGCCCTTTGGGGCTTGAGGTTTCTTGCATGGAGGGCCGGAGAGTCACCCGACATTATAAAAAGCCGCTCTCTTTGCACGATCCGATCTTTTGTTGCTGCTGCATCGCTCTAATTCAAAAGTTACAAAATGCAGATTTGACGTCAGGTTTTGACAACGCTTGAGGGTTTTGCCCCCCGCGGTTGCTTGGTTGCCGCCACGCCTGCTGCTAGCATGCAACCGAACGCATTTTTTTCTATTGGTTACAAATACAGGGGGAGAGGGACCTAACTTGGCTGCTCTTGGATCATTGTTTCGTCGTCAGAACGCTCCCCTGCTGGGGCTGGATGTCAGTTCGTCCAGCGTCAAGCTGGTCGAGCTCGGCCGTGAGGCCAGCGGCAAGCTGGTTCTGGAACGCTGCGCCATCGAACCCCTGGAACGTGGCTGGATCACCGACGGCAACGTCGAGAAGTTCGACGAAGTGGCGGAAGCCGTCCGGCGCGTCGTCCGCAAGAGCGGCACGCGCACCCGCAACGTGGCGCTCGCGCTGCCGCCCTCGGCCGTGATCACGAAGAAGATCATTCTTCCGGGCGGCATGAGCGAGCAGGAACTCGAGATCCAGGTCGAGTCCGAAGCCAACCAGTACATCCCGTTCTCGCTGGACGAAGTCAGCCTCGACTTCTGCGTCACGGGGCCGAGCACCACGTCCGCAGGCGACGTGGAAGTGCTGATCGCCGCGTCCCGCAAGGAAAAGGTGCAGGACCGCGAAGGCCTGGCGGAAGCCGCCGGCCTGAAGGCGATGATCCTCGACGTCGAGTCCTATGCCTCGCGCCTGGCGACCGCCCGCCTGATTGAACAGCTGCCCGGCAAGGGCGTGGACTCGATCGTGGCGCTATTCGAAGTGGGCGCCTTCACCACCAGCATGCAGGTGCTGCGCAACCAGGAAGTGCTGTACGACCGCGATCAGGCGTTCGGCGGTGCCCAGCTGACGCAGCTGATCGTGCGCCAGTACGGTTTTTCCGCCGAGGAAGCCGAAGCCAAGAAGCGCAGCGGAGACCTCCCCGACGACTACGGCTCCGGCGTGCTCAAGCCCTTCGTGGAGGGCATCGCGCAGGAAATCGCGCGTGCGCTTCAGTTCTTCTTCACGAGCACGCCGCACAACCGCGTCGACTACGTGCTGCTGGCTGGCGGCTCGGCGTCGCTGCCGGGCCTGACCAACGCAGTCACGCGGCAGACCTCGTTTGCCTGCTCTCTGCTGAACCCCTTCGACGGCATGGACTTCAGTTCGAACATCCGTGAAAAGAAGGTCCGTCGCGAAGCGCCGTCCTACCTGACCTCTTGCGGGTTGGCCATGCGGAGGTTCCTGCAGTGATCCTCATCAATCTGCTTCCGCACCGCGAAGCTGCACGCAAGCGGCGGCGCGAGGCCTTCTTTGGCACCTTGGGTGCTGCAGCGGTGCTCGGCCTGCTGATCGCCGGCCTGGGCTACCTCTGGTTCGAGGCCCAGATCTCGGCGCAGCAATCGAAGAACGGCTTTCTCCAGGCCGAGATCAAGAAGCTCGAAGTCGAGATCAAGGAGATCTCGACGCTGCAGGAAGAAATCGCAGCGCTGCGCGCGCGCCAGCAGGCCGTCGAGGACCTGCAGGGCGACCGCAACCTGCCCGTGCACCTGCTCAACGAACTGGTTCGGCAGCTGCCCGACGGCGTCTACCTGACCAGCATGAAGCAGGACAACCAGACGGTCACGCTGCAGGGCATGGCGCAGTCGAACGAACGGGTTTCGGAACTGCTGCGCAACCTGGGCAACAACAGTCCCTGGCTGGTCAAGCCGGAGCTGGTCGAGATCACGTCGGCGAACGTGAACCTGACCCCGCGCGACCAGCGCCGCGTTGCGAACTTCACGATGCGCATTGGCCTGAAACGCCCCACCGATGCTCAAAAGGCCGCTGCCGACAAGGCCGTGGCTGCGGCGGCGCAATCCAAGGGGTAACGGAACATGGCAAGCAATCGCCCCTCCCAGAAAATAGATGTCGGCGCTGCATTGCAGCGTTTCGGCGAGCAGTTCCGCGGGCTCAACCCGAACGATCCGTCGATGTGGCCAGCGGTGCCGCGGTACGCGCTTTGCCTGGCGGTCACCGCCCTGGTGCTGGTCGCCCTGTGGTTCGTCTGGCTGACCAACTCGAACGACGAGCTCGAGAGCGAACGTTCCAAGGAAGTCGCGCTGAAGGCCGACTACCAGAAGAAGGTGGCCCAGGCGGCCAACCTCGAACTGCTGAAGAAGCAGCGTGAACAGGTGCAGCAGTACGTGACCCTGCTCGAGAAGCAGCTGCCCAGCAAGGCCGAAATGGACGCCCTGCTGTCGGACATCAACCAGGCAGGCCTCGGTCGCAGCCTTCAGTTCGAGCTGTTCCGTCCGGGGCAGGTGTCGGTCAAGGACTATTACGCCGAGCTTCCGATCGCCGTTCGCGTGACCGGGCGGTACCACGACATGGGCGCCTTTGCCGCCGACGTCGCGGGCCTCTCGCGCATCGTGACGCTGAACAACATCACCGTCACCCCGCAGAAGGACAAGGACGTGCTGACGATGGACGCCACCGCGCGCACCTTCCGCTACCTCGACGAAGACGAGCGGGCTGCGCAGAAGCGCGCCGCCGCACCGAAGGCGAAGAAATGAAGATCGCCGCCAAAGTACTGTGGCTGACACTGGCCGCGCTGGGCTTGAGTGCCTGCGACTCCGGGCAGGACGACCTGCAACGCTGGATGGCCGAGCAGCGCGCCCAGGTGAAGCCCTCGGTGCCGCCCATTTCAGAGCCCAAGAAGTTCACGCCGCAGACCTACACCGAGGCCTCGTCGTTCGAGCCCTTCAACATCCTGAAGCTGACGCAGGCGCTGCGCCGCGAATCGAACCAGCCGAGCACTTCGGAGCTGATAGCGCCCGAACTGGCACGCCGCAAGGAGGCGCTCGAAGCCTTCCCGCTCGACTCGATGGCAATGGTCGGCAGCATGAACCGCAACGGCCAGCCAGTGGCGCTGGTCCGTGTCGACAAGCTGCTCTACAAGGTTCGCGTCGGCGAATACCTGGGACTCAACTACGGGCGCATCACCCGTATCAACGAAACCGAAGTCGCCTTGCGTGAGATCGTGCAAGACGCCGCCGGTGAATGGATCGAACGCGTCGCGACGCTGCAGCTGCAAGAGAGTGCGAAATGAACCAAAAGAAATCAACGATGGCACAGTGGCTGCGCGCTGCCGGCCTGGGTCTGCTGGCCTTCGGTGCATTGGCCGTGGCCCATGCGCAAAACGCCATCCAGGCCGTGACCAGCTCGACTCAGTCCGGCGCGGAAGTGATCCGCATCGATCTGGCGCAACCGCTCACGGCGGTGCCTGCCGGGTTCGCCGTCCAGGCGCCGGCCCGCATTGCGCTCGATTTTCCGGGCGTCACGAATGCCATCGGCCGTTCCGCGATCGAAGTGAACCAGGGCAACCTGCGTTCGGTGAACGTCGTCCAGGCCGGTGAACGCAGCCGCGTGGTGCTGAACCTGAAGCAGGCCACCGCGTACAAGGCCGAGATCCAGGGCAATTCGCTGCTGGTCATTCTCGAGCCGGTGGCCGGCTCGGCGCTCGTCGCGTCTGCCGGCACGACCTTCGCGGAAAACCGCAACCGGGACATGCTGCCGCTGCGGGACGTCGATTTCCGCCTTGGCGCCGACAGCACCGGCCGGGTCATCGTCGATCTTCCGAACAACCAGGTCGGCGTCGACGTCAAGCAGCAAGGCAAGAACCTCGTCGTGGAGTTCACCAAGTCGACGCTGCCCGAGGGCCTGCGCCGCCGCCTCGACGTGGCCGACTTCGGAACGCCGGTCCAGCTGATCACTTCGCAGCAGTCGGGCGACCGCGTGCGCATGACGATCGAGGCCAAGGGCGACTGGGAGCACAGTGCCTACCAGAGCGAGAACCAGTTTGTTGTCGAGGTCCGCGCCCGCAAGGTCGATCCGACCAAGCTGACGCAAGGCGTGGGCTACAACGGCGAAAAGCTGTCGCTCAACTTCCAGAACATCGAAATCCGTTCGCTGCTGCAGGTGATTGCCGACTTCACGAACTTCAACATCGTGACCTCGGATTCGGTGAACGGCGCGCTGACGCTGCGGCTGAAGGACGTGCCCTGGGATCAGGCCCTCGACATCATCATGCAGGCGAAGAACCTGGGCATGCGCAAGAACGGCAGCGTGCTGTGGATCGCGCCCAAGGATGAAATCAACGCCAAGGAAAAGCTCGAATTCGAGGCCAAGGCCGCGATCGAGAACCTGGAGCCGCTGCGTACCCAGTCGTTCCAGCTCAACTACACCAAGGCGATCGCGATTGCGCAGGGGCTGACCGGCACGGGTGCCTCGTCCGGCGGCGGTGGCGGTGGCGGTACGACGACTCGCATCCTGAGCCCTCGCGGCAGCGTCATCGCCGAGTCGCGTACCAACCAGCTCTTCGTGTCGGACGTTCCGTCGCGCCTGGCCCAGATCACCGATCTGATCCAGAAGCTGGACATCCCGGTTCGCCAGGTGTTGATCGAGGCTCGCATCGTCGAAGCGTCCGATACCTTCGGCAAGTCGCTCGGCGTGCGGCTGGGCGGCGGCATCGCTGGCGAGCGCTTCGCATCGTCCGCCGGCAACCGCGCATTCGCCAATCTCGGCGCGATGCCCGTCGTAACGGCGGGCACCAATGGCGGAGCCAGCACGGCCACCTCCACGTTCACCAACTCCAACTTCATCAACCTCCCGGCGGGCGATGCGGGCGGCACGGGCAACGCGGCAGGCACCTTCGCGATCTCGCTGTTCAACTCGAGCTTCTCGCGCATGCTGAACCTCGAAATCTCGGCGCTCGAAGCCGACGGCAAGGGCAAGCTGGTGTCCAGCCCCCGCGTCATCACGGCCGACCAGACCAAGGCGCTGATCGAGCAGGGCGAGGAAATTCCGTACCAGCAGGCCACGTCCAGCGGCGCCACCTCGATCTCGTTCCGCAAGGCGGTGCTGAAGCTGGAAGTCACGCCGCAGATCACGCCGGAAGGCAACATCATCCTGACGCTGGACGTGAGCAAGGACGCCCGGGGCGTGAACACGTCGGCGGGTCCGGCCATCAATACCAAGCACGTGCAGACCGAAGTGCTGGTCGAGAACGGCGGCACGGTCGTCATCGGTGGTATCTTCGAGCTCACCGAAACCAATGACGAATCGCGCGTGCCGGTGCTGGGTGAAGTGCCCTACCTGGGGGCACTGTTCCGCAAGCGCGAACGCGTTGCCAACAAGACCGAAATGCTCGTCTTTATCACTCCGAAGATGATTACCGACCGCAACGCCGCGCGCTGACGCGCGGGCGTAGCAGCCACCGCGTGGCGGTCGCACTCGTCGGCTTGCCCGGCGCCGGAAAATCCGCAGTGGGCCGGCGCCTGGGGATGCGGCTGGATCTCCCCTTCATCGATACCGATCACGTGATCGAGCAGCGCATCGGCTGCTCGATCCGCGATTACTTCGAGCGCGAAGGCGAGGTGGCTTTCCGGGATCTCGAGCAAACCGTCATTGCCGAGCTGGCGGCCAATGCCCACGGCGTGCTGGCCACCGGCGGCGGTGCGGTGCTGCGGGAGGCCAACCGCAACCAGCTGCGCGATCACTTCCACGTGATCTACCTGCGCTCCTCCCCCGAAGACCTGTTCCGGCGCCTGCGCCACGACGTCAAGCGCCCCCTGCTGCAGGTGGCTGACCCGTTGGGGCGGCTGCGGGAACTGCACGATGCGCGCGACCCGTTCTACCGGGAAACCGCTCACGACGTGGTCGATACCGGCCGTCCCACGATCGCGATGCTGGTGAACATCATCGTGATGCAGCTCGAGCTGGCGGGCATCGTCGAGCCGGGCGCCCATCCGGAAGAGCCCACTGCCTGAACCTGCGCCGGCTGCAGCGCCTAAACTCGCTGCCCATGTCCCTGCCCGTACTTTCCGCCCCGACCGAACGCGTCGACATCCAGCTCGGCGACCGCAGCTACCCGATCCTGATCGGTGCCGGCCTGCTGGACGATCCCCGTAGCTTCGCCGCCACGCCCGCCGCCGCCACGGCCCTGATCGTCAGCAACACCACGGTGGCGCCGCTCTATGCCAAGGCGCTGCAGGGTGCCCTGGCGGGCCGTTTCCGCACGGTCCACCTGCTGGAGCTGCCCGACGGCGAGGTGCACAAGAACCTGCAGACGTTGAACCTGATCTTCGACGACCTGCTGGGTCACGGCAGCGACCGCAAGACCGTGTTGTTCGCCCTGGGCGGCGGCGTGGTGGGCGACATGACGGGCTTTGCCGCCGCCAGCTACATGCGCGGCGTGCCTTTCGTGCAGGTGCCGACCACGCTGCTGGCGCAGGTCGATTCCTCGGTCGGCGGCAAGACGGCCATCAACCACCCGCTCGGCAAGAACATGATTGGCGCGTTCTACCAGCCGCAACTGGTGGTCTGCGACCTGGCCACGCTGCAGACCCTGCCGCCGCGCGAACTCAGTGCCGGACTGGCCGAAGTCATCAAGTACGGCCCGATCCACGACATGGCGTTCTTCGACTGGATCGAAGCCAACATCGACGCCCTCGTCGCGCGGGAGCCGGCCGCGCTGGCCTATGCCGTCAAGCGCAGTTGCGAAATCAAGGCGCTGGTGGTCGGGCAGGACGAGCGCGAAACCGGCCTGCGCGCGATCCTCAATTTCGGCCATACCTTCGGCCACGCGATCGAGTCGGGCCTCGGCTATGGCGAATGGCTGCACGGCGAGGCCGTGGGCTGCGGCATGGTCATGGCGGCACGGCTGTCGCAGCGGCTCGGCGGCGTCGATGCTGCCTTCGTCGAACGGCTCACGCGCCTGATCGAGCGGGCTGGCCTGCCGATCGTGGGTCCTGCGCTGGGCGCGGACCGCTACCTGGAACTGATGCGCGTCGACAAGAAATCGGAGGCCGGCGAGATCCGCTTCGTGGTGATCGACCGGCCCGGCTCCGCCCTGGTCCGCAGCGCACCCGACGCGCTCGTGCGCGAAGTGCTTGCGCAGAGCTGCGCGGCGCAATGAGCCTCGCGGCCTATGCCTGCCTGCCCGCGCGGTCGCGCGGCCGCCGGCATGCCGAGCCGCCCGCGCCCACGCGCGACGCTTTCCAGCGCGACCGCGACCGCATCGTGCATTCCACGGCCTTTCGCCGGCTGGTCTACAAGACGCAGGTGTTCCTGAACCACGAGGGCGACCTGTTCCGCACCCGGCTCACGCACTCGCTGGAAGTCGCGCAGCTCGGCCGTTCGATCGCACGGGCCCTGCGCATCAACGAAGACCTGGTCGAGGCGATCGCCCTGGCGCACGACCTGGGCCACACGCCCTTCGGCCATGCGGGCCAGGACGCGCTCAACGAGTGCATGGCTGCGCACGGCGGCTTCGAGCACAACCTTCAGAGCCTGCGCGTGGTCGATGCGTTGGAGCATCGATATCCGCAGTACGACGGACTGAACCTCAGCTTCGAGACCCGCGAGGGCATCCTCAAGCACTGCTCGCGCGCGAACGCCGAACGCCTGGAGGCGGCCGAACCGCACGGCGTGGCCCGGCGTTTCCTCGACCGCACCCAGCCGGGGCTGGAGGCGCAGCTGTGCAACCTTGCCGACGCCATTGCCTACAACGCCCACGACATCGACGACGGCGTGCGCTCGGGGCTCATCGGCGTCGAGCAGTTGTCCGAGGTCGAGCTGTTCGAGCGCTACCGCCGCGAGGCGCTCGCCGAGCATCCGCAGCTGCAGGGCCGCCGCGTGCTCTACGAGACCATCCGGCGCATGCTGAGCGCGCAGGTCTACGACGTGATCGATGCGACCCGCGCGGCGCTCGAAGCCCTCGCACCGGCCGACGCCGACGCGGTGCGCAAGGCTCCGCCCGTCGTCGCATTCAGCGCCGCCATGCAGGCCCAGTCGGAAGACCTCAAGCGCTTTCTTTTCCGCAACCTCTACCGGCATCCCCAGGTCGCCCAGACCACCGACCAGGCGCGCGACGTGGTGCAGGAGCTGTTCGAGGCCTATCTCGAGCGCAGTGCCGAGATGCCTGCTTCCTATGCCGAGCGCCACGACAGGCACCGTGCCGTGGCCGACTACATCGCCGGCATGACCGATCGTTTCGCCATGCGCGAACACGAGCGGCTCACGGGGCGCCGGGGCATCGCGTGAGTCCATCCGCAGCCCGGCCGCACGTTCCCGCCGCCGCCCTGGCCGTCCTGCTGGGCGGCGTCAGCGCGGCGTTGCACCTGGGCAAGCTGCCGCCCGCCGTGCCGGCGCTGCAGGCATCGCTCGGCATTGGCCTGGTCGAGGCGGGATTCCTGCTGTCGCTGGTGCAGGTCGCGAGCATGACGCTGGGGCTGCTGGTCGGGCTCGCGGCGGACACCATCGGCTTGCGACGCAGCATGCTGACGGGCCTGGCAGTGCTGACGGTCGCCAGCCTGCTGGGCGGCATGGTCGCCGGGGCGCACGCCGTGCAATGGCTGCTCCTGCTGCGTGCCGTCGAAGGCATCGGTTTCCTGCTGACGGTCATGCCGGGGCCGGGGCTGATCCGCGCCCTGACCCCGCCGGGTGCGGACAAGGCGGCGCTGGGCCTCTGGGGTGCCTACATGCCGCTCGGCGTGGCCCTCGCGCTGCTGCTGGGCCCGGCCCTGATCGCCTGGGGTGGATGGGCGGATTGGTGGTGGGCACTGTCGATCGTGTCGGCCGGGGCCGCACTCTGGCTGTGGCTGGCGGTGCCAGCCGACCGGCTTCGCCCCGCCGTGGCGAGCCACGAGGCCGCCGGCGGCTGGTCTGCGCGCCTGCGTGCCACGGTCGGTGCGCGCGCGCCCTGGCTGGTGGCGTTGACCTTCGCCGTGTACTCGTCGCAATGGATGGCGGTGATCGGCTTCCTGCCCGCCATCTATGCCGGCGCGGGTGTACCGGCCGCCTGGAACGCGGTGCTCACCGCGCTCGCAGCCGCCATGAACATCGTCGGCAACATTGCAGGCGGCCGCTGGCTGCAGCGCGGCGTGGCGCCGGAGCGACTGCTGCAGCTCGGTTTCCTGACGATGGCGCTCGGGGGCGTGGCCGCCTTCGCGCAGGCAGGGCAGGGCCCGGACGCCTTGGGCCTGCCGCCCGCGCTGCGCTACGTCGCCGTGTGCGCGTTCTCGCTGGGCGGCGGCATGGTGCCGGCCACGCTGTTCCTGCTGGGTGTGCGGCTGGCACCGGGGCCCTCCACTGTGTCCACGACGGTCGGCCTCATGCAGCAGGCGTCCTCGCTCGGCCAGTTCCTGGCCCCGCCCGCAGTGGCGTGGATGGCTCATCGCGTTGGCGGCTGGCACTGGACCTGGACCGCCACGCTGACTTGCTCGCTGGTCGGCATGGCGATCGCGCGGCGCCTGGGGCGGATTCGCCCTGCGGCGGAGATGGCATGACCCACCCGGCGACAATCGCATCTGCCCAGGCCGAAGCCGACACGCGGCGCTGGCTCGAACGCGCGGTGATCGGCCTCAACCTGTGCCCGTTCGCAAAGGCCGTGCACGTGAAGGCACAGGTCCACTACGCCGTGTACGGGCCGGCCGAGGAGACCGGCCTGATGGACGAGCTTCTTGCCGAAGCAAAAGACCTTGCCGCACTCGACGCCGCCGTGCGCGACACCACCCTGCTGATTGCACCGAACACCTTGGCCGACTTCCTGGACTTCAACGACTTCACGGCGCGTGCCGAACGCCGGCTTGCGCGCGCCGGTTTCGACGGGGTGTTCCAGCTGGCGAGCTTTCATCCGCGCTTCCAGTTCGCCGGCACCGATGCCGACGATATCGGCAATGCCACCAACCGCGCGCCGTACCCCACGCTGCACCTGTTGCGCGAAGACAGCGTGAGCCGCGCGGTCGAGGCGTTCCCCGAGGCCGAGGCCATCTTCGAACGCAACATCGACACGCTCGAAGCACTGGGCTCCGAAGGCTGGGCGGCGCTCGACGTCGGCCCCGGGAGCGCCAAGCCATGAACACGAACAATGCGACAAGAACCGTGAAAACGAACAAGGCCGCCAAGGCCGACGCAGAGCTGGCCGACGCGCTGCGCCCCGGCCAATCCATCGAACTGCTCAAGGAACTGCACATCCTGACCCGCGAGGGCCGGCTCAACCAGGACTCGCGGCGCAAGCTCAAGCAGGTCTACCACCTGTTCCAGTTCATCGAGCAACTGCTGCGCGAGTTGCCGGAAGAGGGCGCGGGCGCGACGCTGGCCGACCATGGCGCAGGCAAGTCGTACCTCGGCTTCATCATCTACGACCTTTTTTTCCGGCCGCGGCAGGGCAGCGGCCACGTCTACGGCATCGAGACGCGCGGCGAACTGGTCGAGCGCTCGCGCGCGCTGGCGCAGCGCCTGGGCTTCGAGCGCATGTCGTTCCTGAACCTCACCGTGGCCGAGTCGGCGCAGGCGAGTGAATTGCCGGCGCAGATCGACGTGGTCACCGCGCTGCATGCCTGCGACACCGCGACAGACGACGCCATCGCCTTCGGCTTGGCCAAGAAGGCGCGCTGCATGGTGCTCGTTCCCTGCTGCCAGGCCGAAGTGGCCGCCTGCCTGCGCGAAACCAAGGCGCTCGCACTGTCGCGCACCCCGCTGGCCGAGCTGTGGCGCCATCCGCTGCACACGCGCGAAATCGGCAGCCAGCTCACCAACGTGCTGCGCTGCCTGTATCTTGAAGCCAACGGCTACAGCGTCACGGTGACCGAGCTGGTCGGCTGGGAGCACAGCATGAAGAACGAGCTGATCCTGGCGCGCTACACCGGGCAGCGCAAGGCAAGCGCGGCCACGCGGCTGCGCGAACTGCTGGCGCAGTTCGGACTCGACGCTCTGGGCGATACGCGCTTCCGCCTGTCCTGAAAAAATTCGGGCCGCGCGGCGTGGAATCGATTCGGGAATACCGCGCAACCGGCTCTGCCGGGCCGCTGGTGTGGCCCCCGGTCGGGGGAGGGCGAAGCGACATGCAGCGCGCGCAGCCTGGGGGCGAGCAATAGATGGCCCGTCTTCCCCGACTCACCCTGGCCGGCATGCCGCACCACGTGATCCAGCGCGGCAACAACCGCCAGCCGATCTTCGTGGACCGCGCGGACCGCGAGAAACTGCTCGCGCTGCTGGCCGAGAACGCTGCGCGTTTCGGCATCGCGCTGCACGCCTACGTGCTCATGGACAACCACTTCCACCTGTTGGCCACGCCCGACAGTCCCACCGGCCTGCCCCAGTTCATGCAGTCGGTGGGGCGCAGCTACGTGCGCTACTTCAACGACCGCCATGGCCGCAGCGGCACGCTGTGGGAGGGCCGCTACCGGTCCACGCTGATCCAGACCGACCGCTACCTGCTGACCTGCATGGCCTACATCGACCTCAACCCGGTGCGCGCGGGCATGGTGGCCGATGCGCGCGACTTTCCCTGGTCCAGCCATGGCCACTACGCCGGACTGCGGCACGACCGCCTGCTGACCCCCCACCCGCTGTATTGGGAGCTCGGCAACACCCCGTTCGCGCGCGAGGCCGCGTATGTCGAACTGGTGCGCGGCGGGGTGCGTGCGGCCGACCAGCGCGCGCTGACCGAGGCGACATTGCGGGGCTGGGCCGCTGGCGACGACGACTTTCTCGACAGCCTGCAGAAGTCCACCGACCGCCGGGTAGTCAAAGCCAAGGCCGGTCGGCCGCCATCGAACACTTCATCCTGAGGTGAAAAAGCAGCGTCGGCTGGCTGACGCATTGGTTCTTTTGCTCCTTTTTTTAATATGTCCCCAATTTAATTCTGACTAGATAACTCAAGATTTAATGGGAATCTGACCCCTATTAAAGTGTTTGGCATTCTTTGTGCATCGCAATATGCTCCATTTCCCTGCGAAAACTGAAGGAGCGCGCCATGACGACGGCTGCCGAGATCAAACATCTCCAAGAACACGGTCTGTATTCCGGTGCCGACGAGCACGATGCCTGCGGCGTCGGCTTCGTGGCCCATATCAAGGGCGAGAAGAGCCACGCCATCGTGCTGCAGGGCCTCAAGATTCTCGAGAACCTCGACCATCGCGGCGCAGTGGGCGCTGACAAGCTGATGGGCGACGGTGCCGGCATCCTGATCCAGCTGCCCGACCATCTTTACCGCGAAGAAATGGCGAAGCAGGGCGTCACGCTGCCCCCGCCCGGCGAATACGGCGTCGGCATGATCTTCCTGCCGAAGGAGCACGCCTCGCGCGAAGCCTGCGAGCAGGAAATGGAACGCGCCATCAAGGCCGAAGGCCAGGTGCTGCTCGGCTGGCGCGACGTGCCGGTCAACCGCGACATGCCCATGTCGCCCACCGTGCGCGAAAAGGAACCGCTGCTGCGCCAGGTCTTCATCGGCCGCGGCAACGACGTGATCGTGCAGGACGCGCTGGAACGCAAGCTCTACGTGATCCGCAAGACCGCCAGCGCCAACATCCAGCGCCTGAAGCTCAAGCACAGCAAGGAATACTACGTTCCCAGCATGTCGAGCCGCACCGTGGTCTACAAGGGCCTGCTGCTGGCCGACCAGGTGGGCACCTACTACCTCGACCTGCAGGACAAGCGCTGCATCTCGGCCCTGGGCCTCGTGCACCAGCGCTTTTCCACCAACACCTTCCCCGAGTGGCCGCTGGCCCACCCGTACCGCTACGTCGCCCACAACGGCGAAATCAACACGGTCAAGGGCAACTACAACTGGATGAAGGCGCGCGAAGGCGTGATGTCGTCGCCCGTGCTGGGCGCCGACCTGCAGAAGCTCTACCCGATCAGCTTCGCGAACCAGTCCGACACCGCCACCTTCGACAATTGCCTCGAGCTGCTGACGATGGCCGGCTACCCCATCAGCCAGGCCGTGATGATGATGATCCCGGAACCCTGGGAACAGCACGCCACCATGGACCCGCGCCGCCGCGCGTTCTATGAATACCACGCCGCCATGCTCGAGCCGTGGGACGGCCCGGCCTCCATCGTGTTCACCGACGGCCGCCAGATCGGCGCCACGCTCGACCGCAACGGCCTGCGCCCCTCGCGCTACTGCGTGACCGACGACGACCTCGTCATCATGGCCTCCGAATCCGGCGTGCTGCCTGTGCCCGAGCAGAAGATCGTGCGCAAGTGGCGCCTGCAGCCCGGCAAGATGTTCCTGATCGACCTGGAGCAGGGCCGCATGATCGACGACGAGGAGGTCAAGGCCACCCTCGCCAACAGCAAGCCCTACAAGCAGTGGATCGAGAACCTGCGCATCAAGCTCGACAGCGTCAAGGCCGAGCCGGTCTCGGCGCCGCTGAGTCAAGTTGCATTGCTCGACCGCCAGCAGGCCTTCGGCTACACCCAGGAAGACATCAAGTTCCTGATGAGCCCGATGGCCCAGGCCGGCGAAGAAGGCATCGGCTCCATGGGCAACGACAGCCCGCTGGCCGTGCTCTCCAGCAAGAACAAGCCGCTGTACAACTACTTCAAGCAGCTGTTCGCGCAGGTGACCAACCCGCCGATCGACCCGATCCGCGAAGCGATCGTGATGTCGCTGGTGTCCTTCATCGGCCCCAAGCCCAACCTGTTGGACATCAACCAGGTCAACCCGCCGATGCGGCTCGAAGTGAGCCAGCCGATCCTCGACTTCGCCGACATGGCGAAGCTGCGCGACATCGGCAAGTACACGCAGGGCAAGTTCAAGAGCTACGCGCTCGACATCACCTACCCGCTCGCATGGGGCGACGAAGGCGTCGAAGCCAAGCTGGCCTCGCTGTGTGCCGAAGCGGTGGATGCCATCAAGGGCGGCCACAACATCCTGATCATCAGCGACCGTGGCGTGAGCCCGACGCAGGTGGCCATCCCTGCCGTGCTGGCCCTCTCGGCCGTGCACCAGTACCTGGTTCGCGAAGGCCTGCGCACCACCGCCGGCCTCGTGGTCGAGACCGGATCGGCGCGCGAAGTGCATCACTTCGGCGTGCTCGCGGGCTACGGCGCTGAAGCCGTGCACCCGTACCTCGCGATGGAAACCCTGGCGGCCATGCACGCCGACATGCCGGGCGAGCTGAGCGCCGACAAGGCGGTCTACAACTACGTCAAGGCCATCGGCAAGGGCCTGTCGAAGATCATGTCGAAGATGGGTGTCAGCACCTACATGAGCTACTGCGGCGCGCAGCTGTTCGAAGCCATCGGCCTGAACAGCGAGACGGTGAACAAGTACTTCACCGGCACCGCCAGCCGCGTGGAAGGCATCGGCGTCTTCGAGATCGCCGAGGAAGCCATCCGCATGCACAAGGCTGCCTTCGGCGACGACCCGGTGCTGGCCCACATGCTCGACGCCGGCGGCGAATACGCCTGGCGCACGCGCGGCGAGGAGCACATGTGGACGCCCGATGCCATCGCCAAGCTGCAGCACAGCACGCGCGCCAACAACTGGAACACGTACAAGGAATACGCGCAGCTCATCAACGACCAGAACCGCCGACACCTCACGCTGCGCGGCCTGTTCGAGTTCAAGATCGATCCGGCCAAGGCGATTCCGGTGGACGAGGTCGAATCGGCTGCGGAGATCGTCAAGCGTTTCGCCACCGGCGCGATGTCGCTCGGCTCGATCAGCACCGAGGCGCACGCCACGCTCGCGATTGCCATGAACCGCATCGGCGGCAAGAGCAACACGGGCGAGGGCGGTGAAGACCCGGCGCGCTACCGCAACGAACTCAAGGGCATCCCGATCAAGCAGGGCGACACGCTCAAGAGCGTGATCGGCGCGGCCAACGTCGAGGTCGACCTGCCGCTCGCGGACGGCGACTCGCTGCGTTCGCGCATCAAGCAGGTCGCGTCGGGCCGCTTCGGCGTCACCGCCGAGTACCTGCACTCGGCCGACCAGATCCAGATCAAGATGGCGCAGGGCGCCAAGCCGGGCGAAGGCGGCCAGCTGCCGGGCGGCAAGGTCACCGAGTACATCGGCAAGCAGCGCTATGCCGTGCCGGGCGTGGGCCTCATCAGCCCGCCGCCGCACCACGACATCTACTCGATCGAAGACCTGGCCCAGCTCATCCACGACCTGAAGAACACCGCGCCGCACGCCAGCATCAGCGTGAAGCTGGTGAGCGAGATCGGCGTCGGCACCATCGCGGCCGGTGTGGCCAAGTGCAAGAGCGACCACGTCGTGATCGCCGGCCATGACGGCGGCACGGGCGCATCGCCCTGGTCGTCGATCAAGCACGCGGGCAGCCCGTGGGAAATCGGCCTGGCCGAAACGCAGCAGACGCTGGTGCTCAACCGCCTGCGCAGCCGCATCCGCGTGCAGGCCGACGGCCAGATGAAGACCGGCCGCGACGTCGCCATCGGCGCGTTGCTGGGTGCCGACGAGTTCGGCTTCGCCACTGCGCCGCTGGTGGTCGAGGGCTGCATCATGATGCGCAAGTGCCACCTGAACACCTGCCCGGTGGGCGTGGCCACGCAAGACCCGATCCTGCGCAAGAAGTTCTCGGGCAAGCCCGAGCACGTCGTCAACTACTTCTTCTTCGTTGCGGAAGAAGTGCGCCAGATCATGGCCCAGCTCGGCATCCGCAAGTTCGACGACCTGATCGGCCGCGCCGACCTGCTCGACATGCGCAAGGGCATCGAACACTGGAAGGCCTCGGGCCTCGACTTCAGCCGCCTGTTCGCACTGCCGAATGTGCCGGCCGAGGTGCCGCGCTTCCATGTGGAGAACCAGGACCATGGTCTCGAACGCGCGCTCGACGTGAAGCTCATCGAGAAGTCGCGTCCCGCCATCGAGAAGGGCGAGAAGGTGCAGTTCATCGAGGTGGCGCGCAACGTCAACCGCTCGGTGGGCGCCATGCTTTCGGGCGCACTGACCAAGGTGCATCCGCAGGGCCTGCCCGACGACTCGATCCGCATCCAGCTCGAAGGCACGGGCGGCCAGTCGTTCGGCGCCTTCCTGGCGCGAGGCATCACGCTGTACCTCATCGGCGACGCCAACGACTACACGGGCAAGGGCCTCTCCGGCGGCCGTGTGGTGGTGCGCCCCAGTCTCGAGTTCCGCGGTGAAGCGGCGCGCAACACCATCGTCGGCAACACGGCGCTGTACGGCGCGACCACCGGCGAGGCCTACCTGTGCGGCGTGGCCGGCGAACGCTTCGCCGTGCGCCTGTCGGGCGCCACGGCGGTCATCGAAGGCACCGGCGACCACGGCTGCGAGTACATGACCGGCGGCACGGTGGCAGTGCTCGGCAAGACGGGCCGCAACTTCGCGGCCGGCATGAGCGGCGGCGTGGCCTTCGTCTACGACGAGGACGGCCAGTTCGCCACGCGCTGCAACCTCTCGATGGTCTCGCTCGACAAGGTGCTGACCTCCGCCGAGCAGACCGCCAGCGTGCATCGCAAGATCTGGCACGGCGGCGTGACCGACGAAGCGCAGCTGAAGAAGCTGCTCGAAGAGCACCACCGCTGGACCGGCAGCAAGCGCGCGCGCGAACTGCTCGACAACTGGTCGGTGTCGCGCACGAAGTTCGTGAAGGTGTTCCCGAACGAATACAAGCGCGCGCTCGCCGAACTGCACGACCGCAAGGTCGAGCTCACGAGCAGCGGCAACAACGCGCACATCGGCCTCGAGCCGCATGCGCTGGCCCCCGCACCGCAAACGGCCCCGGCCGCAGCTTGAAGATCAACCAAAACAGAATGAATCCCTGTACGGCATGCAGCGCGTGAAACAGTCACAGCCCCTTCGGGGAACACCGCGGAACCGGCTTTGCCGGGCCGCTGGTGTTGCCCCCTTGAGGGGGGAGGCGGCTACACGCAGTGAGCAAGCAACGGGGGTGTAAAGGAATCACGATGGGAAAGATCACCGGCTTCATGGAGCATGAGCGCGTCGAGGAGGGCTACAAGCCCGTCGACGAGCGCGTCAAGCATTACAAGGAATTCGTCGTCGGCCTGAACACCGAACAGGCCAAGGTGCAGGGCGCGCGCTGCATGGACTGCGGCACGCCGTTCTGCAACAGCGGCTGCCCGGTCAACAACATCATTCCGGACTTCAACGACCTCGTGTACCGCAACGACTGGCAAAACGCCTTCGCGGTGCTCGACTCGACCAACAACTTCCCCGAGTTCACCGGCCGCATCTGCCCCGCGCCCTGCGAGGCGGCCTGCGTGCTCAACGTGAACGACGACCCGGTCGGCATCAAGTCGCTGGAGCACGCGATCATCGACCGCGCCTGGGACGAAGGCTGGGTGGCGCCGCGCGCCGCCAAGCACAAGACCGGCAAGAAGGTGGCGGTGGTGGGCTCGGGCCCGGCCGGCATGGCGGCCGCCCAGCAACTGGCGCGCGTCGGCCACGACGTGACGTTGTTCGAGAAGAACGACCGCATCGGCGGCCTGCTGCGCTACGGCATCCCCGACTTCAAGATGGAGAAGTCGCACATCGACCGGCGCGTCGAGCAGATGAAGGCCGAAGGCGTGGTGTTCCGCACCGGCGTGATGGTCGGCGCCGCGAAGGACCCGCTGGGCAAGGGCTCCAAGGTCACGAACCTGGCCAAGGAAACCGTCACGCCCGAACAGCTGCAGAAAGAGTTCGACGCCGTGGTGCTCACCGGCGGCGCCGAGCAATCGCGCGACCTGCCGGTGCCCGGTCGCGACCTCGACGGCATCCATTTCGCGATGGAGTTCCTGCCGCAGCAAAACCGCGTCAACGCGGGCGACAAGGTCAAGGGCCAGCTGCGCGCCGACGGCAAGCACGTGATCGTCATCGGCGGCGGCGACACCGGCTCCGATTGTGTGGGCACCAGCAACCGCCATGGCGCCGCGAGCGTCACGCAGTTCGAACTGATGCCGCAGCCGCCCGAGGAAGAAAACCGCCCGCTGACCTGGCCGTACTGGCCGATCAAGCTGCGCACCAGCTCCAGCCATGAAGAGGGCTGCGAGCGCGAGTTCGCGATCTCCACCAAGGAGTTCATCGGCGAGAAGGGCAAGGTCACCGGCCTGAAGACCGTTCGCGTCGAATGGAAGGACGGCAAGATGCAGGAAGTGGCCGGCAGCGAGCAGGTGCTCAAGGCCGACCTCGTGCTGCTCGCCATGGGCTTCATCAGTCCCGTGGCGACCGTGCTCGATGCCTTCGGTGTCGAGAAGGATGCACGCGGCAATGCCAAGGCGACGGTCGACTTCATCGGGGGCTATGCCACCAACGTGCCGAAGGTGTTCGCCGCCGGCGACATCCGCCGCGGACAGTCGCTGGTGGTCTGGGCGATCCGCGAGGGCCGTCAAGCTGCCCGCGCGGTCGATGAATTTTTGATGGGATTCAGCGACTTGCCTCGCTGATTTTTGTTTCAGTTTCGCGGGTCCGGGTTTGTCCCCGGTATCATCCGCCGGAAACCGCATGCCGGGATGCCTGAAAGGGCGCCCGGCTTTTTTATTGAGATGGACCCAGCCGCACCACTGCCACATTCCTTTGTAGAGTTCCGCGACGTTACGTTCGGCTACGGCGCGCGCGCCATTCTCGACGGCGTGTCCTTCACCGTGCCGCGCGGCAAGGTGACGGCCCTGATGGGCGCATCGGGCGGCGGCAAGACCACCGTGCTGCGCCTGATCGGCGGACAGCAGAAGGCGCAGCGCGGCGAGGTGCTCTTCGATGGTCAGGACGTCGTCAGGTTCGACGCAACGGCGCTTTACGCGGCGCGGCGCCGAATGGGCATGCTGTTCCAGTTCGGCGCGTTGTTCACCGACATGAGCGTGTTCGACAACGTGGCCTTCCCGCTGCGCGAGCACACCCAGTTGTCCGAAGCGCTGGTGCGCGACATCGTGCTCATGAAGCTCGATGCCGTCGGCCTGCGCGGCGCGCGCGACCTGATGCCCAGCGAGGTGTCGGGCGGCATGGCGCGGCGCGTGGCGCTGGCGCGCGCGATCGCGCTCGACCCCGATCTCGTCATGTACGACGAGCCCTTCGCCGGCCTCGACCCGATCTCGCTCGGCACGGCGGCGCGGCTGATCCGACAGCTCAACGACACGCTCGGACTCACCAGCATCATCGTGTCGCACGACCTCGAGGAAACCTTCCGCATCGCCGACCACGTGATCATCCTGGCCAACGGCGGCATTGCCGCGCAGGGCACGCCCGACGAAGTGCGCGAGAGCGACGATCCGCTGGTCCATCAGTTCGTCAATGCGCTGCCCGACGGGCCGGTGCATTTCCACTACCCCGGCGTCAGCATCGAAGACGACTTCGGCAATGTGGAAGGAGGGCGCTCATGACCTGGTGGAAACCAGCCGACCTCGGCTTCGCGGTGCGCCGCCATCTGGCCAACCTGGGCTATGGCGCGAAGCTTTTCACGCGCCTGATCGGACCGGGCGCGCAGATCATGCGCCGGTTCGGGCTGGTGCGCGACCAGATCCATTTCCTGGGCAACTACTCGCTCGCGATCATCGGCGTGTCGGGGCTGTTCGTCGGCTTCGTGCTGGGGCTGCAGATGTACTACGCGCTGCAGCGCTACGGCTCGTCCGAAGCGCTCGGCCTGCTGGTCACACTGAGTCTCGTGCGCGAGCTCGGGCCCGTGGTGGCAGCCTTGCTCTTCACCGGACGCGCCGGTACGTCGCTTACCGCGGAGATCGGCCTCATGAAGGCCGACGAGCAATTGAGCGCCATGGAGATGATGGCGGTCGATCCGGTGCAGCGCATCCTCGCGCCGCGCTTCTGGGCCGGCGTGATCACCATGCCGCTGCTGGCGGCTGTGTTCAGCGCGGTGGGCATCATGGGCGGCTACGTGGTGGGCGTGCTGATGCTGGGCGTGGACCCGGGCGCGTTCTGGGGCCAGATGCAGGGCGGCGTCGACGTATGGCGCGACGTCGGCAATGGCGTCATCAAGAGCATCGTCTTCGGCTTCACCGTGACCTTCATCGCACTGCTGCAGGGCTACGAGGCCCAGCCCACGCCCGAAGGCGTGTCGCGCGCGACCACGAAGACCGTGGTCACGGCATCGCTGGCGGTACTGGGGCTCGACTTCCTGCTCACCGCGATGATGTTCAGCATATGAACGAGTACACCCCCAGGCTTGCCCACTTCGTGTGGCCTCCTACCCCCTTGCAGGGGGCAACACCTGCAGCCCGGCAAAGCCGGTTCTGCGGTGATTCTCGAATGAGTCAATCCGTAGGCATTTAGGAAGAGTCGATATGCAACGTTCCAACAACGACATCTGGGTGGGCCTGTTCGTGCTGATCGGCGCGGCGGCGCTGCTGTTTCTCGCGCTGCAGTCGGCCAACCTGCTGAGCCTGAATTTTCAGAAGACCTATGCGGTCACCGCGCGCTTCGACAACATCGGCGGGCTCAAGCCCCAAACCGCGGTCAAGAGCGCGGGGGTCGTGGTCGGCCGCGTGGAATCCATCGCCTTCAACGACAAGTCCTTTCAGGCCGACGTGACGCTGGCTTTGCAAAACCGTTACAGTTTTCCCAAGGACAGCTCGCTCAAGATCCTGACCAGTGGCCTGCTCGGCGAGCAGTACATCGGAATCGAGGCGGGCGCCGAGGAGAAGGCACTGCAGGCCGGCGACACCATCACTTCGACCCAATCGGCCGTGGTGCTGGAGAACCTGATCAGCCAGTTCCTGTACAGCAAGGCGGCCGAAGGCAATTCTTCGACGCCTGGAACAGCGAATAAGAAATGAAAACACGAGCCCCTCTTTCTGCTGCTATGAATAACGTAGCGAGCCATGCGCGCTGGATGAGCGCAGCAGCCGTCTTCGCGCTGGTGGCCGGTTGCGCCACCGGCCCCAACGCCAATCCGGCCGACCCGTTCGAGCCATTCAACCGCGGTGTTTCTCGCTTCAACGACACCGTCGACGATGCGGTGCTCGTCCCCGTGGCCACGGCCTACCAGAAGGCGCTGCCCTCGATGGTGCGCACCGGCGTGAACAACTTCTTCTCCAACATCGGCGATGTCTGGAGCCTGGCCAACAACGTGGCCCAGTTGAAGCTGCAGAACAGCGCCGAGACCTTCATGCGGCTGAACGTCAACACCTTCTTCGGCCTCGGCGGCCTGCTGGACGTTGCGACCGAAGCGGGCATTCCCCGCCACGAGGAAGACTTTGGCCAGACGCTGGGTTACTGGGGTGTCGGCGCCGGCCCATATGTCGTGCTGCCGCTGCTGGGCCCCTCGACGGTGCGCGACACTGCGGCCAAGCCGCTTGACATGTACGGCGATCCGCTGGGCCATGTGAGCGACATCCCTTGGCGCAATTCGCTGACGGTGCTGCGCGTCGTCGACACGCGTTCGCAGTACCTGCGCGCCGGCCGCCTGCTCGGCGACGCGGCGCTCGACAAGTATTCGTTCACGCGCGATGCGTTCCTGCAGCACCGCCGCAGCCAGGTCTACGACGGCAATCCGCCCAACGACGGCAGCGACGGCAGCGACGGCAGCGACGGCGGCGACAAGTAAGCCGAGGAGCAGCATGGAGGGAAGGCTGCTTGCATCCGGTTGCAAGGCTTCACCTCCCGGACAGGAACCCGGTCGGCCCCATGCGCCTCGAATCCGTTCCTGTTTCAGCATCCGGCTTTTCCGGATGCCTGTGGATTTTCAAACTTGAATGAGGGACTCTCCATGAACGACAAGACCTTGCAACGTCGCGATCTCGGCCGCCTGGTGCTGGCCGGTGCCCTGCTGTTCGGTGCGGCTTTCGCATTCGTCCAGCCCGCCCGTGCCGCCGACGAAGCGCCCGATGCGCTCGTCAAGCGCCTCTCGACCGACGTGCTCGAGACGATCAAGGCCGACTCGTCCATCAAGTCGGGCGACGTCAACAAGATCATGCTGCTGGTCGACAGCAAGATCATGCCCAACGTCAACTTCCAGCGCATGACGGCCTCGGCCGTCGGCCCGGCCTGGCGCACGGCCACGCCAGAGCAGCAGAAGCGCCTGCAGGAAGAATTCAAGACCCTGCTGGTGCGCACCTATGCCGGCGCGCTCGACCAGGTGACCGACCAGACCGTCACCATCCGTCCGTTCCGCGGCTCGCCCGACGACAAGGACGTGCTGGTGCGCACCGAGGTCAAGGGCCGCGGCGATCCGGTCCAGCTCGACTACCGCCTCGAGAAGACCCCCGGCCAGGGCGCCGGCTGGAAGGTCTACAACCTGAATGTGCTGGGCGTCTGGCTGGTCGACACCTACCGCACCCAGTTCGCGCAGGAAATCAACAAGAGCGGTGTCGACGGCCTGATCGCCGCACTGGTCGCGCGCAACAAGGGCAACGGCAAGAGCTGACCGGAGCGCACGATGCTGGTCCTGCCGACCCGACTCACCCACGACGAGGCCCCCGCCTGCATGCGCATGCTGCAGCAGGGGCTGAAGGGCCAGGTCGACTCGTCGTCCACCGTGGTCGACGCGACCGCGCTGGCCCAGTTCGATTCGTCGGCGCTGGCCGTGCTGCTCGAATGCCGGCGCGAATCCAGCGCCCTGGGACGCGGCTTTTCCGTCAAGGGCCTCTCGCCCCGGCTGCGCGAGCTGGCCGCGCTGTACGGCATTGCGGGCCTTTTGCCCGCGGCGCCCTGACATTGTTGGCCCCCCGGCTTTTCACTCCGCTTTGCTGCGTGTAATTCGCCACCCCCCGAGGGGGAGGCGCGGCCCGGCGGCGGCCGCATGAGGGTATCGGGCCGCTGCGCGGCAGCTTGTAAAGCGGCCCCGTAAAATCGCGGGCTCCCATGCCCGCGATCTCATTCCAATCGGTCTCCAAGACCTATCCCCCCTCCAGACAGCAGAAAGCCCAAGGCAAGCAAGGGCTGAAGGCGGTCGACGAGGTCAGCTTCCAGATCGAGCCGGGCGAGTTCTTCGGCCTGCTCGGCCCGAACGGCGCGGGCAAGACCACCCTCATCAGCATGCTCGCGGGGCTTTCGCGCCCCACGGCCGGCGCCATCAGCGTCCACGGCTTCGACGTGCAGCGCGATTACGCCGAGGCGCGCCGCCAGCTCGGCATCGTGCCGCAGGAGCTGGTGTTCGACCCCTTCTTCAACGTGCGCGAATCGCTGCGCATCCAGTCGGGCTACTTCGGCATCAAGAACAACGACGACTGGATCGACGAGCTGCTGCACAGCCTGGGCCTCGCCGACAAGGCCGGCGCCAACATGCGCCAGCTTTCGGGTGGCATGAAGCGCCGCGTGCTTGTGGCGCAGGCGCTGGTGCACAAGCCGCCGGTGATCGTGCTCGACGAGCCCACGGCCGGCGTCGACGTCGAATTGCGCCAGACGCTCTGGCAGTTCGTCGCCCGGCTCAACAAGCAGGGCAGCACCGTGCTGCTGACCACCCACTACCTCGAAGAAGCCGAGGCGCTGTGCAGCCGCATCGCGATGCTCAAGCTCGGCAAGGTGATCGCGCTCGACCGCACCAGCGAACTGTTGAAGTCGGCCGCGAGCAACGTACTGCGCTTCAAGACCGACGCCATGCTGCCCTGGGCCATCGCCCAGCATGCGCGTATCACCGGGCGCATCGTGCAGCTGCCGGCGCAGAACGCCCATGAAGTCGAACAACTGCTGGCCGCGATCCGCGAAGCCGGCGTCGCGGTGGAAGACGTGGAAATGCGCAAGGCCGATCTCGAAGACGTGTTCATCGACCTGATGGCCGGCGAGCAGACCCCGCTGGAGGTGGCGCGATGAGCGCCGCGCCGGGCCGCCCCAAGCAAGCGAAGCTCCCCCTTGGGGGGAAGCGAGGACACGCAGTGCCGAGCAAGGGGGCTCCATGATGGCCGTGACCGGTTGGCGCGCGCTGCTCTACAAGGAGACGCTGCGCTTCTGGAAGGTCGGGTTCCAGACGGTCGGTGCGCCGGTGCTTACCGCGCTGCTGTACCTCATGGTGTTCGGCCATGTGCTCGAGGGCCGCGTGACGGTCTACGGCACCGTCGGCTACACGGCCTTCCTCGTGCCGGGCCTCGTGATGATGAGCGTGCTGCAGAACGCGTTCGCCAACAGCTCGTCCTCGATCATCCAGAGCAAGATCATGGGCAACCTGGTGTTCGTGCTGCTCACGCCGCTGTCGCACTGGGGCTGGTTCTTCGCCTACGTGGGCTCGTCGGTCATCCGCGGGCTGGCCGTGGGGCTGGGCGTGTTCGCGGTCACGGTCTTCTTCGCGATGCCGAACTTCGTGGCGCCGGTCTGGATCGTCGTTTTCGCGCTGCTGGGGGCCGCGATGCTCGGCACGCTCGGGTTGATCGCCGGCCTCTGGGCCGAGAAGTTCGACCAGATGGCGGTGTTCCAGAACTTCCTGATCATGCCCATGACCTTCCTGTCGGGCGTGTTCTATTCGATCGGCTCGCTGCCGCCGTTCTGGCAGAGCGTGAGCCACCTGAACCCGTTCTTCTACATGATCGACGGCTTCCGCTACGGCTTCTTCGGCGTGAGCGATGCATCGCCCTGGCTCAGCCTGGGCATCGTCGGCACCGCGTGGCTGGCGGTGAGCGCCATCGCTGTCCATCTCCTGCGCATCGGCTACAAAATCCGAGGCTGAACGCTTCTTCTCCAGACCCCATGACCGCCGAACAACTCCAGGCCCTGATCCAGTCCCACCTCCCGTGCGAGCACATCACGCTCGAGGGCGATGGCCGGCATTGGTATGCCACCATCGTCTCGGCCGAATTCGAGGGCAAGCGCGCGATCCAGCGCCATCAGCGGGTCTACGCCACCCTCGGTGCGAAAATGCACACCGACGAGGTGCATGCGCTTTCGATGAAGACCTACACGCCGGCCGAATGGGCGGCGGTGGAAAAATAACTCCCCGGCCCTCGCAGGCCCCTGATTTCGCTGGAATTTCGATGGACAAACTTCTGATTCGCGGCGGGCGAGAGCTCCGCGGCGAAGTACTCATTTCCGGCGCCAAGAACGCCGCGCTGCCCGAACTGTGCGCGGCGCTGCTGACCGACCAGCCCGTGACGCTGCACAACGTGCCGCGCCTGCAGGACGTGTCGACCATGCTCAAGCTGGTGCGCAACATGGGCGTCGTGGCCGAGCGCGGCCAGGACGGGAAGGACGGCGGCACGGTGCGCCTGAATGCCGGCGACCTGAACAACCCGGAAGCGCCTTATGAGCTGGTGAAGACCATGCGCGCCTCCGTGCTGGCCCTGGGCCCGCTGCTGGCGCGCTTCGGCCATGCCAAGGTGTCGCTGCCCGGCGGCTGCGCCATCGGCTCGCGGCCGGTCGACCAGCACATCAAGGGCCTGCAGGCCATGGGCGCCGAGATCGTGGTCGACCACGGCTACATGGTCGCGCGCCTGCCCGAAGGCCGCACCCGCCTGAAGGGCGCGCGCATCCTGACCGACATGGTTACCGTCACCGGCACCGAGAACTTTCTGATGGCCGCCGCACTGGCCGAGGGCGAGACGCTGCTCGAGAACGCCGCGCAGGAGCCCGAGATCGTCGACCTGGCCGAAATGCTGATCCGCATGGGCGCCAAGATCGAAGGCCACGGCACCAGCCACATCCGCATCCAGGGCGTCGAGAAGCTGCACGGCTGCGAACACGCCGTGGTGGCCGACCGCATCGAGGCCGGCACCTTCCTGTGCGCCGTCGCGGCCACGGGCGGCGAGGCCTTCCTGCGCCACGCGCGCGGCGACCACATGGACGCCGTGATCGACAAGCTGCGCGACGCGGGCTGCACCGTCGCCTGCGAGAAGGACGGCGTGCGCGTCAGCTCCAAGGGCCCGGCCTGCGAACATCTGAAGGCACAGAGCTTCAGCACCACCGAATACCCCGGCTTCCCGACCGACATGCAGGCCCAGTTCATGGCCCTGAACGTGATCGCGCGCGGCGCCTCGATGGTCACCGAAACCATCTTCGAGAACCGCTTCATGCACGTGAACGAGATGGTTCGCCTGGGCGCCAACATCCACGTCGAGGGCAAGGTCGCGATGGTCGAGGGCGTGCAGCAGCTCTCGGGCGCGACCGTGATGGCCACTGACCTGCGCGCTTCGGCCAGCCTGGTCATCGCCGGCCTCGTGGCCGAGGGCGAAACCCTGATCGACCGCATCTACCACCTCGACCGGGGCTACGACCGCATGGAAGCCAAGCTGCGCGGCCTGGGCGCCGACATCGAACGACTGACCGGAGCCGCCGCATGATCACCCTGGCGCTTTCCAAGGGCCGCATCTTCGAAGAAACGATGCCCCTGCTGGCGGCCGCCGGCATCGAGGTCACCGAAGACCCCGAGAAGTCGCGCAAGCTCATTCTTGGCACCACCCGCCCCGACGTTCGCGTGGTGCTGGTGCGCGCCTCCGACGTGCCCACCTACGTGCAGTACGGCGGCGCCGACCTCGGTGTGACCGGGCTCGACGTGCTGCTCGAACACGGCAACCAGGGCCTGTACCAACCGCTCGATCTGCGCATCGCGGCCTGCCGCCTCAGCGTGGCCGTGCGCGCCGACTACGACTACGCCTCGGCCGTGAAGCAGGGCTCGCGCCTGCGTGTGGCGACCAAGTACGTGGGCCTGTCGCGCGACTTCTTCGCCAGCAAGGGCGTGCACGTCGACCTGATCAAGCTCTACGGCAGCATGGAGCTGGCGCCGCTCACGGGCCTGGCCGACGCCATCGTCGACCTGGTCTCGACCGGCAACACGCTCAAGGCCAACCACCTCGTCGAGGTGGAACGCATCATGGACATCAGCGCCCGGCTGGTGGTCAACCAGGCGGCGCTCAAGCTCAAGCGCGAGCCCATCCGCCGCATCATCGACGCGTTCGCGTCGGCCATTCCTTCCGCCTGAACATCACGCACATGACTCTGAAAGCAGCCCCCGCCCGACTGTCCACGACTTCAGCCAGCTTCGACGCTGAATTCAAGGCGCGGCTGCATTGGTCCGCGGACGCGGATGCGGCCATCGAGAAGGTGGTGGCGGACATCCTCGCCGACGTTCAAACGCGTGGCGACGTTGCGGTGCTGGAGTACACGAATCGCTTCGACAAGCTCGACGCGAAGACGCTGCCCGAGCTGGAGCTGACCCAGGCCGAACTGAAGGCCGCCTTCGAGTCGCTGCCCGCAGCGCAGCGCGGCGCGCTCGAAGCCGCCGCACGCCGTGTGCGCAGCTACCACGAGGCCCAGAAGAAGGCCTCGGGCGAGAGCTGGAGCTACCGCGACGCCGACGGCACGCTGCTCGGCCAGAAGGTCACGCCGCTCGACCGTGTCGGCATCTACGTGCCGGGCGGCAAGGCCGCCTATCCGTCGAGCGTGCTGATGAACGCCATTCCTGCGCACGTCGCGGGCGTCGCCGAAATCATCATGGTCGTGCCGACGCCGAAGGGCGAGAAGAACCAGCTCGTGCTGGCCGCCGCCTACGCGGCCGGCGTGACGCGCGCCTTCACCATCGGCGGCGCGCAAGCCGTGGCCGCGCTGGCCTACGGCACCGCGACCGTCCCCGCCGTCGACAAGATCACCGGCCCCGGCAACGCCTACGTGGCCGCAGCCAAGCGCCGCGTGTTCGGCACCGTGGGCATCGACATGATCGCGGGCCCGAGCGAAATCCTCGTGTTGGCCGACGGCACCACGCCGCCCGAGTGGGTGGCGATGGACCTGTTCAGCCAGGCCGAGCACGACGAGTTGGCGCAGAGCATCCTGCTGTGCCCCGACGCCGCCTACATCGACCGCGTGCAGGCCGAGATCGATCGCCTGCTGCCCACCATGCCGCGCGCCGAAATCATCGCCGCCTCGCTCAACGGCCGCGGCGCGCTGATCCACACGAAGAGCATGGAAGAGGCCTGCGAGATCAGCAACCGCATCGCGCCCGAGCACCTGGAAGTCAGCAGCAGCGAACCGAATCGCTGGGAGCCGCTGCTGCGCCACGCCGGCGCGATCTTCCTGGGCGCCTTCACCAGCGAGAGCCTGGGCGACTACTGCGCCGGGCCGAACCACGTGCTGCCGACCAGCGGCACGGCGCGCTTCTCGAGCCCGCTGGGCGTCTACGACTTCCAGAAGCGCTCCAGCCTGATCGAGGTCAGCGAGGCCGGCGCCCAGGCGCTCGGCCCGGTCGCCGTCACGCTGGCCGAGGGCGAGGGCCTGCAGGCGCACGCCGAGGCCGCCCGCATGCGGCTGCGTAAGATCTGAACTCCAACAACAACCCGTCCTCGGGAGGAGCAAGCAAGATGATCGGTCGTCTCTTCGGTTCGCGCCTGTTCAGGTTCGCCGCGACTGCCATTGCGGGGGCCGCGCTGTTGGCCGCCTGCAGCCAGATGCCGCAGGCTCCGCGCGAATCGGCCGCCGCCAGCGCCACGTCCAGCGCCGCCGCGCCGGCCGCACCCGCGCCGCAGCTTGGCACGCAATGGGGCGAGGGCATCGAATCGAAGACCCGCACCGTCGTTGCCAAGCGCCTGTCCGACCGGCCGGACGACGTGGCCTCGGTGGGCTACAACGAGGCCTCCGCCGTGCGCCGCGCGGTGGGCAGCAATCCCGAGCGGCGGCTCAACCTGCTGCTGGCCGATGGCGATGTCGAATGGTCCGTGCTCGACGAGGACGGCCGTCCGCTGCCCCTGCAGCGCACCCGCCGGGGCAGCGGCGGGGAGGACATGTTCCGTCTCGCCGGTGTCGAAGGCGCGCGCTACACACTGCGCTTTCGCAACCTGAGCGAGCGCAGCTACGAAGTGATCGCCACCGTCGACGGCCTCGACGTGCTCAACGGCAAGCCCGGCAGCATGCGCAACGGTGGCTACGTGCTGCGGCCGCTGCAGTCGCTGACCATCGAGGGCTTTCGCAAGAGCCAGAACGAGGTGGCCGCCTTCCGTTTTTCAGCGCCCGGCCGCGCCTACGCTGCGAACACCGAAGCCGGCGACGTGCGCAACGTCGGCGTGATCGGTGCCGCGCTGTTCGAGCTCGAAGAGCGCGACACCCCGCTCCGCCAGCGCCGCGGCGCCGACCCGTCGCAGCCCAGCGCCTTCCCGGCCGACGGCGCCTACGCGCCGCCGCCGCGCTACCGCAGGTGATGCCGATGAAGCGTGCCGCGTTCCTGCTGCTCGCACTCGCCGTCGCCTCCGGCGCGCAGGCCATGAGCATCCGCGAGCTGCGCACGCTCGAGGCCAACGAGAAGGAGGGCAAGGCCTACGCCAGCTACTACCTGGTCGGCGTGCTCGAAGGCCTGCGCGAAGGCGTCGAATCTTCGCAGCGCAACGGCCAGAAGCCGCTGTTCTGCGTCGAGGGCCGCCGCCTCGAACCCTCCATGGCCCGTTCGCTCTACCAGACCGAGCTGACCCGCAACGCCGACAGTTACGAAGCCGACATGCCCGTGCAACTGGTCATGTCCGGCGCCCTCAAGAACAGCTATCACTGCACCCGATGACCGCTCCTGAATCCGCTCGCCCGCCGTTCGACCGCATCCGCCACGACGTGCGGGCCATGCATGGCTATGCGGTGCAGGACGCGCGCGGCTTCATCAAGCTCGACGCCATGGAAAACCCCTTCGGCCTGCCGCCCGCGCTGCAGGCCGAACTCGGCACGCGGCTCGGCACGCTGGCGCTCAACCGCTACCCCGGCGACCGTGGCGCCGATCTGCGCAGCGCGCTGGCGGCACATGCGCAAATGCCTGAAGGCTTCGCGCTGATGCTGGGCAACGGGTCGGACGAACTGATCTCGCTGCTGGCCATCGCCTGCGACCTGCCGGGTGCGGCCGTGCTGGCACCCGTGCCCGGCTTCGTGATGTACGCCATGAGCGCGAAGCTCCAGGGCCTGAAGTTCGTTGGCGTGCCGCTCACGGCCGACTTCGAGCTCGACGAGGCCGCCATGCTGGCCGCCATCCAGCGCGAGAAGCCCGCCATCGTCTATCTCGCGTACCCCAACAACCCGACCGCCAACCTCTGGGACGACGCCGTCCTCGAGAAGATCGTCGAAGCCCAGGGCGCGCAGGGCGGCCTGGTGGTGATCGACGAGGCCTACCAGCCCTTTGCTGCCCGCAGCTACATCGACCGGCTGGCGAAGCACGGCCACGTGCTGCTGATGCGCACGCTCAGCAAGTTCGGGCTGGCCGGCATCCGCCTGGGCTACATGATGGGTCCGGCCGCGCTGGTCGCCGAGATCGACAAAGTGCGCCCGCCCTACAACATCAGTGTGCTCAACTGCGAGGCTGCGCTGTTCGCGCTGGAGCATGCCGACGTGTTCGAGGCCCAGGCCCGGCAGATCCGCGAGGAGCGCGAGCGCCTGATGACGGGGCTCGGCCGCCTGCCCGGCGTGAAGACCTGGCCCAGCGACGCCAACATGATCCTCCTGCGCGTGCCCGATGCCGCCAGGACTTTCGAGGGTATGAAGGCTCGCGGCGTTCTGGTGAAGAACGTTTCTAAAATGCATGAACTGCTCGCGAACTGCCTGCGTCTCACCGTCGGAACGGCCGACGAGAATGCGCGGATGCTCGCGGCACTCGAAGCCTCACTATGACCACCCCCCAGATTGCCGATCGCACAGCGACGGTCACCCGCAACACCGCCGAGACGAAGATCACCGTCAGCGTGAACCTCGACGGCACCGGCCGCGCCAAGCTTTCCACCGGCATCGGCTTCTTCGACCACATGCTCGACCAGATCGCCCGCCACGGGCTGATCGACCTCGACATCGACTGCCAGGGCGACCTGCACATCGACGGGCACCACACGGTGGAAGACGTGGGCATCACGCTGGGCCAGGCCGTGGCCAAGGCTGTCGGCGACAAGAAAGGCATCCGCCGCTACGGCCATGCCTATGTGCCGCTCGACGAGGCGCTGAGCCGTGTCGTCATCGACTTCTCGGGCCGTCCGGGCCTCGTGATGCACGTGCCTTTCACCAGCGGGATGATCGGCACCTTCGACAGCCAGCTCACCTACGAGTTCTTCCAGGGTTTCGTGAACCACGCCTTCGTCTCGCTGCACATCGACAACCTCAAGGGCGTCAATGCGCATCACCAGTGCGAGACGGTGTTCAAGGCTTTTGCGCGCGCCATGCGCGGCGCGCTCGAAATCGATCCCCGCTCCGTCGGGGTCATTCCATCGACCAAGGGTTCGCTCTGAAGCCCGCCAGCGAACAGCTATGAAATCTGCAGCAGCAAATACCGTCGCGGTCGTCGACTACGGCATGGGCAACCTGCACTCGGTGTCGCAGGCCGTTCGCCATGCGGCCGACCAGGTGGGCGTGGAGGTGTTCGTCACCTCCGACCCCGACGTGGTCCGCAAGGCGACCCGTGTGGTGCTGCCGGGGCAGGGCGCCATGCCCGACTGCATGCGCGAGCTGCGCGACTCCGGCCTTCAGGAATCGGTGCTCGAGGCGGCCGCCAGCAAGCCGCTGTTCGGCGTGTGCGTGGGCATGCAGATGATGCTGTCGCGTAGCGACGAAGGCCCGACCGACGGCTTGGGCCTCATTCCAGGTGAAGTCGTCAAATTCGACCTGGCCGGGCGCCTGCAGGCCGACGGCAGCCGCTTCAAGGTGCCGCAGATGGGCTGGAACCAGGTGCGCCAGGCCCAGCCGCATCCGGTGTGGGCGGGCGTGCCCGACCTGAGCTATTTTTACTTCGTGCACAGCTTCTATGCCCGTCCGGCGGACCCCAAACACAGCGTGGGCGAGGCGGAATACGGCGCGAGCTTTACCGCGGCCATCGCACGCGATAACATTTTTGCCACCCAGTTCCACCCGGAGAAGAGTGCGGACCACGGGTTGCAGCTCTATCGCAATTTCCTCCACTGGAAACCCTGAACCTATTTTTCCGACCGGGCCGACACTCCCACAGCCCGGATCCCGCACACTCGCGTCACTTCCATGCTCCTCATTCCCGCCATTGATCTCAAAGACGGCCACTGCGTTCGCCTCAAACAGGGCGACATGGACCAGTCCACCATCTTCAGCGAAGACCCTGCCGCCATGGCCCGCAAGTGGGTCGAGGCCGGCGCGCGCCGGCTGCACCTGGTCGATCTGAATGGCGCCTTCGCCGGCAAGCCGCAGAACCATGCGGCGATCAAGGCGATCCTGAAAGAGGTGGGCGACGACATTCCGGTGCAGCTCGGCGGCGGCATCCGCGACCTCGACACCATCGAGCGCTACATCGATGACGGCCTGCGCTACGTGATCATCGGCACCGCCGCGGTCAAGAACCCCGGCTTCCTGAAGGACGCCTGCAGCGCCTTCGGCGGCCACATCATCGTGGGCCTGGACGCCAAGGACGGCAAGGTCGCCACCGACGGCTGGAGCAAGCTCACGGGCCACGAGGTGGCCGACCTGGGCAAGAAGTTCGAGGACTACGGCGTCGAATCGATCATCTACACCGACATCGGCCGCGACGGCATGCTCTCGGGCATCAACATCGAGGCCACCGTCAAGCTCGCGCAGGCGCTGACCATCCCCGTGATCGCCTCGGGCGGCCTGTCGAACATGGCCGACATCGACAAGCTCTGCGAAGTCGAGTCCGACGGCGTGGAAGGTGTGATCTGCGGCCGCGCGATCTACTCGGGCGACCTCGACTTCGCCGCCGCGCAGGCCCGCGCGGACGAACTGGCGGCCTGACGCATTGCCGGCGCCGCCCTGGGCGGGCGCGCCGGTTCCTGTTCAGGCTCGGCTTCATCGAGGTCTTGATCGCCTGCCAGCAGGCTCAGCATGACCCCGGCCAGGACGATGGCCAGTCCGAGTACCGCCACTGCTTCCAGAAAGAATTTCATGGCGCCATGCCGTTGAGATGCCCCAGGGTTCCTCAGGCAATTGGATGAAATCCTCCTGACCGTTCGCTGAGTAAGAAAACGTCAGGCCGCGCCCTGAAAAGAAGCTATTCGGACTTCACCGACATCGTCTGGATGATCGTTTCCAGCTGCTCGCTCATCGGCAGATTGATGCTCTCCCCCGAAGGCAGCTTGCGCAGGAACCAGCGCTTGTACTGCCGATGGATCTCGCCGTCTTCCGCCAGCACCTGGAAGGTGTCGATGACCAACTTGTTCAGCTGCGGATCGTCCTTGCGGTACATGATCCCGTAGGGGTCGTAGGAGAGGAAATCGCCGACCACCTCATAGTTGGCCTTGGCGGCGTCCTGCGCGATCAGGCCATAGAGCAGCACGTCGTCGGTCGCGAAGGCGTCGGCCTGGCCGCTCTTCACCAGCGCGAACGACTCCGCGTGGTCGCGCGCCACCCGCAGGTCGATGTTCAGCTTGAACTTTTCCGACAGGTCGCGCAGCGTCTTCTCGTTCGTGGTGCCGGCCGTCACCGCCACCTTCTTGCCCGCGAGGTCGCGGAACGACTTGATCGGCGAGCCCTTCTTCACCAGCACCTTGGTACCCGAGACGAACATCGTCGGCGAGAAGCTCACGCGCTTCTGGCGCTCGAGGTTGCTGGTGGTCGAGCCGCATTCCAGGTCGACCTTGCCGCTCACGACCGCATCGATGCGCGAATCGGACGTGACGGGCACCCACTTGATGGTGAGGCTCTTGTTCACCGCGTCCTCGATGGCCGTCACCAGCGCGCGGCAAAGCTCGATCGAATAGCCGATCGGCTCCTTGCGCGCATTGAGGTACGAGAACGGCACCGACGATTCGCGGTAGCCGATGGTGATGGCGCCCGTCTCGCGCGCCTTGGCAAGAGTGCCGGTCAGCGCGGTGGGGGCTTGCTCCTGCGCCTGTGCCGGCCTTGCAGGCACGAGCATGGCGGCCGCCAGCAGCAGTACGGCGAGAAAAACCGACGGCGTGGCCTTGGGCTTCATGGCGCGCCTCACGCGTGTGCGGGGTGGGCGAGGGTGGCAGCCGCCTCTTCGTCGATCGCGCGGGCGTTGACCTCGGCATCGCGCTCGGACATCAGTTCGCCCTCCCACTTGGCGACCACCGCGGTGGCAATGGAGTTGCCCACCGCATTGGTGGCCGAGCGGCCCATGTCTAGGAAAGTGTCCACGCCCAAAATCAGCAGCAGGCCGGCTTCGGGAATGTCGAAGTGGTTCAGCGTGGCGGCAATCACCACCAGCGAGGCGCGCGGCACGCCGGCCATGCCCTTGGACGTGAGCATGAGGATCAGCAGCATCGTGATCTGCGTGCTGATCGGCATGTGGATGTTGTAGGCCTGGGCGATGAAGAGCACCGCGAAGGTGCAGTACATCATCGAGCCGTCGAGGTTGAACGAGTAGCCCATCGGCATCACGAAGCTCGAGATCTTGCGCTTCACGCCGAAACGGTCGAGCGCCTGCAGGATCTTCGGGTAGGCCGCTTCGGAGCTCGCGGTGGCGAACGACAGCAGGAAGGCTTCCTTGATGAGCACCAGCAGCTTCAACACGCGCGGGCCGAGGAACAGGAAGCCCGCCAGGATCAGCACGCTCCACAGCACGAACAGGCCCAGGTAGAAGTCGCCCATGAACACCGCGAACTTCAGCAGGATGCTCAGGCCGTTGACAGCCACCGTGGCGGCCATGGCGGCCAGCACCGCCAGGGGTGCGAGCTTCATCACGTAGCCGGTGATCTTGAGCATCGCGTGCGACAGCTCCTCGATGGCCGCCACCAGTGTCTTGGCCTTGTCGCCCAGCGAGGCCAGCGCCACGCCGAAGAACATCGAGAACACCACGATCTGCAGGATCTCGTTGTTCGCCATGGCCTCGACGAACGACTTGGGCACCGTGTGGCTCACGAAGTCCTTCAGCGTGAACTTGGCGGTGGCCAGGTTGGCCGAGGCGCCGATGTCGGGCAGCGGCAGGCCCAGGTTCTCGCCGGGCTTGAGCAGGTTGGCCATGACCAGGCCGATCACCAGCGAGATCAGCGAGGCCGTGAGGAACCAGCCGATGGCCTTGCCGAACACGCGGCCGACCGACTTGGCGTCGCCCATGTGCGCGATGCCCACCACCAGCGTGGAGAACACCAGCGGGCCGATCAGCATCTTGATCAGGCGCAGGAACACGTCCGAGACGATGGAGACGTAATCTGCAATTTCTTTCGCGGCCTTTTTGTCCGGAAAGCTCGAGAAGATCATGTAGCCGACGACGATGCCGAGCACCATCGCGATCAGGATCCATGCGGCCATCGGCAGCTTCTTCATGCGTATCCCCTTTTTGTCTGTCGTGTGAGAGTGATTTTCGAGTGCACGGGGCCGACTTGCATGCTGTCCCCCGATGCAAGCGGCCACAGGGTATCCAAGAAGGCCCCGTGCACGCAATGGGCCCTTGATGCCAATTCCGTGCCACCGCGCGGTCGCTGCCTACAATTCCGGGCATGGAAACCAGCCTGATCGAGTTCCGCGGCCAGCCCGCCATCCGCGCCACGGGCGCCGATGGAAGCACCCTGACCGTTGCATTGCATGGCGCCCAAGTGCTCTCGTGGGCCACGGCCAGCGGGGTGGAGCGACTTTATCTGAGTCCGCGCGCGGTGTTCGATGGGCAGGCCGCCATTCGCGGCGGCGTGCCCATCTGCTGCCCCCAGTTCAACCAGCGCGGCATGCTGCCCAAACATGGATTCATGCGCAATTTGCCTTGGGCGCAAGCGGCTGCCGATGCGCCGCAGACGCTGCGGTTGACGCTGCGCGACAACGAAGCCACCCGGACGCTCTGGCCGCACGCTTTTGAGGCACGGCTGGAAGCGACCCTGTCCGCCGGCGGGCTGCGCACCACGCTCACGCTCGTCAACATCGACCATGCGCCCTGGACCTTTGCGGCCGCGCTGCACACCTATCTGCGCGTCGACGACATCGCCCACGTGCGCCTCGAAGGCCTGCAGGGCGCCAACCGCTGGGATTCGCTGCGCGACGACCGTCATGTGGAAACTGCCGCGGCGCTGCATTTCGACGCGGAATTCGACAGCGTCTACGCCGCGCCCGCCAAGCCGCTGCGCCTCGTGCAGCCCGGCAGCACGCTCGAAATCGCACAAAGCGCGAGCTGCAGCGAAACCGTGGTGTGGAACCCCGGTGCCGTGCTCGGAGCGAAACTCGCCGACATGCCCGAAGATGGCTTCCGCCACATGCTCTGCGTCGAGGCGGCCCGCATCGACGAGCCCGTCCTGCTGGCGCCCGGCGCCCAATGGCAGGGCTGGCAACAGCTCCGCGTTCTCTGATCTCCTACCGGTTCATTTTTTCATGCTTGCCAAACGCATCATTCCCTGCCTCGACGTCACCGGCGGCCGCGTCGTCAAGGGCGTCAACTTCCTCGAACTGCGCGATGCGGGCGACCCCGTCGAGATCGCCGCGCGCTACAACGCGCAGGGCGCCGACGAACTCACCTTCCTCGACATCACCGCCACCAGCGACGGACGCGACCTGATCCTGCCGATCATCGAGGCCGTGGCTTCGCAGGTCTTCATTCCGCTGACCGTGGGCGGCGGCGTGCGCACCGTGGCCGACGTGCGCCGGCTGCTCAACGCGGGCGCCGACAAGACCAGCTTCAACTCGGCCGCCATCTCGGATCCGCAGGTGATCAACGACGCCTCGCAGAAATACGGTTCGCAGTGCATCGTGGTCGCCATCGACGCCAAGCGCCGCAGCCCCGAAGAGGCCGCCACGCGTGGGGCGGGCTGGGACGTGTACAGCCACGGCGGGCGCAAGAACACCGGCCTCGACGCCGTCGAATGGGCAGCCGAGATGGCGCGCCGCGGCGCCGGCGAGATCCTGCTCACCAGCATGGACCGCGACGGCACCAAGAGCGGCTTCGACCTGGAACTGACCCGCGCCGTGAGCAACGCCGTCAATGTGCCGGTGATCGCCTCGGGCGGCGTCGGCAGCCTCGACGACCTGGCCGACGGCATCCAGACCGGCGGCGCTGATGCAGTGCTGGCGGCCAGCATCTTCCACTACGGCGAGCACACGGTGGGCGAGGCCAAAGCCCGCATGGCCGCGCGGGGCATTCCCGTGCGGATCGACCGTTGAACGTGCCTCAAGGGTCTTTTCCCATCCCCGACAATACCGCGATGAATTGGCTCGATGAAGTGAAGTGGGATGCGAACGGCCTGGTGCCCGTGATCGCGCAGGAGCAAGGCAGCAACGACGTGCTGATGTTCGCCTGGATGAACCGCGAGGCGCTCGAAAAGACCGCCGAGCTCGGCCGCGCGGTGTATTTCAGCCGCTCGCGCAACAAGCTCTGGTTCAAGGGCGAGGAATCGGGCCACGTGCAGACCGTGCACGAGATCCGCCTCGACTGCGACAACGACGTGGTGCTGCTCAAGGTCACCCAGCTCGGCCACGAGCCCGGCATCGCCTGCCACACCGGCCGCCACAGCTGCTTCTTCAGCAAGTACGAGAACGGCGGCTGGACCGTGGTCGAACCCGTCTTGAAAGACCCGGAGTCGATCTACAAATGAGGGCCACAGTGAACCACAGCACCTCCGACGCCCTTGCACGCCTTGCCTCGGTCATCGAAAGCCGCCTGCCCGCGCGCGGAGGCGATCCCGAGAAGAGCTACGTCGCGCGCCTGCTGCACAAGGGCCCCGACGCCTTCCTCAAGAAGATCGGCGAGGAAGCCACCGAGGTCGTGATGGCCGCCAAGGACGCCGACCACGGCGGCGACCGCTCCAAAATAGTGAACGAAGTGGCCGACCTCTGGTTCCACACCATGGTGGCGCTGGCGCACTACGGTTTTTCCCCCGCCGACGTCACCGCGGAACTCGAGCGCCGCGAGGGCACCAGCGGCATCGAGGAAAAAGCGCTGCGCAAGGTGCAGGCGCGGGAATCCGAAGCCTCCAACGATTGAAAGGACATCGACCATGGCCAACGACATCGTGAACGTGGAACCCGACGACTCCCTCAAGACCTGGGGCTGGGTCAGTTACATCCTGCACCTGATCGTGGCCATCGGCGCCGTCGTGCCGGGGGCGCAGGCCTCCGTGCTGCTGCTGCTGATTGCGCTGGTGATCGACTTCGTCAAGCGCGACGACGCGGCCGGCACCTGGCAGGCATCGCACTTCAGCTGGCGCATCCGCTCGGTGCTGTGGGCCGGCCTGCTGTACATCGTTACTTCGTGGCTCTGGCTGCTGTTCTTCGTGCCGGGCTGGATCGCCTGGAGCCTGATCTCGCTGTGGTTCCTGTACCGGATCGTGAAGGGCATGATCCGCATGAACGACGGCCGTCCCATGGAACCCAAAGATGTCATCTGACCCGAACTGCGTCTTCTGCAAAATCATCGAAGGCAAGATCCCCTCGCGCAAGGTCTACGAAGACGACGACCTGTTCGGTTTTCACGACATCTCGCCCTGGGCGCCGGTGCATTTCATGCTGGTGCCCAAGAAGCACATCGCTTCGATGGCGCAGCTCACGCCCGACGACTCGGCCCTCATGGGCAAGATCATGATCCTGGCGCCTAAGCTGGCGCTGGAGCAGGGCTGCAGGCCCTATCCGGACGGCGGCTACCGGGTCGTCGTCAACACGGGCAGCGAGGGCGGCCAGGAGGTTCACCATCTCCATGTCCATGTCATGGGCGGCCCCCGCCCGTGGCTTCGCGGTTGAGTGGCGTTAGTCCAAACTGTCACATTCCGCCCGACTAAAATCGGACACATTCTTAGGAGTTCTCCATGGGTTCTTTTTCCATCTGGCACTGGCTGATCGTGCTGCTCGTCGTGGTCATGATCTTCGGCACCAAGAAGCTGCGGAACATGGGTTCGGACCTTGGCGGCGCCGTCAAGGGCTTCAAGGACGGCATGAAGGACGGTTCGTCCGACGCCGCCACCCCGCCGGCCCCCACCCAGCAAGTGACTGGCCAGCCGGCCAACAGCGACAAGTCGACGATCGACGTCGAAGCGCGTCAGAAGTCCTGAGCGCGGGCAGCAGCACGTGCTCGACCTCGGCATTGAGAAGCTGGCGCTGATCGGCGTCGTGGCGCTGATCGTCATCGGTCCGGAAAAGCTGCCGCGCGTGGCCCGCACCGTCGGCACCTTGCTCGGCAAGGCGCAGCGCTACGTGAACGACGTCAAGGCCGAAGTCAACCGCTCGATGGAGCTCGACGAGCTCCGCAAGATGAAGACCACCGTCGAGGATGCGGCGCGCGACGTCGAGCACAGCATCCACACCGGCGCGAGCGAATTCGAGAAGCAGTTCAGCGGTTCGGGCGAAACCCTCTCGGCGCTGGCCGAACCCGAGCCGTCGCCGCCCGAATACAAGCATCCCCGCAAGAACTGGCGACTGAAGCAGGGCGCCACGCCGCAGTGGTACAAGGCGCGCAACGGCGTGCGCACCAAGGCGCTGTCGGGTGCCGCGCGTGTCGCGCGCTTCCGCCCGCACACGATCAACAAGATCAACTAGCGTCCCCCACCACCGCGTTCCGCGAGCGCCGCACGCCGGCCGACGTCACGCTATCTTCTTTTCCAATGGCCGATTCCGACAACAAGAACAAAGACAAAGAAGACGAACTGGCGGGCACCGAACAGCCGTTCGTGGCGCACCTGGTCGAGCTTCGCGACCGCCTGCTCTACTGCGTCTATGGCCTCGTGGTCGCGGGCGTCCTGCTGGCCATCTGGCCCGGCCCGGGCGGGTTGATCGACCTGATCGCGATGCCGATCAAGGCGCACATGCCGCACGACGCGAAGCTCATCGCCATCGGTGTGTTCTCCCCGTTCTTCGTGCCGCTCAAGGTGCTGATGATGGCGGCCGTGCTGCTGGCGCTGCCCTGGCTCATGTACCAGGCGTGGATGTTCGTCGCGCCCGGGCTCTACAGCCATGAAAAGAAATTCGCGCTGCCGCTGATCTTCTTCGGCAGCCTGCTGGCCTATGCCGGCATTGCCTTCGTGCAGCTCTTCGTGCTGGACAAGATGTTCAGCTTCATCCAGCGCTTTGCCCCCGCAGCGGTGCAGGCGACGCCCGACATTTCATCGTACGTCGAGGCCATCCTGTCGCTGTACATCGCCTTCGGCGTGGCCTTCCAGGTGCCGATCGTCGTGATGCTGCTGGTGCGCTTCGAGATGGTGACCATCGAGAAGCTCAAGTCCTTCCGCGGCTACTTCATCGTGGTCGCGTTCGTCGTGGCCGCGGTGCTCACGCCACCCGACGTGGTGTCGCAGCTGGCGCTGGCGGTGCCGATGTGCCTGCTGTACGAGGTGGGCATCATCGGTGCCAAGTATTTCGCCAGTGCCGCCAGGAAGGCCGAGGAAGACGAAAGCGCCGATTCGGCGCAGTCCTGACCCGCCGGCTGGCCTGACGGCAGCCCGTTATTCGGGCTGCTGCTGATTCGGTACCTGCCGCACCGGGCTCTTCGGCCGCAGGCCCGGCATCACGTCCAGTTCCATCTTGTCGCTGCCGCGCTGCAGCGCAAACCTCGCGGTGCTGCCGGGCTTCAGGCCGGCCACCGCGGTCAGCAGCGCCTGCACGTTGTCCGTCTTCTTCTCGCCCACCGAAGTGATCACGTCGCCGGGTCGGATGCCGGCCTTGGCAGCCGGGCCGTTCTGCAGCACGCCGGTGATGATCACGCCGGTGTCCGCCTTCACGCCGAAGGTCTCGGCGAGTTCGGGCGAGAGTTCGTTCGGCTCCACGCCGATCCAGCCGCGGCGCACCTGGCCTTCCTTCACGATCCCTTCGAGCACGATCTTGGCCATCGACACCGGAATGGCAAAGCCGATGCCCATGCTGCCGCCCGAGCGCGAATAGATCGCAGTGTTGATGCCCTGCAGGTTGCCGTTGACGTCGATCAGCGCGCCGCCCGAGTTGCCAGGGTTGATGGCCGCGTCGGTCTGGATGAAGTTCTCGAAGTTGTTGATGCCGAGCTGGTTGCGCCCCAGCGCCGAGACGATGCCGCTGGTCACGGTCTGGCCGACACCGAATGGGTTGCCGATGGCCAGCACCTGGTCGCCCACCTGCAGCGCGTCGGAGTCGCCCAGCACGATCGCCGGCAGCTTGTCGAGCTCGATCTTCAGCACGGCCAGGTCGGTGTCGGGGTCGGTGCCGATCACCTTGCCGCGCGCGTGGCGGCTGTCGTTGAGCGTTACCTCGATCTCGTCGGCGCCCTCGACCACGTGGTTGTTGGTGAGGATGTAGCCGTCGGCGCTCACGATCACGCCGCTGCCCAGGCCCACCTGGGGCTGGTCGTCCTGGTCGCCGAAGAAGAAGCGGAACCACGGGTCGTTGCTGCGCGGATGGCGTTGCGCGGCCTTGCTGGTGTTGATGCTCACCACCGCCGGCGAAGCCTTCTTGGCCGGCACGCTCAGGCTGCCGGCCGTCGGGATGTTCGGGTTGCCCGCGGGCGCCTCGACGATCGACACCACCCCGCCCAGCGAGGTCGCGCGCTTGTGGATCCACTCGGGCTTGAGCGTCGCGACGACGAAATAGGCCGCGAGCAGGACAGTCACGGCTTGTGCAAAGAGCAGCCAGGTGCGTTTCATGAAAGATTGGTGAAAAAGACGTTGGAAGGCTGCTGTGGAGCGCAGCGATGTTGTCAATTGTCCCTCAACCGCACGGAACAGAAACCGCGCCGCGCGGTCGAGATTGGGCTGGCTGCACTGCGTGAATCCGGGTTAACCCGTAGCATCGCCTTGCAGGTCCCACCCGGCCCATGTTTCCCCGGCCTCCCGCGCTGCCCACCCGGCGGAAGCGGCCAGGCATTTCGTCGGCGCGCCATTTTTCCGTTTTCTCACCTGGTTTCGCGGGCTGGCGCGCGGTCACGACCTTCCTGCCAGCCATGACTTCACAAGCAACCCTCCCTGACGGCGCGCAGCCGGCACCGGCACGCACGCTCGGTTCGAGCGACTACAAGACCCTCGGCCTGTCCGCCCTCGGCGGCACCCTGGAGTTCTACGACTTCGTCATCTACGTGTTCTTCGCCACCGTGCTCGGGGCGCTGTTCTTCCCAGCCGACATGCCCGACTGGCTGCGGCAGCTGCAGACCTTCGGCATCTTCGCGGCCGGCTACCTGGCGCGCCCGGTGGGCGGCATCGTCATCGCGCATTTCGGCGACATCTTCGGCCGCAAGCGCATGTTCACGCTGTCGATCTTCCTGATGGCGGCGCCCACGCTGGTGATCGGCCTGCTGCCGACCTACGCGAGCATCGGCGTCGCGGCGCCCCTGCTGCTGCTGGCCATGCGCGTGCTGCAGGGCGCGGCCATCGGCGGCGAGATGCCCGGCGCCTGGGTGTTCGTGGGCGAGCACGTTCCGGCCAGGCGCTACGGCTTCGGCATCGGCATGCTGACCTCGGGCATCACCGGCGGCATCCTGCTGGGCTCGCTGGTTGCGGTGGCCATCAACCGACACTATTCGCCGGTGCAGGTGAGCGAGTTCGCCTGGCGCCTTCCCTTTGTGCTGGGCGGTGTGTTCGGGCTGGTGTCGGTGTACCTGCGCCGCTTCCTGCACGAGACGCCGGTGTTCAAGGAGCTGGCCGGGCGCCGCAGCGTGGCGCGCGAGATGCCGCTGCGCACCGTGCTGCGCGAGCACCGCCTGGCCTGCGTGTACGTTGCGCTGCTGACCTGGGTGCTGTCGGCCGCCATCGTGGTCGTGGTGCTGTACACGCCCACCTACCTGCAGAAGGTGCACCACATTCCGGCCGCGCTGGCGCTCGAAGCCAACGCGCTCGCCACGCTGACCCTGACGCTCGGCTGCATGCTGGCCGGCTGGGCCAGCGACCGCATCGGCACGCGCACCGTCATGCTGATCGGATGGGGCGGCCTGTTCGCCACGGCCTACCTGTTCTACAGCGGGCTGCCCGGCACGCCGTCGACGCTCTATGCGCACTACGCGCTGGTGGGCCTGTTCGTGGGCACCATCGCCACGGTGCCGATCGCGGGCGTGCGCGCCTTCCCGGCGCCGGTGCGCTTCACCGGCCTTTCGTTTGCCTACAACATGTCGTACGCGGTCTTCGGCGGACTGACCCCGGTGATCCTCACGCTCTGGCTGCAGCGCGACACCATGGCGCCGGCGCACTACGTGGCAGCGCTGGCCGGGCTGGGCTTCCTGCTGGCGCTGTTGCCCCTGGCCGCTCGTGGCCATGCCATGCGGGATGGCGCGGCCATCGCGGGCGGCGCGACAATGGCGCGATGAGCACCACCCGCCACGAACTGCTTCACGCATTCGACCTGTTGCTCGCCCCCGGGCGCTTCAAGGACTACGGACCCAACGGCCTGCAGGTCGAAGGGCGCACCGTGGTGCGCAAGATCGTTTCGGGCGTAACCGCCAGCCGCGCGCTGATCGAGGCCGCGATCCACGCCGATGCCGATGCCATCTTCGTCCACCATGGCCTGTTCTGGCGCGGCCAGGACGGCTGCGTCACCGGCTGGATGAAGCAGCGCCTGGGCCTGCTGCTAGGTGACGACGTCAATCTCTTCGCCTATCACCTGCCGCTCGATGCGCATCCCGAACTCGGCAACAACGCACAGCTCGGCCTGCAACTGGGGCTCGTGGCCCATGCCGGATCGGCCGGGCGCTTCGGCGAGCAGGAACTGGGTTTTCTCGGCGCGCAGGAAAACGGCGAAGGCTTCGCCAACGCCAAGGCGCTCGCCACCCATGTCGAAAAAGTGCTGAAAAGGCCGGTCACGCTCGTCGACACGGCGCATCGCGCCATCAGGAACATCGCGTGGTGCACCGGCGGCGCGCAGGGCTACTTCGAAGCCGCCATCGCGGCCGGCGCCGACGCCTTCATCACCGGCGAGATCTCGGAGCCCCAGGCCCACTACGCACGCGAGATGGGCGTGGCCTTCCTGGCCTGCGGGCACCACGCCACCGAACGTTACGGCGCGCCAGCCGTGGCCGGGCACGTTGCGGCGCAGCTCGGGCTGAAGCACGAGTTCATCGACATCGACAACCCGGCATGAGCGCAGCGCCGGGCCGCCCCAAGCAAGCTTGCACCGCAGTGCGGAGCACGGAGGTGCCTTTCCAATGAGCGCTGCCATCGCCATCACCCTCGGGGATCCCGCGGGCATCGGCCCCGAGATCATCGCCAAGGCCTTTCGCGACGCGCCCGATGCAACGCATGGCGCGTTCGTTGCCGGCGATGTGGGCACGATGCGCAAGGCCTCGCAGGCGCTCGCAGCACCTGGGCTGCCGGCATGGCCGGTGCTGGAAATCGAAACCGCCGCCGAAGCCGCGACGGTGCCGCCGGGCTGCATTCCCGTGCTGCAGGTGATTGCGCCGCCATCGCCAATCGAGCTGGGCCAGATCAGCGCCGAAGCCGGCCGCGTGGCCGGCGAATGCGTCGTCTGGGCCGCGCGGGCCGCACTACGCGGTGAAATCGGCGCCATCGTGACCGCGCCGCTGCACAAGGAAGCGCTGTCGGCCGCCGGCTTTCCGTACCCCGGCCATACCGAACTGCTGCAGGCCGAGGCCGCCGCCCACCTGGGCCGCACCCTGGCCGACGTGCCGGTGCGCATGATGCTGGCCAACGACGAGCTGCGCACCGTGCTCGTCAGCATCCACATGTCGCTGCGCCACGCCATCGAGGCGGTGCATTTCGACGGTGTGCTCGAAACCCTGCGCATCACTCACCGCGCGCTGACGCATGCCCTCGGCCGCGTGCCGCGCATCGGCGTGGCGGGGCTCAACCCGCACGCGGGCGAGGGCGGCCTGTTCGGTTCGGAAGAGCGCGAGATCATCGCGCCGGCCATCGAGGCCGCGCGCGCCGAAGGCATCGACGCCAGCGGCCCCTATGCGCCCGACACCGTCTTCATGCGTGCGCGCGCCAGGCAGGGCGTGCCGTCCAGCGGCGAGTTCGACGTGGTGGTTGCGATGTACCACGACCAGGGCCTGATCCCCGTCAAGTACCTGGGCGTGGAGAAGGGCGTGAACGTGACGCTGGGACTGCCACTGGTGCGGACCAGCCCCGACCACGGCACCGCGTTCGACATCGCGGGCACGGGCCTGGCCGATGCTTCGAGCCTCGTCGAGGCGCTGCGCATGGCCCGCGTGCTGAGGGGCGCTTAGGGGCGCTTGAGGCTGTCGCGGATTTCGCGCAGCAAGGTGATGTCTTCCGGCGTTGCGGCAGGAGCAGGCGGCGCGGCCTCTTCGGTCTTCCGCAGCTTGTTGATCTGCTTGACCATCATGAAGATGATGAAAGCAAGGATCACGAAGTTGACGGCCACGGTAATGAAGCTGCCATAAGCCAGCACCGGAACGCCGGCCTTCTTCAGGTCTGCCAGCGTGTTCGCCACGCCGGGGGGCACGGTGCCCAGCACCACATAGAGGTTCGAGAAATCGAGCTTGCCGAACACCACGCCCACCAGCGGCATGATGATGTCGCCCACCAGCGAGTCGACGATCTTGCCGAACGCGGCGCCGATGATCACGCCCACCGCGAGGTCGATGACGTTGCCCTTGACGGCAAATTCCTTGAATTCACTGAGGATGCTCATGATTCAAAAGGCTGCTGGAGCTCTGCTGTTGAAAGAGCGTCGAGTATGCCCGCGGAAGCGTGCCGGGATCAGCTGCCCGGCGTGAAGCATTCGGCGTATTTGATCTATTTGCCTCATCCGCAATGCGGAAAGAAAAGTGCGTGCTTAGGTCTACCCAGTTTCAGTAGTTTTAGTTACAAAAGGAAACGGAGCCCCCGTGGTGACTCATCCGAGCGGGGTGCCACTGTTAGGATCACGCCCGCCGCTACGACAAGCGGACCGGTATTGACATGCAGTTGCATGTTCTCGGTTCAGCGCCTCCACGAGGCACTCTGCGCCCTGACAGTGCCCAGCAGTGTGCCTGCGGTAACCACGAATTGTGAAAAAGAATTGCACCGCAATAAGTGCATGCGTAGTTTTTATCGCCTGGCTATTTTGGCGCTAAAAAATTGGAATTTCCTTGGGGGATCGGAATTGAGAAGAAATGCAAATGTCCTGAAGTTGGCTTCGACACTGGCATGTGTGGTGGTGCTTCAAGGCTGCGCGGTCGTGCCGGGCATGGGCAACGTGGAGCCCTACGAGGCAGGGGGCGAACTGGCATCCCAGTTCCGCTATCTTCCCGACGAGGCGCCCGAAGGCCAGATCACCCCCATTTCCCTCGCGCTCGTGCGCACGCTGGCGCAGGCGGCCCCGAAGGGCGTTCCGCCTGAGGTCAATGCGCTGTTCGGCAAGAGCGAGCGCTACACCATCGGCCCCGGCGACGTGGTGGGCGTCATCGTTTACGACCACCCCGAACTGCTGCCGAATGCCGGCGCCGTCATTTCGCAGTCTGCGGACCCGACGGGCGTGCAGGTGGCCCCCGGCTTCATTGTCGATTCCGACGGAGAGGTGGCCTTTCCGTACATCGGCCGCGTGCGGGTGGCGGGGCTGAGCGAGGGCGACGCCTCCGACCTGATCGGCAAGCTGCTCCTTCCGCACATCCGCGACCCGCAAGTGACCGTGCGCATCCAGTCGTTCCGCAGCCGCCGCGCGTATGTAGAAGGCGAAGTGCGCACCCCCGGCTCGCAGATCTTCACCGACGTGCCGATGACGCTGAACGAAGCCATCAACCGGGCCGGCGGCATTACGGCCGCGGGCAACCGCTCGGCCGTCACGCTCATTCGCAACGGCCAGTCGATCCGGATCGACATGACCAGGCTGCGCGAAGCCGGCTACGACGGCAACAGCATTCCGCTGAAGAACGGCGACACCGTGCGCGTGGCCAACCGGGAGGACGACAAGGTCTTCCTCATGGGCGAAGTCGTGGCCCCGCTGGCATTGCCCATGCGCAGCAACGGCCGCCTCAGCCTGAGCGAAGCGTTGGGCGAAGCCGGGGGCACGTTGAATTCCACCGCCAACGCCGGCCAGATCTACGTCATTCGCCAGGGCGCCACGGGTGCACCCGCCATCTTCAACCTCAATGCGCGAAACCCGGCAGCGCTTGCCATTGCGAGCCAGTTCAGGCTGCAGTCGCAGGACGTGGTCTATATCGACCCCGTGCCGCTGGTCAAGTGGAACCGCGTGGTCAGCTTGATCCTGCCGTCGGCGACGGTGGCCAATGCCGCCAGCGAGATCTACGTCAGGCACACCAACTGAAGCCGAGGCCTGTTCTTTCTCTGACGAGATGCGGGGAGTGGACGGGCCTTTGAAGGTGACGGTTCAAGTGCGATAGGGCGACGGCTTCCATCGAGAGGGCGCTGTCGAAGTTCTTGTTTCCAGCGTTCCCATCATGCAAGCCATTCATCCAAATCAACCCATTGCGATCATCGGCCTGGGATATGTGGGCCTTCCGCTCGCCGTGGAGTTCGGCAAGAAACGCCCAGTGGTTGGGTTCGATATCAACGCCGCGCGCATTGCCGATTTGCAAGCTGGCCGCGATCGCACGCTCGAGACCACCCCCGGGGAACTGAACGCCGCCGAACAGCTGCGCTTCACCGCACATATTGAAGACTTGCGCGAATGCGGCGTCTTCATCGTCACTGTGCCAACACCAGTGGACGCGGCCAATCGGCCTGACCTGACGCCGCTCGTCAAGGCCAGCGAAACCGTCGGCAAGGTGATGCCACAAGGTGCCATAGTGGTTTTCGAGTCCACGGTGTACCCCGGCGCTACCGAAGAAGTGTGTGTGCCCGTGCTCGAAAAATTCAGCGGCAAGAAGTTCAACGTGGACTTTTTTTGCGGCTATAGCCCCGAGCGCATCAACCCTGGCGACAAGGAACACCGTCTGCCCAGCATCAAGAAGGTGACCAGCGGCAGCACGCCAGAGGTGGCGGAACTCGTGGACCAGTTGTACCGCCAGATCATCACTGCCGGTACCCACAAAGCCAGCAGCATCAAGGTGGCCGAAGCCGCCAAGGTGATCGAGAACACGCAGCGCGACGTGAACATCGCTTTGATGAACGAGCTGAGCCTCATCTTTCATCGCCTCGGCATCGACACGCTCGAAGTGCTGCAGGCGGCCGGCACCAAGTGGAACTTTCTGCCCTTTCGTCCGGGGCTGGTGGGCGGGCATTGCATCGGCGTGGATCCGTACTACCTCACGCACAAGGCAGTGGAGGTCGGCTATCACCCAGAGGTGATCCTGGCCGGTCGGCGCATCAACGACAACATGGCGAGCCATGTCGCCGACGAAGTCATCAAGCTGATGCTGCGCAAGAACGTGCCCGTGCTGGGCAGCAAGGTCTTGGTGTTGGGGCTAACCTTCAAGGAAAACTGCCCCGACGTGCGCAACACGAAGGTGGTAGACATCGTGCACACCTTGAAGGGCTACAACACGCAGGTCGATGTGTTCGACCCATGGATCGATGTGGCCGAGGCGGAGCACGAATACGGTCTGCAATGTCTGACCGAAATGCCTGCCCCCGGCCAATACGCCGCCATCGTGCTGGCTGTGGGACACCACCAGTTCGTGACATTGGGCGAAGCTGGCATCAAGGCGCTAGGCCAACCCGACGCCGTGCTGTTCGATGTGAAAAGTCTGTTGCCCCTGGGTGCAGCAGACGGTCGGCTGTGAGCGGCACAGACACCATGAGCCAATCCAATCCCAACCCATCGGCTTACGACAAGCTCCGCGCTCGCTTGGTCACCGAGTCGCACACGTGGCTCGTCACCGGTGTGGCCGGTTTCATCGGCAGCAACTTGCTTGAGAACCTGCTCAAACTCAACCAGCGTGTTGTGGGCCTCGACAACTTCGCCACCGGCCACCGGCACAACCTGGCCGAGGTTCAAACCCTAGTGGAGCCCCAGCAGTGGGCCAACTTTCATTTCATCGAAGGCGATATCCGCAACCTAGACGATTGCCATCGAGCCATGGTCTTTCCTGTGGCAGATGCAACGTCGAGTGGGCGCGGCACGCCTGTGGAGTACGTGCTTCACGAAGCCGCTCTTGGCAGCGTTCCCCGAAGCCTGGCCGACCCCATCACGACCAACGGCGTGAATATCAGTGGCTTCCTGAACATGCTGGTGGCTTCGCGTGATGCCGGAGTGAAGAGTTTCACGTACGCGGCCAGCAGCAGCACCTATGGGGACCATCCAGGGCTGCCGAAGGTCGAGCACACCATCGGCAAGCCTCTCAGCCCCTACGCCGTCACCAAGTACGTCAACGAGCTATATGCGGACGTCTTTGCCCGTTGCTACGGCTTCAACACCATCGGCCTGCGCTATTTCAACGTATTCGGCCCTCGGCAGGATCCCAACGGTGCCTATGCCGCCGTCATTCCAAAATGGATTGCGAGCCTGATGCAGGGGGAGCCGGTCTATATCAATGGCGACGGTGAAACCAGCCGCGACTTTTGCTTCATCGCCAATGTCGTGCAAGCGAACCTACTGGCCGCCGTTGCACAGGAGCCTGGCGTTGTGAATCAGGTCTACAACGTGGCGGTGGGAGACCGCACCACCCTGAACGAATTGTTTGCTCTTTTGCGGAACGGGCTTGTGCCCTACTACACGCGCTTGAGCGACGCCAAGCCAGTGCACAGGGATTTTCGCGCTGGCGATGTACGCCACAGTCTGGCTGATATCAGCAAGGCGCAACGGCTGCTGGGTTATATGCCCACCCAACGCATCGATACCGGGCTCGCGATGGCCATGTCTTGGTACGTCGGGCAGACAAACGATCGAGAAATGCTTGTCAGTCGAGATATGATCAATTCGGAAGAAAATTTTTGACTGGAAAATTGGCAAAAGTCAAATTAATTCTTCTTAAAATTTTGCTAGCTAAATCGTGAACCCTCCTTTTATTCACTCCGAAGCAGATGTTAAGTCCACAGCCATTGGAGACGGTACGCGTATATGGCAATTTTCCGTCGTCTTTGAAGGGGCGAAAATTGGGAGTGATTGCAATATTTGCTCGCACACCTTGGTCGAAAGTGACGTTGTAATTGGTGATCGCGTAACCGTAAAAAGCGGAGTTCAATTATGGGATGGTTTGCGTGTAGCCAACGACGTATTTATAGGGCCTAACGCATCATTTGCAAATGATCGGTTTCCGCGCAGCCGAAAAAAACCCACTAAATTCCTAGGATCAACCCTGCACGAAGGTGCGTCAATCGGGGCCGGCGCGGTGATCTTGCCAGGGATAGAAATTGGCCGCAATGCCATGGTGGCCGCTGGAGCAGTTGTTACTCGCTCGGTCCCTGCAAACGCCATTGTCGTTGGAAATCCAGCCAAAATTGTCGGCTATGTAGATGCCTCGGATCAGCAGGATGGGGCGGCACCGCAGCCTAGTCGACCGGGTGCATCCGCAACTCGTGTGACCGGTGTTAATTTGCATCGCTTGCTTCGAGTTGCTGATATTCGAGGAAGCCTCACTGTTGGTGAATTTGAAAGAACTATTCCTTTTAATGCGAAGCGCTATTTCATGGTCTTCGATGTCCCCAGCATCGAAACTCGTGGCGAGCATGCGCACCGGGAGTGCCATCAATTTTTAATCTGCGTACGAGGAAGCTGTTCCGTTGTGGCAGACGACGGATTCAATCGGCAAGAATTTCTGCTTGATCGACAGGATCTGGGTATTCACATACCTCCGATGATTTGGGGGATTCAATATAAGTATTCACCAGATGCCGTATTGCTAGTTTTCGCCTCACACTATTACAACGAGGCAGACTACATTCGCGACTATTCTGAATTTCAAAAATTAATCGAAATGAAGATATGATTCCTTTTTTGGATTTGAAGGCTCCTTATGTTGAGCTTAAGCGAGAATTGGACGAAGCTATTGCGCGTGTCGTCAATTCCGGATGGTTCATTGATGGGCCAGAGGTCAGCGAATTTGAAAAGGACTACGCCAACTATTGCAATGCGAATCACGCAATAGGCGTCGCAAACGGCCTGGATGCCTTGATCCTGGCTCTGCGCGCTATGAATGTAGGTCCGGGTGACGAAGTCATCGTGCCTAGCAATACCTACATTGCCACCTGGCTGGCGGCAAGTCAGTGTGGTGCCACGCCGGTGCCTGTGGAGCCAGATGCACGTACCTACAACATGGACCCGGCGCTGGTAGAGGCGGCCATCACGCCGCGCACGAAGGTCATTCTGCCGGTGCACCTGTATGGTCAGCCGGCCGACTTAGACCCAATTCTCGCCATCGCCAGCCGTCATGGTCTGCGCGTATTGGAAGATGGCGCGCAAGCACACGGTGCACGCTATAAAGGCCGGCGTTTGGGGGCGCATGGTGATGCTGTTGCGTGGAGCTTCTATCCAGGCAAAAACTTGGGTGCTATGGGTGACGGCGGTGCCGTTACCACCGACGACATGCAACTGGCCGACCGATTGCGGGTGCTGCGCAACTATGGGTCGCGCGTGAAGTATGTGAACGAAGTGCAGGGATACAACAGCCGGTTGGACCCGCTGCAGGCGGCCATCCTACGGGTCAAGTTAGCTTATTTGGACGAGTGGAACGCACGGCGCAAGTTGGTGGCGGCGCAATACCTGCAAGGGTTGGTCGATAGCGGTTTGGAACTGCCCTATGTGCCTGATTGGGCGGATCCGGTTTGGCATTTGTTCGTGATCCGACATGCAAAGCGCAATGCATTGCACAAACGTCTAGCGGACATGGGGGTGGGTACATTGATTCACTACCCAATTCCGCCCCATAGGCAAGAAGCCTACGCCGGGTTGAGGTGGCATATTGGGGCATTCCCCTTGGCAAATCAGATGGCCGATGAAGTGCTGAGTTTGCCCATGGGACCGCACGTGTCCGCCGATCAAAGACAACAAGTGATTGTTGCGCTTCGCGCCAGTGTCGTGGCCGATGACTGACGCCAAGTCATATCGACAAATCCTGCGTTCATCCGTCATTATCGGCGGTGCATCAATCCTGAATATTCTTGTCGGCTTGGTTCGCACCAAGGTGGCGGCAGTCTTGTTGGGACCTGCAGGTGTAGGCCTGATAGGTCTTTTTCAGAACTTGATGTCGATGGCGTCTACTGTAGCCGGCTTGGGGTTTGGCAACGTAGGTACCCGTCAAATCGCCGAGGCGGCGGGTCGAGATGACAGGCACGCTGTGGCAGCTGCCCGGCGGGCGTTGTTTTGGGGCACCTTGTTGTTGGCGGTGGCTGGTGCGGCCCTCTTTTGGGCTCTGCGAGATGTTCTCGCCGTAATGGTGGTTGGAGACGCAAGGTCCGGAGTTCAGATCCAGTGGCTCGCCATAGGAGTTGCTGCGACCGTGGGAGCTAGCTCACAAGGCGCATTGCTCAACGGATTGCGTCGAATTGGAGATATCGCCCGCGTAAGCATTTTCTCTGCCTTGCTATCAACGGTTCTGGGAATTTTCTTACTGCTTTGGTTGGGCCAAACTGGCGTTGTGGCTTTTGTGTTGGTCGCACCTTTGTGCACGCTTTTATTTGGCTACATTTTTGCTCTAAGAATGCCCAAAGTAAGTTTGCCGGCTACACCTTGGCTGCTTATAGCTGCGCAATGGCGGATGTTGGCGAAGTTGGGTGCTGCGTTTATGTTGGCTGGCGTAGTAGCCACTTTGGCGCAGTTGTTGGTACGCACATTGGTTCAGAAGCACTTGGGACCAAACGGATTGGGCAATTTCCAAGCATCTTGGCAGATTTCCATGACCTATCTAGGATTCGTTCTTTCGGCCATGGGAACGGACTACTACCCCCGCTTGACAGCATGCATCGATGACCGTGTTGCCACCAACCGTATGGTGAATGAGCAAACCGAGGTGGCTTTATTGCTGGGAGGTCCGGTTTTGCTCGCGATGATGGGGTTAGCACCATGGGTTATTGAATTGCTGTACTCCCGTCAGTTTCAAGAAGCACAAGGCGTGCTGCGTTGGCAAGTCATTGGAGATTTGCTCAAAATACTTAGCTGGCCCTTAGGTTTCATTCTGCTGGCCGCCGGAAATGGTCGAGCATTTCTTATTACTGAAGCCATTGGATTTGGTCTCTTCGTGATTTTGACCTGGTGCGGGCTGCCTGCGCTCGGTATTCAGGCCACAGGAATGGCATTTGTCGGCATGTACGCCGCTTATCTACCAATGGTGTATTGGCTCGCTCATCGAAAAACAGGGTTTCGCTGGTCGCCACGAATTTGGCGACAGTCCGGCGCACTTTTAGGATTATGTGTGCTCGTGAAATTTTTGGCCGAATGGAGCCTGTTCGCCGGCGGAGTGTTCAGCCTCGTTGCTGCTTTTGGATTGGCAATACATGCCATGGTGCAATTTTCGAGGTGCGGAGCGTCTGAAAATCCTGTCGGACGTCTGTGCATGAAAATTTTTCGAAAACTTCCGATATACAAATGAGGGCGTCGAAGTTTTTAGCAGAAATCTGCTTTCTTATCCCATGAAAATACTTGTTCCAATAATCGGATTCGGTACTGCTGGTGGCTACCGGGTTCTTTCTGAGTTGGCCAACCATTGGTTAAGGGATGGCCATCAAGTCGATTTTCTTGTGGACGAAAGATCTTCCGATCCCTATTTTCCAACTAGTGCAAAAATCTGCCGCTTTGATAGGCAAGGGCGGTTGCTCAGTCATCAGGCTGGAGAACGAAGGACGGAGTTTTCTTCAAATGGAAACGCTGCGTCCATCTATTTCGGTATGTGGCGTGCATTAAGGCGGATTGCTTCCGGATATGACGTGATTTTGGCAAATCATTCTCTGACCGCATTTCCGGTAGCATTTTCAAAAGCGAGAAAAGCAAGTAAATATTATTACGTTCAAGCCTATGAGCCGGAATACTATGCTCTTGAAAAAGGACGAAAGGCGAGAGTTCTTGAGTGGCTCTCGATGCTTAGTTATCGATTGAATTTGAAGCAAATCGCCAACGCGCCTATTTACATTGACTATCGCGATATAAGTGCCCAGCACTGGATTCCCCCTGGAGTTGATGAATCGATATTTCATCGTCGCAATTTCATCTCGGATTTCACTCTTCGGAAACCATTGGTCATCGGCACCATCGGCAGGAAAGAGGCATCTAAAGGGACTCGATATGTTCTTGAGGCCTTTGAGAAATTGGCGCTTATTGACCCGGATGTTCAGTTGAAGGTGGCTTTTGGTAATTTACCGGAAAATTGGAAGCATGATCGAGCGAAAATTGTTGTGCCAAATGGCGATCACGAATTAGCCGACTATTATCGTTCGGTGGACATACTTATTGCACCGGGAACGGTCCAGCTCGGTGCGTGTCACTATCCAGTTTTGGAGGCCATGAGTTGCGGAACCCCTGTTATCACTACGGGATACCTTCCAGCCAGCAAGGAAAACTCATGGATTGTGCCAGTTGCGGATTCTGATGCCATTGTGTCATCTGTGCTTGAAATTTCTTCATCTTCCCGAATTGATGTTTTGAAGAAGCTTGATTTGGCGGCCGAAGCGATTTCCTCTTTTCACTGGAAAAACGTCTCTCGACGATTCATTGATTTATTCGAGTGTCGATGATGCATTTGTCTAAATCAAAAGCATTGGCGCTATTAATTGGAGGGATTGCTGCATTAGTTGCTATGCTGCAACCTTTTGGATATAGCCCTGATTATATCCAGTACGATTATTTTTTTGACCAACTGCGATTGGACTATCTTTATCAAATAAAGGAGTCGAGGTTCGAGTTTGGGTTTTTGCATTCCAGTTATTTGCTGACAACAATTTTCCGAGATAATATTTATGTCTATGGATTTTTTGTTTTTATTGCAGTTGGATTGAAGGCATATTTTGGAGGGAGATTTTCGACAAGAAATTGCGCTTGGATATTCTTGGCGTTTTATTTTTTTAAGTTCTTCCCGCTCCATGAATTAACCCAACTTCGTGCGGCGATGGCGGCATCTTTTTTAATAGTGGTATTTTATTATCTTTCTGTCGAGCGTTATTGGGCGGCGCTATTATTTTCTCTGATTGCCGTTTCATTTCACAATTCTGCGGGATTGGTTTTGCCGTTTTATTTGATTCCAAAGTTTGCGTTGACGCGAGGAAGGATTGTTGCGGTTTCCTTAATTCTTTATCTCGGCTGCTATTTCGCTTCTGACTATTTGGTCGGCTTTATGGCTGATCGCATTTATGTTTTTGAGACTTATCTGAATGCCGGCCTTGAGTCGAGGCGAAATGCAGCCTTCTCTCCGGTGTTTTATCCAGAATTCTTAATGATTATTTTGTCATTCATCTTTTGGAGCGATCTGTCCGAGGTGATGAAGAAAATCTTGGCCATTGAGGTTTTTGGGTTTTCGATATTTTATGGATTCATTGATCTGGGTGTGGTCGCGGTGAGAGGGCATGAACTATTTTCCGTGCTCTGGCTTATTTTTGTGGCTCAATTTCCTTTTGCCAAGAAAAATATAAGGATCGGCGTGATGGTGTTTGTTCTTGGATCCATTCTTATTGCGATATATCTTTACTTCATACTGAATTTCTTTGCAGGTGAAATTCAATGATATTGGTTTTGATTTCAGAGAGGTCGACGCTTTGGGGAATGGATTTGTGTTGAATTGGATGCTGCTGATCGTATCCTAAGTAAAAAATTCGAAGGTTAAGCAGGCTCGTTGCCATTCGACTTTCGCATCTGCAAGTTGTACGACTTTCAAGAATTTTGATTTCTTCCTTGTGTGAATTTTATGATTCTTGGCATTGGCCGGATTTGGATCATTGGCCGCATCTCAAAGGGTGCAATTCGTGATTGATATTGTTTTGGTGAATTGGAATTCGGGCGCGCAACTACGGGAGGCCGTGGCGAGCATCGCCGGCAATCATGGGGGGGTGGTTGATCGAATCGTTGTTGTGGATAATGATTCGGTGGACGATTCTATGGTAAATGTCAATCTTGGTGATTGCCAAATCCCTTTGGATTTTATCTTCAATAAGAATAATTTGGGGTTTGGCGCGGCTTGCAATCAAGGTGCGAAGTTGTGCGAGAGCGAATATATTTTGTTTCTAAATCCCGATGCTCGATTGTTTCGCGATTCGCTGTCCGTCCCGTTGGACTATATGCGGAAGCATGAGAATGCCAACGTCGGCATCTCTGGAATTCAATTGATTGATTCGCTTGGTCAGGTGTCGCGCACTTGTGCTCGCTTTCCTACGGCATTTTTGCTGATTGTTCAAACATTTGGTTTGAATAAGGTGCCTTGGTTGCGATCGTGGAGTCACCATATGGATGAATGGGATCACGCGAATGATCGAGAGGTCGATCATGTAATAGGTGCATTTTTCTTGGTCCGACGTGAATTGTTTGAATCACTCGCGGGATTCGACGAGCGCTTCTTTGTTTATCTGGAGGATTTGGATATTTCTTATCGAGCCAGAAAGGCGGGTTGGCGTAGCGTTTATCTGGCTAGCGCACAGGCATTCCATGCCGGTGGTGGCACATCGGGACAAATCAAAGCTGGAAGGCTTTTTTACGCGCTGCGCAGTCGTTTGTTCTATGCGTTCAAGCACTTTTCTCCTGTCTCCGCTTGGGTGCTTGCAGGGGCAACTTTGTTCATCGAACCCGTATCCCGTTCTGTATTTTCTATTTTTCGTGGTGGGTTGAAAGATCTGGGTAACACACTGAGGGGCTATGGAATGCTATGGCGGGCACTTCCAACCATTTTGAAAAACTCGCGTAAATGAAAATCCTTGCACTTACGCGTTATGGGCGTTTGGGAGCCTCCTCTCGCTTGCGCACCATGCAGTTTTTGTCGAGCCTGAAAAAGGTAGGGATAGACAGCACAATTCAACCGCTCTTTAGCGACGAGATGCTGTTGCGTAAGTATGAGCAAAAGCGCTATGGCCTCGGCTCGGTCATGAAGGCTTATGCAAGTCGCGTGAGGAAACTGCTGCAGCGGCAGCATTTTGATTTGGTCTGGATTGAAAAAGAGGCGTTGCCTTGGATGCCGGCGCCGTGGGAAAAGATATTGCTCACCGGCGTGCCGTATGTGCTCGACTACGATGATGCAATCTTTCATAACTACGATCTACATCCTTCGGCATGGGTTCGTCATTTATTTGGACGGCGGATTGATCGCTTGATGGCGGGTGCTCGTTTGGTCGTTGCAGGTAATGAATACTTGGCCCAACGTGCGCGAGATGCTGGTGCTCGATGGGTAGAGGTGGTGCCCACGGTGATTGATTTAGAGCGGTACGTGCCTCGACCTTCGAATCAAGGACAACTCAGCGTGCCGCGCGTCGTATGGATTGGTTCACCATCCACGGTCAAATACTTGGCCGCACTTGAAGCGTCGTTGACGACGCTGGCCGCGCGCTCCGCATTCAAGCTGCGTGTGATAGGCGGCAGTCTAGAAATGGTTGGTGTCGACGTCGAGTGTGTGCCGTGGACTGAGGAGTCAGAGGTCCAGTCGATCGCCGAGTGCGATGTGGGCGTTATGCCCTTGTCCGATTCGCAATGGGAGCGCGGCAAGTGTGGCTACAAACTCATTCAATACATGGCGTGCGCATTGCCAGTTGTGGCCTCGCCTGTTGGTGTGAATATCCAAATCGTGCGAGATGGTAGCAACGGGTTTCTAGCAGCGTCAGCGGATGCCTGGGTGAGCAAACTGGAGCAACTCTTGGGTGATGCTGCCTTGCGACGATCCTTGGGCGACGCGGGTCGCCAGCGCGTGGAGGCGGAATATTGTGTCCAGCAGGTCGGCCCCCGATTGGCGAGCCTTCTACTGAAGGCTGGAGCGAAAAAATAATGACTGAATTGATTGAGTTGGGGAGCGAAAAAGTATTCACCCTTGATTGGCAAAGCACGCGACGGTGATGAAATGAAGCGATTAATGTTTGTCATATCGGAAGATTGGTACTTCGTTTCCCATCGTCTTCAGTTGGCATTGCACGCAAAGGCTGCAGGTTATCGCGTTGCGGTCTTGTGTCGTATCTCGAGCCATGCAGAACTGCTGGAGAAATCGGGGATCGAGGTCTTCCCGTGGTTCCTCGAGCGGCGCTCCAAGAATCCGCTGACCGAATGGCGCGCGCTGAAAGAAGTGCGCGCCGCCATCAAGGCGTTTCAGCCTGACGTTCTGCACGCCGTGGCGCTCAAGCCCGTCCTGTACAGCGCAATGGCCGGCAAGGCCAAAAAATCGGGGGGCAGGGTGTTTGCGCTGGCAGGCCTTGGATATGTGTTCTCTTCGCAGAAGATGCTTGCACGGTGTTTGCGCCCGTTCATCGTCCAGGCGTTTCGCGCTGCATTTCGCAATCCCACCACCCGTTTGATTCTGCAGAACCCGGACGACGCACAGGTGTTGTCGAACGCGAAGATCATTGCGCCAGAAAAAATCCGGCTGATCCGTGGCGCCGGGGTGGATGTGAACGCTTTCCTCGCGACACCGGAGTCCGCCCAGCAGATGCTCGTTGTGCTTCCGGGGCGGATGTTGTGGGACAAGGGCGTGGCCGAATTTGTAGCAGCTGCGAGACTCCTGCAAAAACGCGGTATCCGCGCGCGATTCGCGTTGGTGGGCGGCCGTGACGACCACAACCCATCGTGTGTTCCGCTGCAGACCCTGAAAGCCTGGGAGGCGGAGGGCGTGGTGGAGTACTGGGGAAACCGCAATGACATGCCCTCGGTGCTGGCCAATGCGCACGTGGTGTGCCTGCCTTCTTATCGCGAAGGATTGCCCAAGGCGTTGCTCGAAGCTGCCAGTTGCTCAAGGCCGATCGTCACGTTCGATGTGCCAGGTTGTCGAGAGGTCGTCGTTGATGGCAAGAACGGGCTCCTGGTTCCGTTTGGCGATGTCACGGCCTTGGCCAATGCACTCGAGACGCTCATGACTGATCGCGCGATGCGCGAACAAATGGGCGCACAAGGGCGTCTCATGGTCGAACAAGAGTTCTCGCAGGAGCTTGTTGCTGCCAAAACCATGCAGGTGTGGGAAGAGGTGGTCGCGTGAGGGTTCTTGTCACCGGCGCTACCGGCTTCGTGGGCAGCGAGCTTATTCGGCGGTTGATGACCACCGGCTCGTCGGGCGTTTCGAGCGCAGGTGCGATGTCGATGGCTTCATTCGAAATCGTGGCCGGGGTCCGGCAGCAGAGTCGGCGTCTGCCGGCTTCGATCGAACAGCGCGCGGTGGGGGATTTGTCCAGCGGCACCGATTGGAGCGAAGCGCTGCGAGGGACCCGCGCAGTCGTCCATTGCGCCGCCCGTGTACATGTGATGCAGGACACCGCGGAAGACCCGCTGAGCGCATTCCGTTCGGTGAACGTGGAAGGCACCTTGAACTTGGCACGGCAGGCTGCCGCGGCGGGTGTCAGGCGTTTTGTCTTTGTCAGCTCAATCAAGGTGAACGGCGAAGCGACGGCGGTCGGAAGACCTTTCCGCGTGGATGATGCGCCGGCGCCGCAGGATGCGTACGGAATCTCCAAGCACGAGGCCGAAGCAGGTTTGCGCCAGTTGGCTATCGACTCCGGAATGGAAGTGGCAATCGTTCGTCCGCCGCTGGTGTATGGGCGCGGCGTCGGGGCGAACTTCCGCGCCATGATGGGCGCGGTTGCGCGTCGCTTGCCCCTGCCGTTGGGCCGAATCGAGCACAACCGTCGCAGCATGGTGGCACTCGGCAATCTGGTCGATCTGCTGGTGACCTGCATATCTCACCCGGCTGCGGCAAACCGGATCTTTCTGGTTTCGGATGACGAAGACCTTTCGACTTCCCAGTTGCTGCGACGCCTCGGGCAGGCGATGGGACGACCGGCGCGGCTCTTGCCCGTGCCGGTTAGCTGGCTGGAGCTCGGTGCCGCCGTGCTAGGCCGTCGCAGTGTTGCGCAACGGCTCTGTGGCTCGCTACAAGTGGATATCTCGGACACAAAGCAACGGCTGGGATGGGCGCCGCCCCTCAGTGTCGAAGAGGGTTTGAAGAGGGCGGCGGAAGGGTACTTGAATGAAGCGTCTGTTTGATCTGGTTCTCGCGCTCTGCGCGGCCATGGTGTTGCTGCTGCCGGTGGTCGTGATTGCGCTGGCCGTGCGCCTCACTTCGCGCGGACCTGCTCTCTATTGGTCCGACCGCGTGGGCAGCAACAACCGCATCTTCAAGATGCCGAAGTTCCGCAGCATGAGGGTTGGCACGCCGGCGGTGGCTACGCACCTGCTATCCGACCCCGGGGTGTACCTGACGCCTATCGGCCCCTTTCTGCGCAAGAGCAGTCTGGATGAGTTGCCGCAGTTGTGGAGCATTCTGGTTGGGGACATGAGTTTTGTCGGGCCGCGCCCGGCGCTCTTCAATCAGGCAGATCTGATCGGGTTGCGTACCCAGCATGGTGTGCATCTCTTGGTGCCTGGCCTTACCGGTTGGGCTCAGGTCAACGGGCGTGACGAGTTGCCAATTCCAATCAAGGTTCAGTTTGACGTTGAATACCTTCAGCGTCAGTCTTTCTGGTTCGACGTTCGCATTCTCTGGCGCACCTTCGTCAAAGTGATGAACCGTGACGGTGTGACGCATTGAACGCAAATACACAAGGAATGGCGATGAAACGCTTGCTGATCATCGGCACGGGTGGCCATGGGCGTTCCGTCGCGGAGGCAGTGTTGCTGCGCCGGGACTACGCGTTAACGGCTTTCCTCGATGATGCTGCCGTGCCCTCGCAGCGGTTGTGGGACTGGCCTGTCTGGGGAACAACTGCCATATTGGGTACATGCCGAGGCCAAGTCGATGCAGTGGTTGTGGCCATTGGCAACAACGCGTCGCGCGAGGCCTTGCACCAGCGCGTTCAAGCTGAGGGGCTGGCTTTGGCAACGGTCATCCACCCTGCAGCCACTGTATCGCCCAGAGCCACCGTGGGCCAGGGGAGCGCCGTCATGGCCGGAGCTATCGTGGGCACAGGTGCCCAACTGGGTGAAGGTGTCATCGTGAACTGCGGGGCCGTGATCGATCACGACTGCACAGTGGAGCCATTCGCTCATCTGGGTGTGAATGCGGGAATGGCCGGTGGCAGCCTGCTGGGCCGCCGCGCGTGGATGCCGGTGGGAGCCGCTCTAGCTTATGGGGCAAGGGTGGCGTCAGATCGCACGTTGCACCCGGGCGAGGTAGTGCATGCCTGATCACGTAGCACGCAAAAAAGAAAAAATGACGAGGCGACAAGTTGGCTTGCTGTTCCGTCTCGCGTTTTGGAGCAGCGCCATCGCGATTCTTGTGCTTTCGCTCGTGCCGGTCAGTACCTCGCTACCTTCCACCGGATGGGACAAGACCAATCATTTGCTTGCCTACGCCGTGCTGGGCTTTTTGGGTCATTGTGCTTACCCGGGTCGCACGGTCGTCGTTCTCGCGGCGCTGTTGACTTATGGCGGATTCATCGAAGTGCTGCAGTCCTTCACGCCTGACCGGTTTGCCGAGTGGGGAGACTTGCTGGCCGACGGGATTGGACTCTTACTTGGCGAGTTGCTGGCTCGCTTGGCATGGCGTCGCCCGCCCGAGCGTGTTTGATGCCCGACTGTGCTCGCGCCTTGAAGCCGGTTCGTGAGAGTTGGCAACTAAAATGTTGCCGGAAGGGGAGCTTTCTAATTGTGATCAATAGTCTTGTGCGACCACCGGATGTCGCTGACCTGCTGGGCCGTCCCGCGTCATGAAGTCCGTTCTGGTCGTATGTATCGGCAACATCTGCCGCAGCCCGATGGGAGAGGCCTTGATCGCCGCTGCCTTGCCGCAGCTCGAGGTGGCTTCGGCGGGCGTTGGTGCGCTGGTGGGGCAGCCGGCTGATCCCATTGCGCGTCAACTCATGGCCGAGCGCGGGCTCGACATCGAGTCTCACCGTGCGCGGCAACTGACCAATCTGATGTGCCAGCAGGCCGATCTCATCCTTGTCATGGATGAAGAGCAGCGGCTGCAAATCAACCAACGTTACCCGCTCACGCGCGGCAAATTGTTCCGTCTGGGTGAGGTTGCGCGCGTCGACATCCCCGACCCCTACCGCTTGGGCCGACCGGCCTTCGAGCAAGCCCTGCAACTCATCGATGCCGGCGCCAGTGCGTGGGTCGAACGCATTAGAAAATTCTTATGACTTCCCTTGCTTCTCCGTCTGCCTCGTCGGCTGCCGTTGTCGGGCCTCTGCGCGACGACGAAGACGATGTAATTCACCTGTCCGAATACCTGGACATCCTGATCGACCGCAAATGGTTGGTGGCGGGCATCACGTTCGCCGCCGTCGCGCTGGGTGTCGCCTACGCGGTGCTGTCGACGCCTGTCTATCAGTCCAACCTGCTGGTCCAGGTCGAAGACTCCGCACCCGACGCGAAGAGTTTTCTTGGCGATACAGGAAGCCTGTTTGACGTGAAGACGCCAGCCACTGGCGAAATCCAGATCATTCGGTCGCGAATGATCATGGGCGGGGCGGTCGAGGCAACGCGCTTATACATCGATGCGCAGCCACGCTATACGCCGCTGATCGGCGAGTGGCTCGCCCGCCGTGCCAAGGAGCTGTCGGAGCCCGGTTTTCTGGGGATGAGCGGTTACGTCTCGGGCACGGAGGCGATCGACATCGCCAAGTTTGATGTTCCCCCTGAGTTTGAAGACCAGAAGCCTTTCACCATCACGGCACAGGCCAATGGCCAGTACACGCTTGCCCACCCTGACCTAGCCGAGCCACTGACCGGCACGGTAGGCAAGTTGCTGAGCCAGCAGGTGCACGGCGGCACGATTGTGCTCATCGTCTCGCAGCTCGACGGCAAGCCCGGTGCACAGTTCATCGTCTCTCGCGCTTCTGTGCTTGCCACTACCGAGGACCTGCAAAAGCGAATTCAGCTCAGCGAGCAGGGCAAGCAGTCGAACGTAATCAGCGCAACACTGGAAGACAGCGATCGCGATCGCTTGCGGCGCATCCTCGATGCAATCGGCGCGCAGTACGTGCATCAAAACGTCGAACGCAAGGCCGCTGAGGCAGAGAAGACGCTCGAATTTCTCGACCGGCAGTTGCCCGAGTTCAAGAAGCAGCTCGAAGGCTCTGAAGATGCGTACGCAAACTTCCGGAACAAGAACGGAACCGTTGCCTTCGATGAGGAAGCCAAGGCAATCTTGAGCCAGGCGGTTCAGTTGGAGACCAAGAAGCTCGAGTCAGAGCAACTGCGACGCGAACTGCTCGCGCGCTTTACTGAAACGAATCCCAAGGTGCGCGTGGTCGATGGGCAAATCGCTGCCTTCCGCCATGAACTCGATGGCATCGACCGTCGCGTGAGCGCCATGCCTGTTCAGCAGCGAGACGCGCTGCGGCTGGAGCGAGACGTGCGCGTCAACGGCGAACTCTACAAATCGCTGCTCAACAGCTCGCTGCAGTTGCGCCTCGTCAAGGAAGGCAAGGTCGGCAACGTGCGCTTGCTCGACAAGGCCACCGAGCCCAAGAGGCCTGTGAAGCCACAGAAACCGCTGGTTGTGGCGCTGTCGCTGGTGCTGGGTTTGTTGGCTGGCATCTCGCTGGCCATCCTGCGCAGCAAAATGGCCAACGGCATTCGGAATCCTCAAGAGATCGAAGATCGTCTTGGATTGAACGTCTATTCCGTTGTCCCCCTTGCCGTCGAACAGGAGAAGATTCTTCAGCGCATTGCCGGCGGTGCCGGCGGCGTGCAGGTCCTGGCCGTCACCGAGCCGGGAAGTGTCGCCATAGAGAGCTTGCGCAACCTGCGCATCTCCCTGCAGCTGACCATGATGGAATCCGGGAACAACCGGGTGCTCATCACTGGTGCGACGCCGGGCGTGGGCAAGAGCTTTGTTTCGGGCAACTTCGCAGTGATCATGGCGCAGGCCGGCAAACGCGTGCTGCTGATCGATGCCGACTTGCGCAAGGGGCACATCCAGAAAGCCTTCGGCCTTCCGCGGCAGGGCGGCCTGGCCGAGGTGCTGGTGGGAGACATGAGCACCGAGCAGGCGATCCATGCCCAGGTCGTACCTAACCTCGACGTTCTTACGACCGGTAACTACCCGGTTAACCCGGCGAACATGATGTTGTCGTCAAGGCTGGGCGACTTGCTGAATGCCATGTCTGCCCAGTACGACCTGGTGGTAATCGACAGTCCGCCGGTGCTGGTTGCGGCTGATGCCGCGGCAGTGGCTGCACATACCGGGGCCATCCTGCTGGTTGCTCGCGACGGCCTGACGCAACTTGGTGAGCTCAATGAGAGCGTCAAGCGCCTGGCGCACGCGGGGCAGCGAGTTAACGGCGTGGTCTTCAACGGCATGGACCTCTCGCGTAGGCACTACGGAAGCTACGGCTACAAGTACGGCGGCTACCGCTATACCGAGTACAAGTACAAGGAAGCGGCCTGAGTTTGCCGCTTGTACGAAGCATGGCTTCGGTGCAAAGAAAGGGAAATCTTCTTCAGTACCGAGTCACTTGTCTCGACACAGACAATACACAAACTCACATCTGACCGTGGCGGAATACCCAGAACAGGGGGTGTGCCCTGGTATTTCTTCACGGAAAATGAAGAAATGAAACAGCGCTTCCGGCCAGTGGAACTCACGTGATCAATCGTTTGGCTGCCCCGCTGCTTGCGCTGCCACGTCCTGCCAAACGCTTGTTGGCATTGGCCGTGGATGCGGCTTTGTGCTTGCTTTGCGTTTGGCTGGCGTTCAGTTTTAGGTATGAGCAATGGGTAACCCTGCGCGGGGTGCAATGGTCCGCGCCGGTGATGGCTGTGGTCCTGGCGTTGCCGCTCTTCGTGGTCTTCGGCTTGTACCGGGCCATCTTTCGCTATGCCGGCAGCGCTGCTTTGATGGCAATCGTACGGGCCTGCACCGTGTTCGGCCTCGGCTACGCACTGATGTTCTCCATAGTCGGCGTGAAGGGCGTGCCCCGCACGGTGGGCATTCTGGCGCCGCTGTTGCTCTTCCTCGCGATCGCGGGTTGCCGCATGTTTGCGCGTTACTGGCTCGGTGGCCTGTACATGAGCGCACTTCATCGCAAGGCTCTGCCGCAAGTGGTGATCTACGGTGCTGGCGGCGCCGGTCTGCAGCTGGCCGCGGCATTGGCGCAAAGCCGTGAAATGATGCTTTGCGCTTTTGTGGACGATGCGGCCCACCTTCAGGGCAACACGCTCAACGGCGTGCGAATTCACTCGGTTGAATGGTTGGAGCAGAACGCCGCCAAGCAGGGCATTACCGATGTGTTGCTGGCCATGCCGTCGGCCAGCCATTTGCGTCGCGTTGAAATTTTGAATCGGCTCTTGCCGCTGCATCTGCATGTACGCACATTGCCGGCCATGGCCGATCTGGCCAACGGCAGGGTGCAAGTCAATGACCTGCTCGAGGTGGATATCGAAGACTTGTTGGGCCGCGATCCGGTGGCGCCGGTTGCCGACTTGCTGCACAAGCACATTCGCAGCCAAGTGGTTCTGGTTACCGGGGCTGGTGGCTCCATCGGCAGCGAACTTTGCCGGCAGATCGTCCAACTTTCGCCATCGGTCCTGCTGCTCGTGGACTTGAGCGAATACGCGCTCTATGCCGTTCACCAGGAGCTCGAGGAGCTTGCGCCTGAAGTGCGCGTCATCCCGCTCCTGGCCTCGGTGTGCGATGCCCGCCGGCTGCGCGAGATCATGCATGCGTGGCGCCCTGACACGGTCTATCACGCGGCCGCTTACAAGCACGTGCCCCTCGTCGAACACAACCCGATCGAAGGCGTGCGCAACAACGCGATCGGCACGCTCACCGCGGCGCAAGTGGCAATGGAGTGCAAGGTCCGGCGCTTCGTGCTGGTCAGCACGGACAAGGCTGTTCGGCCGACCAACATCATGGGGGCCAGCAAGCGGTTGGCTGAAATGGCGTTGCAAGGGTTGGCGCAGCAGAGTACCGAAACCTGTTTCTCGATGGTCCGTTTCGGCAACGTGCTCGGTTCCAGTGGTTCGGTGGTGCCGTTGTTCAGGCGCCAGATTGAAGCGGGTGGGCCAATCACGCTCACGCATGCCGACATCACGCGTTATTTCATGACGATTCCCGAGGCCGCCCAGCTGGTGATCCAGGCAGGCGCAATGGCTTGGGGTGGCGACGTGTTCGTGCTCGACATGGGTAACCCGGTGCGCATCATCGATCTGGCGCGTCGGCTGGTGGAGCTCTCGGGGCGCACCGTGCGCGACGAGGCAACACCCGAAGGCGACATAGAACTGCACATCACCGGCTTGCGCCCCGGCGAGAAGCTGTACGAAGAGCTGTTGATCGGCAACAACGCCATGCCCACGGTGCATCCGCGCGTGATGAAGGCGCACGAAAATTGCCCACCGTGGGAAGAGCTTTGGCGCCAATTCGATGTGCTGAAGGCAACGCTTGAAAGCAGCGACGTTCCAGCCTTGAAGGCTGCGCTAGAGCAGATGCTGGCTGGCTATCAGCCGCACGTAGAAGTAGTCGACTGGGTACACATGGAGCAGCATCGTGTGCGAGACGCGATTTCGCCACTGGTGGCGAAGGAGCGTGTCGTAAGCGGCGGAAACTCAGCGTCACCGATCGTGGTAGCGGCTTGAATTGTATTTTCTGGAAGAGGCGCATCGCCATGCAACGTCGTGAGTTCCTCAAGACGCTCGCTGTCGTCCCGCTGGGTGCCGACATCGTCGAAAGTGTGACTCCGGAGAAGTTTGGTGCGGTGGGCGATGGCATTACCGACGACACGGCCGCTTTACAGAAGGCCGTCAACGAGGCAGTGGGCAAGCGTTTGGTGCTTTCTCGGATCTATCGATTGACATCTGCTGGCCTCACGATTCCCTCAAATTCGCACCTCTTTTTCACGAATAATTCCCGCCTTGAATTGCTCGCTCATTCGGCGAAGGCGTACCAAATCTTGCGTGTGCACGATGTGGGAGACGTGCTTATTGAAAATGCAAGCGTTAATGGCCGACGTGACCTTAATAGCGCCGTTGGTGGCGAATGGGGGATGGGTATCTCGGTTTGCGGGACTACCGGACAAGTAAGGATCATTAACCCTGTCACAGCCAACTGCTGGGGCGACGGTATTTACGTCGGAAGCACGAAAACACAAGGTTATTGTGAGGACGTCTACATAAGTAAACACCAAGCTGAGAACAACCGCCGACAAGGCATGTCTGTTATCTCGGTCAAGCGATTGGTGGTAGACGATCCCATTTGGGTGAATACAAATGGCACCGCGCCGCGGGCTGGTCTCGATATTGAGCCAAACAAAAATACCGATCGCCTCGATTTTATTCGTATAAATAACCCCAAGACTATTAATTGCGCAGGTGCGGGAATTGGAATTGTTCTCGGCGCTTTGACGGGTGCAGCGGATAGCGTCGTTGATATTCGAATTTCAGGGCATGAAGACAGTGGATCTGCCGTAGCCGTAGAATTCGTCAACTACGATCCGACCGCGGGCAATATTTCTGGGGTAATCGAATTTCTCTCTCCCACTTCCAAGCGTGCTAAATCTAACGGCATAGCGTTTCGAGAGTGGGGTTTGGGGCGCTTGCGCGTCAAAGTTTTAAATCCTACCGTTGTCGACAACAATACGTCAGCATCCAAATCGGCGGCTGCCAGTGCGCCAATTTTGATTTCTAGGGCGTTGGGGTCGCGAAATACCTATTTAATGGGTGGCATTTTGATTGAGAATCCGGTGGTTCAAACGCCAAATACCGCCATCGTCAATTCGATCGTCATCAATGATTTCACCGCCCGTGCCACGGCTATCCAGGACGTGACTATTCGGAAGATGGGGCGGATGCCGCCCGGTGCGCCGATGTTTATGCCAAATGCGGTTGTGCATCTCGAGCAATAACGACGGCCGTACTTCAGCTGCGTTTGCGATGCGCCGAGTAGAGGCCGAAATCAGCAAGAGCAGCATCCGCAAAGGATGCCGCCCAAAATTTGCTATTGCTGCGCCGGCCCGAAATCCAGAATGTTGTCCCCGGCCTTGGGCTTGTTGTCGTCCGGCGGCGAGAAGCTGAACGCCCTCGGGTCCCGCGAGGTCGTCATTTCGTAGAGCGGGTTGATTCGTCCCAGCTTTGCACCACCGTCCCGTACCAGGGGAGCCCAGGTGAAGTTTGCGGAGAACTTGCTGGACCGCGGCAGCAGCGCGTCGAATGGCAGCGAAATGTAGATGCCCTTGTCGAAGCTGCCTTCGCCGAACCGCGCCGCCGACACATTGGTCTTGGTGGCATAGGCGCCGATCGTCACGCCGTTGTCGAAGCGGCGGCTGATGTCGATGGACACGCCGCGATCGCCGGCCAGGTACTGGCCCACGCTGACCCTGGCTTGCACGCCGTTCCAGCCGGTGTCCCAGTACAGGGTGGCATGGCCGGTGTTGACCTTGTAGTCGCGCAGGCCGAAGTCCTGCGCAAAGTCGCGCTGCCGCACATGGTTGATGTCGACGCCCAGGGCAAACTTGCTGCGCCACGGCCGGTACAGCCATTCGGCGCCGACGCCCGCGAACATGGGTTCGAGCGCACCGCCATACACGCTGTAGTACTGGTCTTCGTTCAACCGGCCCACGTGGGTCAGCTGAAGCACCGGCATGGTCAAGCGCTTCGACGTGACGTACTCGCGCTGGAAGGTTCGCACGCGCGGCAGGTTGCTGGGCGCGGTGTAGGTGAACTTGTCGAAGTTGTCCACCAGTCGCCAGTTCAGCGCGGCATTCACCCAGGTGCTCCGCGTAAAGCGGTACTCGGCCGTTGCCTGGACACCGAGCTGGTAGAGCACGAAAGCATCGGGCCCGCCCAGGATCTGCGAGAAGCTGGGGGTCAACCCGAAGAAGAATTTCTGGGGACGATGCTCCCAGGCAGCCATCGCGGGTTCGGCGGGCTGCGAGGTGCTCGTTGCTCCGGTTGTGGCCGCGTTCTTCGACGGAAACTCGAGGAGCCGGTCTTCGCTGTTGTCCTGCGGCGGTGCGTACTCGCGTTGGCTGACGGCCCGTTTCTCGGCGGGCGTTTGCGCCTGGTAGTGCGCCGTCACCCATTCGGCTCTGTCGACGACCTGTGCGTGCATGGCCAGGCCGCGTTCGTTGTAGTGCAGGATGAACGTCTTTGCCGACGCCGGTGCATCGCGATGCAGCACGGCAATGATCTGCTGCACGCGCGCTTCGCGATAGACGGTGTTGCTCTCGGTGATCCAGACGTGCAGGCCGCTGCCTTGCGGCGCGATGCGCTGGACCGTCCATTCGGTACGGGACTCGATCTCGGCAGCCGTGGATGCCCACCCGGGTGGATTCGCGGGTGCTTCCGGTGTAAAGCGTGGCTGGGGCGGATCGGCGACCTTGCTGGATCGCATCGATGCGACGTTGGTCGACAAGGTGATGCCAACCATCACCTTGTTGCCGCGCTCGAAGCCGGCGCTGAAGGCCACGTTCGGCGAGTAGCGGTACTCGAGGCCGATGTTGAAGGGGGAGCGTTGCCGCTGGTTGTTGTTCTGCGGCTCGTGCTGGTAGTCGTTGCCTTCGTACTCGAGCTTGACGGTCAGCGGCTCCCAGGGTGTGCGCCACGCCACGCCGCCGAACAGGGCCGCGGGGCCGCGGAAATAGGAGCCTAAGTTCGCCTCGCCCCCTGTCGATGATGAACGACCGGGGCGCGTTCTGAATCGGCTGCTCAGCGCGATCAGCGGGTTGCGGATGTTGCCGCTGCTGCCCAGGTATCCCCAGCCGATGCCAAGGCTGAAATCCAGGTCGCCGTGGCGCTTGTTGGCAACCAGGTATTCGGAAGAAAACAGGCCGGTACCACCAAGGTCTCGAAAGCCCAGCGCGAGTTCTGGCACATAGGCGGATTCGCTCAGGAGCCGCACCTTCAGGTCGATGCTCTTGTCCTTGTTGCTCTGGCCGGTTGTGCTGGCTTCGTAGGCGCGATTGCTGATGGACGTGTAGCGAAAGCCGGCCTCCAGCCAGTCCAGCGGCTGGAACATCACGTTGAGCCGCGAATACGGGTGCACGTTGGTCAGGGAGGTCCGGAAGTCGCCGGCCTGGCCCATTCGGGCTGTGGGCGTCTGCAGCAAGCCGGTTTCGCCCCAGTCGTTGCCGCTGGCGCGGTAGGGCTGGTATTGCGGAACGGGTTGCGGGCGCACGGATACCGTGGTTGAGGGTGCGGGCGCAGCTTGCGGATCCATTCGCGCGGGCGATGCCGCCGCGAGGCTGTCATTGCCTTGTGGCGCAGGTCCTTGCGTTGCAAGGAACTTGATGATTCCCTCAGAAGCAGCGACCAGGTCGGCCATGTCGCGCGGCGCGGCCCAGATCCACGCGCCCGGGGCCGGCTCATCGGAGGGCTGGCTGTTCCATGGCGCAACGCCCACGCGAGCGGTGCGGCCGTCGGGCTGGGCAACCCATGCCCAGTCGTAGGAGCCCACGGGTTCGCATGCCGTGACGTAGTCCCATGCGGACCGGCCGGCTTCGTGCGCCACGTGGCAAAGCTCGCCGTTCGGTCGGACGACGGCAACGGTCTTCAGGTCGGCCGGCGGCGCGACGAGTTGCTGGCCGGCGCTCAGGACTGGGTCTTCTTCCGGATGGGCCTGCAGCCATCGCGGGTCGACCACGCCGAGCGCCACCCGGCCGGTGACTGGCATTTGCTGCAGCCAGGTGATCAGCTTCAGCCGCTCGACCTGATCGGCCCGCGCCGCGAGCCGGTTCGCTGCTTCGATGCGAACCAGCAAGGTGTTCTTGAGGAATTGCTGCGCGAGTCGCTCCTGCGGGACCCGCCATGCAAGGCCGGGCGCAGCGGCACCCTCGGGTTGGCGCAGCAACCAGGTGCTCAGGCGTTCGCCGGGGCGCACGTCGGCATCGCTGGCCGGCGCGTTGGCTGCGGTCTTGTCCCAAGTCTGTGCCAGCGCGCTGAAATTCGCCGCCAACGCGCAGGCGACGGCCACGTGACGGGGCCAGTGGTGTTTGCTGCGCGTGCGAATCGGGGCTCTCATGTCCCGGCGCCCGCCGGAGAGCCGGCTGCTGGCGCGGGAGGTGTCCACCGCTCGAAGCTCATGCAGAAGTCGTTGGAAATGCATTGCTCCGAGTACACGACTTGAGGCGTACCTGAAAGAAGCGAGACGGCAAAGCGCGCGTTCGGCAGCGAAGAATTTGCGGGCAACGACACGCTGCGCTCTTCATACCATTGCAAGGAGTTGGCGGCAGTCCCGGAGAGGGCGCTGTCGCCGGGCGGTGCGATCGGTGTACGAACGACTTCATCGCGAATGCCGAAGCGATAGCCCGGCATGAGATCCCGCTCGCGCCTGTACCGCTGCTCTTGCGAAGCAGAAGTGCCCGGGTCGGCTTGCCATGAAGGAAGTGAAGAGAAGCGCACGGTGCGCCAGTCGATGCTGAGGCCGGTGGTCCCTGCCAAGTGGCCGTTCAGGAGCTTGACGACCTCGCCGGAGCTGCTGTACCAGACTTCCACCGGCCCTTCGGCGCGCCTGTCGACATAGCCGAGGACCATGAAAATGGTTCGGCCGTCAATGACGGTTTTCAGGTAGCGGTAGTTGGGATTGAAGTTGGGTTGCGCCGATTCGGGTGCACCTCGATAGAGGAGGCGAGCCGTATCCAGCATGGCAGAAGATCCGGAGGAGCAACCGCCAACGCCCAAACAAAACGTTGCCCAAAGGCAACGTTTCAAGAATCGCGTGGCGGAACCTACGCGCGGACTTTTCAGCGAATGCCCTCCCAAGGGGAGGGCACGCAGCATTAACGCGTGCCGGTGGTACCGGTGGTGCCGGTGCCTGTCGTGCCGCCAGGGCCAATGCCGAAGCCGCCGCCCGAATTGCCGCCGTTGCTGCTGCCGAGAGCGGCAGCGAGCGCCACGCCGGCGGCAACGCCACCAACCACTTGGGGGCTGACTCGTCCGACTGCGGCATTGGTGGCGCCACCAGCGCCGGCCGCGCCCTGGATAATCTGTGCTCTATCGCTCGCACCGGGGGTTTGAGCAAAAGCAGAAGAAGTTGCCAGAACGGCCAAGGCCATGGCCGTTGAGAGCTTGAAAATCGTCATGCTGATCCCTTGAAATTCGGTGTTTATCGCAAAGAGGTTAACAGCATCATAAATGTGCCGCAACAAATTCCCCCGCCTGCTACAGCGGGGGACGGACGCAGTCGTGACTTTCGCCCGGACGTGTTTCGCGGTGCTACGTAACGCATTCGATGCGCCAGACGTAACGGCGATGGCGCGACAAGCAGGCTGCTGCCGGTCACCGCTTGAAATTCACATTGGCAGCATCGCATTCCTCAATGAAATCAAGGCATTCGACGTGGCGGAGGTATTTGCAACTCAAAGTGCTCTGCGTAGGCATTGTTCCTGCAGTGTCTGAAACGAAAGTGAGCATTTCTAGTTCGGAGTTGTCGCCATGAGTGTTGCTTGTCATCCGTTGTCTTCACAGTCGATGCTGGAGCTCGAAGCGCCCAGGAATTCCTACGGCGGCACTTTTCGCAGTGCCTTGATCGTTGAGGAAGACATCGCCATGGCCGAGCGCATGCGGCGCATCCTGGGCGGACTTGCGCCAGGTCGGCGCGTGGTGGTCGCGTCCACTCAGGCGGAAGCCCGCAACCTGCTGGCAGCGCTGCCCTATGACCTGATGCTGGTCGACATGAATCTGCCGGCCCGCGACGGGGTGTCGTTGATTCAACATGCCCGCCAGTCCTATCCCTGGATCGAGAGTGTCGCCATGTCGGCGGCCGACGACCGCGAACTGGTGGATGCCGCCATTGCCGCGGGAGCCGTGGGCTACTTGCTGGCGGAGGCAGACGACGCCGAACTGGCCTTTCAGCTGCGCTCGATCGAACGTGGCGGTGCACCGATGGACTCGCGCGTCGCACGCCGTCTCCTGGGCACGATCGCGGCATCGGCCAGGACGAAGGGCATTGCTCCATTCGCGGCCATTTCGCCTCCGCAACCGCGGCCCCGGCCGCAGCCGGCGTCCGGCTTGTTGTCGCCGCGCGAACTCAACGTGCTGCGATTGATCGCGCAAGGGTGGAGCAACCGGCAGATCGCAGAGTCGGTCTTCCTGTCGGTCAATACGGTCGAGTTTCATGCCAAGAGCATCTACCGCAAGCTCTCGGTGAAATCCCGGACCCAGGCGGTTCACGAGGCGACGCAGCACGGCCTTCTGAACTGAGGCCGGTGCGCTCGTGCCGCCTGCTTGCGGGCGGCGGCCGGTCCACGCCATGGCGCGCAATGCCCGGTCGCGCGCCTGTGCGCCGCTTCCGCGGGTTGGGGCCCGTTGAAAATCCATCCGGCGCCCCGCTACAATCCTTGGTTGACCTTGCTACGGTTAAGGTTGGCCCTGCTCCAGCGAAGAAGACAAGAGGATCCCCATGAGTGACATGACCTCCGGCTCGCCCCGGATCGACACAAGCAAGCGGACGTGGTTGATCGCATCCAGCTGTGCCGGCGTAGCGGGCGGCGTGGCCACCGCCATTCCCTTTGTGAGCACTTTCCAGCCTTCCGAGAAGGCCAAGGCTGCGGGTGCTGCGGTCGAGGTCGATATCTCGACACTCAAGGTCGGCGAGAAAATGACCGTCGAATGGCGGGGCAAGCCGGTCTGGATCCTCAAGCGCACCCCCGCGCAGGTCGCGGAACTCCCCAAGCTGGATGGCCAGCTGGCCGATCCCCTCTCCAAGCGCCACCCCGACGAATTCACCCCCAAGTACGCGCAGAACGAGCACCGCTCGATCAAGCCCGAAGTGCTGGTCGTGGTCGGCATCTGCACCCACCTGGGCTGCTCGCCGAGCGACCGCTTCCAGGCCGGCCCGCAGCCCTCGCTGCCCGCCGACTGGGAAGGCGGCTTCCTCTGCCCCTGCCACGGTTCCACGTTCGACCTGGCCGGCCGGGTCTTCAAGAACAAGCCTGCGCCCGACAACCTGCCGGTGCCGCCGCACATGTACCTGTCGGACACCAAGCTCCTGATCGGTGAAGACTCCAAGAAGGCCTGAGGCGGAACAAGAACATGGCTGAATTCCACGAGATTTCCCCCAACGCACCCGCCGGCGAGAAGCTGCTGAACTGGGTCGACAACCGCTTCCCCCTCACCAAGCTCTGGAACGACCAGTGGGGCAAGTACTACGCGCCGAAGAACTTCAACTTCTGGTACATCTTCGGCTCGCTGGCGATGCTGGTCCTGGTGATCCAGATCGTCACCGGCATCTTCCTCGTCATGCACTACAAGCCCGACGCGAACCAGGCGTTCGCATCGGTCGAGTACATCATGCGCGACGTGCCGTGGGGCTGGCTCATCCGCTACATCCACTCGACGGGCGCCTCGGCGTTCTTCATCGTGGTGTACCTGCACATGTTCCGCGGCCTCATGTACGGCAGCTACCGCAAGCCGCGCGAGCTGATCTGGGTGTTCGGCTGCGCGATCTTCCTGTGCCTGATGGCCGAGGCCTTCATGGGCTACCTGCTGCCCTGGGGCCAGATGTCCTATTGGGGCGCCCAGGTGATCGTGAACCTGTTCGCCGCCATTCCCTTCGTCGGCCCAGACCTGGCCCTGCTGATCCGCGGCGACTACGTGGTGAGCGACGCCACGCTGAACCGCTTCTTCAGCTTCCACGTGATCGCCGTGCCGCTGGTGCTGCTCGGCCTGGTGGTGGCCCACCTGATCGCACTGCACGAAGTGGGTTCGAACAACCCCGACGGCATCGAGATCAAGGCCAACCGCGGCCCCGATGGACATCCGCTGGACGGCATCCCGTCGCATCCGTACTACACGGTGCACGACATCTTCGGCGTGGTGGTGTTCCTCACGATCTTCTCGGCGGTGATCTTCTTCGCCCCTGAAGCCGGCGGGTACTTCCTCGAGTACAACAACTTCATTCCGGCCGATTCGCTGAAGACGCCGAACCACATTGCCCCGGTCTGGTACTTCACGCCGTTCTATTCGATGCTGCGCGCGACCACCGACGACATGGTCAACGTGTTCGCGCTGATCATCGCTGCAGCCGCCATCTGGAACTTCGTCAAGGGCAAGTCGGGCATGGGCCTGAAGATCGCCGGCGTCGTCGTTGCGGCTGTCGTGATCTTCCTGCTCAAGAACTTCGATGCCAAGTTCTGGGGCGTGGTCATCATGGGCGGCTCGGTCATCATCCTGTTCTTCCTGCCCTGGCTCGACCACAGCGAAGTCAAGTCGATCCGCTACCGTCCGGGCTGGCACAAGTATGTGTATGGCCTGTTCGTCTTCTTCTTCCTGATCCTGGGCTACCTGGGCATCCAGCCGCCCGGCGTCTGGGGTGAGCTGGCCATCGGCTCGTTCAAGCTGGACATCGCGCAGACGATCTCGCAGATCGGCACGCTCGTGTACTTCGGCTTCTTCCTGCTGATGCCGTGGTGGAGCAGCAAGGGCGAGTTCAAGACCGTGCCCCAGCGCGTGGTCTTCGCCGCCCATTGAGAACCACAAGCGCCAAGAGAGCTGAGAGAAACACGATGAAGAAGAAAAGCATTTCCGGCTGGCTCGCGGTCCTGGGTCTTGCACTGGGCCTGACCTTCTCCGCGGCGGCATCGGCCGAGTCCGAGGGCATTGCGTGGGACAAGGCACCCAACAAGACGACCGACGTGGCCGCCTTGCAGAACGGCGCCAAGCTGTTCGTCAACTACTGCCTGAACTGCCACTCGGCTGCCTTCATGCGCTACAACCGCCTGCAGGATCTCGGCATCACCGAGCAGCAGATCAAGGACAACCTCCTGTTCTCGACCGACAAGGTCGGCGAGACCATGAAGGCGAACATCGATGCCCGCCAGGCCAAGGAATGGTTCGGCACCACGCCCCCTGACCTGACCCTGGTCGCCCGCTCGCGCGCCGGCCACGGCGGCACCGGCGCCGACTACCTCTATACGTACCTTCGCACCTACTACCGCGACGACACCAAGGCCACCGGCTGGAACAACCTCGTGTTCCCGAGCGTCGCCATGCCGAACCCCCTGTGGGAACTGCAGGGCGAGCGCCGACCGGTCTACACCAAGATCGAACAGCACGGCCATGAGGCCGAAGTGTTCAAGGGCTGGGAGCAAGTCACTCCCGGCACCCTGACGCCCGTGCAGTACGACCATGCGGTCGGCGACCTGGTGAGTTACCTGCAATGGATGGCCGAACCGGCACAGAACACCCGCATCCGCATCGGCGTGTGGGTGCTGCTGTTCCTGGCCATGTCGGTGGTTTTCGTGTGGCGACTGAACGCCTCGTACTGGAAAGACGTCAAGTAGTTCCGTCCACGCCGACCGGGCGCCTCGTGCATCCGGTCCCACAGAGTGGGTTGCCAACGCGACCCACTCTTTTTGATTTTTAGGAGTCTCTCGCCATGATGGTCTTGTATTCAGGAACGACCTGCCCCTTTTCCCACCGCTGCCGCTTCGTGTTGTTCGAAAAGGGCATGGACTTCGAGATCCGCGACGTCGATCTCTACAATAAGCCCGAAGACATCAGCGTGATGAACCCGTACGGCCAGGTGCCGATCCTGGTCGAGCGCGACCTGATCCTGTACGAGTCGAACATCATCAACGAGTACATCGACGAGCGCTTCCCGCATCCCCAGCTGATGCCCGGCGACCCGGTCGACCGCGCCCGCGTGCGCCTGTTCCTGCTCAACTTCGAGAAGGAACTCTTCGTGCACGTCTCGACGCTCGAGAACCGCACCACCAAGGGCAACGAGAAGGCGCTGGAAAAGGCCCGCTCGCACATCCGCGACCGCCTCACGCAGCTGGCCCCCGTGTTCCTCAAGAACAAGTACATGCTGGGCGACAACTTCTCGATGCTCGACGTGGCCATCGCTCCGCTGCTGTGGCGCCTGGACTACTACGGCATCGACCTCAGCAAGAACGCGGCACCGCTGCTGAAGTACGCCGAGCGCATCTTCTCGCGCCCGGCTTACATCGAAGCATTGACGCCTTCCGAAAAGGTCATGCGCAAGTAAGTAAGATCGCCCCCAGGCTTCGCGCACT
>NZ_AKIW01000074.1 GCF_000282635.1 Variovorax sp. CF313
CTCCGCGAATGTCCCCCGGCCTGCGGCCTCCTCCTTTATTTCGCTGCGCAAGGCACCCCGCCAGCGTGATCAATGGACGCCGCGGTTGATCGCAGGACACAACGACAGCGCCCACTGTGCACAGGGCACCGGGTGCTCCCCGCAGCGAAATAAAGGAGGAGCCGAAGGCGGGGGACATTCGCGGAGGGGAGCACCCGGTGGCCTGTGCACGCGCCCCGAACAAGAGCGCCAAGAACACAAACATCAAGAACACAACCGACAAGCAAGACAACGCGCAGTGGAGCATCCGACATGAACTACCCGGCCCAACTCGACGCAGGCCTTCCAGCAAGACAGCAAGGAAGCCCCCCCGCAAAACCCGCCAGCAAGCTCGGCAGCATGCGCGAGATGGGCTTGCTGCTCATCATCGCCGTGCTGTGCGCGGGCATGAGCTTCGCGTCGCCCTACTTCCTGACCTGGGACAACGTGCGCGCCATGCTGCTGTCGTTCTCCATCGAAGGCATCGTGGTCGTCGGCATGACGATCCTGCTGATCGTCGGTGGCATCGACCTGTCGGTGGGCTCGGTGGTGTGCTTCGCCATGGTGGTCACGGGCAAGCTCTTCCTCATGGGCTTCGACCCGTGGACCGCAGGGCTCATCGCCATTGCGGCGAGCGCCATGATCGGAGCGATGATCGGCGGCTGCGTCACGCGCATCGGCCTGAACCACTTCATCGCCTCGCTGGCCTTCATGGTCATCGTGCGCGGCCTGTGCCTCGCGCTCACGCAGGGCACGCCGCAGTCGCTGTTCTCGCTGCCGGCGGAGTTCAAGTTCATCGGCCAGGGCACGCTGTTCGGCATTCCGGCCGTGATCCTGATCTTCCTGGCGATCGTGGTGGTGAGCGACTTCCTGCTGCGCCGCTCCACCCTGCTGCGCCGCGTGTTCTACACCGGCAGCAACGAGAAGGCCGCGCTCTACTCCGGCATCCGCGTGGGCCGCGTGAAGTTCTGGGTCACGGTGCTGTGCGCGGCTTCGGCGGGCCTGGCGGGCGTGATCTACACCGCGCGCTTCGGCGCCGCCACGCCGACCTTCGGCATGGGCATGGAGCTCAACGTGATCGCCGCGGCGGTGATCGGCGGCGCCAGCCTCAAGGGCGGCTCGGGCACCGTGCTGGGCGCGGTGCTCGGGCTTGCGCTGCTGTCGGTGGTGACCAGCTCGCTGATCCTGCTCGACGTGTCGCCCTACTGGCAGGACGTGATCAAGGGCCTGATCCTGCTCGCGGCCGTGACCATCGACCACATCCTGAACACGAGAAAGACCAAGCGATGAACAGCAGCAACAACGCATCGATGAAGCAGACCACCCTCGGCCCGTCGGGCATCGAATGCTCGGCCATCGGCCTGGGCACCTGGGCGATGGGCGGCTGGATGTGGGGCGGCGGGGACAACGCGGCCGCCGTGCTGGCCATCCAGGCCTCGCTCGACGCGGGCGTGAACCTGATCGACACCGCGCCGGCGTACGGGCTCGGGCGCTCCGAGAGCATCGTCGGCACCGCGCTGAAGGGACGCCGCCACGAGGCCGTCGTCGCCACCAAGTGCGGACTGGTATGGCACACGCAACAGGGAACGCACTTCTTCGAAGAGGATGGCCACCCGGTGCATCGCTACCTCGGGCGCGAATCGATCGTCCATGAGTGCGAAGAGAGCCTCAAGCGCCTGCAGACCGACTACATCGACCTCTACATCACGCACTGGCAGGACAGCACCACGCCGGTCGAGGAAACGATGGACGCGCTGCTGGAGCTCAAGAAGCAGGGAAAGATCCGCGCCATCGGCGTGAGCAATGTGAGCCCCGAAACGCTCGCCGAATACCTGCGCCATGGCCCGGTCGATGCGGCGCAGGAGCGCTACAGCCTGATCGACCGCGAAATCGAGCAGGCGCTCGTGCCACTGTGCAGCGAGCACGACGTGGCGGTGCTGGGCTATTCGTCGCTGGCGCTGGGCCTGCTGGCCGGCCCGATCGACCCCGGGCGCAAGTTCACCGGCGACGACCAGCGCGCGAGCAACCCGCGCTTCAGCGCGCAGAACCGCGCAAAGCTCAAGGCCTTCTTCGACGAGCTGGAGCCGCTGCGCAAGCAGCTCGAATGCTCGTTCGGCCAATTGATGATCGCGTGGACGCTGGCACGCGGCAGCGTCTCTGTGGCGCTGTGCGGCGCGCGCGTCAGCAAGCAGGCGGTCGAGAACGCAGCGGCCGGTTCGGTGCGCCTGCGCGACGACGCACTGCAACTCATCGACGCCATTGCGGCCAAGCACCTGAACGCGCTGGCCTGATCCTCTCCACTTTCAATACAAGGACCTCTTTCGTATGTCGAAGGACAAGACCGCACGCCTGAACCGGCTGCTGAACAACGGGCGCTGCCTGGACATCGCGCTCGACCACGGCGTGTGCAACGAGCCCTCGTTCCTCAACGGGCTGGAAGACATGCCGCAGGTGATCGACAAGCTCGTGGCCGCCGGCCCCGACGCCATCCAGCTCAACTACGGCCAGGCCGATCTGCTGCAGGACCGCCCGGGCCGAGACAAGCCCGCGCTGGTGCAGCGCATCGACATGGGCAACCCCTACAACGCCACCGCCCACCGCGTGATGTGGGCCGTGCTGCAGAACGAGCACGACCCGGTACTGCCGGCAGTGCAACGCGACGCAGCCTGCGTGGTCGTCAACCTGTTCATGCTGCCGAACGAGCCCGACCTGTTGCGCCAGTGCGTGCAGAACATCGCGCGCGTGCGCGCCGACTGCGACCGCTACGGCATGCCGCTGATGATCGAGCCGCTGGTGATGCGCCCGCACAGCGAGCAGGGCGGCTACATGGTCGATGGCGACGCCGAAAAAATCGTCACGCTGGTGCGCCTTGCGCGCGAGATGGGCGCCGACATCGTCAAGGCCGACCCCACCGCCGATCCCGCCGAGTTCCACCGCGTGGTGCAGGCCGCGCGCTGCCCCGTGCTCGTGCGCGGCGGCGGGCGCGAAGACCTGCAGCAGGTGTTCGCGCGCTCGCGCGTGCTGCTGGACCAGGGCGCGGTCGGCATGGTTTACGGGCGCAATGTGTACCAGCACGCCAACCCGTCGGCGGTGGTGAATGCGTTGATGGCCATGATCCACCGCGGCGCAAGCGCCGAGGAGGCGTGGGGCATCTACGAATCGGGCGGCACGAAGAAGTAACGCAGCGCCGCCGGAAAAAAGAGAGGGAGAGGCTGTACGGCAGGCGGCGCACTCGTCGCCGGCCGGGGTGCGCCCTGCGCGCGCGCTTTCGCGAGTGAACACCACAACTTGGAGGCGACGATGAAGATCCGGTATTACCTGATGGCTTTGATGGTGCCGTTCGTCACACTGCTGACGCACGCGGCAATCACCGGGGTCAGTCCGATGACGACCCTGGGCAACATGGCGGCGGCGGTTTCCGAAGCTGTCGCCGACCCGCTCCCGCTGCAGGGTCCGGGCCTGGGCAACCTCACCTACACCTCGGCGGAACTGTTCAAGCCGGTGTCGATGATCACCAGCGCGGCGCACCCGCTCGATCCGGCACACAGCAGCGCCTACGAGTCGCGCGAGGTGCCCGCCACCTACCCGGGCCGCAAGGACTACGGCATGAACGCGGGCATCATGATCAACGGCTACTTCCTCACCTCCTTCGCGCCGGACAGCGGCCTCGGGCCGGGCGGTTTCCTGCTGTACGACGTGTCGAACCCGCGCCAGATCCAGCTCGTCAAGAAGATCTACGAGCCCGAGGCCCGCACCAAGGAGTTCCGCGAGACCCATTCCTTCGGCACCGCGAAGATCGGCGGCAAGACGTATGTCGTCCTGCCCAGCATCAACGGCATCGAGTTCTGGGACTTCTCCGACATCAACGACATCAAGCAGGTGAAGAAGCTGGCACTGCCAGGCGTCAACGGGGGCGACTACGAGGACGTCGCCTGGCAGCTCTGGTGGCAGGCGCCTTACCTGTACGTGGCGTCGGCCGGCCGAGGCATCTTCATCGTCGATGCCAGGGACCCTGCGAACGCCGTGATCGCGAACCGCGGCGCGGGCAAGCCCAATCCGGTGCCCACCGGCGAACTCGGCGGTTTCCGCATCGGCCCGATCTTCACGATGGGCAACCACATGGTGCTGACCGCGATGGAAAGCAACGGCGGCTTCGCGAGCCTGGACATCTCCGATCCGCTCAACCCCAAGGTGCTCGATTCCATCGCGGGCACCACGCCGTTCTACTACGCCACCTGTTTCGACGGCAGGAACCTGCACGCCTCCGCGCGCAACAGCGGCGCCAGGATGTACAGCTACGACCTGAGCGACCGCTCGCGCTTCGTGGCCGAGGACAACCGGCTCGTCATCGACGAAATGCTGTACTGCGCCACGCAGGACAACTACGTGATCCAGGGCGCGCAAACGCGCATCCACAAGGTCGATGTGAGCAATCCGCTCAATCACGTGGAGGTGGGCCGCGGCAGCATCCTGCGCGAGGACGACCCGAACTTCTCGCATTCGGACAACGGCCAGGTCGCGATGTTTGGCAACCTGGTCTTCGTGGGCAACGACCACGGCTCGGGCAGCGGCTTCATCGTGCATGCGGTGGACCCCGACACCACCAAGCCTGAAGTCAAGCAGGTCTCGCCGGCCAACGGCGCGAAGCAGCAGGCGCTGACCTCGCGCATCGGCCTGGGCATGACGGACAACATCCGGCCCGAGAGCGTGAATTCCAACACCTTCATCGTGCGGCCGGTGGGCGGCAACACGCTGGCGGGCACCTACAGCGTGCAGCTGGGCATCATCAACTTCTCGCCCGACCAGCCGCTGCAACCCGGCACCAGCTATGAAGTGTTCCTGCCGGCCAACGGCGTGAAGGACTATGCGGGCAACGCCATCGCGGCCGACTACAAGTCGACCTTCAACACCGGCAACGCGACCGACATCAACCTGATGCACTACTGGACGCTGGCGGGCAACCTGTCCGACCAGATCGGCAGCAACAACGGCACGCCGGTCGCGGGCGACGCGTTCGAGAGCATCGGCCTGAACTTCGCGAACCGCACCGCCGGCGTGCCGCTGAAGAACGATTCAGTGGCCACCGTGCTCGGCGGCACCGCGTCGCTGAGCTTCTACATGAAGACCACGCAGGCGGGCGGTGCGAACTCGTGGACCGCGCCCGGCATCTTCGGGCGCGACCAGGCGAGCGGCACGGACGACGTGTTCTGGGGCTGGCTCGACAACGGCGGGCGCATCAAGCTGTCGGCTGGCAACGACGCCGGCACCACCTCCACCGCGGCGGTGAACGACGGCACCTGGCACCACGTGGTGCTGACGCGCGAGGCGGCCTCCGGCGCCCAGGCCGTGTACGTGGACGGCGTGAAGACCACCTCCACCGGCCCCACGGGCAACAAGGGCCTCACGAACAAGTTCAGCGTGCTGGGGCAGATCCAGGGCAATGCCGCGCTCTTCAAGGGCACGCTGGCAGAGGTGCGCGTCTACAGCCGCGTGCTGAGCGACACCGAGGTCAACACGCTGCGCAGCCAGGCCATCATCGGCGACCCCGGCATCGGCGGCGGTCCGAAGCTGGTCAACGGCCAGCTGGTGTTCAACCCGGGCACGCTCGGCAGCAGCGGCGCGCAGTTCCGCTGGAACTTCGGCGACGGCACGCAGACGGCGTACTCGAACCAGCCGAACTACACCTACACCTACAACCGCCCGGGCCACTTCACGGTGACGCTGACGGTGAAGGACGTGAACGGCCGCGAGACCTTCTACACCTACAACCTCACCGTGATCGCCCCGGTCACGGCGCGGGCGCCGACGCACACCACCAACATCGCGGGCGATGCGAATTCGGTGTACTCGGTAAACCCCGACAGCGGCACGGTCGCCGCCATCGATGCGCAGACCCTGGCCAAGCGCTGGGAAACGCGCGTGGGCGACGAGCCGAAGACGCTGGCCGTCGGCCCCGACGGACGCATTTGGGTCACGGTGCAGGGCGAGGACAAGCTGGTCGCGCTGAGCGCGGCCGACGGCAGCCTCTCGACCACCGTGCCACTGGCCTACGGCAGCGGCCCCTACGGCGTGGCCTTCACGCCGGACGGTGCGAAAGGTCTGCTCACGCTGGAGAGCAAGTCGGTGCTGATGAGCTTCGACCCGAGCAACGGCAGCACTACCGGCGCGGTCGCGCTCGAAGGCAACCTGCGCGGCATCGCGGTCAACGCCGACTCGCAGGTGGCTTATGTCACGCGCTTCAAGTCGAAGATGACCGGCGGCCAATTGCACAAGGTCAACCTGCAGGGCATGAGCGCCATGACCACCATCGCGCTGCCGGTGGACACCGCCACGGTGGACACCGAGAGCCACGCGCGCGGCGTGGCCAACTACCTGAGCCAGGTGGTGATCTCGCCGGACGGAACGCGGGCGGTGCTGCCCTCGAAGAAGGACAACATCGTGCGCGGCAAGTTCAGGGACGGCCTTGCGCTGGAGCACGACAAGACGGTGCGTTCCATCCTCTCGCAGGTCAACCTGCAGACGGCAGCGGAAGTGTTCGCCGAGCAGATCGACTTCGACGACCGCGCACCGGCGCGCGCGGCGCTGTTCTCGCCGTCGGGCGACTACCTCTTCGTGGCGCAGATGGAAGGCAACCGCGTGGCCATCGTCGATCCGTACAGCCGCGCGGTGCGCGGCGAGATCAACACCAGCAGCGCGCCGCATGGCCTGTACCTGGACGCGACGCGCAAGCGCCTGTTCGTCAACAACTTCCTGGCGCGCTCGGTGTCCGTGCACGACGTGGCTTCGGTGCTGTCGTCCGAGACGGCGGCCGCGATCTTCCTGCAGAACGTGGCGACGGTGGCACAGGAACCGATGGCGGCCGCGGCGCTGCGCGGCAAGCAGGTGTTCTACAACGCCTCCGACCGTCGCATGAGCAAGGACAACTACATCTCCTGCGCGAGCTGCCACGCAGACGCCGGTGACGACGGCATGGTGTGGGACTTCACCCAGCGCGGCGAAGGCCTGCGCCGCACCATCAGCCTGCAGGGGCGGCGCGGGCTGGGCCACGGCAAGCTGCACTGGACGGCCAACTTCGACGAGGTGCAGGACTTCGAGAACGACATCCGCAACGAGTTCGGCGGCACCGGCTTCCTGACGAATGCGGACTTCGCGGCCACCTCCGACCCGCTCGGTGCGCCCAAGGCCGGCAAGAATGCGCAGCTCGACGACCTTGCGGCCTACCTGAGCTCGCTGAACAAGTACATGCGCAGCCCGGCGCGCAATGCCGATGGCAGCCTGAGCGTCGATGCGGCGCGGGGCCAGGCACTGTTCACCTCGGCGCAGTGCGTGACCTGCCACGCGGGCGGCACCTTCCGCGACGGCATCCGGCACGACGTGGGCACGATCCAGGCCTCGTCGGGCAAGGGCATGAACCAGCCGCTCGCGGGCATCGGCTTCGACACGCCGACGCTGTCGGGCACCTGGAACACCGCCGCCTTCTTCCACAACGGCCAGGCGGCCACGCTGCAGGACGTGCTCGGCAGCGGCCATGGCAATGCCAACAGCCTGCCGGCCGCCGACGTGGTGGCGATCCGCGAGTACGTGCGCTCGCAGGACACGGCCCCGGCCGTCATCTCGCGCATCCGCTCGGACCTCAACCCCACCCTGTGCGTGAACATCAAGGGTGCGGCGACCACCAGCGGCGCGACGGCCGTGCAATGGCCGTGCGGTACGGCGGGCAACGAGAAGTTCACGGTGACGAGCCTCCCCGGCGGCTACGTGCAGTTCGTGGCCGAGCACAGCGGGCTGTGCCTGGCGCAGAACGGCACGGCGACGACGAATGCGCCGGTGGTGCAGCTGGCGTGCACGGCGGGCAACGCGGCGCAGTGGAGCATGGTCGGCGGGAGCATCCGCAACCGCGCCTCGGGTTCGTGCCTGGACGTGCCGAACAGCTCGACGGCGCAGGACACGGCGCTGATCACATGGACCTGCAACGGCGGGAACAACCAGAACTGGACACAGCTTCCGTAGCGCCAGCAGCGTTCCACGAAAGGCCGGCCGCTTCATGCGGCCGGCTTTTTTCATGCCGCCCATGACCTCCCACGTCATGGACCGTGCGCACCCGCTCTGGGAAAGTACCTCCATCGATCCATCAATCAACCACCAGGAGAAAACACAATGACCGGCTTCAACATCCTTCCCCTCGCAGTCGCCCTGCTGATCGGCATCGCCGCGCTCGGCTCGTGCCTCGGCATCGGACTGGTCGGCCAGAAGTTCCTGGAAAGCACCGCGCGCCAGCCCGAGTTGGTCGACACGCTGCAGACCAAGTTCTTCCTGATCGCGGGCGTGACGGACGGCGCATTCATCATCGCGACGGGCATCGCCCTCTGGTTCGCGACCGCCAACCCCTTCGGCTGAGGCCCTGTTTTTTTTTACTTGCGCCGGATGCGCAGCATGCCTTCCTGCGCTGCCGAGGCCACCAGCCGGCCGTCGCGCGCATAGAGGCTGCCGCGGCACAGGCCGCGCGCGCCGCCCGCGCTGGGCGAGTCGAGCACGTACAGCAGCCAGTCGTCCATGCGGAAATCGCGGTGGAACCACATCGCGTGGTCGAGGCTGGCGGGGCGCACCTGGCCGCTCATGAAGCTCAGGCCGTGCGGCAGCATCGCGGCGCGCAGCAGGCCGTGGTCGGAGGCGTAGGCCAGCAGCGCGCGGTGCACCATCGGGTCGTCGGGCAGCGGCGCGATGGCGCGCATCCAGATGGCGCTTTGCGCCGAGGCCGGGCGCACCTGCGGGGCGATCAGGTCCTCGGGGTCGACGCGGCGGTATTCGATGCCGTGCGGCTGGACCGCCTTGGCGCGCCAGGGCTCGGGCAGGCGATCGCCGAGGGCGATGCGCTGGTCGAGCTCGCTGATCAGGCCTTCGGGGCCGGCCACCTCGGGCATGTCGAACTGGTGCTCGACGCCGTCGTCCACGGTCTGGAACGAGGCCGACATCTCGAAGATGATCCGCTCCTGCTGGCGCGCCACCACGTGGCGGGTGGTAAAGCTGCGGCCATCGCGCACGCGGTCGACGCTGTACTCGATGGGCGCGTGCTCGCCGGGCAGCAGGAAGTAGGCGTGCATCGAATGCACGGGGCGCTCGGCGCCCACGGTGAGGCTGGCGGCCATCAGCGATTGGCCCAGCACCTGGCCGCCGAACACGGCGGGCGTGCCGATGTCTTCGCTCTGCGCCAGGAAGCGGTCGCCGCCCAGTGGCTCGAGCTGCATGAGCGCGACGAGTTCGTTGACGAGGCGGGAGGCGGTGGCGTGATCGGTGGTCATCGGAGGCATTCAGGGCAAGCGGAAAAGCAACCCTCGACCATAGCAAAGGCCGCGCCCGAAAACTGTCGCGGGCCGGTCAGCCGGCGCCCCCGATGGGCCTATTTGTAGAAGCAGACACCCATGAAGCGGGCGCTGCAACCGGAATCCGTGCCGCCCTGAACCACGCGCACCGGCACGCCGCCCAGCAGCATCGAACCGTCGTCGGCATACACCAGCGGCGAAGGCGCGGCCCTGGCGAAGGTGCCGCTGAGCGTTTCCTGCTCGACGTACTTGAGGTACTGGCGCCGCGAAAAGTCGACCTTGTCGGCCGACTTCAGCGGCGCGGCCTCGTAGCGCTTGCCGTACACCGTGCCGAAGTAGCGCAGTGCCGGCCCGGTGCGGTCGCCGTACTTCACGTCGGCCTTCGCGAAGCCGGTCTGGACGAGGAAGGTGCGGTCTTCGGGCGTCAGGTCGGCGTCGAAGGCCATCAGCACGTACTGGCCCTCGAAGCTCTGGTTGCGCGCCACCTTGAGTTCGCCGATCAGCGCGGGCGTGACTTTGGTGCGGCCATCCCAGCGCAGCAGCGCCGCCACGGACGGATCACCGTCGAACACGTAATGGTAGTTCTCGCCGGCAATGGCGACCTTGCGGCCGTCCTTCGCCGCCATGAAGCTCACGACCCGGTCCTTGCCGTGGACCGGGTCGCCTTCGGGCGTGCTGGCGCAGCCGGCCTGCAGCAGGCCGAGGGCGGCGCAGGACAGCGCCAGGAAGATGCGACGTGCGGAGGTCGGCAACGAAGGGAGGTGCACTTTTCGTCCAGGGTTCGAGTTCATCAAGCCCCGGACTCTAGCCTCTGGCGGTCGAGATCGGCGCCGTCTGCGGCCAGCTTCTTCTGCAGCGCGGCCACGTCCACGCCGGCGAACGCGGTGCTGCCCAGCGACGCCGCCGCCGTGCCCGCGGCCTGCCCCATGACGAAGCAGCCGCCGCTCGCACGCGCGGCCGACTGGCCTTCGTGCGTCATCGATGCACAGCGCCCGGCCACCAGCAGGTTGTCGACCGCCTGCGGCACCAGCATGCGCCAGGGCAGGTGGTTGTAGGCGTTGGCTTCGTCGTGCGGAAAGGCCCACTCGACGCGGCCGTCGGCGTGCATTTCCATCGGCCAGGCGTTCAGGCCGATGTTGTCGTCGAACTTCGCCGAACCCAGGATGTCCTCGCGCCCGAGCGCATACAGACCCTGGATTCGCCGCGTCTCGCGGATGCCGACCTGCGGCGCGATCTCCACGATGGCCGACTGCGCGAAGCCGGGCACCTCGGCCTTCAAGAACTTGAAGTACTCGGCGATCTGGCGGCGGCCTTCGAGCTCGCCCTCGCTGAGCTCGCGCGCGTCGACGCCGTTCATCGCGCGGCCCTGGGCATTGCGGATCTGCGTGACGTTGGCGCGCCATTCGCGCGGGTCCCTGTTGGGCCGCAGGATGGCGCCTTCGCGCGGAAACCTGTACTTGCCCGGATGCTGCTGCTCGGCGCTCGCCATGTAGTCGTTGATGGCCGAGAACTCGCCCACAGCCGCCAACGCGGCCGGCGCGTCGACCTGGCCGATGCGGAACATCGTGGTCGGAAACAGCCCGCTGCCGTGGCCGTCGCCCACCTCGAAGGGCACGCCGGCAAAGGCCGCCACGTCGGCGTCGCCGCTGGCGTCGATGAAGGCGTTGGCGCGAATGGCCTGGCGGCCCGACTTGGTCTCGACCACCAGCGCGGCGATGCGGCTGCCGTCGCGAACGACGGACGCGGCCAGCGCGTGGAACAGCAGCTTCACGCCGGCAGCGCCGAGCAGCTGGTCTGCGGCCAGCTTGTAGGCCGAGGTGTCGTACGAACGCACGCAGATGCGCCCGCCCATGCCGTTCTGCGGCGCGTTCATGCCGTTGAACGCGGCGATGCGGTCGATCAGCTCGTCGACCACGCCGCGCACCAGTTGCGTCATCTCGCCCTTGCGCTTGCCGTACAGGCCCGCGAAGTTGGTGACGCCGCCGGCCGTGCCCATGCCGCCGAGAAAACCGTAGCGCTCCACCAGCAGCGTGCTCGCACCGTGGCGCGCGGCGCTCACGGCGGCCGCGATGCCGGCAGGGCCGCCGCCGACCACCACCACGTCGTATTCGCCGAACACCGGCAGCGCGCGCGCCGGCTCGTTCAATGTCTGCGCTGTCATCACTGCAACTTGATGCCGCGGGCCGAGATGATCTTGGTCATGATCGCGGCCTCTTCATTGACGCGCGTGCGCATGCCGTCCGGCGAAGTGCCCACGGCCTGCCAGCCCTGCTCGAAGAGCTTGCGGCGCACGTCGGGGTTCTTCATGACCACTTCGAGTTCGCGGCTGATGCGGGCCTGCGCGGCCTTCGACAGGTTGGCCGGACCGAGCAGCGCCACCCACACCTCGAGGTTGAAGTCCTTCACGCCGGCCTCGGCCAGCGGCGGGATCTCGGGCACCAGCGCGCTGCGCCCGCCCGTGAGGCCGATGGCCTTGAGCTTGCCGGCGCGGATCTGCGGCATGGCCACGCCCGGCGGGATCAGGCCCATCTGCACCTGGTCGCCCAGCATCGCCGTGACGACCTGCGGATTGCCCTGGTAGGGCACGTGCTCGGGCTTGAAGCCGCTCACGCGGGTCTTGAGCAGTTCCATGCCCAGGTGGCCGACCGAGCCGATGCCCACCGAGCCGTAGTTCCACTTGTCGCCGGCCTTGCGGCCCGCGTCGAAGAAGGCGGTGCCCGAGGGCAGGTTGTTCTGCGCCACCAGCACCAGCGGCGCCGTGGCAATCAGCGAGAGGTACGTGAAGTCCTTGGCCGGGTCATAGGGCAGCTTGGGGTACAGCATCTTCGACGACGTGAGATTGCCGTTGATGACGAGGCCCAGCGTGTGGTCGTCGGTGGCCTTGGCCACCTGGTCGGCCGCGATGTTGCCCGAGGCGCCAGCCTTGTTGTCGACCACGATCGGCTGGCCCAGCGCCTTGCCCAGCGGCTCGGCGATGGTGCGCGCCGCGATGTCGGGCGTGGAGCCGCCCGGGAACCCCACGAGCAGGCGGATCGGCTTGGTCGGCCAGGCGGCGTTCTGTGCGCTGGCGGCCAGCGGCAGTGCGGCGGCGGCAGCCAGGCCGCAGGCAATCAGGAGAGCTCTCTTGGTGGCTTGCATGGAAAAAAGTGTGAGAAAGTTGTCAAAAACCAGAGCAGGCCAGCTTAACTGCCGAGCGAAGCGCCGGGCAAGGCGCGTCCTCGCTATTCGAGGCTGATGTTGCCCCTGCGCACCAGCTCGCCGTACACCTTCGACTTGGCCTCGGCATTGCGCTCGATTTCCTCGGGCGACCAGGCCAGCGGCTCGAAGGCGAAGGTGTCGAAGCGCGCGCGGATCTCGGGGTCGGCGATGACCTTGGCCACGTCGGCATTGATCTTCGCCTTGACGGCCGCCGGCACGCCCTTGGGCGCGAGCAGCGACACGAACGAGTTGACCTCCAGCGAGGCCGGGCCGCCGGCCTCGGCCATGGTGGGCACGTCGGGCATCTGCGGAATGCGCCTGGGCGCCGCGATGGCCAGGTAGCGCAGCTTGCCGGCCTTGTAGATGCCCTGGCTCGACGGAATGCTCGCGAAGCTCCACGGCACCTCGCCGGCGCCCACGTTGGAAAACAGCTGCGACACCTCGCGGTAGGGCGCGTGGCGCATGTGGATGCCGGTGAGCGCCTCGAGCTGCTGCGCACCCAGGTGGCCAGGACTGCCGACGCCCCACGAGCCGTAGACGATGCCATCGGGGTTGGCCCTGGCCGCGCCGATCAGGTCGCTCATGTTCTTCCATTTCGAATCGGTGGCCACGGCCACGAAGAAGGGCGTGCGAAACAGCGAGGCCACCGGATCGAAATGCTGCAGCGTCACGAAGTTGCGCGACTTGTACAGGTGCGGCAACGCGGCGATGTGCTCGCTGTCGAGCTGCAGCAGCGTGTAGCCGTCGGGCGCCGCGCGCCGGGCCTGGTCGATGGCGATGAAGCCACCGCCGCCGGGCTTGTTGTCGATCAGCACGCGCTGGCCCCACAGGCGCGAGAGCTTGTCGGAGACGAGGCGCAGCACCGCGTCGGGGCCGCTGCCGGCCGCGAAGGGCGTGACCAGGGTCACGGGCTTGTTGGGAAAGTCGCCGGCTTGCGCCAATGCCCCTGTAGCGACGGTCAGGGCAAGCCCCGCGGTCAGCAGTGCGCGCGAAAAGTTCATGGTGTCTTGTCTCCTGGGCCTGTGGCCTCGATGGTTATGGGTGATGGAAGAAGCAGGCTTCAATGCGGCGAAAGCACGGCGAGCGCCCCGGGCCGCAGCGCCTCGGGCGCGTCGTCCAGGCAATGCTCCGGCCGCCAGGCGTAGAGCCACTCGACCGCATCGTAGAAGCGCTCGGGCGAGCGCCCTGCCCACAGGCTGTTGCGCACCAGGCGCTCCACGCCCCTGGCGTGATAGAGGCGCCCCATCTCGCGCACCGACAGCACCACGCGCGCCGTGCGGGCAATGCGCGCCGCTTCGTACAGCTTGAACGCGGCGGGCATGCCGAAACCGCAGGCCTGCACAGCGGCGCCGAGCGTCACGGCATCCTCGAGCGCCATGCAGGCGCCCTGCGCGAGGTACTGCATCATCGGATGGGCCGCATCGCCCAGCAGCGTGGCAGGGCCCTCGCTCCATCGTTCGACCGGGTCGCGGTCGGCGGTGCTCCAGCGGCGCCACGAGGTCGGGCGGTCGAGCAGCTGGCGCGGGCGCGCATGCACGCCCTCGAAGTACGAAAGCACTTCGGCCTTGCTGCCATCGGTTACGCCCCACTCCTCCTGCCCTCGGCTGTGGAAGGTGACGACGAGGTTGTATTGCCCGCCATGGCGCAGCGGGTAGTGCACCAGGTGGCAGTCGGGGCCGGCCCAGACCACGGGCGCGTTCCAGCGCAGGTCGGCGGGCATGTCGGCCGCGGGCACGACGGCGCGGTACACCACGTGCCCCGACACGCGCGGCGCGTCGCCGATGAGCTTGCTGCGCACCACCGACTTCACGCCATCGCAACCGACGATGGCATCGGCCTGGAAGCGGCGGCCATCGCGCGTGACAGCCGTGACACCGTGCGCACCGGTGTCGATGGCCTCGACCTGCGCCGAGGTGTGGAAGCGGATCAGCGGGTGCTGCCTCACGGCTTCATGGATCGCGCCGTGCAGGTCGGCGCGATGGCTCACCGCGTACGGGTTCCTGAAACGTGCGCGAAAGGCTTCGCCGACCGGCACCGAGGCCACTTCGCCGCAATCGACGGCGTCCATCATCACGAGCCGATCGGTGAAGACCGAACCGCGGCGCACCGCCTCGCCCACGCCCAGCGCATCGAGCGCGGCAAAGGCATTGGGGCCAAGCTGCAGTCCGGCGCCGATCTCGCCGATGGTCGCGCTCTGCTCCAGCAGGTCGATGGAAACGCCCAGGCGCGCCAGTGCCAGTGCGGCAGCCATGCCGCCGATGCCCCCGCCGACCAGCAGCACCGAGGGAGGATTCTTCGAGGGAGTCATGGCAGGCCTGCGCGGTGGAGGGAGTCAGTCGATGTGCACGGTGAGCGAAGGCAGGCGCTCGATGCTCACCTTGATCGTCTGGCCCGGCTTCACCGCACCCACGCCTTCGGGCGTGCCCGTGAAGATCAGGTCGCCGGGCTGCAGCGTGAAGAGCGTCGACAGGTTGGCGATGACTTCGTTCACCGACCAGATCAGGTGCGTGATGTCGCTGTTCTGGCGCACCTCGCCGTCGACTTCGAGCGTGATGGTGCCGGCGTTGAGTTCGCCCACGTCGGCCAGCGTGCGCAGCGGCGCGATGGGCGCGGAGAAGTCGAAGGCCTTGCCGATTTCCCACGGACGGCCCTGCTCGCGCATCTTCATCTGCAGGTCGCGGCGGGTCATGTCCAGGCCGACGGCGTAGCCGTGGATGTGGCTGGCGGCCTGCTCGGCCGGGATGTCCTTTCCGCCCTTGCCGATGGCGACCACCAGCTCGGCTTCGTAGTGGTAGTTGCTGGTGAGCGGCGGATAGGGAATCGAGGCGCCCTTGCCGTCCGCCACGGGCACGACGGAGGCGTCGTCGTTCGGCTTGCAGAAGAAGAACGGCGGTTCACGGTCGGGGTCGAAGCCCATCTCGCGCGCATGGGCCGCGTAGTTGCGGCCCACGCAGTAGACGCGGCGCACGGGGAACTGCTGGTCGGAGCCCACGATGGGCAGGCCGACGATGGAAGGAGGCGTGAAGACGAAGGACATGAAAACTCCTGCCGCATGGGGCGGCGCTGGGTCGAACAAACAAGAAGAAAAGCCGGGCGCCCGGTTCAGGCGTCTTCGAGGAAGGCTTCGCGCAGGATGCCCATGGCCTGCTGCACGGGACGGTCGGAGAAGCTGAACAGCACCGTGTCTTCATCGGGCGAAGACAGGCGCAGCGGCGCCCACGAAGGCACCACGAAGGTGTCGCGCGGACCGAACGCGAAGCGCTGGCCGCCAATCTCGGCCGTGCCGTGGCCTTCGACCACGCTGTACACCGCGCCGTCGGTCGCCCGATGCGTCCTGCCCGCGAAGCCCTTGGGCAGCAGCTGCAGGTTGGTCGAGATGGTCGGCATCGGCGAGCCGCCCGTCAGCGGATTGATGTAGCGCAGCTTGTGGCCCAGCCAAGCGTCCGGCGCCTCCTGCTTCTGCAGCTGGGCCAGCGCCTCGCGGCTGCGGGCATAGGGGTAGTTGAAGATCGGCGAGGTGGCCGAGGCGTGGTCGTGGCGCACCGGCACCATGTTGTGGCCGAAGCGAGCGAGGCTGTGGCCCTCGGGGCGCGCCACGTGCTGCACCTTGGCATCGTCGTTCTCGGCGAAGCCGGCGTCGAAGAAGCGCAGCATCGGGATGTCGAGGCCGTCGAGCCACACCACCGGCTCGACCGATCCGCCGATGCCTTCGTTGCCGTGGTCGTGCCAGGCCCAGGAAGGCGTGATGATGAAGTCGCCCGGATGCATGGTGGTGCGCTCGCCGCCGACCGTGGTGTAGGCGCCCTTGCCGTCGACGATGAAGCGCAGCGCCGACTGCACGTGGCGGTGCGAAGGCGCCACCTCGCCCGGCATGATGAGCTGCAGTCCGGCGTAGAGCGACTGGGTGATCGACGAATTGCCGGGCAGCGCCGGGTTCTCCAGCACCAGCACGCGGCGCACCGCCTCCTCGGCGGTGATGAGCGCGGCCGATTCCATCAGCAGCGGGCGGATCTCGTCGTAGCGCCACAACGCGGGCACGCAGGGCGTCTGCGGTTCGCGCGGCACCAGCGCGTGCAGCGATTCCCACAGCGGCGTGAGGTGCAGGGGGCTGATGCGGGCGTAGTAGTCGCGGCGTTCGGCCGCATTGGAAGGCGCGGGTTTCATTGGGCTTGGGTGTCTCCGTGGCGGCATTGTTGGTCCGCACCACTATTTCCTCAAGACCGCCTGCCAATACACGGAATTCGAAATTTCGATAATGGTGACTTTCACCGCAGCGTAAATCGCCCATGTCCAAGCTCGATCTCGAATGGCTCGCCGTGTTCGACGAGGTCTACAAGACCGGCAACGTCTCGAAGGCCGCGGAGCGGCTGGGCATGGCGCAGGCGGCGGCCAGCACCGCGCTGAACAAGCTGCGCGCGCACTTCGACGACCGCCTGTTCACCCGCACCGCGCAGGGCATGCAGCCCACGCCGCACGCCGAGCGCATCTACCCGAACCTGCGCGAGGCGCTGGCCCAGCTGGCTCAGGCCCAGGGCAACCGCAGCAGTTTCGAGCCCGCGCAGGCGCAGCGGCGCTTTCGCATCTGCATGACCGACATCAGCGAGGTGGTGCTGCTGCCCGGCCTGCTCGACCACCTGCGGCGCGCGGCGCCGGGCGTGCACATCGAGACCGAGATCATCTCCACCCTCAGCGGCCGCCGCCTGCAGGACGGCGAGGTCGACCTCGCCGTGGGCTTCATGCCGCAGCTGGACGCGGGCTTCTACCAGCAGACGCTGTTCATGCAGAACTTCGTCTGCCTGGCAGCACAGAACCACCCGCGCATCGGCGCGAAGCTCACGCGCAAGCGCTTCGAGGCGGAGGCGCATGCGGTGGTGTCCACCTCGGGCACCGGGCATGCCATCGTCGACACGACCCTCGCGCGGCTGGGCCTGAAGCGCAACGTGGTGGTGCGGCTGTCGAGCTTCCTGAGCGTGGCGCGCATCGTGGCGCACACCGAACTGATCGTGGTGGTGCCGCGCATCCTCGGCAACGTGCTGGCCACGCAGGAGCCGGTGAAGCTGCTGGAGCCGCCTTTCGTGCTGCCCGACTACGCGGTGAAGCAGCACTGGCACGAGCGCTTCCACGCCGACCCGGGCAATGCCTGGCTGCGGCGCACGCTGGCCCAGCTGTTCAGCGGCAGCTGACCGGGCGTGCATGCCCGAGCGACGGGCGGCGTCCGCAGGCGTGGCCCCGCTCGCATAATCGCGGCTCCTCCCACAGCCATATCCACAAAAGGCGGCCCCATGTCTTCGATCACCCTGCGCTTTCTCGCCGAACCCAGCACCGTCAACTTCGGCGGCAAGGTCCACGGCGGCACGGTCATGAAGTGGATCGACGAGGCCGGCTACGCCTGCGCGACCAGCTGGTCCAAGCGCTACTGCGTCACCGCCTTCATCGGCAGCATCCGCTTCCACCGCCCGATCATGATCGGCGACCTCGTCGAGGTGGAGGCCCGCCTGGCCTACACGGGCAACACCAGCATGAACATCTCGGTCGAGGTGCGCAGCGGCGACATGAAGGGCGGCGCGATGGAAAAGACCACCGAATGCCTGATCGTGTTCGTCTCGGTCGACTCGCACGGCCGGCCACTGCCGGTGGAAAGCTTCGTGCCCGGCACCCCCGGCGAAATGGCGTTGGCCGAGCGCGCCAAGACGCACCTCGATGCGAGCCGCGCAGCCGGCGCGACACCGTAGACCCTCCCGGCTTCGCATGTAGACGTGAAGCTCTAATGGGGAGCACGCCGAGCGGCTAGAGTCAGGCGATCGTTTGCAAAAAGGAACATTCGCATGGCTACCCAGGACGACGACAGCAACGGCAAGGCCGCCGACCGCATCAAGGATTCCGCCCAGCAGATCTGGCTCGCAGGGCTCGGCGCCTTCGCCAAGATGCAGCAGGAAGGCAGCAAGGCCTTCGAGGCGCTGGTGAAGGACGGCGCCGGCATGCAGAAGAAGACCCAGCAGGCCGCCGAGGAAACCCTGGCCCAGGCCCAGCAGCGCATGGCCGGCTTCGCCAGCGAGTTCGGCACCAAGGCCGCAGGCCAGTGGGGCAAGCTGGAGAACATCTTTGAAGACCGCGTGGCGCGCGCCCTCGAAAAACTGGGCGCACCCACCGCAGCCGACATGGCCGCGCTGCAGGCGCGCGTCGAGGCGCTCGAAGCCCAGCTGAAGAAGCAAGCGGGTGCGGCCCCCCGCAAGCCCACGGCGCGCAAGACGGCCGCCCCCGCCGCCAAGAAAACCACCTTGCGCCGCAGCAAGGCGGGCTGACACCGCGCCGGCCCCGAGCGGCCGGCCGGTATTGCGGCATCGCACAAGAACCCGGCGCTGCAAAACATGTCCCGCACCGTCCATGGTGCGGTGCACATAGGCTAGAGTGTCCCCAAGAACACGAGCACACGGGGGCACCGACATGGCAAAGAAGGCGCCACGCCGCACGGCGCAACGCATCCTCGAAGCCGCACTGGATCTGTTCAACCGCTTCGGGGAGCCGAACGTCTCGACGACGCTGGTGGCGGGCGAACTCAACATCAGTCCGGGCAACCTGTACTACCACTACCCGGCCAAGGAAGAGCTGATCAACAAGCTCTACGAAGCCTACGAAACCGAGCTCAACGAGCTGCTGCACGCGAGCGAGGGCGTGCACGACGTGGAGGACGCGTGGTTCTTCATGCACAGCCTGTTCGAGCTGATCTGGCGCTACCGCTTTCTCTACCGCGACCTGAACGACCTGCTCAGCAAGAACCGGCTGCTGGAAACCCGGTTCCAGCTGGTGCTGAAGAACAAGGCCCGCGCCATCCGCCAGCTGATCGCCGGCCTGAGCCGCGCCGGCCATCTCGAGATCGACGTGCACGAGGTCGACACGCTGGCGCAGAGCATGGTCGTCGTGCTGACCTACTGGCTCAGCTACGAGTACGTGCGCAATCCGCGGGAGGCGCTGGAACCCGCGCACGCACAGGGCGCGCTGATGCGTGGCGGCCATCACACCCTGCACCTGCTCGCACCCTACCTTGAGCGCGAGCAGCGGCGGCATTTGCTGACACTGAGCAACGCCTACAACGGTGAAGATGCCGCCAGCAGCGGCAGTCTGGGCGCCGGCGCCGCGGCATCTCCTGTCGATATGGCGGCCTAGACGACCATGCCCCACCCCGATTTCAAACCGCTCTCGCTGATGTCCGCCAGCCCGGTTGCCGCCGCCAGCCCGGGCCCCTGGACGCCCCTGCCATGGGCCGACCTGCCCCGCTTCGACGTGCGCAGCGTGCTGGCCCACTGGCCGCGCCTGCATGCCGGCCACGAGCTGCCGCTGCCGGCCGAAGGCTCGCCGCTCGCCGAAGGCTGGGCGCTGTACCACAGCGGCGAATTCGAACGCGCCGCCGCCATCGGCCTGCAATTGGGCGGCGAGGGAATGGCGCTGGCCAACCAGGCGACCGCGATCTACGCCAACTATCTGGAGCCGCGCGAGGCCGTGCGGCTCGCGATGCTGCGCCAGGTCATCGAGCGCGCCAGCGCGCAGGCCGCCACCGAGCCCGAGAACTGCCAGGCGCTCTACTGGCAGGCCTATGCGCTGGGCCGCTACAGCCAGGGCATCAGCGTGGCGCGCGCACTGGCCCAAGGCCTGGGCAGCAAGCTCAAGGGCGCGCTGGAACGGGTGATCGAACTGCAGCCGCGGCATGCGGACGCCCACCTCGCGCTGGCCTCGTTCCATGCCGAGGTGATCGACAAGGTCGGCGCGCTGGTCGGCCGCATGACCTACGGCGTGCGCTCGGAAACCTCGCTCGCGCTGTTCGAGCGGGGCCTGGAGCTGCACCCGCATTCGGCCGCCGGAATGATGGAATACGCCCGCGCGCAACTGATGCTGCACGGCGAGTCGCGCATGGGTGAGGCGACGCGGCTCTATGAAAAGGCAGCGGCGCTGAAGCCGGCCGATGCGCGCGAACGGCTGGACGTGGAGCTGGCCCGGGCGGGACTGAAAGACTGAACCTGGTACCCAACGGTACCGCTCAATTTAAGATGCGCGGTTTCCGCTTTTCAATTCGAGCCCCATGTCCGACCTCAACGCCCAATTCGAAGCCGCCCAGGCCAACTCCAAGCTGCTCGCCGAGCGTCCCGACAATCCGACGCTGCTGAAGATCTACGGCCTTTTCAAGCAAGCCACCGAGGGCGACAACACCGCCAAGAAGCCCAGCTTCAGCGACATCGTCGCGCGCGCCAAGTGGGACGCCTGGACGGCCCAGAAAGGCGCGAGCGCCGATGAAGCCAAGCAGAAATACATCGACCTCATCGAATCGCTGCGAGGCTGACCGCGACCCTCAGCCGACGATCCCCCGCGCGTGCAGCGCGGCGATCTGCTCGGCGCTCAGGCCGATCTCCTTCAGCACCGCATCGGTGTCCGCGCCCAGCGCCGGCGCGTTGTGCCGGTGGCTCGCCGGCGTGAGCGACAGCTTGGGCACGAAGCCGGGCACCGCGAGCGCGCTGCCGTCGGGCATGCGCACCTGCTGCAGCATGCCGCGCGCCGCATAGTGCGGGTCGGCCGCGATGTCGGCGATGGTGTAGATGCGCCCGCCCGGCACATGCGCCGCGTCGAGCGCGGCCAGCACCTCGTCCACGGTGCGCTGTGCGGTCCAGTCGCCGATGGCGGCGTCCAGCATTTCGACCTGCGCCACGCGGCCCGTGTTGCCGGCCAGCGCCGGATCGGCCGCCAGGTCGGGACGGCCGACGCATTCCATCAGGCGGCGGAAGATGCTGTCGCCGTTGCCCGCGACGATGGCATAGCCGCCATCCGAACAGCGGTACGCATTGGTCGGCGCGATGCCGGGCAAGGCGCTGCCGGCCGCCTCGCGCACCGCGCCGAACGCGCCGTACTCGGGCAGCAGGCTTTCCATGCAGTTGAAGACCGCCTCGTAGAGCGCCACGTCGATCACCTGTCCGCGGCCCTTCGGATAGTCGGCGCTCACCGTGGCATGCCGGTGCTGCATGGCCAGCAGCACGCCGATCACGCCGTGCAGCGAGGCCAGCGTGTCGCCGATCGACACGCCCACGCGCACCGGCACGCGGCCTGGCTCGCCCGTGAGATGGCGCAGCCCGCCCATGGCCTCGGCCACCACGCCGAAGCCGGGGCGGTCGCGGTAAGGCCCGGTCTGGCCATAGCCGCTGATGCGCAGCATGACGAGCGCGGGGTTGGCGGCCAGCAGATCGTCGGGGCCGAGGCCCCAGCCTTCCATCGCGCCGGGGCGGAAGTTCTCGATCAGCACGTCGGCTTCGGCCGCGAGCTGCCGCACGATGGCCTGCGCCTCGGGCTCGCGCAGATCCAGCGCCAGCGAGCGCTTGTTGCGCGACTGCACCTGCCACCAGACGGAGGTGCCGTCCTTCAGCAGCCGCCAGGTGCGCAGCGGATCGCCCGCGCCGGGCGGCTCGATCTTGATGACCTCGGCACCGAAGTCGCCCAGCGTGCGCGCCGCGAAAGGCCCGGCGATCAGCTGCCCGAGCTCGATGACCTTGAGGCCGGCCAGCGGGCCCGCGGCCGGAGGGGAAGAGGTTGTGGTCGTCGTCATGGCGCCCGAGTGTGCCGTGCCACCGCCGTCCGGATCCCGGAGACGGTCAGGCGAGGCGGCCGCGGCCCCGGTGAGACTGGAGCATCGCGTCGAGGCTGCGCGTGATTTTCTGCTCGATCATTTCGCTGAAGCTGCTGAACAGGAAGCCCAGCGTCGCGTCGAGCGTGAAGGTGCTCTCCGTGACTTCGACCGTGCCGTCGATGCCCGCGCGGGTGAAGGTCGCCACGTCGCGGCCGTCGCCCTGGGTGTAGACGCATTCGAGGCCGAACTCCTGCTCGACCTGCGCGATCCATTTGTGCGCGACGGCGCGCGCCCCGGCAATGCCCAGCGTGTGGTTGCGTTCGATATGGATGTCAGGCACCGTGGTCTCCGTTTTTGTGTTCCGGGCTGGAATGGGTCTGCAGGATGCCGGTCGCCGACTGAAGCGCACTGCGGCGTTCCGCGTCGGTCGGCAGCGCGGCAATGCGCCGGACCGCAGTGTAGAAGCGCGGCCAGTCGCGGCCTTCGCGCTCGAAGAGTTTCTCGAAGCCGGGCACGAGGTCGTCGTAGGCGGCCTGCGCACCGAAAGCTGCGTTGTTGGCGCGCGCCACCCAGGCGTCGTAGGCGTTCTGGCGCGGACCGGTCCAGCCCGCCTTCAGCTTCGCATAGCGTTCGTGGAAATCGGCCATGGCGGCCCGCTTCATGGCGTCGACCCTGGTCCGGTCCCCGGCTTTGGCTTCGGGCGATTCGTAGATGCGGTTCAGCGCGCGGCGCGTGTCGAGCGCCAGCGCGCGGAATTCCTGGCGCTGCGCGTCGAACTGCGCGTACTCGCGCCGCGCCGGCTCGCCGGCCTCGTGCTGCAGCCACAGCGCCCCGCCGATGCGCTCGACCGCGGTGGCGTACGACTCGTTGAACACCGTGTCGCCGGACACGTAGAGCACCTGGTGCGCCAGCTCGTGGAACACGATGCGCGCAAGCTCGCCCTCGGGGTAGCCGATGAAGGTGGACAGCAGCGGATCGCCGCCGGCCCAGTTCATCCAGCCCAGCGTGGAGTACGCGGGCACCGGGTACACGGCCGTTTCCAGCTCCTGCTTCTTCTGCGCCTCGGCTTCGGCATTGGCCGCATCCTCGCTGTAGTAGCCGCGGTAACCCACGCAGCCCGCGACCGGGAAGCACCAGCTCTTGAGCGTGAGCGAGTACGGCGGCGCGGCCACCACGTTCCACACGGCGGCGCGGCGGTGCAGGTCGGCGTACGACTTGTAGCTGGCGTTGTCGGGCAGGCCGAGTTCGCTGGAAGCGAAGCGGCGGATGCGCTGGGCGAGTTCGAGCTTGGCCTTCAGCGGCGCGGACACGGCCGGATCGGCCAGCCATTCGGGCACGGGCCTGGCGGCCCGCATGATGCCGATGTGGCCGCTGGCGGACTGCCAGTAGTAGCCGAGGTCGGCACAGCCGGCCAGGAACAGCGAGCCGGCCAGCGCGAGCGCGCGCAGGGGCCTCACGCCTTCTCGACCTCGACGAGGCAGTCGTAGAAGGTGGGCCCCCGGCCGATGTCGGTCAGGCGCTGGCTCGTCAGTTCGTTGACGTTGGTGCCGTCCACGCCGAACTTGCGCCACCAGATGCCCATGCCATGCACCACGCCCTGCCGCGCGCGGCGCGAGACTTCTGCGCGGCAGCGGTGTTCGCCGCGCTTGTTGAACACACGCACCATCGCGCCGTCCTCGATGCCGCGCGCGGCGGCATCGGCCTCGTGGATCTCGAGCAGCGGCTCGACCTCGATGGCGCGCAGGCTCGTCACGTTGACGAAGGTCGAGTTGAGGAAGTTGCGCGCCGGCGGCGAGATCATGGCCAGCGGGAATTCGGTCGAGCTGCCGGCCGGCTCCCAGTTGGGCACGTGATCGGGCAGGCCGTCGATGCCCATGGCCTCGAGTCGCGCACTGAAGAATTCGCAGCGGCCCGAGGGCGTGGGGAATTTGCCATCGGCAAACGGCGCCTCGGGCAGCTTCAGGCTGGTGAAGCCCTGCGCCAGCAGCTCGGGAAAGTCGATGGTGTTCCCGGCGAAGGCGGTGCGGCACAGCGTCTCGTCGTCGTCGGAGAAGCAGGGCTCGTCGAAACCCATGCGGCGCGCCAGCTCGCGGAACACCCAGGCGTTGCTGCGGGCCTCGCCGCGCGGCGCCACGGCCGGGCGGTTCAGCAGCACGTCGGTGTGGCCGTAGCTGCAGTGGATGTCCCAGTGCTCCAGCTGCGTGGTGGCGGGCAGCAGGTAGTCGGCATAGTCGGCGGTGTCGGTGCGGAACTGCTCCAGCACCACGGTGAACAGGTCTTCGCGCGCGAAGCCCGCCGCCACCTTGGCCGACTCGGGCGCCACCGCCACCGGGTTGCTGTTGTAGACCACGATGGCCTTCACCGGATTGGCGGTGTCCAGCAGCGCGTCGCCGATGGTGCTCATGTTGATGGTGCGCGGCTTGCGCCCGGCCAGCAGGTCGGGGCGCTGCAGCGCGGCGCGGTCGACCGGGTAGTGGCCCGAGCTGCTCAGCAGCAGGCCGCCGGCGCGGTCGCGCCAGGCCCCCACCAGCGCCGGCAGGCACGCGACGGCGCGCGCCGCGTTGCCGCCGCCGCGCACGCGCTGCATGCCGTAGTTCAGGCGGATGGCGGCCGGCTTGGTGGTGCCGTAGGCCCTGGCCAGCGATACGATCTGTTCTTCGGGAATGCCGCAGACCTGGGCCGCGCGCGACGGCGCCCATTGCAGCGCGCGCTCGCGCAGCTGCTCCCAACCCAGCGTGTGGTTGGCGATGTAGTCGTGGTCGAGCCAGTCGTGCACGATCAGCTCGTGCATCAGGGCCAGCGCCAGCGCGGCGTCGGTGCCGGGCAGCAGCGCGATGTGCTCGTCGCACTTGTCGGCGGTTTCGGTCCTGCGCGGGTCGATGCACACCAGCCGCGCGCCGGCGCGCTTGGCGGCCTGGGCGTGGCGCCAGAAATGCAGGTTGCTGGCAATGGAGTTGCTGCCCCAGATCAGGATCAGCTTCGCCTCGGCGAAGAACTCGATGCGCATGCCGACCTTGGCGCCCAGGGTGTAGACCATGGCCTCGCCGCCTGCCATCGAGCAGATGGTGCGGTCCAGCAGGGTGGCGCCCAGTTTGTGGAAGAAGCGCCGGTCCATCGACTCGCCCTGCACCAGCCCCATGGTGCCCGCATAGCTATAGGGGACAATAGCTTCGGGTTTTCCCTGTAATACTCGAAGATGCGCGGCGATGTCGTCCAGGGCGGCGTCCCAGCTCACCGGCTCGAACTGGCCGCTTCCCTTGGGACCGACACGCTTCAGGGGCTGCACCAGCCGTTCCGCATGGTCGTTGCGCTCGATGTAGCGCGACACCTTGGTGCACAGCACCCCGCCCGTGTGCGAATGGGCGGGGTTGCCCTGCAGTTTCACGGCCACGCCGTCCCTGACGGTGGTGACGAGTGCGCATGTGTCCGGGCAATCGTGAGGGCAGGCGCCCAGCACGGCGGTCGATGCGGGTTGGGAAGGTGCTTCTTCGAGCAAGGTATCCGATGCGTGGGCCATCGGGCGAGTCTAATTTGTGTGCGCGAGACAGAGCGCAGGAGTGGGTTTTGGACATGATGAATCGACGACGTTTTTCCCTGGCCGCTGGCGCGGCCGCCACGCTGGGTGGCTTCGGCATTGCGCGGGCGCAGGGCGACACGCCGCTGGTGCTGGGCCAGTCGGCGCCGTTCACCGGGCCGGCGGCGCAGCTGGGCATCCAGTTCCACCAGGGCGCCAAGCTGTTCCTGGATGCCTACAACGCCCAGCCGGGCCGCCGCGACGTGGTGATCAAGAACCTCGACGACGGCTACGAGCCCGAGCGCTGCGCCGCCAACACGCAGAAGCTGATCGAAGAGGACGTGTTCGCCCTCTTCGGCTACGTCGGCACGCCGACCAGCCTGGCCGCGCTGCCGCTGGCGGTGAAGGACAAGGTGCCGTTCATCGCACCGCTCACCGGCGCGATGTCGCTGCGCGAGCCTTTCCAGAAGAACGTGTTCCACCTGCGCGCCTCGTACAACGACGAGACCGCGCTGATGGTGAAGCAGCTCACGCACCTGGGCCTGAAGAAGATCGCGGTCTTCTACCAGAACGACGCCTACGGCAAGGCCGGGCTCGACGGCGTGACGCTCGCGCTCGGCGAACAGCAGCTCAAGCCGGTGGCGCTGGCCACGGTGGAGCGCAACTCGGCCGACGTGGCGCAGGCAGTGAAGACCCTGGTGGCGGCCCGGCCCGACGCGGTGGTGCAGGTTGGCGCGTACAAGGCTTGCGCGGCCTTCATCCGCGAGGCGCGCAAGGCGGGCTACGGCGGCACTTTCTTCAACATGTCTTTCGTTGGCACGCAGGCGCTGGCGGACGAGTTGGGCAAGGATGCGGCCGGCGTGATGGTGACGCAGGTGGTGCCCTCGCCCTACAACGCGGCCAATGCGCTGGCGCGCGAGTTCACCGACGCGGTGCGCAAGGCCGGCGGCGGCGCGAGCGCCAATTTTTCGAGCATGGAAGGCTACCTGGCCGCGAAGGTGCTGACCGAGGGCCTGCGCAAGGCGCCGGGCAAGCCCACGCGCGAGAGCCTGATCGCAGGGCTCGAAAGCATCGACCGCCAGCAGTTCGGCGGCTTCGAGGTGTCGTTCTCGGCCAGGAACCACGTGGGCTCGAAGTTCGTCGAGCTGTCGATGCTGACGGGCGACGGCCGCGTCAGGACCTGAACTTCTTTCGTGGAATACCGCGGAACCGGCTTTGCCGGGCCGCAGGTATTGCCCCCTTAGCGACACGAAGTGCGCGAAGCCCCGGGGGGTGGGTCAGGCCGTCAGGCCATCCACAGCCTGGAACATCGCCTGCCGAGCCTGGCTGACGATCTGCCCGCGCCAGGCATCGGTGTCGGTATAGAACGCCTCGAGCATCCGCGCGCGGATGCCGTCGGCCAGATCGGCCGGCGCCTCGGGATGCTTGTACAGCCAGTGGTCGGCGCGCAGGGCGCCGGTCACTTCGAGCATCGGCAGCGTGCCGTATTCGAGCGCGATGCCGGTGTACTCGGCCTGCGGGCATTCCTCGTACGCCGAATCCCACATCATCCCGCGCAGCAGCGCCGATGTCGAAGAACCGTCGTAGATCGAGGTGACGGGCGCGGCCGGCGTGCCCCACCATGCATTGGCGCGAGCATAGGCGGCCTTGTCGTCGCGGCCGGCGAAGATGCGTTCGCCCAGCCCGTTGGGGCCGAGCCCCGTGTGCAGGTCGATCCAGGCGATGCGCCGAGCATTGCCCGCATGGCGCTTCAGCACGCTGCGAATCGTCTTGTTGCTCCAGGTCGGCGCCCTGCCGCCGAAGAACAGGCCGTCGTCGAACTGGTACTGCCCGCTGGTCACTGCCGCCTGGAAGGCAGTGGCGCCGTGCTTCTCGATCCACTTGGCGACCGCCGCCTGGTTCTCGGGGGTGGGCGGCCAGGTGGCGGGCAGCAGCAGCTCGTGCAGCTTGGCGTAGGGCTCGTTGACCGGCACCGGCTTCGAGAAATCGATGAAATTGCGGTTCAGGTCGACGTTCTCGTGCGTCACGCGACGGCCGTGCGAAAAGCCGTGCGGATTGAGCGCGTGCACATACAGCACCGCCACGCCCTGCGCCTTCGCCTTCTCGCGCCATTCGGCGTCGTGCAGCGCGAACACTTGCACGCCGCTGCCGCAGTGGCCCTCGACGCCGTGGCAGGCGCTGGTGACGATCAGCAGGTTCTGCGCGTTCGCGTCGCCGTCGAGCGCGACGTCCATCGACAGGTCTTCGCCGTCGCGCCCCTTGAGCGGATGCGCATGCGGCTCGACCGAGAGGCCGGCACTCACGCAACCCTGCAGGAACTTCTGGCGCGCCTGGGCATAGCGCGGCGAGAAGGCTTCGGCGATTCCGATCATGTGGCGATCAGGCGCTTGCGCCGCCGGGCTTGAGGAACTGCTCGGCGATCTGCACCCAGCAGGTGGCACCCAGCGGGATGAGATCGTCGTTGAAGTCGTAGCTCGCGTTGTGCAGGGTGCACGGGCCTTCGCCGTGGTGCACGTCGCGGTGCGTGCCGTCGCCGTTGCCGATGAAGGCGTACGCGCCCGGCTTGGCCTGGAGCATGAAGGCGAAGTCTTCCGAGGTCATGGCGGCCTCCTGCTTCAGCACGTTCTCGGGGCCGACGATGCCGCCCATCACGCGGCGCGCGAAGTCGGCCTCGGCCTCGGTGTTGACGGTGGGCGGGTAGTAGCGCTCGAAACGGAAGTCGCAGGTGGCGTCGTGCGCCGCGCAGATGTGGTCGCAGATCTGCTTCATGCGCGCCTCGATCATGTCGAGCACCTCGATCGAGAAGGTGCGCACCGTGCCCGACAGCTCGCAGTTGTCGGGAATCACGTTGTTGGCTTCGCCGGCGTGGATGGTAGTGACGGAGATGACGGCCGAATCGGTCGGCTTCATCTTGCGCGTGAGGATGGTCTGGAAGGCCTGCACGATCTCGCAGGCGATCGGCACCGGGTCGATGCCGGTCTGCGGCAGCGCGGCGTGGCCGCCCTTGCCGATCACGTTGACGAAGAACTTGTTGCCCGAGGCCATCACCGGACCGGGGCTCACGGCGAACTGGCCGGCCTTCATGCCGGGCCAGTTGTGCATGCCGAAAACGGCGTCCATGGGGAACTGCTCGAACAGCCCTTCCTTGATCATTTCGCGGGCACCGCCGCCGCCCTCTTCGGCCGGCTGGAAGATCAGGTACACGGTGCCGTCGAAGTTGCGGTGCTTCGCCAGGTGCTGCGCGGCCGCCAGCAGCATGGCGGTGTGGCCGTCGTGCCCGCAGGCGTGCATCTTGCCGTGGTGCTTGCTGGCGTGGGCGAAGGTGTTGAGCTCGGTGACGGGCAGCGCGTCCATGTCGGCGCGCAGGCCCACGGCGCGGCTGCTGGTGCCGTTCTTCACGATGCCCACCACCCCGGTGGTGCCCAGGCCGCGGTGGATGGGAATGCCCCATTCGGTGAGCTTGCCTGCCACCACGTCGGCGGTGCGGATTTCTTCGAAGCAGAGTTCGGGATGGGCGTGGAGGTCACGTCGGACGGCGGCGATGCCGGCGGCCTGCGTGACGAGCGAGTCGATGAGTTTCATGGCGTGGTCGTCTCAAAACGCCAGTCTATCCACTCCGGCGTTTCGAGGCACCCGCAAAGCCTCGTTATCCGGTATTCAGTGCCCGGCGGTCCAGAAGCCGATGTGCGGCGCGGAGGCTTCTTCCTCCAGCAGCGGCCCCACCACCTCGACGCGCCGCTGCCCGCGCGCAAAGACCTCGCGGCAGGGCAGCGAGAAGGTCGGGTTCTCGGGATGGTCGCCGGTCAGGCCGAGCAGCGCGTGCTCGGACAGCGCGTAGACCACCCGCCCGATGTTCGTCCAGTAGATGGCGCCCGCGCACATGCAGCAGGGCTCGGCGCTGGTGTACAGCGTGCAGCGCTCCAGTTGCCCGGGCGTAAGCAGGCGCGCGGCCTGCGCCGCTGCCGCCAGCTCGGCATGCTGCGTGGGGTCGCCCTCGGGCGGCATCGAGTTGTTGCCCGCGGTGGCCACGACTTCGCCGTGCTCGTTCGCCACCAGCGCGGCAAAGGGATGGCGCCCACGCGCCTTCGATTCGTCCGACAGCCGGATGGCCATGAGAAGCAGTTCGAGGTCGCGCGGGGACAGGTCGGCGCTCATGTCTGGACGACGCCCCGCGTTCAGCGGCCGATGCTCTTCAGGTAGTCGGCGCGCGCGGCCAGCGCAGTGTCGGTGAAGTCGGTGAACACACCGTCCACGCCGAGCTTGTAGTACACGCCGTATTCGTTCCTGCCGTCCTTGTTGTAGTCGGAGGCCAGGCGGCGCGACTCGTTGCGGAAGGTGAAGGGGTGCACGAACAGGCCCGCCTTGTGCGCGTCGGCGATCAGCGAGGTGGGTGCCGTGGAGGTGGCGTCGGCGTCGTTGATCTTGCCGTCCTTGTTGACGTCCACCGGCTTGCCGTCGGCGCCGATGGTGCCCTTGACGCTCACGATGTAGCGCTTCCAGGGGCCGATGCCGTCGGCATACGTCTTGATCTCGGCCAGGCCCGCGGGCGTGACCATGGCGTCGAAGTTGCGCTTGTCGCCGGCCTTGGTCCAGTCGTAGGGGCGGTCGCTGGGCACGGCGAAGGTCACCGCGCCGGTCTTCAGGTCGACGCTGTCGCCGTCGATCAGCTGGACGATCTTCGTGTTCAGGCCCTTGCTCTTCATGTATTTCAGGCTGCCCGGCTCGAACGACTGCACGTAGATGGGCGCGGTCTTGCTGTTCCAGCCGGCGGCGTTGATGGCCGCGATGACCTTGTCTTCCAGCGGCAGGCCCAGGTCGCGGAAGTAGGTCGGGTTCTTCGTCTCGGGGTAGATGGCGATGGTGCGGCCGGTTTCCTTCGACTTCGCCTTGGCGAAATCGATGATCTCCTGGAAGGTCGGGATCTTGTACTTGCCGTTGAACTCCTGCGGGCGCTCGGCATCGGTGGAGATGCCGCCCAGGGTCTTGATCTCGGCCAGCGTGAAGTCGTTGCTGAACCAGCCGGTCTGGGTCTCGCCGTCGACCTTGATGGTCTTCTTGCGCGAAGCGAAGCGGGGGTGCTTGGCCACGTCGGTGCTGATGGCGAGGTTGGGGTCGTGGCGGGCGATGAGCACGCCGTCCTTGGTGGAGACCAGGTCCATCTCGATCACGTCGGCGCCGAGTTCGATGGCGCGCGCATAGGCTTCGAGCGTTTCTTCCGGCAGATAGCCCGATGCGCCGCGGTGGGCGATGACCAGCGGCGGGTTGCCGTCGAGCGTCAGCAGCTTGTTGCTGGAGGGTCCGGTGCTGCTGCAGGCTGCCACGCAAAGGGCGGCTGTGGCGGTCAGGGCGATCTGAAGGGTGCGCATGGTCGTGGTTTCTCCGTCCGAATGAAGAGGCGCAGGGTAACCGCTTCGCGTGACAGCTTCGGCACCCACGCTCGCGCGGCGCCGACTTCCTGGAGAATGTGTTGCATGCTCCATACGCTTTCCCCCCAAAGCCTGCTGCTGGCCCAGACCCTGGTGCGCATGAACACCGTCAGTGCCAACAGCAACCTCCAACTGATCGACTTCGCGCAGAGCCACCTCGCGGCCCTGGGCGTCAAGAGCCGCATCACCTACAACGCCGAGCGCACCAAGGCGAACCTGTTCGCCACGCTGGGCGAAGGCAAGCCGGCCGGCGTGATCGTCTCGGGCCACACCGACACGGTGCCGTGGGACGGGCAGGACTGGAGCGTCGACCCGCTCTCCGCCGTGGTGCGCGACGAGCGGCTGTACGGCCGCGGCTCGGCCGACATGAAGAGCTTCATCGCCATCGCGCTGTCGAACGCGAAGCGCTTTTTGGAAAGCGACTCGCCCTTCGCGGTGCACTTCGCATTCAGCTACGAGGAAGAGATCGGCTGCTTCGGCGTGAAGGAACTCATCGCCGACATGCGCGAAGCCAACATCAAGCCGCTGGCCTGCATCGTGGGCGAACCCACCAGCATGGTGCCCGCCATCGCGCACAAGGGCGTCTACCGCTACAAGTGCTGCGTGCGCGGCAAGGAGGCGCATTCGTCGCTCACGCCGAAGTCGGTCAATGCCATCGAGATGGCGGCGCGCGTGATCGGCAAGGTGCGCGACATGGCGGAAGGCTTCGAGCGCAGCGAGCCGCGCTACGAGGGCTTCGACGTGCCATTCAGTACCGCGAGCGTGGGCCAGTTCCACGGCGGCATCGCCGACAACGTGGTGCCGCGCGACGCCGAGTTCCGCTACGAGTTCCGCGACCTGCCGACCGCCGATGCGAAGCGCATGCAGGCCGACGTGGTGGCCTACGCGGGCAGCATCGAGCCCGCGATGAAGAAGGTGGCGCCCGATGCGGGCTTCAGCTTCGAGACCATCTGCGAGATCCCGAGCTTCCTGGGCTCTGCCAACGACCCCGTCACGCTGCTGGCGCAGCGCCTGGCAAGCGAGGATCGCACCACGCTGGTGGCCTTCGGCACCGAAGCGGGCCTGTTCAAGAACGCCGGCATCCCCACGGTGGTGTGCGGTCCGGGCAGCATCGAGCAGGCGCACCAGCCCGACGAGTACGTGAGCCTCGAGCAGCTGGCGCGCTGCGAGCTGTTCATGGAGCGGCTGGCTTCTTCTTCTGCCATCGGCTGAGATGGGACGTTGCTTTCCGGGGCGTCGTTCGGGGCGCGCTCACGCCGACGGGGGACATTCGCGGAGGGGAGTACCGGGTGCCCTGTGCACGCACCCCGGAGCATCGCGGCTGTGCGATGGAAGACTGACGGGCTTGAATTGACCGAAAGCAGCACCCCACTGCAGCGCATGAAGCGCGTCGCCCTCGGCCTGCTGTGCGGCGCCGCCGTGCTCTACGCAGTGGCCAGTGCACTGCACGCGCAGCACCCGGCGTGGGGCTACGTCGCCGCCTTCTCCGAAGCCGCGATGGTCGGCGCCATTGCCGACTGGTTCGCGGTGGTGGCGCTGTTTCGCCATCCGTTGGGCCTGCCGATTCCGCACACCGCCATCATCCCGAGCAACAAGGACCGCATCGGCGCCAAGCTCGCGGGCTTCATCTGCGACAACTTCCTGAGCACCGGGCAGGTGCTCGGGAAGCTGCGGGAATTCGATGCGGCCAGGCGCATCGCCGACTGGCTGGCCCGGCCCGCGAGCGGCGAGAAGCTCGGCGAATGGGGCGTGGCCGCCACGCGCTACGGGCTCTCGGCCTTCGACGACGAGCGGGTGCGCGACTTCCTGGGGCGTGCCGCCGCGGCGGGCCTCGAGAAGATCGATCTCTCGCGCCTCGCCGGCCAGGCGCTCGACGCGCTCACCGCCGGCGGACGCCACCAGGCCCTGCTCGACGACGTGCTGCAGCAGGTGGCCGGCCTGCTCGAAGGCGACGAGGTGCAGGCGCACATCACCGAGGCCATCGCGCGCGAGATCAAGACGCTGCGCTACGTCGGCCTCGACCAGGTGGCCGCCAAGCTGGCCACGCGCAAGATCGTCGCAGCCGTGGCGCGCACCATCGGCGAGCTGGCGGCCGAGCCCGACCATCCGATGCGCAGGCGCTTCGATCACTTCGTCGACGACTTCGTGGTGCGCCTGAAGCTCGACCCCGAGTTCCAGCAGCGCGGCGAGCAGATCCGCGCCGAGCTCGTCGCGCACCCGGCCCTGGGCGACTACCTGCATGGCCTGTGGGGCGAGCTGCTGGCGTGGCTGCACGACGACCTGGGCCGCGGCGACTCGACCATCCGCCGGCGCATCGCCTCGATGGCCGGCGCGCTGGGCACGCGGCTGCAGGGCGACGAGGCCATCCGCCGCTGGATCAACGAGCAGATCGAGGCGGCCGCGCCGCTGGCCATCGAGCGCTACCGAGAAGACATCCGCCGCTACATCGAGGAACGCGTGGGCGAGTGGAACGCTCAGGAAATGACGCTCGAGCTGGAGCGCCACATCGGGCGCGACCTGCAGTTCATCCGCATCAACGGCACGCTGGTGGGCGGGCTCGTGGGACTGCTGATCCACACGGTCACGCAGCTGCTGCGCGGCTGAGCGGCCCCGGGTAATCCACAGCGGACGAAAGTCCGCATCCTGTCTCCGGAGAGACCCCGCGGCCCCTCCCGCCTCCTAGACTGTTTCGCGCATCGATCAACCAGAGGAGACACGCACCATGCCCCGTCGAAGCAGCCTCGGCGCCCTCGCGCTGACCGCCACCCTCGCCCTGCTGGGCGCCTGCGGCAGCCTCGCGCCGCCATCGGCCACGCGGCCCGCTTCCTGGGGCCCGCCCGAGGCGCTGGTCGCCCCGTCGTCCTTCGCGGGGGTGCATGGGCTGGCCATCGACGCCAAGGGCCGGCTGCTCGCCGGCTCGGTGCTCGGCAACACGCTGTGGGAGGTCGACCGCAGCACCGGCGCAGCCAAGGTGCTGATCGACGCGCCCGAGGGCCAGGCCGACGACATCGCCGTCGGCCCGAAGGGCGAGCTGGCCTGGACCAACTACCTCATGGGCATGCTGCGCTACCGCGAGAGCGACGCCGCGCCCATGCGCGTGCTCGCCAAGGACCTGCCCGGCCTCAACTCGCTCGACTTCGACCGCCGCAACGGCAGGCTCTACGCCTCGCAGGTGTTCCTGGGCGACGCGCTGTGGGAGATCGACCGCGAAGGCCAGAAGCCGCCGCGGCTCATCAAGAAGGACATGGGCGGCTTCAACGGCTTCGAGGTGGGGTCTGACGGCATGCTCTACGGGCCGCTCTGGTTCAAGGGCCAGGTCGTGAAGATCGACCCGGCGAACGGCGCCATGACCGTGATCGCCGATGGCTTCAAGATCCCGGCCGCCGCCAACCTCGACGGCAAGGGCAACCTCTGGGTGGTCGATGCGCGCAGCGGCGAGCTGGTGCGGGTGGACCTCGCCACCGGCCGCAAGACCGTCGCGAAACAGCTGCGGCCCTCGCTCGACAACCTCGCCATCGCGCCGGACGGAACCATCTACGTCTCCAACATGGCGAACAACGAGGTGCAGGCCTTCAACCCCGCCACCGGTGACCTGCGCACGCTCACCAGCGGCAAGTTGGCCGTGCCGGCCGGCATGAAGATCGACGGCAACGACCTCTGGGTGGCCGACGTCTTCGGCTTTCGCCAGGTCGACGTGCGCACCGGCGAGGTGCGCGACGTGTTCCGCATGCAGCGCGACCCCGACCTCGACTATCCGTTCGCGGTCGGGCTTTCGGCCAGGCTCTTCGCGCTGAGCTCGTGGTTCACGGGCACGGTGCAGCTGGTCGACCGCCAGACGCTGAAGACCGTCGAAACCATTCACGGCCTGAAAGCGCCGTTCGACGCCATCCCCATGCCCGACGGCAGCGTGATCTACGCCGAGATCGCCACCGGCAGCATCACCCGCGCCAGTGGACCGAAGTTCTCCGAAAAGTCAGTGCTTGCTAGCGGCTTGAACGGCCCGGTGCAGATGGTCGTCGGCCGAGACGGCGCGCTCTACGTGACCGAGGCCGCCGGCAAGCTCTTGCGCATTCCGCTGGACGCCAGTGCGCCGCTGCGCACCGTGGCCGACGGGCTGGCGCTGCCCGAGGGGCTGGCGCAAACGCCGTGGGGCAGCTTCATCGTGGCAGAGAGCGCGGCGCGCCGGCTGGTGGAAATCGACCCCGTGAACGGCACGCGCCGGACGGTCGCCGAGAACCTGCCGATCGGCCTCGCGCCCGGGCCGGGACTGCCCCCGCCCTATGTGGTGACAGGCGTTGCAGTGAGCCGCGACGGCACGATCTACATGGCTGCCGATCGCAACAATGCGATATATCGAATTCGGCCCGTAAGGTAGCGTAACGAAAAGTTTAGATTTCGATTTACTTTTAAAAACAAATATTACAGACTGCGCGGGACGTCTTGCAGCGTCCCGATCGCATCCGGTGATGGGGAGTCCGCGAGGCGCTCTTTTTCTTGAAAGGGACATCGCATGACACCGCTCGTCACAGGCCAACTTCTGTCGCCCGAGTACGCACTGGGCATGGTCGCGCTTTCGTTCGTCATTTCTTTCGCGGGCTCGCTGGTGGCCCTCATCTGCGCCGGCCGCATGGTCGGGGCGGACGGCAAACCCAACCTCGCCGTCGTGGCCTGCGCAGCAGTGGCACTGGGCGGCATCGGCATCTGGTCGATGCACTTCATCGGCATGCTGGCGTACCGCCTGCCGGTGGCCATCTCGTACAACATGCCGCTCACGGTGGTGTCGCTGGTGGCGGCCATCCTGATCTCCGGCATTGCCCTCTACATGGCCGGCGGACGGCGCAAGTTCAGCAAATCGGGGTGGCTCGGCGGCAGCCTGCTGGCCGGCATCGGTGTCTGCGTGATGCACTACATGGGCATGTTCGCGATGAACATGCGCGCCTCGATGGACTTCGACCTGACGAGGGTCGGGCTGTCGGTGCTGATCGCCGTCACCGCCGCCGGCGCGGCCCTGTGGCTGGCGTTCAACCTGCGCAAGTTCACGCACAAGGTTGCGGCGGCCGTGGTGATGGGCGTGGCGGTCTGCACCATGCACTACGTGGGCATGAGCGCGGCCAGCATGGTGTGCATCGCCACGGCGCCCACTGACGCGCTGGCCATCGGCGGCAGCTACATGGGCCTCACGGTGTTCGGCACGGCCGGCGCGGTGCTGATCTTCATCTACTGGGTGGTCACCGGCAGCAGCCTCGACGCCCCGGTGGCCGCGCGGCGCGCCCGCGCAAGCTGACCTCCCTGCGGCCAGCCAGTAAGCGCAAGCGGGGGCGGCGCCCGCCCCCTAGAGTCGATGCAGAGCGAAAACAAGCGACCTGCACGGACTCCACATGCCAGTCATCGAATCCCGGCTGCAAACGGCCAGCGACACCTTCCAGGCCAACCGCACCGGCATGCTCGCGCTGCTCGGCCAGGTGCGCGGGCACGAGGCCCGCGCCGTGGCCGCCTCCGGCGCCTCGGCCGAGCGCTTCGCCAAGCGCGGACAGCTGCTGCCGCGCGAGCGCCTCGCGCTGCTGCTCGACACGGGCGCGCCCTTCCTGCCGCTGGCCTCGCTCGCGGGGCTGGGGCATGACGACCCCGATCTGGCCAGGAGCGTGCCGGGCGGCGGCCTGATCTCCGGCATCGGCCAGGTGTCGGGCGTGCGCTGCATGGTCAGCGCCTCCGACTCGGGCATCGATGCCGGCGCGCTGCAGCCCATGGGCCTGGACAAGCAGCTGCGCGTGCAGGAGATCGCGCTCGAGAACAAGCTGCCCTACGTGCAGCTGGTGGAAAGCGCCGGCGCCAACCTCATGCAATACCGCGTGCAGGACTTCGTGCGCGGCGGCAACATCTTCCGCAACCTCGCGCGGCTGTCGGCCGCGGGGCTGCCGGTGGTGACGGTGACGCACGGCTCCTCGACCGCGGGCGGCGCCTACCAGACCGGGCTGTCCGACTACATCGTGATGGTGCGCGACCGCACGCGGGCCTTTCTCGCGGGGCCGCCGCTGCTGAAGGCGGCCACCGGCGAGATCGCGACCGAAGAAGAGCTGGGCGGCGCCGTAATGCACACGCACATCTCGGGCCTGGGCGACTACCTGGCGGAAGACGACCGCGACGCCATCCGCATCGCGCGCGCCATCCTCGGCGGCATCGACTGGGCGCGCGACGAAGAGCCGCGCCGGTTCGCGCCGCCGCGCTACGACGCCGAAGACCTGCTCGGCATCATGCCGAGCGACGGCCGCCGGCCGGTGGACATGCGCGAAGTCATCGCGCGCATCGCCGACGGCTCCGAGTTCCTGGCGTTCGGCGAGCACTACGGCAGCGCCACCGTCTGCGGCCACATCCGGCTCGAAGGGCATGCGGTGGGCATCGTCACCAACAACGGCCCCATCGACTCCGACGGCGCGACCAAGGCCACGCACTTCATCCAGGCCTGCTGCCAGTCGCGCACGCCCATCGTCTACCTGCAGAACATCACGGGCTACATGGTGGGCCGCGCGCACGAGGAGGCCGGCATCATCAAGCATGGCGCGAAGATGATCCAGGCCGTGACCAGCGCGACGGTGCCGCAGATCACGCTGCATTGCGGCGCCTCGTACGGCGCCGGCAACTACGGCATGTGCGGCCGCGGCTTCGCGCCGCGCTTCTGCTTCTCGTGGCCCAACGCGCGCACCGCGGTGATGGGCGGCGAGCAGGCGGCGAAGACCATGGCCATCGTGATGGAGGCCGGCATGGCACGAAAGGGCGCGGTCGATCACGCGAAGATCGAGGCGATGCAGCAGCAGGTCGTCGAGCGCTTCGAGAGCCAGATGAGCGTGTTCACGACCAGCGCGCTGCTGCTGGACGACGGCGTGATCGATCCACGCGACACGCGCGCAGTGCTGGCCGAAGTTCTTTCCGTGTGCCGCGATGCCGATGCGCGCGTGCCGCAGGCCATGCAGTTCTCGGTGGCACGGCCATGAGCAGCGCGTTCCACAAGATCCTGATCGCGAACCGCGGCGAGATCGCGGTGCGCGTGATGCGCACCGCGCGCGCCATGGGCTGCCGCACGGTGGCCGTGTATTCGAGCGCCGACGCGGATGCTGAACACGTGCGGCAGGCCGACGAGGCGGTGTGGATCGGCGAGTCGCTGCCCGCGCAGAGCTACCTGAACATCGCCGCGATCGTCGAGGCCGCGCATGCGAGCGGCGCCAATGCGGTGCACCCGGGCTACGGCTTCCTCGCGGAGAACGCGGCATTCGCACAGGCCTGCCGCGATACGGGGCTGGCCTTCATCGGGCCATCGCCCGAAGCCATCCGCGCGATGGGCGACAAGGCCGGCGCCAAGCGGCTGATGCAGGCGGCGGGCGTGCCATGCATTCCGGGCTACCAGGGCGAAGACCAGCGCACGGAAAAGCTCGCGGCCGAGGCGGCGCGCATCGGCTGGCCCGTGATGATCAAGGCGACCGCGGGCGGCGGCGGGCGCGGCATGCGGCTCATCACCTCGGCGGCCAACTTCGCCGAGCAGTTGCACAGCGCGCAATCCGAAGCGCTCAATGCCTTCGGCGATGCCTCCGTGATCTTGGAGCGCGCCATCATCGCGCCGCGCCACATCGAGATCCAGGTGTTCGCCGACCGGCACGGCAACGTCATCCACCTCGGCGAACGCGACTGCTCGGTGCAGCGGCGGCACCAGAAGGTGATCGAGGAAGCGCCCTCGCCGGCCGTGTCCGACGCGCTGCGCGAACGCATGGGCGCGACCGCCGTCGCGGCGGCGAAAGCCATCGCCTACGAAGGCGCGGGCACATTGGAATTTCTGCTCGATGCAGAGGGCCAGTACTGGTTCATGGAAATGAACACGCGCCTGCAGGTGGAGCACCCGGTGACCGAAGCAGTGACGGGCCTCGACCTGGTCGAGCTGCAATTGCGCGTCGCGGCCGGTGAGCCCCTGCCCTTGACGCAGCAGGACGTGCGCATCGCCGGCCACGCCATCGAGGTGCGTCTGTGCGCCGAAGACCCACGGCAGGGCTTCCTGCCGCAAAGTGGTGCGCTCGCGGCATGGCGGCCTTCGCCCGCGCTGCGCACCGAGCACGCCTTGCGCGACGGTGCCGCCGTGCCGCCCTTCTACGACTCGATGATTGCCAAGCTCGTGGCGCACGGCCGCACGCGCGAGGAAGCCCGGCAGCGGCTGGCCGCGGGCCTGCAGGACACGGTGGCGCTCGGCCTCTCGACCAACCAGCAACTGCTGCAGCGTGCACTGTCGCACGATGTGTTCGCGAGCGGCGCGGCAACGACCGCCTTCATCGGCGATCACCTCGAATCGCTGCTTGCCGCGGATGCCGTCAACGAAACCCGCGCTGCATTGCTGGCGGCGCTGTTGCTGCAACTGGGCGAGCGCGGCCGGCCCTCGCCGCTGGCGCACAAGCTTCCCAATTCCCTGCGCTTCTCGCTCGACGGCGTGGTGCGTGCGGCCCGCGTGACACCGCGTGGTGCCGGCCGATTCGACATCGCACTGGACGGCGCAGCCCCCGTGCAGCTCGCATTGCTCGCACTGCCTGGCGACGGCGGCCTGCGCTTCTCGTGCGGCGGGCTGGCCGAGCAGGCGTTCGTCGCGCGGCAAGCCGAACGCGTGGATTTCCACTTTCGCGGCCAGTCGTTCCGATTGGAGAACCTCACGCACGTCGCGGTGGCGCGCACCGACGGCACCGACAGCGACGGCCTGCTGCGCGCCTCCATGAACGGCCGGGTGATCGCGCTGCTCGTGGCCGAAGGCGATGCGGTCGCTGCGGGCCAGCCGCTGGTCACGCTCGAGGCGATGAAGATGGAGCACGTCCATTGCGCGCCGCGCGCCGGCCGCGTCGCCCTGCATGTCGCGGTGGGCGCGCAGGTGGCCGCGCGCCATGTGGTCGCGCAGGTCGCGGACGCATGACGGCGACGGCTCCTGCCAATTTCCGAAGGTCATTCGCATGAACGCCCCCTCCTCCCGCTACCGCTCCGTCTTCGCGCCCGGCCTGTTCGACGGACAGGTCATCGTTGTCACCGGCGGCGGCTCCGGCATCGGCCGCTGCACCGCGCACGAGCTTGCCGCGCTCGGCGCGCAGGTGGTGCTGGTCGGCCGCAAGCCCGAGAAGCTCGAGCAGGTGAAGGCCGAGATCGAAGCCAGCGGCGGCAAGGCAACCACGCAGGCCTTCGACATCCGGCAGGAGGAAGCGGTGCGCGCGGCCATCGCCGCTGTCATTTCCACCCACGGCCGCATCGACGGCCTGGTGAACAACGCGGGCGGCCAGTACATCACGCCGCTCGCCGCGATCACGGCCAAGGGTTGGGAGGCGGTGATCCACACCAACCTCACGGGCGGCTTCCTGGTCGCGCGCGAGTGCTACGTGCAAAGCATGCAGGCCAACGGCGGCGCCATCGTCAACATCGTGGCCGATATCTGGGGCTCGATGCCCAACATGGGCCACAGCGGCGCGGCGCGCGCCGGCATGGTGAGCTTCACCGAGACCGCCGCGCTCGAATGGGCCGCGAGCGGCGTGCGCGTGAACGCGGTGGCGCCGGGCTACATCGCGTCCAGCGGCATGGACCATTACCCGCCCGAGGCCGGCGGCATGTTGCGCGCCATGCGCAACACCGTGCCGGCGGGCCGTTTCGGCAACGAGGCCGAGACCTCCGCCGCCATCGCCTTCCTGCTGAGCCCCGCTGCCAGCTTCATCAGCGGCAGCGTGCTGCGCGTGGACGGCGCGCGGCCGCAGGTGCGCATGGGCTGGCCAATGGAGATTCCCGATGCGCAGACACAGCAGCGCGCGGCGGTAAGGCCTTTCGACGGCTTTCACCTCGCACAGACGCCGCGCGTGTTCCAGAACGACGAGCCCAACGACTGATTGGAGACAAGCGACATGCAGTACACCCACGAACACCTCGAGATCCAGAAGACCCTGCGCCGCTTCATCGACGAAGAGATCAACCCGCACGTGGACGAATGGGAAGAGGCAGAGATCTTCCCCGCGCACGAGGTCTTCAAGAAGCTCGGCAACCTGGGCATGCTGGGGCTGAACAAGCCCGAGGCCTTCGGCGGCGCGGGGCTCGACTACTCGTATGCGATGGCGATGGCCGAGGCGCTCGGCCACGTGAGTTGCGGCGGCGTGCCGATGGCCATCGGCGTGCAGACCGACATGTGCACGCCCGCGCTCGCGCGCTTCGGCAGCGACGAACTGCGCCACGAATTCCTCGTGCCCGCCATTGCCGGCGACACGGTCGGCTGCATCGGCGTGAGCGAGCCCGGCGCGGGCAGCGATGTGGCGGGCCTCAAGAGCCACGCGCGCAAGGACGGCGACGACTACCTCATCAGCGGCCAGAAGATGTGGATCACCAACAGCCTGCAGGCCGACTGGATGTGCATGCTGGTCAACACCAGCGACGGACCGGTTCACCGCAACAAGTCGCTCGTGATGGTGCCGATGGACAGCCCCGGCATCGAGAAGGCGAAGAAGATCCGCAAGATCGGCATGAACTCTAGCGACACCGGGCTCATCTACTTCGACAACGTGCGTGTGCCGCAACGCTTTCGCATCGGCGAGGAAGGCCAGGGCTTCGTCTACCAGATGCAGCAGTTCCAGGAAGAGCGCCTGTGGGCCGCCGCGAGTTCGCTGGAGCCGATGGAAGACTGCATCGCGCAGACCATCGAGTGGGCGCAGCAGCGCCACATGTTCGGCGCCACGCTGGCCGACCAGCAGTGGGTGCAGTTCAAGCTGGCCGAACTCAAGACCGAGGTGGAAGCGCTGCGCGCGCTGACCTACCGTGCCTGCGACCTGCATGTGCAGGGCGAGGACGTTCTCGAGCTCGCGTCGATGGCCAAGCTCAAGACCGGCCGCCTCACGCGGCAGGTGGCCGACACCTGCCTGCAGTTCTGGGGCGGCATGGGCTTCACGCTCGAGAACCGCGTCTCGCGCCTGTACCGCGACGGCCGGCTCGGCTCCATCGGCGGTGGCGCGGACGAGGTCATGCTCGGCATCCTCGCAAAGACAATGGGCATCGCGAAGCGGCCGCCGCGCGGCTGAGGCGCCCATGGACGCCGAACTGCAAGCCGACCGCGCGGCGCTCGCCGACACGGTGCGGCGCCTTGCCGAAAGCGAGATCGCGCCGAACGTGCAGGCCTGGGACGAAGCGGGCGAGTTTCCGCGCGCGCTCTACGCACGCGCCGCCGAACTGGGATTGCTCGGACTGGGTTACCCCGAAGACCTGGGCGGTACGCCCGCCTCGTATTCGCTCAAGCTGCCCGCATGGGTCGTACTCGCGCGCCACGGCAAGAGCGGCGGTGTGCTCGCAAGCCTGTTCTCGCACAACATTGGATTGCCGCCCGTGGTGCTGCATGCGGGCGATGCGGTGCGCCGCGAGGTCGTGCCGCCGGTGCTGCGCGGCGAGAAGATCGCCGCGCTCGCCATCACCGAGCCCGGCGGGGGCTCCGACGTGGCCGCGCTGCGCACCACCGCAAGGCGCGAGGGCGATCACTACGTGGTGAACGGCGAGAAGACCTTCATCACCTCGGGCATGCGCGCCGACTGGATCACGGTGGCCGTGCGCACCGGCGAAGGGCGCGGCGCGAGCGGCATCTCGATGCTCCTCGTGCCCGGCGATGCGCCCGGCCTTTCGCGCACGCGCCTCGCGAAGATGGGCTGGCTGTGCTCCGACACCGCGACGCTGCATTTCGACAACGTGCGCGTGCCGGCGCGCTACCTGCTCGGCAACGAAGGTGCGGGCTTCCGCATGGTCATGGGCAACTTCAACGGCGAGCGCATCGGGCTCGCGGCGGGCGCACTCGGCTTCTCGCAGGCCTGCCTCGACGAGGCGCTGGCCTGGGCGCGCGATCGCAGGACATTCGGTGCCGCGCTCATCGAGCACCAGGCGGTGCGCCACAAGCTGGTCGACATGCAGATGCGCATCGCCTCCACCGAGGCGTGGATCGAGGCGGTTTCGGCCGAAGGCGACGCGCACGAAGCGGCCGGGCGCTTCAACGCACCCGAATGGGTCGCGCAGGTCTGCATGCTGAAGAACCATGCGACGCAGACCATGCAGTTCTGCGCCGACCAGGCGGTGCAGATCCTCGGCGGCATGGGCTTCATGCGCGGCACGGTGAGCGAGCGCATCTACCGCGAGGTGAAGGTGATGATGATCGGCGGCGGGGCCGAGGAGATCATGAAGGAACTGGCGGCCAGGCAGATGGGCTGGTAGGCGCACGCCTACAAAAGGCGCCGGACCGATCCCTGTTCGGTGCCTGTCTGGAACGCTTGCGCCATGCGCGTGTCGAACAATCCAGCGGCCCTTGCCGGGTCGCAGGAGACCACCATGTTCTCTTTCACTTACGGCATCGGCGCCGTCGTTCTCGTGTTGCTGGTGATGCTGGCCTTTTCCGCCATCTGGATCTTCCGCGAATACGAGCGAGGCATCGTGTTTACGCTGGGGCGTTTCACGCGGGTCGCGGGCCCCGGGCTGGTGATCGTGATACCGGCCATCCAGCAGGTGGTGCGCGTCGACCTGCGCACCGTGGTGCTCGAAGTGCCGACGCAGGACGTGATCTCGCGCGACAACGTGTCGGTCAAGGTCAGCGCGGTCGTCTACTTCCGCATCGTCGACGCAGAGAAGGCCATCATCCAGGTCAAGGATTTCTTCAACGCCACCAGCCAGCTGGCCCAGACCACGCTGCGCTCGGTGCTCGGCAAGCACCAGCTCGACGACATGCTGGCCGAGCGCGAGAAGCTCAACCTCGACGTGCGCGAGTCGCTGGACGTGCAGACGGCGTCATGGGGCATCAAGGTGTCGAACGTGGAGATCAAGCAGATCGACCTCACCGAATCGATGGTGCGCGCCATCGCGCGGCAGGCGGAGGCCGAACGCGAGCGGCGCGCCAAGGTGATCCACGCCGAGGGCGAGTTGCAGGCCTCGGAAAAGCTGTTCCAGGCCGCGCGCGTGCTGGCGCAGGAGCCGCAGGCCATCCAGCTGCGCTACCTGGAGACGCTGACGGTGATCGGCGCGGACAAGAACACGACCATCGTGTTTCCGCTGCCGGTGGACCTGCTGACGAGCTTCCTGGGCAAGCGTTCCTAGCCTGCGCGGCACTGGGTCAGTCGTTCTTCTCGGGCGTTTCGCCCCGTGCAGCCGCAAGCGCGGCCGCCGCGCGCAGCTTGTCCTTCTTGCTCGGCCGCTTGCCCTTGACGCCGCCGGTACCCGACGCATCGACCACGGGCACTGCCACCTCCGTCGGCTCGAAGCCTTCGACGCGTTCGCGCGGCAGGCTCAGCCCCTGTCGCTTCTCGATCAGCCGGAAGTGCGCCTCGGTGGCCGCGCTCACGAAACTGATCGCCAGTCCGCTCTCGCCCGCGCGGCCGGTGCGGCCGATGCGGTGGATGTAGTCGGTCGGCGAGCGCGGCAGGTCGTAGTTGATGACCACGGGCAGCTGCGCGATGTCGATGCCGCGCGCTGCGAGGTCGGTGGCGATCACCACGTCCCAGCGGCTCTGCTTGAACTGCGAAAGGATGTCGGTGCGCGTGCCCTGCGCGATGTCGCCGTGGAAGGGCACGGCGTAGATGCCGTTCTTGTAGAGCTTCTCGGCCACGGTCTGCGCCGCATGCTGCGTGGCGACGAAGACCAGCACGCGATCCCATTCGCCTTCGTGCTGCTTCAGCAGATGGCGCAGCAACTGCGTGCGGCGGATGGCGTCGACCTCGATCACGCGCTGCACGATGTTCGGCTCGGTGCCGGGCTCGCCCTGCACGTCGACGACGGCCGGATCGCGCAGCATGCCGTCGGCCAGCGCCTGGATGGCGCTCGGGAAGGTGGCGGAGAACAGCAGGTTCTGGCGCTGCTTCGGCAAGAGCGCGAGGATGCGGCCGAGCTCTTCGGCAAAGCCGAGGTCGAACAGGCGGTCGGCCTCGTCGAGCACCAGCGTCGACACGGCATCGAGCTTGAGCGCGTTGTGGTCGACGAGGTCGAGCAGCCGGCCCGGCGTGGCGACGACGATGTCGGCGCCGCCGCGCAGGCTCATCATCTGCGGGTTGATCGACACGCCGCCGAAGGCGACGACGATCTTCAGGCGCTCGGGCAGGTGCTGCGCCAAGCTGCGCATGGTCTCGCCCACCTGGGCCGCGAGCTCGCGCGTGGGCACGAGCACCAGCGCGCGCACGCGGCGCGAGCCCTGTGCGCGCTCGGCGACCAGGCGCTGCAGCAGGGGCAGGGAAAATGCAGCGGTCTTGCCGGAGCCGGTCTGCGCCGAGCCCCGCAGGTCGCGGCCTTGCAGAATCGCGGGGATGGCCGCGGCCTGGATGGCGGTCGGCGCGGCATAGCCGCTTTCGGCGGCGGCCTGCACGAGCGCGGGGGCCAGGCCCAGTGAGTCGAATGGCATGTAAGCAGACACAGAAGAGAAGAAAGACGGATCGGATGTCGACGATGAAACAGCAGCGCAATCAGGCCGGCAGCGCCCTGGTGTACTCCACGGAAGCGGGCGGCCGCATGTGCCCCGGCTGCGGCGAGCCCATGGCCCGGTGCCGCTGCAAGGAGCTCAAGGCGCGCCTGCCGGCCACGGACGGCATTGTCCGCGTATCGCACGAAACCAAGGGACGCAAGGGCAAGGGCGTGACCGTCGTCAAGGGCGTGGCGCTCGATGCGGAAGGCCTCGCGGCGCTCGGCAAGCAGCTGAAAACGGCCTGCGGCTCGGGCGGCACGGTGAAGGATGGCGTGATCGAGATCCAGGGCGACCACCGAGAACTGGTGGTCGCGGCGCTGGTGAAGCAGGGCCACACGGTCAAGCGGGCGGGAGGCTGAGCACCGATGCAACCCGAAGACCTGCAGCGCCTGGTGACGCTCCAAATGCCGTTCGGCAAGCACAAGGGCACGCTGATTGCCGATCTGCCCGGAAATTACCTGACCTGGTTTGCACGCGAGGGTTTTCCCTCAGGAGAAATTGGCCGGCTGCTCGCGCTGATGCATGAAATAGACCACAACGGGCTCTCCGGCCTGCTGAAACCGTTGCGAAACCGCCCATCGGGCCGAGATGTTTCTCAATAACACACGATTTCCCCACGCTTTTTGTAAATCGGGCCGGATAATCCGGCCTACGTGTCTGTGAGCTTTGTCTCCCGTGCACGTAATTCGGTGATCGGTCAGTTTCGCGCCACAGCGCATTTTGTTTGTTGTGATTCTGGGACTCCATCGCTTTGTCTTGTTGGTTTGAATTAGGAGTCCCTCAATGGGCAAGAAACTCTACGTAGGCAACCTCGCCTACTCCGTGCGTGACAACGATCTGGAACAAGCCTTCGGCGAGTTCGGCGCCATCGTCAGCGCCAAGGTCATGATGGAACGTGACACCGGCCGTTCGAAGGGCTTCGGCTTTGTCGAAATGGGTTCGGATGCCGAAGCACTGGCAGCCATCGAAGCCATGAACGGCCACTCGCTGCAGGGCCGCGCCCTGACGGTGAATGAAGCCCGTCCGATGGAAGCTCGTCCCCCCCGTACCGGTGGTGGCGGTGGCTACGGTGGTGGTGGCGGCGGTGGCGGCTACGGCGGTGGTGGTGGCGGCGGCTACGGCGGCGGTGGCCGCAGCGGTGGTGGCGGCGGCTACGGCGGCGGCGGCGGTGGTCGCGGCGGCTACTAAGCCCTTCCCTCCAGAGCCTTCGGGCTTCTGAATGAAAAGCTCCTTCGGGAGCTTTTTTCGTTTCTGCGCCAGGCTCGAGCGCCTTGGTCAGCTCGGCCTAATGAAAACCCGGTAAGCAATAGTCCGTACCTCCGCGGTCAGCCAACAGTCAGCCGCGCAGAACGACCCTCGACCCTTCATATAAGAGGGGCGAGACATGCGCATCAAGAGTCAGGCGGACTTCTTTTCAGGAGTCATGTTCACTGCCGTGGGAGGGGCCTTTGCGATAGGCGCCACCACCTACACCGTCGGCAACGGTGCCCGCATGGGACCGGGTTACTTCCCGCTGATGCTCGGCATCCTGCTGGCCGTCCTCGGCGCCATCATCATGTTCCAGGCGCTGGTGGTCGAAACCCCCACCGGCGACCCGATCGGCAAATGGGCCTGGAAGCCGCTGGCCTTCGTGCTCGGCGCCAACCTCGCCTTCGGCGTGCTGCTGGGCGGCCTGCCCAGCATCGGGCTGCCGGCGATGGGGATGATCATCGCGATCTACGCGCTCACGATCATCTCGAGCATGGCGGGCGAGCACTTCAAGCTGCGCGACGTGCTGATCCTCTCCACCATCCTGGCGGCCGGCAGCTACGTGGCCTTCATCTGGGCGCTGAAGCTCCAGATCCAGGTCTGGCCTACTTTCATTTCGGGTTGAGGAGCGCACCGCCATGGAACTGTTCCACAACCTCGCGACCGGCTTCGGCGTCGCGTTCACCTTCACCAACCTGCTGTACTGCCTGATCGGCTGCATCCTGGGCACGCTGATCGGCGTGCTCCCGGGCATCGGCCCGGTCGCGACCATCGCGATGCTGCTGCCCGCCACGTACGCGCTGCCGCCCGTGTCGGCGCTGATCATGCTGGCCGGCATCTACTACGGCGCGCAGTACGGCGGCTCCACCACTGCGATCCTGGTCAACCTGCCAGGTGAATCCTCGTCGGTGGTGACCGTGATCGACGGCTACCAGATGGCGCGCAAGGGCCGTGCGGGCCCGGCGCTCGCCGCGGCGGGCCTGGGTTCGTTCTTCGCGGGCTGCGTGGGCACGCTGATCCTGGCCGCCTTCGCACCGCCACTGACCGAGCTGGCCTTCAAGTTCGGCCCGGCCGAGTACTTCTCGCTGATGATCCTGGGCCTGATCGGCGCCGTGGTGCTGGCCTCGGGCTCGCTGCTCAAGGCGATCGCGATGATCGTGCTGGGCCTGCTGCTCGGCCTGGTCGGCACCGACGTGAACTCGGGCGTGGCGCGCTACAGCTTCGACATCCCGGAACTCACCGACGGCATCGGCTTCGTGGCCATCGCCATGGGCGTGTTCGGCTATGGCGAAATCATTGCCAACCTCTCGCGCCCCGACGACGAGCGTGAAGTGTTCACCGCCAAGGTCTCGGGCCTGTTCCCGACCAAGGAAGACTTCAAGCGCATGCTGCCCGCAGTGCTTCGCGGCACGGCGCTGGGCGCGGCCCTGGGCATCCTGCCCGGCGGCGGCGCGCTGCTGGCGGCCTTCGCGGCCTACACGATCGAGAAGAAGACCAAGCTGAAACCGGGCGAAGTGCCCTTCGGCAAGGGCAACATCCGCGGCGTGGCGGCTCCCGAGTCGGCCAACAACGCCGGTGCGCAAACCTCCTTCATCCCGCTGCTGACGCTGGGCATTCCGCCCAACGCGGTGATGGCGCTGATGGTGGGCGCGATGACGATCCACAACATCCAGCCGGGCCCGCAGGTCATGACCAGCAATCCCGAGCTGTTCTGGGGCCTGATCGCCTCGATGTGGATCGGCAACGCGATGCTGATCATCCTGAACCTGCCGCTGATCGGCATGTGGATCAAGCTCCTGTCGGTGCCCTACAAGTTCCTGTTCCCGGCGATCGTGCTGTTCTGCGCGATTGGCGTGTACTCGACCAACAACAACACCTTCGACATCTGGATGGTGGGCATCTTCGGCCTGGTGGGCTACAGCTTCTTCAAGCTGGGCTGCGAGCCTGCGCCGCTGCTGCTGGGCTTCATCCTGGGGCCGATGATGGAAGAGAACCTGCGCCGTTCGCTGCTGCTGTCGCGTGGCGACTGGAGCGTGTTCGTGACGCGCCCGATCTCGGCGAGCCTGTTGGCTGCGGCTGCATTGCTGCTTGTGATCGTGCTGCTGCCTGCAGTCAAGTCCAAGCGCGAGGAAGCTTTCGTCGAAGAGTGACGGACAGAGTTCCCTCGCGGGACTTCAGAAAGAACGGCGCTTCGAGCGCCGTTTTTCATTTCTGTGTGCATCGCTTCGGGGCGCCTGCGCAGGGCTCGCTGCTGGTGCTCGCCGATCAAAACCCAGGTCATGTCCTACGGTCTGCTCGCCCGTGGCGGCTTCATGTGCTGTCGCGCCATCGCGAGGAAGGCCATCCCCGCCGGGCTCAGCGGATGCTTGGCCAACCGCACGGCGACCACCGGGTACTCCAGCGCAGGCCGCGTCACGCCCACGGCGCGCAGGTTGCCCGGCATCAGCACCTCCACGTAGCGCGGCAGCAGCGCCACCCCCGCGCCTGACTGGATGAGGCCGAACGCCGTCGACAGCATCGACACGTGATGCACCACGCGCGGGTACACGTTGGCCATGCTTGCGAGCTGGCGGCTCACGGCGCGCCACACGTTGGCGTCGGGGTTGACGTGGATGAACGGCAGTCCCTCCAGGTGCTTGGCATCGACCACCGCGTGCTGCGCCAGCGGATGGTCTTCGCGCACGAACAGGGCCATGCGGTCCGAGAACAGCGGCTCGGTCGCCAGCTCCGAATGCTTCTGGCCGATGTCCGAGCCGAAGCCCAGGTCGGCCTCCTGCGAGAGGATGCGCGAGATCATTTGCTCCGCCGTGCTGTCGAGCAGCGTGGTCGCGAGCGTCGGGTGCTTCTGCGAAAAGCGCCCGAGCAGCGGCGGCAGCAGGGCGCCGGCCGTGAGATGGCCCACCGCGAGCACGATGCGGCCTTCGCGCAGCTGCGACTGCGAGCGGCAGGCGCCCACGGATTCATCGATCAGCCGAAGCGCCCGCACCGCCGTGTCGACCATCATCTGGCCCGCGTTGGTCATGCGGATGCGGCGCCCGCGCACCACCAGAGGCTGCGCCAGCTCTTCTTCCAGCCGCTTGATCAGGTGGCTGATGGCGGGCTGCGTGAGCTGCAATGCCTCGGCCGCGAGCGTGAAGCTGCCCGTCTCGGCCACCGCCGCCAGCGCCCGCAGCTGCTGCAGCGAGATCTCTTCCGCGGTGCTTCTTGTCATAAGCAGTGTTCATAGTTGAATAAGCGGAATTATCTGGCTTGATGCGCCACTGCTGCATAGCATCCACTTCTCGTTCACAGGCACAAATTCCGCACATGAAACGCCTCCAGTTCCTCCAGGCGCTTGCCGTTGCGCTCGGCGTGGCCACCTCGTCCGCCAGCCTCGCGCAGGGCTACCCGAACAAGCCGATTCGCCTGATCGTGCCGTTCCCGGCGGCCGGCGCCACCGACCTCTTCGCCCGCACGCTGGGCCAGAAGATGGGCGACAAGCTCGGCACCACGCTGGTGGTCGACAACAAGCCCGGCGCGGGCGGCGCCATCGGCTCCGACCAGGCCGCCAAGGCCGCGCCCGACGGCTACACGATCCTGCTGGCCACCACCAGCACGCACTCGATCGGCCCGGCCGTCAGCAAGCTGCCCTACGACACGGTGCGAGACTTCACGCCCATCGCGCACGTGGGCGATGCCGCCAGCATCATGCTGGTGCCGGTCAATTCGCCCGCGAAGACGGTGCGCGAGTGGATCGATTACGCGAAGAAGAACCCCGGCAAGCTCAACTACGCGTCGAGCGGCAACGGCACCATCGTGCAGCTCACGGCGGAGCTGTTCAAGGCGCAGGCCGGCGTGTTCGTCACGCACATTCCCTACAAGGGCACGGCGCTGGCGATCCCCGACCTGATCAGCGGCAAGGTCGACGTGCTGTTCGATTCGCTGCCCACCGGCATGCCGCACGTGCGCGACGGCCGCCTGCGTGCGCTGGGCGTCACCTCGCTCAAGCGCAGCCCGCTGGCGCCTGAGCTGCCACCCATCGCCGATACGCTGCCCGGCTACGAGTCGAACACGTGGTTCGGCTTCTATGGTCCGAAGAACCTGCCGGTGGACATCGTCGCGAAAATCAACAAGGCCGCCAACGAGGCGCTGGCCGACCCCGAGGTGAAGGAAAAGCTCGCACGCCTGGGCATCGAGTCCGCGACGCCGGGCACGCCCGAGCAATTCGCGAAGATGGTGGCAGCAGACGCCGCCAAGTGGAAAAAGATCGTGGTCGACCGCAAGATCACCAACGAATAAGGCAAGGCACACCGACATGAACTTCGAATTCAACAATCCGTACCTCTCCACCCGCATCCCGATCTTTGCGCGCAACGTGGTATCGACATCGCACCCGCTGGCCTCGCAGGCCGGGCTGCGCATCCTGCAGCAGGGCGGCAACGCGGTCGATGCGGCCATTGCCACCGCCGCCGTGATGACGCTGGTCGAGCCGGTGAGCAACGGCCTGGGCAGCGATGCCTTCTGCATCCTGTGGGACGGCAAGGAACTGCATGGCCTGAACGCCTCGGGCCCCGCGCCCAAGGCCTGGACGCCCGAATACTTCAAGGCCAAGTATGGCGCCGACGCCACGACGCCGCCGATGCGCGGCATCGACTCGGTCACGGTGCCGGGCGCGGTGCGCGGCTGGGTCGCGCTGAGCGATCGCTTCGGCAAGCTGCCGTTCGCCGACCTGCTGGCCCCGGCCATCGACATCGCCGAGCGCGGCTACCTCGTGCCGCCGGTGGTGCAGGGCAAGTGGGCCGCGGCCACGCCGCTGCTGGGTTCGCAGCCGGGCTTTGCACAGACCTTCCTGCCATGGGGCCGGGCGCCCGCGATCGGCGAGCTGTTCCGCTTCACGGCCGCTGCGCGGGCGCTGAAGGCCATTGCCCGCACCAAGGGCGAGGCCTACTACAACGGCGAGATCGCCGAGGCGCTCGCGAAGTTCTCGAAGGAGCAGGGCGGCGCGCTCACCGTGGCCGATCTCGCGGCCTACCAGCCCGAGTGGGTCAAGCCGATCTCGCGCGACTACCGCGGCCACACGCTGCACGAGATTCCGCCCAACGGCCAGGGCATTGCCGCGTTGATCGCGCTGGGCATCCTCGAGAAGTTCGACATCGCCTCGCTGCCGGTCGATTCGGTCGCCTCGCAGCATCTGCAGATCGAGGCCATGAAGCTGGCCTTCGCCGACGTGTATCGCTACGTGTCGGAGCCATCGTCGATGACGGTGACCCCCGCGCAAATGCTCGATGACGCCTACCTCGCATCGCGTGCGAGACTCATCGACGTGAAAAAGGCGCAGGACTTCAAGGCCGGCAACCCCGTGAAGGGCGGCACCATCTACCTCACCGCAGCGGACGAGCGCGGCATGATGGTGAGCTTCATCCAGAGCAACTACATGGGCTTCGGCTCGGGCTGCGTGGAGCCCGGGTACGGCATCAGCCTGCAGAACCGCGGCCACGGCTTCAGCCTGAAGGCCGAGAGCCCGAACGTGGTGGCACCGGGCAAGCGGCCGTTCCACACCATCATCCCGGCCTTCCTCACGAAGGACGGCCAGCCGGTGATGAGCTTCGGCGTGATGGGCGGCAACATGCAGCCGCAGGGCCACATGCAGACGCTGGTGCGCATGCTCGACTACGGCCAGAACCCGCAGGCCGCGTGCGATGCGCCGCGCTGGCGCTTCAACGCGGGGCTCGAGATCAACGTCGAGGCCGCGATGAACCCGGCCACGGTGCAGGGCCTGCGCGACCTGGGCCACCACCTCGACGTCATCGACGATTCGTACCAGGACTTCGGCGCCGGCCAGTTCATCTGGCGCGCGGGCGAGCCGTCGGTCGAAGGCTACGTGGCCGCCAGCGACCCGCGCCGCGACGGCCTCGCTGCAGGCTACTGAGGATCAAGGGATGATCGGGGAATGAACAAGACAGCCGCATCGATCGGCATTCCCCCTCACCAGGGCGCAAGGAAAGGCGTTGCGTCCGGCCTGATCCTCGCCACACTGGGCGCCATCGCATTCAGCGGCAAGGCCATCATCGTCAAGCTCGCGTACCGCTACGGCGTGGACGCCGTGACGCTCATCATGCTGCGCATGCTGTTCGCGCTGCCGCTGTTCGCGCTCATGGCGTGGTGGGCGGGGCGTGGCAAGCCGGCGCTCACCGGCCGCGACTGGATCGGCGTGATCGGGCTCGGTTTCTCGGGCTACTACCTCGCGAGCTTTCTCGACTTTGCCGGGCTGGCCTACATCTCGGCCGGCTTCGAGCGGCTGATCCTGTATCTCAACCCCACGCTGGTGCTGTTCTTCGGCTGGCTGCTGTACCGGCGCCATCCGACGCGACCGCAGGTGCTGGGCATGCTCGTGAGCTATGCCGGCGTGCTGCTGGTGTTCGGCCACGAACTCTGGACCGGCGGTGGCGGCAAGGGCGGCGGCGCGGCGGCCTGGGGCGCATTCCTGGTCTTCCTGAGCGCGGTGAGCTATGCGGGCTATCTGGTCTACAGCGGCGAGTTCGTCAAGCGCCTCGGGTCGCTCAGGCTCGTGGGCCTGGCGACCACCGTGGCTTGCCTGCTGTGCATCCTGCAGTTCGTGCTGACGCGGCCGATGAGCGCGGCGATGCAGGTGGCGCCCGAGGTGATCTGGCTGTCGGTGCTCAACGCCACGCTGTGCACGGCGGTGCCCGTCCTCATGGTGATGATGGCCATCGAGCGCATCGGCCCTGCGGTGGCCGCGCAAACCGGCATGATCGGGCCGCTGTCGACCATCCTCATGGGGGTGGTCATACTCGGCGAGCCGTTCACCGCGTGGATCGCGGCCGGCACGGTGCTCGTGATCGCGGGCATCTTCGTTTTCACACGCAAGGGGCGCGAAGCCCCTGCACGATAGGAGCGACAACATGGATCTGGGTATCGCAGGCAAGACCGCGCTGGTATGCGGCGCGAGCAAGGGCCTCGGCTACGGCTGCGCCGAAGCGCTGGTGCGCGAAGGCGTCAACGTGGTGATCGTGGCACGCGGTGCCGAGGCGCTGGAAGCGGCGGCGAAGAAGCTGGCCGAAGCGGCGGGTGCATCGGGCGCTGCGTTCGTCAAGCACGTGGCGGCCGACATCACGACCGAAGCCGGCCGCGCGGCGGTGTTCGCACTCGGCCACGACTTCGACATCGTCGTCACCAACGCGGGCGGCCCGCCGCCGGGCGACTTTCGCAACTGGGACCGCGAGGCCTGGATCAAGGCGGTCGACGCGAACATGCTGACGCCGATCGAGCTCATCAAGGCCACGGTCGATGGCATGGCCAAGCGCGGCTTTGGGCGCATCGTCAACATCACGTCGAGCTCGGTGAAGTCGCCCATCGACATCCTCGGCCTGTCGAACGGCGCGCGCAGCGGCCTCACCGGCTTCGTGGCCGGCGTGGCGCGCACGCCCATCGCGGCGCAGGGCGTGACCATCAACAACCTGCTGCCGGGCTCGTTCGACACCGACCGCCTCAAGGGCACGATGGCCGGCGCCGCGCAGAAGTCGGGCCAGGACTTCGACACCGTGTGGGAAGCCCGCAAGAAGAACATCCCGGCCAGGCGCTTCGGCACGCCGGCCGAGTTCGGCGCCATCTGTGCCTTTCTCTGCAGCATGCAGGCCGGCTACATGACCGGCCAGAACGTGCTGGCCGACGGTGGGGCCTACCCGGGCACGTATTGAGCTCGCCCCCAGGCTTCGCGCACTTCGTGTCGCTACTCCCACCCCCTACCGGGGGCAACACC
>NZ_AKIW01000075.1 GCF_000282635.1 Variovorax sp. CF313
GGCTTGCGGCTTGCGGCTTGCGGCTTGCGGCTTGCGGCTTGCGGCTTGCGGCTTGCGGCTTGCGGCTTGCGGCTTGCGGCTTGCGGCTTGCGGCTTGCGGCCGCCACCAAAGAAAAAGCCCTTGCAAGTCATTGACTCGCAAGGGCTTCTGAGCTTGGCGGAGTGGACGGGACTCGAACCCGCGACCCCCGGCGTGACAGGCCGGTATTCTAACCAACTGAACTACCACTCCTGGTAGACAACGTTCACTCCTTGCGGAGCCAAGTGCTGACGACTTGTGCCTGCTTCACTTGCGCGAAACTGGCGACCCTACGGGGATTCGAACCCCGGTAGCCACCGTGAAAGGGTGGTGTCCTAGGCCTCTAGACGATAGGGTCAAAACCTTGGACGTGCTGCGATCAGCATCTCTAACCTTCTCGACACTTTGATGGTGGAGGTAAACGGGATCGAACCGATGACCTCTTGCATGCCATGCAAGCGCTCTCCCAGCTGAGCTATACCCCCATGTGGGTGTCGAGCCTCGAATTATAGCCCGATTTTTCAGGCCTTTTTCAATCGCTCGATAACTTTTTCGCGGGAAAAAATTTCGAGCACTGAATCGAGGGACGGTGTCTGCGATGTTCCCATCACAAGCACTCGTACTGGCATCGCCAACACCGGCATTTTCAATGCATGTGCGGCGAGAACTTCCTTGATGGTAACTGCGATTGAGGCCTTATCCCAGGTCACGCCCATCAATTTTTCAACGAGTGTTGCAATCGCGGGCTTCACTGCATCGGTGATGTGCTGCGCGCGATCGGCTTCGGTCACGTCGATGTCCGCATAGAACGCGGCAGCCCACCCCGCCAGCGCCACCGTGGTGTCGCAACGGTCCTTGAACAGCGCGCAGATCGCAGGCAAACGTTCATCGGCGACGATGCCGCGCTTTTGCAACTGTGCTGCAACAAGCGGGGAGAGCTCGTCGCCGCTCTTCGCCTTGATGTACTGCGCATTCACCCAGGCAAGCTTTGCCGCGTCCCACTGCGCGGGGCTCTTCGACAAGTGCGAGCCGTCGAACCAGCTCACCATCTGCTCGCGCGTGAAGAGTTCATCGTCGCCGTGGCTCCAGCCGAGGCGCGCGAGGTAGTTGAGCATGGCCTCGGGCAGGTAGCCGTTCTCTTCGTAGGCCGTGACGCTCACCGCGCCGCGGCGCTTCGAGAGCTTCTGTCCGTCGTCGCCCAGGATCACGGGCACATGGCCGAACTGGGGCAGCGGCGCACCAAGCGCGCGGAAGATGTTGATCTGCCACGGCGTGTTGTTGATGTGCTCGTCACCGCGGAACACGTGCGTGATGTTCATGTCCCAGTCGTCGACAACGACCGCGAAGTTGTACGTCGGCACACCGTCGGGCCGCAGGATGATGAGGTCGTCGATCTCGCGGTTGTTGATCGTGATCTCGCCCTTCACGAGGTCGTTCCACGTGACGTCGCCTTCGGGCGGGTTGCAGAAGCGCACCACAGGCGGCACGCCTTCGGGCACGGGCGGCAGCACCTTGCCTGGCTCGGGGCGCCAGCGGCGGTCGTACAAGGTCTTCTCGCCGCGTGCACGTTGCGCCTCGCGCATCTCCTCGAGCTCCGCGGGCGTGCAATAGCAGTGGTAGGCGGTGCCGGCCGCGAGCATCTGCGCGACGACTTCGCGGTAGCGCTCGAGGCGCTGCATCTGGTAGATCGGGCCTTCGTCGTAGTCGAGGCCAAGCCAATGCATCGACGCGAGGATCTGGTCGGTCGAGTCCTGCGTGGAGCGAGCCACGTCGGTGTCCTCGATGCGCAGCACGAACTCGCCGCCATGGTGGCGCGCATAGGCCCACGAGTAGAGGGCCGTGCGTGCCGTGCCCAGATGAAGGAATCCCGTGGGGGATGGTGCGATGCGGGTGCGTACTTTGCCGGTCATTTCGTTATCGTGGATTCAGGGTGCTCAGACCGCGCGCAATGTCGGCCTTGATGTCATCGGCGTGCTCGAGGCCGACCGCGAGGCGGATCAACCCCTGGCCGATGCCAGCCGCCTGGCGCTGCGCCTCGGTGAGGCGGCCATGCGAAGTGGTGCCGGGGTGCGTGATGATGGTCTTCACGTCGCCGAGGTTGGTGGCAAGGCTCACCACGCGCGTGCTGTTCATGACATGGAAGGCATTGGCGCGCGCCGTCTCGGGCGAGTCGCCGACCACGTCGAACGACACCACCGCGCCGCCCTGCCCCGACTGCTGCTGCATCGCCAGTTCGTGCTGCGCATGCGAGGCGAGCCCAGGGTAGTAGACGCGTGCGATGCCCGGCTGCTTCTCGAGCCATTGAGCAATGTCCATCGCGTTCGCGCAATGCGCCTTCATGCGGATGCCCAGCGTCTCGATGCCCTTGAGCACGACCCACGCGTTGAACGGCGCCAGCGCCATGCCGGCGGTGCGCACGATGGGCCCGAACACGTCGACGATGAGCTTCGAGGGACCGCAGATCGCGCCCGCCATCACGCGGCCCTGGCCGTCGAGGTGCTTGGTGCCCGAGTGGATGACGAGGTCGGCGCCCAGCGCCGCCGGACGCTGCAGGATCGGCGTGCAGAAGCAGTTGTCGACCGCCAGCAGCGCGCCCGCCGCATGCGCCACATCGGCCAGCGCGCGGATGTCGCAGACCTCGGTCAGCGGGTTGGTCGGCGTCTCGGCAAACAGCAGCTTGGTATTGGGCTTCACGGCTGCGCGCCATTCGGCCACGTCGGTCTGCGACACGAAGGTGGTCTCGACGCCGAACTTGGCGAACTCCTTGCCGAACAGGTTCAGCGTGGAGCCGAACACCGAGCGCGAGCAGACCACATGGTCGCCTGCCTTCAGCAGGCCCATGCACATCATGAGGATCGCGCCCATGCCGGTCGAAGCGCCGATCGCCGCTTCCGTACCTTCGAGCGCCGCGATACGCTGCTCGAAACTGGTCACGGTCGGATTCGAGGTGCGCGAGTAGGTGAAGCCCGGCTCGGTGCCAGCGAAACGCCGCATCGAGGTTTCGGCATCGGGCTGCACGAAGCCGCTGGTCAGGAAAAGCGCGTCGGAATGCTCGCCGTACTGGCTCGGCGCGAGCCCGGTGCGCAGCGCGAGCGTCTCCGGATGCAACCCGGGCGGCAGTGTTCGTTCTTCGTCGGTCACTTCGTCTGCTCTCACTCGCTGTGATTGGGAAGCGCGAGGCGCGAAGAATCCTCTTCGGTCTCTTCAACGCGGGGACGGTTGCCGTTCATGCGCGAGATGGCCTCGGTATCGATGTCGCCGGTCACGTACACGCCGTCGAAGCACGAGGCGTCGAAGCCGTCGAGCTTGGGGTTGAGCGAGCCGATCGCGCGCTTCATGGCATCGACGTCCTGGTAGATCAGCGCGTCGCAGCCGATCAGTTCGCGGATCTGCTCGACCGTGCGGTCATGCGCCACCAGTTCGCCCTTGGTCGGCATGTCGATGCCGTAGACGTTGGGGTAGCGCACCGGCGGCGCGGCGCTGGCCAGGTAGACCTTGCGCGCGCCGGCGTCACGCGCCATCTGCACGATTTCCTGGCTGGTGGTGCCGCGCACGATCGAGTCGTCGACCAGCAGCACATTGCGGCCCTTGAATTCGCTGGCGATCACGTTGAGCTTCTGACGCACCGACTTCTTGCGCACGCCCTGCCCCGGCATGATGAAGGTGCGGCCCACGTAGCGGTTCTTCACGAAGCCTTCGCGGTACGGCACGCCCAGCAGGTGCGCGAGCTGCGTGGCGCTCGGGCGGCTCGACTCGGGGATCGGGATGATCACGTCGATCTGGTTCGGCGGCACGGTCGAGACCACGCGCTTGGCCAGCGTTTCGCCGAGGTTCAGGCGCGCCTGGTAGACCGAGATCCCGTCGAGCACCGAGTCCGGGCGCGCAAGGTACACGAATTCGAAGATGCAGGGGTTCAGCGTAGGCGACTCGGCGCACTGCATCGAGTGCACCTTGCCTTCGAGGTCGATGAACACGGCTTCGCCCGGGGCGATGTCACGCTCGAACACATGGCCCGAGCCTTCGAGCGCGACCGATTCACTGGCCACCATCACGGCGCCGTCGGCGCTGCGGCCCATGCACAGCGGGCGGATGCCGTAGGGATCGCGGAAGGCGAGCAGGCCGTGGCCGGCAATGAGCGACACCACGGCGTACGAGCCGCGCAGGCGCTTGTGCATGTTCTTGACCGCGGCGAACACTTCGGCCGGGTGCAGCGGCACGCCGCGCGACGAGCGTTCGAGTTCGTGTGCCAGCACGTTGAGCAGCACTTCGGAATCGCTCTCGGTGTTGGTGTGGCGATGGTCGGTGGAAAACAGCTCCGCGCGCAGCGCATGCGCGTTGGTCAGGTTGCCGTTGTGCACCAGCACGATGCCGAAGGGCGCGTTCACGTAGAAGGGCTGCGCCTCTTCCTCGCTGTAGGCATTGCCGGCGGTCGGGTAGCGGACCTGGCCCAGGCCCACGCTGCCCGGCAGCGCGCGCATGTTGCGCGTGCGGAACACGTCGCGGACCATGCCCTTGGCCTTGTGCATGAAGAACTTGCGTTCCAGCAAGGTCACGATGCCGGCCGCATCCTGGCCACGGTGCTGCAACAGCAGCATCGCGTCATAGAGCAGCTGATTGACGGGTGCGTTGCTGACAACGCCGACGATTCCACACATGAACGATTCCTCTCAGGGCAGGTAGCTTGCCAACTTTTCAGGCAGCGCGGGTTTCAGGCCCTGCAATGCCGCATCGAGAACAATGGCGCTGCGCGATTCGTGCCACCAGGCACTGTCGCTCAACACCAGCAAATGAACAACGACGGCCAGCACGAGCAGGGCCACCGCGCCCCGCGCCGCACCGAACGCTGCTCCCAGAATCCGGTCCACCGGCCGCAGGCCCACGACCGTGATCAACTTGCGCGTGAGCGCCGCCACCAGGCCGACGCCGAACACCACCGCCACGAAGACCAGCACGAAGGCCAGCGGATAGCGCCAAGCCCCCTGCGGATCGCCGAACGGCAGCCATGCCGCCACGCCGGAAGCCAGCCACTGGGCGGCGATGAAAGCCGCCACCCAGCCGATCAGCGAAATCACTTCGAACACCAGCCCGCGCATCAGGCCGAACAGCATCGACACCCCGATGAGCGCGACGGCGATCCAGTCGAGCAAGGCCACGGCAACAGCAGGCGACGGCTCTTACAACGTGAGGATCGCAGCCGCCAAAGACAAGCCCTTGACCTTTTCCGCCGCGCGGTCGGCCTCGGCACGCGAACCGAAGGGGCCCACACGCACACGCGTGCGCTGCTCGCCGTCGGCCGTCTTGGCCACGTGCACGTAAGTCTTGAGGCCGGCCTTCTCGAGCTTCTGGCGCACTTCGCGCGCCTTGTCGGCATCGGCGAAAGCGCCGACCTGCACCACGAAGCGGCCGCCTTCATCGGCGGCGGGCTTCGGCGCGGCAGCCGTCGCGACCGGCTTGCCTTCGAGCAGCGCGCGGGCACGGGCAGCATCGCCCGAGTCGGCCGGCTTGGGCTTCGCTTCTGGCTTGGGTTCGGGCTTCGGCTTGGGCTCGGGTTTGGGTTCCGGCTTGTGTTCGGGTTTGGCCTCCGGCTTGGGCTTGGGCTCCGGTTTGGGATCGGGCTTGGGCTCGGCGGCCGCGACGGGTGGCGTGCTGGGCACGGGCCTGCCGGATTCGATCACCGTGCCGTCGGCGGTCTCGGTGATCATGCCGCCGGACGATGCCGAGGCCACGCGCGAACTGCTGCCGCTGTCTGGCGCTGCCGGCGCGGTGCTCGTGGTGGGCGCCGGCGCGGCGGGCACGGGCAACGGCTTGACCTTGTTGCGGTCGGGAATCTCGATGGGAATGTCGACCGACACGGGGCGCGGCTGTGTATCGAACAGCAGCGGAAAGCCGATCACGCCGAGCAGCACCAGCACCGCTGCGCCGAGCAGCCGGTGGCGTGCACGCCGACGCATGGTTTCGACACTTTCCGCGGGGACGGCGGCAGGGGCGCTGCGTCCTTCGTTGCCTTGCGGGCCGCGCGTGCGGAACTTGAAAAACGCCATGAAGTTCGATCCCTGAAGGAGTGCAGCGAGGTGGTGCCAGATGGTGTGGACAGCCCGACGATCAGCCGCCTGGCAGCAGGTGTTTGGCTTGCAGCCGGGGGGTGCCGTTTTCGAGCACGCCACCCACGGTGAAGAACGATCCGAAGACCACGATTCTATCAGCGGGCCCCGCCTGCCCGATGGCTGCGCGCAATGCTTCCATCGGGGCCGCGTACACGCTGCCCGAGGCGTCGGTTCGCGTGTTCTGCGCCTGCCAGCTGGCCAGCAGGTCGGCGGCCTTGGCGGCGCGCGGCGTGGGCAGGTCGGTGAAGTACCAGCGGTCGATCAGCGGCCCGATGCGCGCGAGGATCGGTGCGAGGTCCTTGTCGGCCATCACGCCGAATACGCCGTGCGTGGTGGGGTAGAAGCCCATCGCATCGAGGTTCTCGGCCAGCGCGGCCACGGCATGGGCGTTGTGCGCCACGTCGAGCACCAGCGCCGGTTCGCCCGGCACGATCTGGAAACGGCCCGGCAACTCGACCATCGCGAGCCCGTTGCGCACGGCCTGCGCGGTGATCGGCAACTGCGGCCGCAAGGCGTCGAGCGCCGCGAGCACGCCGGCCGCGTTGATGAGCTGGTTGGCCCCGCGCAGCGCCGGGTAGGCCAGCCCGCTGTAGCGCCGGCCACGGCCCGACCAGCCCCACTGCTGCTTGTCGCCCGACACGTTGAAGTCGGTCCCAAAGCGCCAGAGGTCGGCGCCGATCGCGTTCGCATGGTCGATCACGCTCTGCGGCGGCATCGGGTCGCTCACGATGGCGGGCTTGCCCGGCCGCATGATGCCGGCCTTCTCGAAGCCGATGCTTTCGCGGTCGGGCCCGAGGTATTCCATGTGGTCGAGGTCGATGCTGGTAATGACCGCGCAGTCGGCGTCGATGATGTTGACCGCGTCGAGCCGCCCACCCAAGCCGACTTCGAGGATCGCCACATCTGGCTTTTCCTCGGTCATGCAATGCAGGATGCCGAGCGTGGTGAACTCGAAGTAGGTCAGGGGCATGTCGCCCCGCGCCTTCTCCACCACTTCGAAGCTCGCTATCAGTTTGGAAGCATCGACGGCTTCGCCCTTGAGCCGCAGGCGCTCTTCGAAGCGCACGAGGTGCGGCGAGGTGAACACCGCCGTGCGATAGCCCGCGTGCGTGAGGATCGATTCGAGCATGGCGCAGGTCGAGCCCTTGCCGTTCGTGCCCGCCACCGTGATGACGGGGCAGTTGAAGCGCAGGCCGAGGCGCTGCGCCATTTCCTTGGCGCGCTCGAGCCCGAGTTCGATGTTCTTGGGATGGAGTTGCTCGGCGCGCGCGAGCCAGTCGTTAAGGGTTTCCATGGAGGCCGGCATTGTCGCCGACTGGCCGCCCGGGGCATCATCGCGGGCATGACAACCCTATACGGCATTCCGAACTGCGACACCGTCAAGCGCGCCCGCGCCTGGCTCGATGAACATGGCGTGGCCTACACCTTCCACGATTTCAAGAAACAGGGCGTGCCCGAGGCCGAGCTCGACCAGTGGCTGAAAAAACCCGGATGGGAGGCCCTGATCAACCGCAAGGGCACCACCTGGCGCAAGCTGGACGACGCCACCCGCGAGGGCGTGGTCGATGCCGGCTCGGCCCGCGCCGTGCTGCTGGCCAACCCCAGCCTGATCAAGCGGCCGGTGGTCAACTGGGGGGCGAAAAAACCCGTTACGACAGGGTTCGACGCCGATGCCTGGGCTGTCAACGTCGTGTAAACGCCGGAACCCGGCCTGCTGCCCGGCCTCCAATCCCGATCTGCAGGAGAAACACACCATGAATACGCATGTTTTTCGCACCCTCGCCGGGATTTCCGCGGCCGCAGCGTTGGCCGCCGGCACCGGGCTCGTGCACGCCCAGCAGAACCAGGTGGTCCAGGCCCGCGTGATCTCCGCCACGCCGATCCGCGAAACGACCGGCAGCGACGTCAACTACAACGTCACCTATGAATACAACGGCCGCCAGTACACCACCCGCATGAACAGTCGGCCCGGCGCGACCATTTCGATCCAGGCCAACGCCTACGGCGTGACGACCTCACCGGTGGCGCCGCAGCCGCAGCTGCAGCCTTATCCGGTCGAAGCCGACAACGGCAACGGTTATCCGCAGTATGGCGGCTCGCCATGGGACAGCGTGGTGCCCGAGCCGGGCGTGGTGGTCTCCGACGCTCCCGCGCCGGTCTACCAACCGGCGCCGGTGTATGCCGCTCCCGTCTACGTGCAGCCAGCCTACCCGTACCCCTATGCCTATCCCTACGTCTATCCGCCGGTCGGCATCTCGCTGAACCTCGGCTATTCGCGCGGCTGGGGCGGTGGCTACTACCGCGGCTGGGGTGGCGGATACCGCGGCTGGCACCGTTGAGCCGCTGGCCGACGGCCCAAGCCGCCTGAGCCCCTAAAATCGAGGACTTTTCCAACCCTTGACGGGTGCGCCGCCGGTGCGGTGCGTCCTCGATTTGCCGTCCGCTCCCCAGCGCCGGCGCTACCCAATGACGACGACTACCGACACTCTCAACAGCGCCGCAGTGGCCACCAAGGCCAATGTGTACTTCGATGGCAAATGCGTGAGCCACAGCCTCACGCTGGTGGACGGCACGAAGAAATCGGTCGGCGTGATCCTGCCGTCCACCCTCACCTTCAACACCGGCGCGCCTGAAATCATGGAAGGCACCGGCGGCAGCTGCGAATACCAGCTCGCGGGCAGCACCGAATGGATCGCCTCGGGTCCGGGCCAGAAATTCAACGTGCCGGGCAATTCGAGCTTCCAGATTCGCGTGGCCGGCGAGCCCTACAGCTACATCTGCCACTTCGGCTGAAACCGGACCTCCTGACATGTCGACCATCCTCCAAAACGTACCCGCCGGCCAGAAGGTCGGCATCGCCTTCTCGGGCGGCCTGGACACCAGCGCGGCGCTCCACTGGATGCGCAACAAGGGCGCGATCCCCTACGCCTACACCGCCAACCTCGGCCAGCCCGACGAGCCCGACTACGACGAGATCCCGCGCAAGGCGATGCTCTACGGCGCCGAGAACGCCCGCCTGATCGACTGCCGCGTGCAACTGGCCAACGAAGGCATCGCCGCGCTGCAGGCCGGCGCCTTCCACGTGACCACCGCCGGCGTCACCTACTTCAACACCACGCCGCTGGGCCGTGCCGTCACCGGCACGATGCTGGTGTCGGCCATGAAGGAAGACGACGTCCACATCTGGGGCGACGGCAGCACCTACAAGGGCAACGACATCGAGCGCTTCTACCGCTACGGCCTGCTCACCAACCCCAACCTGAAGATCTACAAGCCCTGGCTCGACCAGGTCTTCATCGACGAGCTGGGCGGCCGCGCCGAGATGTCGGCGTTCATGCAGAAGGCCGGCTTCGCCTACAAGATGTCGGCCGAGAAGGCCTACTCGACCGATTCGAACATGCTCGGCGCCACGCACGAGGCCAAAGACCTCGAGCACTTGAACAGCGGCATCCAGATCGTGCAGCCCATCATGGGCGTGGCCTTCTGGAAGGACGAAGTCGAAGTCAAGCGCGAGACCGTCTCGGTGCGCTTCGAGGAAGGCGTGCCCGTCGCGCTGAACGGCGTGCGCTACTCGAACCTGGTCGACCTGATCCTCGAAGCCAACCGCATCGGCGGCCGCCACGGCCTGGGCATGAGCGACCAGATCGAGAACCGCATCATCGAGGCCAAGAGCCGCGGCATCTACGAGGCTCCCGGCCTCGCGCTGCTGTTCATCGCCTACGAGCGCCTCGTCACCGGCATCCACAACGAAGACACCATCGAGCAGTACCGCGACAACGGACGCAAGCTCGGCCGCCTGCTCTACCAGGGCCGCTGGTTCGACCCGCAAGCCATCATGCTGCGCGAGACGGCGCAGCGCTGGGTGGCACGCGCCATCACCGGCGAAGTGACGGTCGAGCTGCGCCGCGGCAACGACTACTCGATCATGAACACCGAGTCGGCCAACCTCACGTACAAGCCCGAGCGCCTGAGCATGGAAAAGGTCGAGGGCGCATTCACGCCGCTGGACCGCATCGGCCAGCTCACGATGCGCAACCTCGACATCGTCGATACGCGCGAGAAGCTCGCGATCTACACGCAGGTCGGCCTGCTGTCGTCGAGCGAAGGTGCTTCGCTGCCGAAGCTGGCCAACGACGGCGACGCGAGCTGATCGCAGCGCCCTGTCTCCTCGGAGGCAGAAACGACGACGGGCCCCTCGGGGCCCGTTTTCCTGGTGCGCGGGTGTCAGTCCCCGCCGCCTCCGCCGCAGCCGCCGCCACACCCGCCCCCGCCGTCGGACGAGCCCCCGCCATCGCCGGAGCCGCCATCCCCGCCACTGCTGCTCGATTCGCTGCCGCCGAACCCGCCCGCATCGCCCGCACTGCCGCCATCCGACGATGACGATTCGCCGAAGCTGGTACCGCACTGGGCATCGGAGCCGATATGCCGCTCGACCGCCCGGCAATCGGGCACGTAGTGGAAGCCGCCCGCAATGGCGAACTTGATGTCCAGCGCAAACAGCAGCGGCAGCCGCGCCGGCTTGCGCGGATCGATGCTCTCCTCCTTGCAGGCCCAGTACCAGGTGCGGCGCAGGCCGTCGTTGCGCCGCGCGTCCTTGCCCAGCACCTCGGCCGGGCTGTGGTGCAGCATGGCGCCGAAGGCCGCCTTGCACCAGCTCTGGTAGCCCTGCGTGTGCAGGATGAACTCGTGCCACGCCGTGTCGACCACCTTCGAAGGCATGGCGACGAACTTGCGGTCGCTGCGCAGGTGCGACATGAAGAATTGGCGCAGGCCGCGCAGCACCAGTTCGGCGTCGCGCCGGCTCAGTTGCGGATGCGCCTCGCGCAGCTTGCCGATGAGGAACGGCGGCAGCCGGGCCTCGCGGATGAACTGGCGGCGCAGGCTGGTTTCGAGGAACTTGAGCACCGCCGAGAACAGCAGCGCCACCACGATCACGGCCACCACCGAACCCCAGCGGCGCGAACCCAGGAACACGGCGGCCAGCGCGACGAGCGGCACCGCCCGCCGGGCCCACACGAGGGCGCCGATGCGGCGGCGGAAGTTCAGGTGCAGGAAGTCGAGATCCATGCCGTCAGACAACCACCGGTTCCGGCTCCAGCCGGATGCCGAAGCGCTCGTACACGCTGGTCTGAATGGCCTTGGCCAGGGTCATCACCTCGCCGCCCGTCACCGGGTTCTCGCGGCCGCCGCGGTTGACCAGCACCAGCGCCTGCCGCTCGTACACGCCGGCATTGCCCACCGACTTGCCTTTCCAGCCGCAGGCGTCGATGAGCCAGCCGGCCGCAAGCTTGATGCTGCCGTCGGCCATCGGGTAGTGCACGATCTTCGGGTCACGCGCAATGATGTCAGCGCACTGCTCGGGTGTGACCGTCGGGTTCTTGAAGAAGCTGCCGGCGTTGCCCAGCACGCGCCAGTCGGGCAGCTTGGCGCGGCGGATGGCGCAGATCCAGTCGAAGATGTCCTGGGCGTCCGGCGTGAAGTTGCCGGTTTCTTCCATCTTGCGCTCCAGGTCGAGGTAGCCGACTACGGCCTTCCACGGCTTGGGCAAACGGAATCGCACCCGGGTGATCACCGCCCGGCCCGCCAGCCCGAAGTCGTTCGGGCCGCTGCGCACGTGCTTGAACACCGAATCGCGGTAGCCGAAGGCGCACTGCGCGGCATCGAGCGTGAAGCTGCGGCCGGTTTCCAGGTCGTAGGCGTCGAGCGACTCGAAGCGGTCCTGCAGTTCGACCCCGTAGGCGCCGATGTTCTGCACCGGCGAGCCGCCCACCGTGCCCGGAATCAGCGCCAGGTTTTCGAGCCCCGGGTAGCCGCTGCGCACCATCCATTCGACGGCGTCGTGCCAGTTCTCGCCGGCACCGGCCTCGACGATCCAGGCGCGCGGGGTTTCTTCCACCAGCCGCAGGCCCTTGATCTCGATCTTCAGCACCAGCGGCTTGACGTCGCCCGTGAGCACGATGTTGCTGCCGCCGCCCAGCACGAAACGGGGCGCATCGCGCCATGCCGCGTCGGCGTGCAGCGCGACCAGGTCGGCTTCGCTGGCGATGCGCACAAGATGCAGCGCACGCGCGACGATGCCGAAGCTGTTGTAGGGCTGCAGCGGGACGTTGGACTCCACGATCATGGGAGAATTGTCGCATCCAGCCCAAGTGAATTCAGGAGAGAGTCCATGCCGTCCTTCGATACCGTCTGCGAGCCCAACCTGCCCGAAGTGAAGAACGCGGTCGAGAACACCGCCAAGGAGATCGCAACGCGCTTCGATTTCAAGGGCACGGCCGCTGCCGTCGAGCTCAAGGACAAGGAAATCACCATGATCGGCGACGCCGAGTTCCAGCTCGTGCAGGTGGAAGACATCCTGCGCAGCAAGCTCACCAAGCGCAGCGTCGACGTGCGCTTCCTCGACAAGGGCGACGTCCAGAAGATGGGCGGCGACAAGGTCAAGCAGGTCATCAAGATCAAGAGCGGCATCGAGAGCGAGCAGGCCAAGAAGATCACCCGCATCGTCAAGGACAGCAAGCTCAAGGTGCAGGCCGCGATCCAGGGCGACGCGGTGCGCATCACCGGCGCCAAGCGCGACGATCTCCAGGCCGCCATGGCGCTCATCAAGAAGGACGTGCCGGACATGCCGCTCACGTTCAACAATTTCCGCGACTGAGCCCGGCCGCATGAAAGCGCTCATCGTCGCAGCGCAGCTGCTGGCTGCCGCTGCCGTGGCGCACGCCGCCGGCTCGGTGACCCTGACCGGCAGCATCGGCAGCCGCGCCATCCTGATCGTGAACGGCAACCCGCCCAAGACCATCGCGGTTGGCGAGAGCTACCAGGGCGTGAAACTGGTGTCGCTGCAGGCCGAGCAGGCCGTGGTCGAACTCGATGGCAAGCGCGTCAACCTGCGCATGGACACGCCGGTCAGCATCGGTGGCGGGGGTGGAACGGGCGGTGGGGGCAGCCGCGTCGTGCTGTCGGCAGACAGCCGCGGGCATTTCATGACACAGGGCGCCATCAACGGCCGGCCCGTCACTTTCATGCTCGACACGGGCGCCACGTCGATCGCACTGTCGGCCGACGATGCCCTGCGCATCGGGCTCGACTACAGCAAGGGCCAGCGCGTCGTGATGAACACCGCCAACGGGCAGGCGCAAGGCTACCGGCTGCGCCTGCAATCGGTGCGCGTGGGCGACGTCGAGGTCTACGACATCGACGCCATCGTCTCACCGCAGGCCATGCCTTTCGTGCTGTTGGGCAACAGCTTCATCAATCGCTTCTCGATGCGGCGCGACGCGGACCAGATGGTCCTCGAAAAACGCTATTGAAGCCCCGGTGTCAGGCCTGCGCGGCCGTTACGACGATCTCGATCTTGTAGGCCGCATTGGCCATCTTGGCCTGCACGGTCGCGCGCGGCGGCGTATTGCCGGCCGGAATCCACGCGTCCCACACCTCGTTCATGGCGGTGATGTCGGTGATGTCCGCCAGGAAGATCTGCGTCATGAGGATGCGCGACTTGTCGCTGCCGGCCTCGGCCAGCAGGCGGTCGACCATGGCCAGCACCTGCGTGGTCTGGCCGCGGATGTCCTGGGTGGTGTCGTCGGGCACCTGGCCCGCGAGGTAGACGGTGCCGTTGTGCACGGCCGTCTCGGAAAGGCGGGGACCGACGTGGAAGCGGGTGATGGAAGCCATGGTGTTTTCAAGCCTTTTTCTTCGAGCCGAGTTTCGACTCCGTGCCGGCCGCGAGCCGGCGGATGTTTTCGCGGTGCCGCCAGATCAGCAGCAGACTCATGACGATGATCGCGACCAGCACCGTGCGGTCGAGTGGCCACGCAATGCCGCCGCCAATCAGATAGTAAGCCGGTGCAAAGAAGGCGGCCGCCAGCGACGACAGCGACGAGTAACGAAAGAAGACCGCGACGATCAGCCACGTGGCGCCGGTCGCCAGCCCCAGCCAGGGCGCGATGCCCACCAGCACGCCCGCCGCGGTGGCCACGCCCTTGCCGCCCTGGAAGCCGAAGAACACCGGGTAAAGGTGGCCGAGGAACGCAGCCAGGCCGGCCAGGGCGGCGACATCCTCCCCCAACCCCCATTGCGCGCCGAACCGGTGGATGAAGAACACCGGCACCCAACCCTTGAGCGCATCGAGCAGCAGAGTGGCCAACGCCGCGCCTTTGTTGCCCGAGCGCAGCACGTTGGTGGCGCCGGGGTTCTTGCTGCCATAGCTGCGCGGATCGGCCATGCCGAGCGCCTTGCTCACGATGACCGCGAAGGACAGCGAGCCGATCAGGTACGACGCCACGATGGCGATGAGGGAAGGCAAGTTGAAACTCAAGGCGGCGCTCCGCGGAGATGGTTGTTGTTCTATCCGGCGACGACCGCCGCCGGCTATTCTGCCAGCGCACACTGCACGGGCTTCGCGCCCAGCAGCGCCACGCACACCTGCGGATCGATGCCGATCAGGTAGCCCCGGCGCCCGCCGTTGAGCACGATCTTCGGCAGTTCGAGAACGGTGGCCTCCACGTACACCGGCATCTCGCGCCGCGTGCCGAACGGCGACGTGCCGCCCACCATGTAGCCGCTGTGCCGCTGCGCCACCTCGGGCTTGCAGGGCTCGACCGACTTGGCGCCGATCTGCCGCGCGAGGTTCTTGGTCGACACCGTGCGGTTGCCGTGCATCAGCACGATCAGCGGCCGGGCGTCCTGGTCCTGCATCACCAGCGTCTTGATGACGGTGAACGGGTCGAGCCCGAGCATCTCGGCGCCGCGCTGCGCACCGCCGTGCTCGACGTACTCGTAGGGATGCTCCGTGAACGCGACCTTGTGCGTCCGCAACAACTGCGTTGCGGGCGTTTCGGACACGTGGGTCTTCTTGCTCACGCCGCCGGGTCGCGGATTTCCCAGCGGATCTTGTCGATCTCCGCCAGGATCTCGGGCGACAGCGTGGTGCCGTACGCGTCCAGGTCTTCTTCTAGCTGCGCCAACGAGGTCACGCCAATGATCGTGCTCGCCACCTGCCACTTCGTGTAGCAGAAGGCCAGCGCCAGTCGGGTCGGCGTCAGGCCGTTGTCGCGTGCCAGCTGGTTGTAGCGCCTGGCCGCACGCAGCGAATCGGGACGGCCCCAGCGCTGCTTGCGCACCGATTCATAGCTCGAGATCCGCGCACCCTTGGGCGCATCGGGCCCCTCGATGCCGCTCTGGTCGTACTTGCCCGTCAACAGGCCGAAGGCGAGCGGCGAATACGCCAGCAGCGACACGCCCAGCCGGTGCATCGTCTCGTCCAGCGCGTTCTCGTGCCCTCGGCTGATGAGGCTGTACACGTTCTGCACCGTCGCCACGCGCGGCAGCCCGTGCTGCTCGGCAAGCCGCACGAACTCGTGCACGCCGTAGGGCGTTTCGTTCGACAGGCCGATGGCGCGCACCTTGCCCGCCTTCACCAGCCTGCCCATCGCTTCGAGCTGCTCCTGGATCGGAGTCTGCGATGTTTCCTTCGCCGGGTCGTAGTAGATGTTGCCGAACATCGGTACGTGGCGTTCCGGCCAATGGATCTGGTAGAGATCGATGACGTCGGTCTTCAGCCGCTTCAGGCTGGCGTTGCACGAGGCCTCGATGTCGGCCGCCGTCATGCCATTGCCTTCGCGCACCCAGGGCATGCCGCGCGACGGGCCGGCCACCTTGGTCGCGACCACCAGCTTCTGGCGCGCGCCGGGGTTGGCGGCGAACCAGTTGCCGATGATGGTTTCGGTGACGCTGTAGGTTTCCTTGCGCGCGGGCACCGAGTACATCTCGGCGGTGTCGATGAAGTCGACGCCGCGCTCGAGCGAGCGACTCAGGATGGCGTGGGAGGTGGGCTCGTCGACCTGTTCGCCGAAGGTCATCGTGCCGAGGCAGATCGGAGTGACGTGCAGGTCGCTTTGACCAAGTTGGATCTTTTTCATGCGCGGGATGCTACCGCCCCGACCCGCAACCCGCTGGCCGTTGCACCAAAACCCGGGCATTCCGTGGCGGCCGGCTGTCGTGCGCCGGACTGCGTCAGCACAAAGGCCTCTTTATCATCGGCGCCCATGTACCAAGTCCTCCGCCCCTCCCGCAGCGAATTCGTGCCCGTGCGCAACCTCAGCTACCACGTGCGCCTCTGGGGCCAGCCCTCCGATGCGCGACCGCCGCTGGTGCTGGTGCACGGCTGGATGGACGTGGCGGCGTCGTGGCAGTTCGTGGTCGATGCAATGGAGCAGGAGCGCTTCATCATCGCTCCCGACTGGCGCGGCTTCGGCCTCACGGACGGTGGCGGCGTCGACAACTACTGGCTCGCCGACTACCTGGCCGACCTCGAATGGCTGCTCGACCACTACGCTGGCGAGGGCGACAACGCACGGCAAGTCGATCTCGTCGGCCACAGCATGGGCGGCAACGTCGCCATGCACTACGCCGGCGTGCGGCCCCAGCGCATCCGCCGCCTCGTCAACCTCGAAGGCTTCGGCATGCCCGCGCGCAAGCCCGAGGAAGCGCCCGCGCGCTACGGCCAGTGGATCGACGAACTCAAGCGCCTGCACCGCGGCGAGATGGCGCTGGCCAGCTACTCGGCCGTGGACGGCGTCGCGCGCCGCCTCATGAAGACCAACCCGCGCCTCACGCCCGACAAGGCCCAGTGGCTCGCCAGCCACTGGGCGGCCCACCACGCGCAGCCCGATGGCGGTGAGCGCTGGCAGATCCTCGGCGAGGCGGCGCACAAGATCGTCAACGCCCACATCTTCCGGGTCGACGAAACGCTTGCGCTGTATGCGCGCATCACCGCACCGCTGCTGATGGTCGAGGCCGCGGACGACAGCCTGCAGGGCTGGTGGAAGAACCGCTTCACGCTCGACGAATTCCATGAACGGCTGAAGTCGGTCGGCAACAGCCGCATCGAGCGCCTCGAAGACGCGGGCCACATGCTGCACCACGACCAGCCGCAGCGCGTGGCGCGGATGATCGAAGCGTTCCTGGCGGCCTGAGCCCGCCTCTTGTTCAGCCGCGGCTCGGCTCGCTGTCGAGGCTGTCCATCTGCGCCGCGACAATCGACGTGATCGTTCAGAGCCTCCGTTGATCGGCAAGCACCGGCAGCGTGCCCAGGTGCACAGGGCGTCGGGCGCTCCCCGCAGCGAAATAAAGAAAGGAGGCGGCGGAAGGCCGGGGGGACATTCGCGGTGGGCAGTACCCGGCGGCCTGTGCACGCGCCCTGAACAAGAGCGCACCACACCCGCGCCGCCGCCTCTACTCTTCGTCAGCGTCGTTGCCCGTCAGCGAGAGAACTTCTTCGACGAAAGCCTCGAAGAGCGGCAACGAAGCAGGCAAGGCGTCGAAAGACTCAACCTCGCCCGCATCGAAGAAGTGCGGCTTGCCGTCCGGCACCGACACCCATTCGCCGGCCTCGACAAGCAGCCCCAGGTAACCGTCGGCGGTCGGCACATAAAACAGCCCGGCGCTATCCAGCACGCGCTGCCCCTTCTTCTTGCCACGCCCCCAACTCACGCCCTGCCCGGCCAGGTGCTCGGTGATCCAGCCGTCGCACACATGCGTGTCGCGCCAGCTTCCTTGGGCATCGAATACGGCGAGCACTGGCATGGGGCGTCCTTTGTTGTCTGCGAAGTTACTGCAGGAAGCTGGGCTTGGCGTAGCCCTGGAACTTGCTGTCGACCACCGCCTTGAACTCCTTCGACCGGTAGGCCTCGGCGATGTCCTTGGCCCACTGCGTGTTCTTGTCGGCGGTCTTCACGGCTACCACATTCAGATAGTAGTCCGGCGTTTTCTCCAGCACCACGGCTTCGGTGAGCTTCAGGCCCGACGAGATCGCGAAATTGCCGTTGACGATGGCGTACTCAGTGTCGCCCAGCGAACGCGGCAGTTGCGCGGCTTCGAGCGGAATGAACTTCAGCTTTTTCGGGTTCTCGGCCACGTCCTTTTCCGTCGAGCGCAACACGTCGATGCCGGGCTTGAGCGTGATCAGCTTGTTCTGCTCCAGCAGCACCAGCGCTCGGGCCAGGTTGCTCGGGTCGTTCGGCAGCGTCACGCGGTCGCCCTCCTTCACGTCGGCCAGCGTCTTGCGCTTGGTCGAATACACGCCCATCGGGGCGATCGGACCCTGCACCAGTTCGGCCAGGTCGAGCTTCTGGTCGGCCGCGAACTTCTTCAGGTAGACCTGATGCTGGAAGAAATTGGCGTCGAGCGAGCCCTGGGCCAGTGCGAGGTTGGGCTGCACGTAGTCGTTGAACTCGACCAGCTTCACCTTGTAGCCCTTCTTCTCGAGGATGGGCACGATGCCGGCCTTGAGCTGGTCGGCGTTGGAGCCGGCGGTGCCGCCGATCACGAGGTTCTTCTTGGCGGGGTCTTGCGCGTGGGCCTGCAGCGAGAGCCCGCCGAGCGAGACGGCAGCCAGGGACAGGGCGAGAACGGAACGGCGCAGGAATGCGGTTTTCATGGGATAGGGAAAGCTGAGAAAAAAAGAATCAACGCTTGTCCAGCCTGCTCGCCGTGGTGTTGCCCACGAATTGCAGGATCTGTACGAGCACCACGAGCAGCGCCACGGTGAGCACCATCACGTCGGTCTGGAAACGGTAGTAGCCATAGCGGATGGCCAGGTCGCCGATGCCGCCACCGCCCACCACACCGGCCACCGCCGAGTACGAGAGGAAGCTCACGGCCAGCACCGTCAGCGCCAGCACCAGGCCCGAACGTGCCTCGACCAGCAGCACGCGCCATACGATCTGCAGCTCGGTCGCGCCCATGGCATGCGCCGCCTCGATCACGCCGCGCGGCACTTCGCGCAGGCACTGGTCGACCAGCCGCGCCAGGTACGGAATGGCCGCGAACGACAGCGGCACCGCAGCCGCAAGCGGCCCGATCGACGTGCCCGCAATCACCCGCGTGAACGGCACCAAGGCCACCAGCAGGATGATGAAAGGGAACGAACGCACCGTGTTCACCAGCCAGTTGAGCACCAGGAACGCGGGCTTGTTCTCCAGCGACTGGCCGGGGCCCAGCAGGAACAGCAGGATGCCCAGCGGCCCGCCGATGAGCACCGCGGCCGAGAGGCCGATGGCCAGCATCATGAAAGTCTGGCCGGTGGCGACCCACAGCTCCGGGAGGATGGGGGCGATGTTCTCAAACATAGGCCGCCTCCAGCGCGTTGCGCTGCACCGAAGCCGGACGCGGCACGACCGGCAGGCGCGCCTCGCGTTCGCGGCGACGCACCAATTCGTCGATCTCGCGGCCCAGCGCGGTCTTGCGCTCCTCGCTCGGTGCATCGATCGCGAACTGCTCCACGAGCCGGCCCTTCTCGAGGATGGCCACGTTGCGGCACAGCACCTCGACCACCGACAGCTCGTGCGTGACGATCACGATGGTCACGCCGATCTTCTGGTTGATGTCGCGCAGCGTCTCCAGCAGCGAGCGCGTGGTTTCCGAGTCGAGCGCAGAGGTGGGCTCGTCGCACAGCAGCACCTGCGGGCGCGGCGCCAGCGCGCGGGCAATCGCCACGCGCTGCTTCTGCCCGCCCGAGAGCTGGGCCGGGTAGGTGTCGATCTTCTCGGCCAGGCCCACAAGCGCCAGGCACTCGCGCACACGGGCATCGATCTCGGCCTTCGAGTGGCGGCCGTGAATCTTCAGCGGGAAGGCCACGTTGTCGAACACCGTGGCGTTCTGCAGCAGGTTGAACTGCTGGAAGATCATGCCGATGTTCTGGCGCGTGTCGCGCAGCTCGCGGCGCGAGAGCGTGGTGAGGTCGCGCCCGCCGACGAGCACCTTGCCCGCATCGGGCCGCTCCAGCAGGTTGATGAGACGCAGCAGTGTCGATTTTCCGGCACCGCTCTTGCCGATCAGGCCGAACACGTCGCCCTGGTGGATGTCGAGCGAGAGCGAGTGCACGGCGTCGAACACCTCGCCGTTGGGCAAGGCGAAGGACTTCTGCACCGATTGAAGACGGATGACTGGCGCCGCGTGAATGTCGCGGCCCGCGTCAGGCGTAGGTTGGGTCATGGAAAAAAGGCGCGGCCCGCGCGGCGCGCTGGTCGCGTAGGTTCGCGAAAAAGTGTCGAGTATGAAAAGAAAGGCAACGAAAGGGAACGAACAAATCGGCGCTTGCTTATGCCTCTGAACACATAAGGGCACAAAGGTGTGACCCGATAGGCGCCATATGGATATGCGCATTGGTTCGTTTCCAAACGGCGTCCGCAATGCCACATTCGCGCCTTCTTTTTTTGATTTCGCACAACAACATGCACAGCACTTTTCGCCGCCGCTCCCTCGTCCTGGCCACGCTTGCCGCCGCCCTCCTTGCCGGCAACACCGCCTTCGCGCAGGACAAGAACACGCTCAAGGTCGGCGTCTCCGTCGGCAACGGCGAGCAGATCTTCGAGGTGGTCAAGAAGGTCGCCGCCAAGGACGGCCTGAACATCCAGGTCGTGGTTTTCAACGACTACCAGCTGCCCAACGCAGCGCTGGCCTCGGGCGACCTCGACGCCAACGCCTTCCAGCACCAGCCCTTCCTGGACAACCAGAACAAGGCGCGCGGCTTCGACATCGTGCCCGTGGGCCTGACCATCACCGCACCGCTGGGCTTCTACTCGCACAAGATCAAGGCCGTCGACCAGCTGCCCAACGGCGCGACAGTCGGCATCCAGAACGATCCGTCGAACGGCAATCGCGCGCTGTTGCTGTTGCAGCAGGCCGGCCTCATCACGCTGAAGCCCGAGGCGGTGAAGAACAACACCGCCACGCCGCTCGACGTGGTGACCAACCCGAAAAAGCTGAAGCTGGTGGCGCTCGACGCAGCCCAGCTGCCGCGCTCGCTCGACGACCTGACCATCGCCGCCATCAACAACGACTACGCCGAGAAGGCGGGTCTGTCGCTGAACAAGGACGCCGTCATCAAGGAAGCCGCCAAGAGCCCGTACGCCAACCTGATCGCGGTGCGCCGCGCCGACAAGGACAAGCCCTGGGCCAGGCGCCTCGTGGCGGCTTACCAGTCGCCGGAGGTGAAGAACTTCATCGAGACGCAGTTCAAGGGTTCGCTGATCCCCGCGTTCTGATTTTTCGGGGTATTTCCCCCTCCCCCGCTGGGGGAGGGCTGGGGTGGGGGCACGGCGGCGCATCCATGGAGCGCCCTGCCCGCCCCCATCCCAGCCTTCCCCCAGAGAAGGAAGGAGCAATACAGGGCCTCCGCAAGGCAGGTTTTCGGAGCGTGAGAAAATGTCGGGTTCCCCCCGAACACCAACCCTCACAGTCAGGACACCCCATGGACGCAGAACAGATCAACCAAATCGGCGCAATGCTCGCGGACCTGAGCGTTCGTACGGTCGATTTACGGAGGTATCTTTGACTACGATGCCAAAGCTGAACGACTGAGGACAGTCAACGCATCGCTCGAAGACCCGAACGTCTGGAACGACCCGAAGAAGGCCCAGGAACTGGGCAAGGAAAAGAAGTCGCTCGACGACGTGGTCATCACGCTCGACCGGCTCACCAACGGGCTCTCGGACAACACCGAGCTTTTCGAGATGTCGAAGGAAGACGGCGACATGGACGGCCTGCAGGCCATTGCCGATGACGCCGCCACGCTCGAAGCCGACATCAAGCAGCTCGAATTCCGCCGGATGTTCAACAACCCGGCCGATCCGCTCAACGCCTTCGTCGACATCCAGGCCGGCGCCGGCGGCACCGAGGCCTGCGACTGGGCCAGCATGCTGCTGCGCCAGTACCTGAAGTACGCCGAGCGCAAGGGCTTCAAGACGCAGATCGAAGACGAAACGCCCGGCGACACCGCCGGCATCAAGGGCGCGACCATCAAGGTCGAGGGCGACTACGCCTTCGGCCTGCTGCGCACCGAGACCGGCGTGCACCGCCTGGTGCGCAAGTCGCCGTTCGACTCGTCGGGCGGGCGCCACACGAGCTTTGCCAGCATCTTCGTGTACCCGGAAATCGACGACTCCATCGAGATCGAGATCAACCCTTCCGACGTGCGCACCGACACCTTCCGCGCCAGCGGCGCCGGCGGCCAGCACATCAACAAGACCGACTCGGCCGTGCGCCTGACGCACATCCCGACCGGCATCGTGGTGCAGTGCCAGGACGGCCGCAGCCAGCACAGCAACCGCGACGTGGCGTGGAAGCGCCTGCGCTCGCGCCTGTACGACCACGAGATGCGCAAGCGCCAGGAAGAGCAGCAGAAGCTCGAGGACAGCAAGACCGACGTGGGCTGGGGCCACCAGATCCGCAGCTACGTGCTGGACAACAGCCGCATCAAGGACCTGCGTACCAACGTCGAAGTCTCGGCCACACAGAAGGTGCTGGACGGTGATCTCGACGTGTTCATCGAAGCTTCGCTGAAGCAAGGCGTCTGATGAAGGTCGAAGCGCTGATCTTCGACATGGACGGCACCATGATCGACTCCATGCCCTGGCATGCGCGATCGTGGGTGGAGTTCGTGGCACGCCACGGGCTGAAGCTCGACGTGAGCGACATCCTCGCGCGCACCACGGGCCGCACCGGCACCGAGTGCATGCGCGAGCTGTTCGAGCGCGACCTCTCCGACGCCGAGTGCCAGGTGCTGGTGCACGAGAAGGAAGAAATCTACCGCGCCATGTTCAGCGACAACTTCACCGAAGTGGCGGGCTTCTCCGCCTTTGCCAAGGCGGCTGTCGCGCGCGGGCTGAAGGTGGCGGTCGGCACGGCCGGCGACAGGCACAACATCGAGTTCGCCATGTCGCGCCTGAAGATGGACCCGCTGCCGCTGGCCATAGTGGGCGGCGATGAAGGCTTCAGCGGCAAGCCCACGCCCGCCATCTTTCTCGAAGCTGCACGCCGCATCGGCGTTGCGCCCGAACGCTGCATCGTTTTTGAAGACGCGCCCTTCGGCATCGAAGCCGCCCGCCGCGGCGGCATGCGTGCCGTGGCCGTATGCAGCACCCATACCGCCGCCGAGCTTGCCGGCCCCCATGTGATTGCCGCGGTTCGCGACTACGACGAACTCGCCCATTCGAATTTTCTGGAGACACTCGATGATGTTGCGTGACGCTCAAGGGCAACCGATTGCCATTCGCCGTGAAGACTATGCCGCTCCGGCCTACTGGATCGACACCGTCGACCTCACCTTCGACCTCGACCCCGCCAAGACCCGCGTGCTCAACCGCATGCAGATGCGCCGCAACCCCGAAGTGCCGCTGGAGCCGCTGCGCCTGCAAGGCGACGAACTGAACCTGGCGCGCGTGCTCGTCAACGGCCAGGGTGCGTCGTTCCGCATGGAAGGCGACCAGCTCGTCATCGACGGCCTGCCCGACGCGTTCGAGCTCGAAATCTTCACCACCTGCTGCCCCATCAAGAACACCAAGCTGATGGGCCTGTTCGTGAGCGAAGACACCTTCTTCACGCAGTGCGAGGCCGAGGGCTTCCGCCGCATCACCTACTTCCTCGACCGTCCGGACGTGATGGCGATGTACACCGTGACGCTGCGCGCCGCCAAGGCCGCCTACCCGGTGCTGCTGTCGAACGGCAACCTCGTCGAGCAGGGCGACCTGCCCGAAGGCCGCCACTTCGCGAAGTGGGTCGACCCGTTCAAGAAGCCCAGCTACCTGTTCGCCCTGGTGGCCGGCAAGCTGGTGGCACGCGAGCAGCGCATCAAGGCGCGCAGCGGCAAGGAACACCTGCTGCAGGTGTACGTGCGCGCCGGCGACCTCGACAAGACCGAGCACGCGATGAACTCGCTCATCAACTCGGTGCTGTGGGACGAAGCCCGCTTCGGCCTGCCGCTGGACCTCGACCGCTTCATGATCGTGGCCACCAGCGACTTCAACATGGGCGCCATGGAGAACAAGGGCCTGAACATCTTCAACACGAAGTACGTTCTGGCCAACCAGGCCACCGCCACCGACGCCGACTACAGCAACATCGAGAGCGTGGTCGGCCACGAGTACTTCCACAACTGGACCGGCGACCGCGTCACCTGCCGCGACTGGTTCCAGCTCTCGCTGAAAGAAGGCCTCACCGTCTTCCGCGACCAGGAATTCAGCCAGGACCTGTGCGCCGACGCCTCGGCCCGCGCCGTCAAGCGCATCGAAGATGTGCGCGTGCTGCGCACCGCCCAGTTCCCGGAAGACGCGGGCCCGATGGCCCACCCGGTGCGGCCCGACAGCTACATCGAGATCAGCAACTTCTACACCGTCACCATCTACGAGAAGGGTGCCGAGGTGGTGCGCATGATGCAGACGCTGGTCGGCCGCAAGGGCTTCGAGCGCGGCATCACCCTCTACTTCGAGCGCCACGACGGCCAGGCAGTGACCTGCGACGACTTCGCGCAGGCCATTGCCGACGCCAACCCCGATTCGGAACTGGCCCGCCTGCTGCCCCAGTTCAAACGCTGGTACAGCCAGGCCGGCACGCCGCGCCTCGCGGCCCACGGCGTGTACGACGCGCAGAGCCGCAGCTACACCCTGAGCGTGGTGCAGAGCTGCCCGCCCACGCCGGGCCAGCCGACCAAGGAGCCCTTCGTCATTCCGCTGAACGTCGGCCTCCTCGACGCCAGCAGCGGCCGCGAACTGCCCCTGCAGCTCGAAGGCGAGAGCGAAGCCACACACGGCACGCGCACCGTGGTGCTGTCGCGCGCCGGCGAGCAGATCACCTTCACCGGCCTGGACGCCGAGCCGGTGCCTTCCATCCTGCGCGGTTTCAGCGCGCCGGTGATCCTCGACTTCGAGTACACCGACGCCCAACTGCTCACCCTGCTGGCCAACGACCCCGACCCGTTCAACCGCTGGGAAGCCGGCCAGCGGCTGGGCCTGCGCGCCGCGCTGCAGGGCATTGCCGCCCTGGCCACCGACGCCACGCCGGTGCTGAACGACGCCTACATCGACGCCATGCGCAGCGTGCTGCGCAACCCGCAGCTCGACGCCGCCTTCAAGGAACTGGTGCTCACGCTGCCGTCGGAAACCTACATTGCCGAACAGCTCGACGTGGTCGACCCGCAGCGCGTGCACCTCGTGCGCGAAGCCATGCGCGCCCAGCTGGCCACCGCCCTCTTTGCCGACTGGCAGTGGGCCTATGAAGAGCACCACGACACCGGCGCCTACAGCCCCGACCCGACCTCGTCGGGCCGACGCGCGCTGGCCGGCATGGCGCTCAACTTCCTGTGCCTGGCGGCGCGCGCCTCGGGCGACGCCGTGTGGCCGGGCAAGACGCTGCAGCGCTTCAAGGACGCAGGCAACATGACCGACCGCTTCAACGCGCTCAACGCGCTGGTATCGTCGGGCCACACCCTGGCGGCGCAGGCACTGGCGCGCTTCCACGCCATCTTCAAGGACGAGGCGCTGGTCATCGACAAGTGGTTCTCGCTGCAGGCCGGCGCCAGCGACCGCGGCGGCGACATCCTGCCGCTGGTGAAGCAGCTGATGAAGCACCCCGACTTCTCGCTGAAGAACCCGAACCGGGCGCGCAGCGTGATCTTCAGCTACTGCAGCGCCAACCCCGGCGCATTCCACCGCCCCGACGCGGCCGGCTATGTGTTCTGGAGCGAGCGCGTGATCGAGCTCGACGCCATCAACCCGCAAGTGGCTGCCCGCCTCGCCCGCGCACTCGACCGCTGGAGCAAGCTGGCCGAGCCGTACCGCAGCGCCGCGCGCGAAGCCATCGCCCGCGTGGCCGCCAAGCCCGACCTGAGCAAGGACACGCACGAAGTCGTGACCCGCGCCCTGGCGGGAAACTGAAGCAACCGAACCCCACAAGACACATGGCTCAACAAAAGATTTCCCTCACCCGCTACCTCGTCGAACAACAGCGTGCCGACGGCCTCATCCCCGGCCAGCTGCGCCTGCTGCTCGAAGTGGTCGCGCGCGCCTGCAAGAGCATCAGCCAAGCCGTCAACAAGGGCGCGCTGGGCGGCGTGCTCGGCACCGCCGAGAGCGAGAACGTGCAGGGCGAGATCCAGAAGAAGCTGGACATCATCGCCAACGAAGTGCTCATCGAGGCCAACGAATGGGGCGGTCACCTCGCGGCCATGGCCAGCGAGGAAATGGACAGCATCTACGTGGTGCCCAACCGCTACCCGCAGGGCGAATACCTGCTCATGTTCGACCCGCTCGACGGCAGCAGCAACATCGACGTGAACGTCAGCATCGGCACCATCTTCAGCGTGCTGAAGAAGCCCGACGACCACCCCGGCGTGCAGGAAAGCGACTTTCTGCAGGCCGGCACGCAACAGGTGGCCGCCGGCTACTGCATCTACGGCCCGCAGACCACCCTGGTGCTGACCGTGGGCAACGGCGTGGCCATGTTCACACTCGACCGCGAGCAGGGCAGCTTCGTGCTCACGCAGGAAGACATCCAGATTCCGGCCGACACCAAGGAATTCGCGATCAACATGAGCAACATGCGCCACTGGGACGAGCCCATGAAGCGCTACATCGAAGAGTGCCTGGCCGGCAAGGAAGGCCCGCGCGGCAAGGACTTCAACATGCGCTGGATTGCCAGCATGGTGGCCGACGTGCACCGCATCCTGATGCGCGGCGGCGTCTTCATGTACCCGTGGGACAAGCGCGAGCCCGAAAAGGCCGGCAAGCTGCGCCTGATGTACGAGGCCAACCCGATGAGCTGGCTGGTCGAACAGGCCGGCGGCGCGGCCACCAACGGCAAGCAGCGCATCCTGGATCTGCAGCCCACCAAACTGCACGAGCGGGTGAGCGTGATGTTGGGTTCGCGAAACGAAGTTGAGCGCTTGACCCAGTACCACGCCGAGAAGGCTTGATTTCTTGGCTATAATCTGAGGCTTCGCCGGTGTAGCTCAGTCGGTAGAGCAGCTCATTCGTAATGAGAAGGTCGGGTGTTCGATTCATCTCTCCGGCACCAATTGAAAAGCCCGCTATCCAAAAGGTAGCGGGCTTTTTCGTTATGCGGAATTCAAGCTGGCCACTTCGCGAGTAACTCGCCAACGCGCTCCAGCGAGTGCGAGTTGTAGCCGGCTTGGATCAGTATTTCAGCGACCTGACTCCTTGTCGGTCGAATGCAAAAACGGCCCGCCATCAAAACGATGGCGGGCCTTTTGGTTTGCCGCATCGAGTTCAGCTACGAAGGCGTCAGCGCAACTGCTCGACAAGTTCCTCCAACTCGACGAGCCCTGAAGCGCGGCATTCCGGCTCTTGCGCGATGGCGAGCATGTCGGTGAGCACGCAGGCCACGCGCCATGTCTGATTGAAGCTGTCGCTCATCTTCGCCTCGCTGCAGTACCCGGTGTGAACTGCAGCCCGATCGATGGGCCGAGGCCATCGGCGCAGATCGAGCGCCGGGTGGCTGAAATACGCGTCGCCGAAGTCGATGATGCCAGTCAACTGCCCGGTCTGCGGATCGACGAAGACGTGCTCGGGGCCGGGATTGCTGTGCAAGGCCACCCAGGCGTCTGCATCGGGCAATGCGCACACCGCGAAACGCGCCAACTGCAACGGGTCGAGTGCGAACGGCCAAGGCTGGGCCGCTCGCGCCACAGCTGCGACGGCGTCGTCGAAGAGGCGACCGAACCGTGTGCGAACGTCGGCCGCCGTGTGGTCGCCAGGAATCAGGCGCGCCTCGAACAGAGGACGCTGAGGGATTGCGTGAATGCGCCCCAGCATGCGCCCCAGGTCAACCAGCGCATGCCGGCGGAGGTCACCGTCGAGCCTTGCCGAGTGCATCGGCACGCCGGGCATGCGCGTCATCAGGGTGTACTCGATCCCGGGTTCGGCGACGCCCCCACCGAGGACCCGTGGAACGCGTACGCCCTCCAGGCCTGCCAACTGCTCCAACAGGAAACGCTCCTTGCCCAGGCTCGTTCGTGGGCGCAGCTGTTGTGGTCGCTGAACCTTCAGGATCAGGTCGTCGTCGACCGCATAGGTGCGCGCCTCGCCACCGCTCTCGTCGACGGCCCTGACGGCCTTCGCGCCCGCTGCATGCAGGCGCACGATCGCGAGCACCGCGTCGGGCTCAAGCACCGGGTCGGTCGCGTCGGGTTGTATGTAGAAGTCCTTGCCCATGTCTGTCCTCCAACGTCAACGTTGATGCCAATCCCAGCCTGCCATCTCCATGGCCAGCAGCGCGGCGAAGCGCCCCTGGCACCGGATCAGCTCGTCCGGCGCCCCTTGTTCGAGGATGCGGCCGTCCTCGATCACGATGACGCGATCGGCCTCCCGCGCCGTTGACAGCCGATGCGCCACGATCAGAACGGCACGGGACGAGTCGTGCGCGTCGCGGCGCAGCGCGGCGCGGAACGCGGCGTCGCTGGCGTGGTCGATCGCGGCTGTCGCTTCGTCGAGCAGCAGCACGCGAGGCTGGCGCACCAGCGCGCGCGTTAGCGCGAGCAATTGCCGTTGGCCCGCGGACAACGCGGCGCCGGCCTCACCCGCGTCCAGGGACGTGTCGTAGCCCTGCGACAGTGCCTGGATGAACCCATGCGCGCCCGTTGCCTTGGCTGCAGCTTCGCAAGCAGTCCGGGTCACGAGGACGTCGCCCATCCTGAGGTTGTCGAGCACGCTGCCGCTGAACAGCTGCAGCGTCTGCGGCACGACGCCCAGGCTCTGACGGCGTTCCTCGTCCGTCATGGCGCGAGGATCCGCGCCCGCCACTCGAATTTCACCGGACCAGGGCGCATACAAGCCGCCGGCGAGGTGCATCAGGCTGCTCTTGCCGGCGCCGGTGCGCCCGACCAGCGCGACGTGCTCGCCTGCGCGAACGCTCAAGGAGACGCCTTTCAGTACGGGGCGATCCGCGACGTAGCCAAAGATCACATCCTTCAATTGGATCAACGGTTCCGGTTCGCTCCTTGCTCGTTGCACGGAATGGACGGCCGGTGTTTCCTCGACCGGCAGCGCCAAGACCTGGAACACGCGCTCAGCCCCGGACAGCGCGCTCTGCACGGTCTGCCATTCCTCGCCCAGCGTCGTTATCGGCGCGAAGAAGCGGCGGAACAGCAGCACGAAGGCCGTGAGCGTACCGATGGAGACACCCCAGCCCGCCAGCGCGCCCTCGGCGCCTGCCCACAGCAGGCCGCAGACGATCAGCGACGCCAGGATGGCCATCAGCGGCGTGTAGATCGCCGAATAGCGTGTGGCCGCAAGATAGGCGTATTGCGTGGCCTGCAGGGCGCCACGAAAGCGGTGCTCGAAGAATCCTGTTCGTCCGAAAGCACGAATGACCTCCGCGCCACCGAGGGTCTCCACGAGTGCCGTGTTGACGCTTCCCACGGCCGCCCGGCTGGCCCGTTCAGCGGCCAAAACCCGCAGCTGGAACCAGCGCGTGAACCACAGCAGGGGCGGTACGGCCAGTGCGCAGAGCAGTGTCAGCGCGGGACTGAGCACGAGCATGGTCACCGTGATCGTGACCAGTCGCACGAGGTCGGCGACAAGGCTCGCGATGCCCGATGAGAACAGGCGGTCGATGGTGTCGATGTCGGCGGTGCAGCGACTGACGGTGTCGCCCAACGGGGTCGTGTCGAAGTAGCGCGCAGGCAGCCGTTGCAGATGGCCAAACAGGCGCGCACGCAGGTCGCGCAATGCCCGCTGGGCCGCGATCGCGGTGCCGTATGCGGACGCGAAGCCCAACGCCTGCTGCGCGGCCACGACCAGCAGGTAGAGCACGCCCAGCAGCACCAGGCCGTCGCCACGGCCCACGGCCAAGTGGGCGTCCACGGCCTGCCGCACCAGGAGCGGCGGCAGCACCTCCAGCGCCGCACCGGCGAGCACGCTGGCTGCGATGGCCACGAGCAGGCGTCTTTGCGGCGCCAGCAGCGAGCCCACCTGGGCGGTCGTGAGTCCTTGGCGTGCTGCTGGTGCCTGCGGTGACTGTGTTGCCGTCATGCCTCCTCCGGCTGCGTCATCGCGGCCTGCGCCGCGTAGATCCGCGCATACAGCCCGCCTGCCATCATCAGCTGTTCGTGCGAGCCTCGTTCGACGATGCGTCCTCCATCCAGCACGACGACGAGATCCGCCTGCGGGAAGGCCGCCAGCCGGTGCGAACACAGGACGATGGTGGCCTGTCGCGCGGCCGGCGCCCCGCGACCGAACGCCGAGCGCAGGCCGGCAATGATCTGCGCTTCCGTCGCGACGTCGACCGCCGAGAACGGATCGTCCAGCACCAGCAGCCGAGGGTCCGCCGCCGCCGCGCGCGCCAGCGCGACGCGCTGGCGCTGCCCGCCGGAAATGCGGATGCCGCGCTCGCCGATCTCGGCATCGACGCCGTGCTCGAAGCCCGCCACGTCCTTGGCAAGCGCGGCGATTTCCAGGGCGCTCATCGTGGCGAGGTCGGACTGCTCACGTCCCATGGTGATGTTCTCGCGCACCGTACCCGAGAACAGGAAGGGCTCCTGCGGCAGGTAACCGATGTCACCGCGATGTCGTGCAGGCGTGTCGCCGTCAAGGCAGACGGCACCGCCGGCGAGCGGGTACAGGCCCAGCAGAACCTTCGCCAGCGCACTCTTGCCCGAGCCGACCGGCCCGGTCACCGCCACGAACGCGCCTGCCGAAATCTCAAGTGAGACCTGGTTCAGCGCAGTGACGGCGGCGTCGGCGTTGCCGTGAGAGAAGCTCACGTTGCGCAGGGATACGGCAAGCCCTCGTTCGACCCGTGACGCCGGTTGGGTGAGGGTCGAGCGCGGCGTCGTTCCGGCCAGGTAGCCGGCGCGAAACGACGCGAACCGATGCTCGCCGCGAGCAGGCAGGGCCGCAGCGAGCAGGGGGGCGAGCCGCGCGTAGGCTGCGCCGCCTGCTTGCACCGAGTTCAACAGCTGCGGCACCCGAAATCCGCGCCCGGTGAAGCGCAGGAAAAGGTCCAGATAAGTCACGAACGCCCCCAGCGTCCACGCGCCTGCGATGACCTTTTCGCCGCCTTGCCACAGCACCAGCACGATGCCGGCCGCCATCAGCGTGGTGTAGACCGCGGGCAGGCCGGCGCGGGGCCGCGCCGCCGCGAGATTCGTGTGCGCCTGTGCATCTGCGAGCCGCTCGATGCGCGCCTGTGCAGCCCGCTTCATCCCCAGTAGCCTTGCGACGCGGATGCCGGACAGTTGCTCTTGCAGTCCCGCGGTCAACGCGCCGTTGGCTTGTCGAGCCGCCGTCGTGCGTCGGTGGATAAAGCGTCCGGCGGCCCAGGCCAGCACCATCGCGAAGGGCACGGGAATCAGCGCGCGCAGGGTCAACGACCCGTCCAGCACCAGCATGGCGACGAAGAACGACATCAAGAACAGGAGCGTGTCCCAGGTCTCGACGATCACCTCGCGGATGCCGACGCCCAGCACCTCGACGTCACCGATGACGCGCGCCATGGTGTCGCCCACGGGCGTGGCGGTCAGCTTTGCCATCGGCCAGGCGAGCACCCCGCGCAGGGCATCCGCGCGCAGATTGGCGCGGATGCGCGCGTTGGCCGTCATCAACCACCAACGTTTGCCCAGCCGCGGCAGTTCTGTGGCCAGGGTTGCGGCGGCGAACAGCGCGACGGCCTGCAGCAGTGTCGCGCGCGTCACCTGGCCCTGCGCGAAGTGCGTCGCGGCGTCGATCGCGCGCCCGAGGCACACAGCCGGCAGGACCACGGCCGTGTTCATGACGATGCCTGCCAGGGAGCCGAGGACAAGCTGCCCGGCGGTCTGCCGGTAGTAGGGACGCAGTTTCCAGAGGTAGTGCGCCATGTCAGTCGCCTGCGTGCATGTCATGCGGTCGCAGACGGACGATCACGGACCGGGCTTCCTCATACTTTCTTTGTAGAGATAAAGACATGAATGTATTATTCGCTACATGACTCCGTCTGATGCTACCGCCGACACCCGCGAATGGTTATTGCTGATCGTTTCGTTGCCCACCCAGGGCGCCACGGCGCGCATGCGCATCTGGCGAGCCCTCAAAGCCATGGGGTGCGCAGCCTTGCGCGACGGCGCTTATCTGCTGCCGGGCACCTCGATGCACCGGGACGCCCTGCAGGAACTGGCCGATGAATGCACGCGCGAAGGCGGCAGCGCCTGGCTCATGGCGATCGCACCGGCGAATCCGGCCGATGCTGGTGCCTACCCGCAGCTCTTCGACCGCAGCGCGGACTACGCGACATTGACCAAGCTCTGGAAAGAGACCGCGGCAACCCTGTCGTCGCTGGGCGTCGCAGAACTCACGCGCCTGCAGAAGAAGCTGCGCCGCGACTACGAAGCGCTCCTTGCAACCGACTTCTTCCCTGGTGAAGCGAGCCTCGAAGCCGAAGCGGCCTGGACAGATTTCAACCAGCGGGTCGATCGCGTGCTCTCGCCCGACGAGCCGCACGAATCAGAAGGACAGATCCCGCGCCTGGACATCGCGGACTACCAGGGCCGTGTGTGGGCGACGCGTCGGCGCCTGTGGGTCGATCGGGTGGCCAGCGCCTGGTTGATTCGCCGCTTCATCGATCCGGGCGCGCAGTTCGTCTGGCTCGCCAAGACGAGCGACTGCCCGCGCAAGGCGCTGGGCTTCGACTTCGACGGGGCCGCCTTCACCCACGTCGGGGAACGAGTCACCTTCGAAACCCTGATGGCGAGCTTTGGGCTTGAAGAAGACGCGGCCCTCATGCGCATGGGAGCGATGGTGCGTTCGCTGGACATGGGCGCCAACCCCGTAGCAGAAGGTGCCGGCTTCGAAGCAATTCTCGCCGGCGCACGCGAGCGTCTGCCGCATGACGATGCCTTGCTCACCGAGATCGGTAGCGTGCTGGATTCGCTGTATGCGCACTTCGGGCGCGAAGGCGTGAAGAGGACATCGACATGAACGACATCACCTCGAAAGACATGGCCAGCGCCCCCGCCTCGACGCGCTACACCCTCTGGCAGCTCGTGCGCTACATGCTCGCCCTGGGCACCTGGGGATTCGGCGGTCCGGTGGCGCTCGCGGGCTACATGTACCGGGACCTGGTCGAGCGGCGCGGGTGGATTTCGGAGAGCGACTACAAGGAAGGACTGGCACTGGCTCAGCTGATGCCGGGCCCGCTGGCGGCGCAGCTTGCCATCTACCTGGGCTACGTCCATCACCGAGTGATTGGCGCAACGGTTGCCGGCCTGGCCTTCGTGCTGCCTTCGTTCTTCATGGTCGTTGCCCTGGGTGCCGCATATGTCGCCTACGGCGGTATCGGCTGGATGCAGGCGGTTTTCTACGGTGTTGGCGCAGCGGTGATCGGCATCATTGCGATGAGCGCCTACAAGCTCACGACCAAGAACATCGGCAAGGACAAGCTGCTGTGGGCGATCTTCCTGCTCAGCGCGGCAGTCACGGTGATCACGAAGTCCGAGGTCGTCTGGGTGTTTCTCGGCGCTGGCGTGCTGGTGTGGCTGTGGCGCGCGCCGCCGAAGTTCGGCCGCAACCTCAACAGCTTCGCAGCGCCCATCGCGGCCTGGTTCGCACTCGACACGATCGACTGGCACAAGCTGGGGCAGATCGGCGCGTACTTCGCCTACGCCGGCACCTTCGTCTTCGGCAGCGGACTGGCAATCGTGCCGTTCCTCTATGGCGGGGTCGTGAAGGAGTACGCCTGGCTGACCGATCGCCAGTTCGTCGATGCGGTCGCGGTGGCGATGATCACGCCCGGCCCGGTGGTCATCACCACGGGCTTCATCGGGTACCTGGTCGGCGGCTTCTGGGGTGCGGTGGTGGCGGCCATCGCGACTTTCGTTCCCTGCTATCTGTTCACGGTCCTGCCGGCGCCGTATTTCAAGAAGTACGGCAAGCGGCCCGCCATCGTCGCGTTTGTCGATGGCGTGACGGCCGCGGCCATCGGCGCGATCACGGGGGCCGTGATCGTCATCGGGCAACGCTCGATCACCGACTGGGTCTCCGCGGCGCTGGCTCTCGTCACGATGGCGGTGCTGTGGCGCTTCAAGAAGTTTCCCGAGCCGGTCATCGTGCTGATCGCTGCGCTGGCCGGACTCGTTCTGTATCCCTTGCTCGGTCACCACTGATTCGTCCACGCCTGCAGGAGGTCTCGCATGAAATGGGTTACCCGTGAACATCCGAAGATCGATCGCATCGCCTGCCCGTGGCTGATCGCGCGCTTCATCGACGACGAGACCGAGTTCCTCTACGTGCCCAACGACCAGGTGCGCAAGGTCGCGGACGAGACCGGTGCCGTGCCCTACGACGTTCCCGGCGTCGAGATGACCCATGTGGGCGAGCTCTGCAGCTTCGACGCGTTCCTCAAGAAGCATCGGCTCGATGACCCGGCATTGCAGCACCTGGCCGTCATCGTGCGGGGTGCCGACACCTCACGCCTGGACCTGACGCCCGAGTCGGCCGGGCTCTACGCCATTTCGCAAGGACTGTCCCGGAACTTTGCGAACGATCACGAGATGCTGCGGCACGGTCTCGTGATGTACGACGCTCTGTATGCCTGGTGCCAGTCGCGCCAGGCCCAGGCGAAAACGTGACCGACGGCTAGCAACCACCCTTGAGCATGCGCTCCGAAGCGAGGACCAGATGAACCACGAATCGAACCCCACGCGCAGAGACTTCGTCGCAACTGCAGCAGCAGGCGCTGGATCTCTTGCGCTGTCCACCGCCGCCTCGGCTGCAACCGATCCTTCGAAGGAGACCCCCATGACCAGCGCACCAGCCTTCCAGAGCAGCGGCACCCTCAAGCCCTTGCCGTTCGACCCCACCAAGCTCAACAGCATGTCGGAGCGGCTGATCCGCTCGCACTGGGAGAACAACTATGGCGGCTCGGTGAAAGCACTGGCCGTGGTGAAGAAGCGCCTGGGCGAAGCGCTGGCCGACAAGGAACTGCCGCCTTATGTCTACAACGATCTCAAGCGCGAGCATCCGCTGCGCACCGGCTCGGTCGTGCTGCATGAGCAGTACTTCGACAACCTCGGCGGCAGCGGCCAGGCCGGCGCGAGCGAGCGTCAGGTGATTGCAAAATCATTCGGCAGCTTCGATGTCTGGGAGACGGAGTTCCGCCGCATCGCCGCAGGCCTGAGTGGTGGATCAGGCTGGGTGGTGCTGGGCTTCAACCAGCACACGCGGCAGCTCGAGAACTACTGGATGGCAGACCACGCGCACGGGCCAGCAGCCACCACGCCGATCCTGGCGATGGACATGTACGAGCACGCCTACCAGATGGACTTTGGTGCTGCGGCCGCAAAGTACATCGACGCCTTTTTCCAAAACGTCCAGTGGGAGAAGGTTGCAGAGCGACTCGCGGTCAGCGGCGCGACGAAGGCGTGAGGCGATCGTGAAGCGAAGCTTCTTGCTCGCTGCGACTCTCCTCGCAGCGGGAGCTCCTCTCGCGCAGACTCTGCGCTTCGATACAACGTGGCGCGGGCCAATGCGCTGGAGAACAATGTCTCGCTGTACTGGACCGAAGGCGGTGCGCGGAAAATGCTGAAGTATGGCGACGTGCCAGTGCCCGCAGGCGCGTGGCATACGTTGCGTGTGGAGTTCAAGGGGACCCGCATCTTGGTGTTGCTCGATGGCAAAACGGCCATTGACGTCGAGGACACCCACATCGCAGGTCCCGACGCGGTGGGTGTATGGACCAAGGCTGACAGCGTCACCGCTTTCGACGACTTCAGTTTTGGGACGGCCCCGAAGCCCTGATGGTCTGACAAAGGGTCGTATACGGACGGTACCTATCGGGTTGCAGTCGCGTCGGGTCCGCTTGGTTGCCTGCCACCCCCCAGTGCCTTGAAGGCTGTGACCGCGGCGCGCACCGATTCGGTTTGCGCCTGGGCTCTTGCATCGGAATCGCGCAGCAGGTTCTCGTCTGCCTGCAGCACTTCAATGAAGCTGACGACGATCGACGAAATCGCCGCGAAGGTCGGGCTGTCGCGCGCGCACTTTTTCGCGCTGTTCCGCGACCAGTTACACACGACACCGCAGGTGTTCTGGAGCGGCGTGCGCGTCGAAGAAGCGATGCGCAGGGACAGCGATGGCGGGAAGCTGACCGACCTCGCACTCGACCTGAGTTTTCGGCTCCGGGGAATTTCTCGCGTTTCTTCAAAGAGCGCACGGGAATTTCCCATTCAATCTTCAAGCGAGCCACCCGTGCACCGTCGCCCGTCACTGTCACGGGAATACCGCAAGAAGGTCAGCCCATTCGACAAGCTCATCAATGCGGCTTCTATCGCGCGCTAGCCACGATCGCAATCCCCCGAATCTGCCCTGCCCCCGGCGCACGCTCCGGCTTCGCATAGTGCGCCGGCGCAAACCGGTGCAGCAGTTCCGCCTCCTGCACTTTCGCGGCTTCGAGGTTCGCGAGCTTGACGTGGCCGAAGCCGCGAATCGACAGCGGCAGTGCCGCGATGCGCGCGGCCGTTGCCTGGTTGCCGGCCGAGAGTTCGCCGGCCATCGCATCGAACAGCCCGTCGAAATGCGCGATCAGCTCGCGCTCCGTCCGCCGTTCGCCGGTGCGGCCGAAGGGATCGAACGCCGTGCCCCGCAACCGCTTGCCATGCGCCAGCCAGCGCATGGCGGGCAGCATCCAGCCACCGATGCGGATCTTGGCGGGCGCATGCCCGTTCGCGGCACGCGAGACCAGCGGGGGCGCCATGTGGAATTCGAGCTTCAGGTCGCCTTCGAACTGCTCCGACAGCTTCTTCACGAACTCTCCGTCGGCGTAGAGCCGCGCCACCTCGTACTCGTCCTTGTAGCTCATGAGCTTGAGCAGGCTGCGCGCCGCGTTGCGCGTGAAGGGCAGGCTCGCATCGCCCCCCGCCAGCGCAGCTTCGCGTGCACGCAGGCTGCGGATGCGCGCTTCGAAACGGTCTGCCCATGCGGCGTTCTGGTAGCCCGTCAGGTGGCGGCGTGCATCGGCGATCAGCACGTCGAGCGGGCGCTCGTCGGCCTGCGAAGCGTGTGCGTCCGTAGGCGCTGCGCGCGACTGATCGAGCGCCGCAGGGTCGCCCGCCGCAAGCCGCCCCAGCGAGAACGCCGACTGATTGGCCGCCACGGCCACGCCGTTCAGCTCGATCGCATGCATCAGCGCCTCCAGGCTCAGCGGCACCAGGCCGCGCTGCCATGCATAGCCCGCCGCCACGATGTTCGCCGCCAGCGTATCGCCGAGGAATTCTTCCGCGAGGCTTTGCGCGTCGAAGGTCTCGACCTGCTCCTCTCCGGCGACGAAGCGCATCTTCTCCAGCAGCAGGTCCACGTGCAGATCGGCATCGGGGTTGCGCAGCGACTCGGCCACCGGAATCTCGTGGATGTTCGCAAGCACGCGCGTGCGTCCGTGCCGCACAGTCTGCAGCGCATCGGCCGACGCACCCACCACCGCGTCGCAGGCGAGGATCGCGTCGGCCTGCTGCGTGTCGATGCGCACCTGGTGCAGCCGCTCGCGCGAATCGGCCAGCCGCACGAAGCTCAGCACCGAGCCGCCCTTCTGCGCGAAGCCCATGAAGTCGAGCACGCTCGCGGCCTTGCCTTCGAGGTGCGCGGCCATCGCGATCACCGAGCCGACGGTCACCACGCCGGTGCCGCCCACGCCGGTCACGAGCAGGTCGTAGGGCGCGGTCCACACGTGCGCATCAGGGTGCGGTAGTGCGGCCACGCGATGCAGGAAGGCGTCGCGCCCGGCGGCCAGCGCGCCGCTCTTGCGGCGCAGCTTGCCGCCCGTCACGCCCACGAAGCTGGGGCAGAAGCCCTTGGCGCAGGAATAGTCCTTGTTGCAGCTGGTCTGGTCGATCTTGCGCTTGCGGCCCATCGGCGTTTCGTGCGGCAGCACGGCCACGCAGTTGCTCTGCACGGCGCAGTCGCCGCAGCCTTCGCAAACGGCTTCGTTGATGAACAGGCGCTTGGGTGGATCGGCGAGCTCGCCCTTCTTGCGGCGGCGGCGCTTCTCGGCCGCGCAGGTCTGTTCGTAGATGAGCACGGTCACGCCGGCCATTTCGCGCAGCCGGCGCTGCACGTCGTCGAGCGCGGCACGGTCGTGGAACTCGGTGCCTTTCGGAAAGCGGTCCTTGATGTCGTCGTACTTGCCGATGGCGTCGCTGACAACGACGACCTTGCTCACGCCTTCGGATTCGACCTGCCGCGCAATGGCGTCCACGCTGATCGCGCCGTCGACAGGCTGGCCACCGGTCATCGCCACCGCGTCGTTGAACAGGATCTTGTAGGTGAGCGTCGCCTTGGCCGCCACGGCCTGCCGGATCGCGAGATAGCCCGAGTGGTAGTAAGTGCCGTCGCCCAGGTTCTGGAACACGTGAGGCGTCTTCGTGAACATCGCGTGCGAGATCCAGTCGACGCCCTCCCCGCCCATCTGGATCAGCCCCGCCGTACTGCGGTCCATCCAGTTGGCCATGAAGTGGCAGCCGATGCCGGCGCGCGCGGTCGAGCCTTCGGGGACCTTGGTGCTGGTGTTGTGCGGGCAGCCGGCGCAGAAGTACGGCACACGTTTGACGGCGTCGCTCGCGTTGCCAAGCAGCTCGGGCGGCGTGAAGTCGCGCACGTGCTGCAGGTGGTCGCCCAGGTCGTGGTTGTCGGGGAAGTGCACGGCCAGCCAGTGCGCGACCAGTTCGATGAGCCGCGAGGGGCGCAGCTCGCCGAGCGCCGACACCAGCGGCTGGCCCTCGCGGTCGTGCTTGCCCACGAGCACGGGCCGGGCATCCGCAGGCGCGTTGTAGAAGATGTCGCGCAGCTGCGTCTCGACGACCGCGCCCTTCTCCTCGACGATGAGGATTTCGTCGAGCCCTTGCGCAAAGGCCTTGATGCGCGTCTGCTCGACGGGAAAGCTCAGGCCGATCTTGTAGAGCCGCACACCGGCGCGGGCCAGTTGCTCCGGCGAGAGTTCGAGCCGGCGCAGCACTTCCATCAGATCGTGGTGCGCCTTGCCGCATGTGACGATGCCCACCTTCGCGCGCTCGCTCACGATCACGTGGCGGTCGATGCTGTTGCGCCACGTGAAGGCGGCCACGGCCGCGAGCTTGTCTTCGAGCCGCGACTCGATGCGCAGCGAAGGCAGGTCGGGCCAGCGGTAGTGCAGGCCGTCCGCTGGCGCGCGATGGCCGGTGGCGGCGCGCACGGTGTCGGCGTCTTCCCAGGCCTCGACGCGCGCGTTGACCACGTCCAGGTCCACGGTGCCTGCGCTTTCGACCACCTCCGACAACGCCGCCATGCCGACCCAGGCGCCCGAGTAGCGCGACAGCTCGTAGCCGTACAGCCCGAACTCCAGGTACTCGGCGATGCACGAGGGCTGCATCACCGGCATCCGCCAGGCCATGAAGGCGTGGTCGCTCTGGTGCGGCATCGACGACGACACGCAGCCGTGGTCGTCGCCCGCCACCACCAGCACGCCGCCATGCGGCGACGAGCCGTACGCGTTGCCGTGCTTGAGCGCGTCGCCCGCGCGGTCAACGCCCGGCCCCTTGCCGTACCACATGGCGAACACGCCTTCGACGGTGCGCTCGGGGTCGGACTCGACGCGCTGCGTGCCCAGCACCTGCGTGGCCGCCAGCTCCTCATTGACGGCCGGCACGAAGCGGATGCCCGTTTCCTTGAACCGTTCGCCGGCCTTCCAGATCGCCAGGTCGACCATGCCCAGCGGCGAGCCGCGGTAGCCGCTGACGAAGCCCTGTGTGTGCAGGCCGCGCTGCGCATCGCGCCGGCCCTGCATCACCAGCACGCGGATCAGTGCCTGCGTGCCGGTGAGGAAGACCGAGCCCGAAGGGGCCCAGAGGTTGTCGGAAAGCTGGTAGCCGGGCCGCCTGAGTGCGGTCGCGTTGTGTGGGGCGTTCATGCCCGGAATTGTTCTGCGGCACCCCGCGGAAGTGCTTCTTCAATACACTGGCGCCAACCCTTGTTTGAAGAATAATCTTCTCGGAGTTCGCCATGAACGTCGATTCTCTTTCTCTTGACGAGCATTGCCTCAAGATTCTTTCTGCACTGCAGCATGACGGCCGCCAGACGGTGCAGCAGATTTCCGAGGCCGTGGGCCTGTCGCCCACGCCCTGCTGGAAGCGCATCAAGGACATGGAGGCGGCCGGCGTCATCCGCGGCTACACGGCGCTGGTCGATCCCGAACTGGTGGGCCTGCACGTGTCGGCCGTGGCCGAGGTGAACCTCGACCGCCACAGCGAGGCGATGGTGCAGCGCTTCGAGGAGGCGGTGGCCGCGAGCCCGCAGATCATCCGCTGCGTGTCGGCGACGGGGCCCGCGGACTACATCCTGAACGTGACCGTGCCGGACATGAAGCACTACGAGCGCTTCCTGCACGAGGTGCTGTTCAGCCTGCCCGGCGTGACGCACGTGCGCTCGAGCATCGTGCTGCGCGAGATCAAGTCGGAGACGGCGCTGCCGCTCGACCACCTGCTGCCTGGCAAGGCGCGCGCCGCTGGGTCGCGGCGAAGCTAGGACTGCATGAACGGCTTGACGCAGCCCGGCGGGGAAGGCTACGCCATCTTCCCCGCGTCATGAGCCTGGCAGTAGGCCCTCCAGTCGTTCTCGACTTGCGCTGCGCACTGGTGCGCAGCGTCCAGCAGGTCGCGGCGCCACGACCTGGCCGAGGTGCCGAAGTCGATCAGCTCGTCTGCGATGGCCGAGCCCTGGCGCCCCGAACTGCGCAGGTGCGCCCAGGCCATGAGTTGCCCCATCTCTTCGATCACGCCGCTGACCTGGCCCAGTCCGGTGCGGCGCACGTCGAGGCTCACCCGGTCCTCGCTGGGCTGCAGGTCGCGCAGCACGTAGGAAGACTTGCCATCGACGATCGGATGCAGGAAGGCCATCGACACAGCCTGCATGCGGCGTTGGATTGCCACCACGCGATGCGCCTGCGACGGCCATGCGGGCTGCCTGATCTTCAGGTGCGGCACGAGCGACGACGACGTTGCCTGCTTCAGGTCGAGCAGGTAGTTGCCGTCGGGCGAGCCCTTGCCTTCGACCAGGACGACGTAGCGCTCCATTCCCAGGCTGCCGGTGCCGGCGATGCGCCGCGCCACGTCGAGCACCCTGAAGAAGCCCGGGTTGTCCTGCGATGCCGCAAATGCGTCGATCAGCCTGGCCGCTCGCTCGCGCCCGGCCCTGTCGGCCCGCAGCGCGTGCTCGCCGTCGCGGCGAATGCGCCGGCCGCCGTTCTTGCGTTCGGTGCGCTTGTCGAGAAAGGCGGCGCGCGTGCGGGCCTTGAGCGTCGCGAGCAGTTCATGAACGAGGCCGCTGGCGGTGTCGCGCTCCACCCAGCGGGCTTTGCCGAGCGCCAATGCACCGGCGTAGCCTTCGAGAAACACCTTGCACAGCGCGTTCGAATCGTCGGGCGTTGCGCGCAGGCTGCCGCCGGCCACCAGGATGCTCGACAGGAAGCGCACCAGCTCCCACGTCACGGGCGCCAAGGCGGCCTCGTCGAAGTCGTTGAGATCGAAATAGGCGAGCCGGTTGTCGCCCTTGTAGCTGCCGAAGTTCTCCAGATGGGCATCGCCGCACAGCCAGGCCGCCGGCGCCTTGGTGAACAGCGCATCGGCCGGCAGGCGGTCGTAGAACAGGTGGCAGGTGCCGCGCAGGAAGACGAAGGGGTTGGCGCGCAGGTTGGCGTACTTCATCACCAGGCGCTCGGGATCGCGCCCGGCGTTGAAGCTGCGGATGGTCTTGGCGACGTTCAGCATGGCGTTGTTCGTTTCCCGCTTGAATGAGCGGCAGATTCTCGGCCAACGCGTGCCGATACCCGGCTTTGCTTGCCGGGCGCGCTTTTTTTCAGGGCATGTCGGGCCCGCCCATGCCGAGCGAGCGCAGCACGGCCGCCGTGCGCGTCTCGACGCCCAGCTTCACGTAGACGTGCTCCAGGTGCTTGTGCACGGTGCGCGGGCTGATCGCGAGCAGGGCGGCGATCTCGGCGTCGGTCTTGCCGCGCGAGAGCCAGTGCATGACCTCGCCCTCGCGGGGCGTGAGGCCGGGGGGCGGTGCGTTCATGGCCGGCGCATCGGGCAACGGCGCCTCGGTGCGGCGGGCCAGCCGGTAAAGCAAGGCCACCGCCACCGCATGCTCCAGCCCCACGCGCCGGCAGTAGTCGGCCTGCAGTTCGGCTTGGCGAAATTCGCGCCGGCCCGGTGCCTTGGCGACGTGCAGGGTCGTGCGCAAGCCATTGCTGGCGGCCTCGCGATGCCGCACGGGCGAATGCCCGGACTCGAGCTGCTCCAGCAGGCGAAGTGCGCTTGCGCAATCGTTGCGCGTCAGGTGCGTCATGGCATGCCCCTTTCACGGCACATACGCATTGCTGCGTATGGCGCCTGCATGCATCGAGACGCAGGATGCTCGCAGGCCCTTGCCGCCGATTCAGTATAGGCAGGCAAGCGCCGCGTATGCCGCCGGCCGGCGAAGGGGATACACATGGCTATCGACGAAACACGGCTTAACGCGTTCATGGGTAACTTCGTCCACGACATCGGTGCCGTGATGCACGCGGCCACCATCGTCGTCGGCGACCAGTTGGGCCTGTACAAGGCGCTGGCCGAAGGCCCCGCCACCGCCGAGGCGCTGGCCCGCCGCACCGAGACCGACCCGCGCTACCTGCGCGAATGGCTCTCGGCCCAGGCCGCCAGCGGCTATGTGCAGTACGAACCGAAGGGCGAGTTGTTCTCGCTGTCCGAGGAGCAGGCCTTCGCGCTCGCGGAGGAAGGCAGCCCCGCCTTCGTGCCCGGCGCCTTCCAGATCGCAGTGGCGCAGTTCAAGGCCATTCCCAAGATGGTCCAGGCCATGCGCACGGGCCTGGGCATCGGCTGGCACGAGCATGACCCCGCCCTCTTCAACGGCACCGAGCGTTTCTTCCGGCCCGGCTATGCGGCCAACCTCGTGAGCCAGTGGATTCCGGCGCTCGAAGGTGTCGGTCCGCTGCTGGAGCGCGGCGCGCGCGTGGCCGATGTGGGCTGTGGGCACGGCGCCTCGACGCTGCTGATGGCACAGGCCTATCCGGAGTCCAGCTTCGTCGGCTTCGACTACCACGCGCCTTCGATCGAACGCGCGCGCGAAACGGCGCGCAAGGCCGGCATCGACGATGCGAAGCGCCTGCGCTTCGAGGTCGCGAGCGCGAAGGACTTTCCCGGCGAAGACTACGACCTGGTGGCGTTCTTCGACTGCCTGCACGACATGGGCGATCCCGTCGGCGCAGCGGCTCACGTGCGGCGAAGCCTCAAGCCGCAGGGTACGTGGATGCTCGTGGAGCCGTTCGCCAACGACCGGCTGGAGGACAACATCAACCCCGTGGGGCGCGTGTTCTATTCGGCGTCGAACTTCATCTGCACGCCGGCCTCGCGCTCGCAGGAGGTGGGCCTTTGCCTCGGTGCGCAGGCGGGCGAGGCGCGCCTTCGCGACGTCGTCACGCAGGGCGGATTCACGCATTTCCGCCGCGCCAGCGAGACGCCCTTCAACCTGATTTTCGAAGCACGTCCGTGAGGACATTCCAGGAGCTGCCATGTCACGCCAATACATCGACTGCCGCGAGTATCCGAGCACGATGAACTGCAGTGTCGCGCTGTCCGCAGACAGCGAGAGCGAACTGCTCGATGCCGCCGTCCAACACGCCGTGGCCGTCCACGGCCACACCGACACACCCGAATTGCGCAAGCAACTGGCGAGCATGTTCAAGACCGGCACGCCGCCGGTGCAGGCGCCCGCACAGAAGGCTCCCGCCTGAGACGATCCTGCGCGGATCCGAGCGCCGTTTCGCACGGCGATGAATACCTTCGGGTGCTTGCAATGAGCACCCGTCGATGAAAACCGAGCAGCCCGCTTGAGTGCTGCGCTGCCCGCCGAGCGCGCTTTCCGAAGTCGCGCTATGGTTTGCTGCCACCACGGCGAACCAGACAAGAAGGCGGGTCCATGATCGATCTCAACATCAACGGCCAGTCCGTTGCCCTCAACGCTCCCGACGACATGCCGCTGCTCTGGGCACTGCGCGACGTCGTCGGCCTCACCGGCACCAAGTTCGGTTGCGGCATCGCGCAGTGCGGCGCCTGCACCGTGCAGCTCGACGGCCAGCCCGTGCGTTCATGCGTGCTGCCGATCGGCACCATCGGCAAGAAGGCCGTCACCACCATCGAAGCCGTTTCGCAGACACCGGCCGGCAAGAGCATCCAGAAGGCCTGGCTCGACGTCGACGTGGTGCAGTGCGGCTATTGCCAGTCGGGGCAGATCATGTCCGCGGCCGCGCTGCTGCAGCGCACACCCAACCCGAGCGACGCCGACATCGACATGGCCATGTCGGGCAACATCTGCCGATGCTGCACCTACTCGCGCATCCGCGCGGCCATCAAGCAGGCAGCCACCGGCAAGGCCGAGGTGCTGCAGTCGGTCGTCGCGATGCCTGTCAGGAGCGCATCGTGAAGCCGGCCGCCGTGGGTGCCGTGGGTATCAGCCGGCGCGGCGCACTGCAGGCCGGCGGCCTGGCGCTGGCCTTCACCTGGGTCGGCGGCAGCAAGGCCTTTGCCGCCATCAGCCCGCGGCAGCAGCCCGCCGACGCGGCCGCTGCGCTGGTGGATGGCAACCCCGCCTTCGCGCCGAACGCTTTCATTCGCATCGACGCCGATGGTGGCGTGCGCCTCGTGATGCCGATGGCCGAGATGGGCCAGGCCATCTACACCGGCTCGGCGATGCTGCTGGCCGAGGAACTCGGCGTCGAGCTCGACCAGGTGCGCGTGGAGCATTCGCCGCCGAACGAGGCGCTGTACGGCATGCCGCTGCTCGGCGGCCAGATCACCGGCGGCTCGACCAGCACGCGCGGCACCTACGGCGTGCTTCGCGAGGCCGGCGCGGTGGCGCGCACGCTGCTGGTGAGCGCTGCCGCCGCGCAGTGGAAGGTCGATGCTGCGAGCTGCACGGTCGCGCGCGGCGTGGTAAGCCACGCGCCGTCGAACCGGCAACTCGGCTTCGGCGCGCTCGCCGGTGCGGCCGCCAAGCTGCCGATGCCTGCCAAGGTGACGCTGAAGGAGCCGAAGGATTTCAAGCTGATCGGCCAGCCGCTGCGGCGAGTCGACTCGGCCGGCAAGGTCAACGGCACCACCCAATTCGGCATCGACGTGCGCCTGCCGGGCATGAAGGTGGCGACGGTCAAGGCCTCTCCCACGCTCGGCGGCGTGCTGGCCTCTGTGGACGACAAGGCAGCGCGGGCGATTCCCGGCGTGATCGACGTGCTGCGCATCAAGGACGCGGTCGCCGTGGTGGGCGAGCATTTCTGGGCCGCGAAGCGGGGCCTCGATGCATTGAAGATCCAGTGGACGCCGGGGCAGAACGCCACGCTCACCACGCAGCAGTTGCGTGCGGCGCTGGCCAACGCGCTGGCAAAAGACAAGGCCATCATCGGCAAGGAAGCCGGCAAGCGGCCCGAGGGCACGCTGGTGCAGGCCACCTACGACCTTCCGATGCTGGCCCACGCGACCATGGAGCCGCTCAACACCACGGTGCACGTGCGGCCCGACCAGTGCGAAATCTGGGTCGGCACGCAGGTGCCCACGCGCTGCGTGAGCGCCGCGGCCAAGATCACCGGCCTGGCCGAAGACAAGGTCGTGGTGCACAACCAGTACCTGGGCGGCGGCTTCGGCCGACGGCTGGAGACCGATTCGGTCGAGCAGGCCGTGGCCTTCGCCAAGCAGGTGCCCTACCCGCTCAAGGTGGTGTGGACGCGCGAGGAGGACATCCGCCACGACATCGTGCGGCCGATGTACCACGACGACATCTCGGCCGTGGTCGACGGCGAGGGCCGGATCCTCTGGTTCGGCGACCGCATTGCGGGCGGCACGGTGCTGGGCCGGTGGGCTCCGGCCTTCATGGGCAAGGACGGCATGGACAGCGACCTGGTCGAATGCGTGGCCGAGCCCTGCTACGACCTGCCGAACCTCAAGGTCGAGTGGGTGCGGCACGACATGCCGCCCGGCTTGAACGTCGGCTGGTGGCGCGGCGTGGGGCCGACGCACAACCTCTTCGTGATGGAGAGCTTCATCGACGAGCTGGCGCAGCGCGCGAAGAAGGACCCGGTGGCCTACCGGCGCGCGATGCTGAAGAAGAACCCGCGCACGCTGGCGGTGCTCGACCTGGCCGCCGACAAGATCGGCTGGGGCAAGGGCACGCTGCCGGCCCGCGTCGGGCGTGGCGTGGCCGTGGGCGATGCCTTCGGCAGCCGCGTGTGTGCCATCGTCGAGGTCGAGGTCACGCCGCAGGGCGAGGTGCGCATGCGGCGCGCGGTGGTCGGGCTCGACTGCGGCATTGCCGTGAACGCGAGCTCCATCGAGGCGCAGATCCAGGGCGGCCTGCTGTTCGGCCTGAGCGCCGCGCTCTTCAGCGAGATCACGCTGCGCGAAGGCACCATCGAGCAGAGCAACTTCCACGACTACCGGATGCTGCGCATCAACGAGGCGCCGCCGGTCGAGGTCCATACCGTCAAGAGCGGCGAGGCGCCCGGCGGGCTCGGCGAGGTCGGCACCGCCATTGCGGCGCCCGCACTCGCCAACGCGATCTTCGCGGCCACGGGCGTGCGGCTGCGCGCGCTGCCGGTGAACCGTGCACTGCTGGCGCAGGACAAGGAGGCGCTGAAGAAAAAGATCGCCGATGCCGGGCACGGCGCAAGGAGCGCAGCATGAAGCGGCTCCTCAAGGTGCTGGTGGTGCTGTTCGTCGTTGGCGCGGCGCTGTATTTCTTCCTGAACCGTACCGACGGCTCCGAGGGCGAGGCGCCGGTGCTGGCCGGTGCGCCGGCCGATGCGGCGCTGCTGGTGCGCGGCGAATACCTCACCAAGGCCGCCGACTGCATCGCCTGCCACACGGTGCCCGGCAAGGGGCAGCCCTTTGCGGGCGGCCTGCCCTTCGTGCTGCCCTTCGGCACGATCTACTCGTCGAACATCACCGCGGACCCGGCCACGGGCATCGGCAACTGGAGCGACGACCAATTCGTGCGCGCGCTGCACGACGGCGTGGGCGCGGACGGCAAGCGCCTGTACCCGGCGTTCCCGTACACCTCGTACACCGCGCTGAGCCGCAAGGACATCCTCGCGATCAAGGCGTACATCTTCAGCCTGCCCAAGGTGAACCAGCCGAACAGGGAGGCCGACCTGGGATTTCCGTTCAACCAGCGCTGGGCCATGGGCTTCTGGAATGCGGCCTTCTTCAAGAGCACCCGTTTCGAGGCCGATGCGTCCAAGCCGCCAGCGTGGAACCAGGGCAAGTACCTCGCGACAGCGCTCGGCCACTGCGCGGAATGCCATACGCCGCGCAACTTCGCCTTCGCGATGGAAAGGGGCAACGACCTCGCGGGCGAGTCGGTCCAGGGCTGGCGCGCCTACAACATCACGTCAGATGCGAAGAACGGCCTCGGCGCATGGAGCGATGCCGAGCTTGCCTCGTACCTCACGACCGGGCATGCCGAGGGCCGAGGCTCCGCTTCGGGGCCCATGGGCGAGGCGGTGGAACACAGCCTGCAATACCTGAAGCCGGAGGACGCCTCGGCGCTCGTGAGCTATCTGCGCACGGTACCGGCGAAGTCGGGCAAGGCGCCGATCGAGGTCGATGCGAAGGCACCGTGGGCCGTTGCTGCGAGCGCAGCGGCACCGGCAGCCAACACGGCCGAAGGCCACGAGCAAGGGCTCAGGCTCTTCGCTGCGGCATGCGCGAGCTGCCATCAGTGGAACGGGCAAGGCCAGCAGACGGCCAACGCATCACTGCTGGGAACGCGCGGCGTGAACGACCCTGACGGCTCCAACGTCACGCAGATGATCCTGCAGGGCGTGAGGATGCGGGTGCTCGACAAGGAGGTCTACATGCCGGCCTTCGGCAAGGCCTACACGGACACCGAAGTCGCGGCGCTCGCCAACTACGTGATCGCGCAATTCGGCAACAAGCAGGGCACGGTGACGCCGGAGTTCGTCGCGAAGCAGCGCACGCAATGACGCCCCCTCCCCCGGGGGCAGCACCGGTGGGGCCGCACCTACACTGCGGCCATGAAAAAAAGAGTCAGGGAAGTTCAGTTCTGCCTGCAGCATGTGGTGGAGCTTAGGCAAGAAGCCGCGTCTTACGCCTACACGGTTCGCGCGCCGCGTTCGAAAGGCGTGATACCGCCCAGCTCGTACCGTGACGGCGATTTCGCCACGCTCGCCGAGTGCCTGGGCGACGTGGCCCGGGCACTCGGTGGCGATTTCAAACGCATCTATGTGCGGCTCGAAGGCCGCTGCGTCGGGGAGCGCGATCTTGCGGAATTGCGCCAGGAGCCGGAGCAGGTCGCGGCCGAGTTGAAGGCAAGCTGCGATGCGGCGAGCGGCGCCGCGCAATTCGAGTCCACCCTGCCGGCGCCGGAAGCTCCGACAAGCACTCGCGATTGAGGACCGGATCGGCCGCAACGGCCGAGCAGTGCTGTATCCGGCTCGAAACACCGGTTACTTTTAGACACTTATCATGGGGAGTTCCGCGGCAGGCGGCGCTCCACCCTGACGCTTGCGGCCCTCGAGATCGGCCCCAAGAGGCCCGCGCCGCCGCGCCGCGAGCCATGCCGAGCGGTCACGGCACAGGCTGCACGCTCCCACGCACTCCTCATCGGCCTCCTCAGGGGTACCCGGTTCCGGGCATATCGCCGCCCCATACGCGTACTTACATTTTGTCTTGCAAACAAAAACAAGACATCTGCATGCGCAAGAGGAGAGTGCTCCGGCGCACGGGAGCCTGCCCGCCAGGTAACGAACGGACGATTGAAGCCATGAACAAGACTTTTCGAACCCTGTGGAATCCAACGCTCGGCACTTGGGTGGCCGCCCCCGAAACCTCGCGCGGCCACGCGCGGTCGGCGCGGCTGGGCGAACTGGGGGCCGTGGCCATGGCAGTGCTGCTTCTGGGCGCCGGGCCGGCGTTGGCGGCTGGCGGCGCCGGCGGCCAGCCCGTCGGCGACCCGACGCTGCACGCCGGCAGCGGCGGCAGCAACGGCAGCGGTGGCAGCGGCGGGCTCAACGACACCACGGTGGGCGCCAGCGGAGGAACTGGCGGGTCGTCGACCGATGCCGGCGTCACGGCGGGCTCCAACGCGAATATCGGCTCCTTCGGCGGCGCCACCGCCGGCACGGGTGGCGCGGCGGGCACTACCAGCAACGTCGTCAGCCCGGGCGTGATGCAGGGCGACAACGGCGGCGCGGGCCAGTCCCAGACCGGCGATTTCAGCAACGGCAACGGATACGGCGGCGGCGGCGGGGGTGGCTTCCAGGGCGCGTCGATCGGCAGCGGCGTCTCTTCCTCCTCGGACAGCTACACCGGCGGCACCGGGGGCGCGGGCGGCAACGGCTATTGGGCGGCCGGCGGCGGCGGCGCGGGAGGCTACGGGTCCATCCTCAACGGCCCGCTCGGCAACTACACGGCCTCCGGCAGTTCGACGGGCGGCGCGGGGGGCCAGGGCGGCGGCGCCTTCTCGCAAGGCGGTGGCGGCGGCAGCGGCGGCGGCGGATTCTTCCTGAACGCCACGGCACCGGGCCTCACGTTCACCAACGGCGGCACCATCGCGGGCGGAGCCGGCGGCGCAGGCGGGTCCGAACTGCTGCCGGCGCGCAGCAATGCCTCGGGCGGCGGCGGCGGCGCCGGCGGCAATGGCATCACATTGACCGGCAGCACCGTGACCGTGGTCAACACCGGCGCAGTCACGGCTGGCGCCGGAGGCGCTGGCGGAGCCGGCGGCGGCGGCGCGGGAGGCACCGGCGCGCCGGGCGCTGGCGGCGACGGCGGCATCGGCCTGGGAGTCACGGGCGCCGGGGCAACGATCACCAACAGCGGCTCCATCGCCGGCGGCGCCGGGGGCGTCGGCGGCGCCAACAGCAACGGGGGCGCGAGCGGCGCGAACGGTGCAGGCGGCGTGGGCGTGATGGGCGCCAACCTCGCCATCAGCAGCAGCGGCACCATCTCCGGCGGACTGGGCGGCGATGGCATCACCCGGGCCTCGGCCGTGCAGTTCACGGGCGGCAGCAACAGCCTCACCTTGAACACCGGCGCGGCGCTGTCGGGCGCCGTTGCCATCGACAGCGGTGCCACGGCCAGCATCATCGCCGGCGCGGGTGGCCTGAGCCTGGGCAATGCCCTGCTGCTGAGCGGCACGGGCACCTTCAACACCAACGGCCACGACATGGGCTGGACGGGCCCGATCTCGGGCGCCGGCAGCCTCGTGAAGGACGGTGCGGGCACGCTCACCCTGGGCGGCGCCAACATCTACACGGGCGCCACCAGCGTCGCCGCCGGCACCTTGCGCGCCGGCGCGGCCAACACCTTCAGCAGCACGAGCGCCTTCACGGTCGCCTCGGGCGCGACGCTGGACCTGGCCGGCCAGAGCCAGACCATCGCGTCCATGGCCAACGGCGGCACCGTCTCGCTGCTGGGCGGCGCGCCCGGCACCGTCCTCACGGTCACAGGCCCGTGGGTGGGCAACGGCGGCACGCTGCGCCTGGGCACGGCGCTGGGCGACAGCACCAGCGCGAGCGACCGGTTGGTCCTCAGCGGCAGCACCGCCATTGCCAGCGGCACGACCAACGTGCAGATCACCAACCTGGGAGGCCTGGGCGCGCTGACCGCCGGCAACGGCATCGAAGTCGTCAGCGCGCTGAACGGCGCCACGACCACCGCGCAGACCACAAGGAGCGCCTTCGTCCTGGCGGGCGGCCACGTCGATGCCGGCGCCTTCGAGTACCGGCTGTACGCCGCCGACGCGGCCGGCGCGGGCGAGAACTGGTACCTGCGCTCCAGCGCCGTCATCGTCCCGCCGTCCGGTGGCGGGAACGGCGGCGGTACTGGTGGCGGCACCGGCGGCGGTACTGGCGGCAATGGCGGTGGCGGCGGTGGCGGCGGCGTGATCGTGCCAACTTACCGCGCCGAAGTGCCGCTGTACGCGGCGCTGCCCGAGCAGCTGCGCCAATCCAATCTGGCGATGCTGGGCAACATGCACCAGCGCGTGGGCGACGACGGCCCGGCCGGCGCCAGCACCGCTACACCGGACCAGGGCTACCGCCAGACCTGGGCCCGCCTCATCAGCACGAACCGCACCATCGACCAGAGCGGCACCGTCAGCCCCGCGAGCAAGGGGCGCCTCACGGGCTTCCAGGCCGGCACCGACCTGTGGGCTGACGCCAACTGGCGTGCCGGCATCTACATCGGCGAACTCGACGGCGACATGCGCGTGACCGGCTTCGCTCGCGGCCTTGCGAACTACGCGGCCGGCTCCAACGACCTGCAGAGCCAGTACCTGGGCGCTTACGCCACCTGGAAGAACGGCAGCGGCCTGTACGTGGACGGCGTGCTGCAGGCCGGCCGCCACCGCTACACGGCGGCACCCACGCTGGGCTTCGGCAGTTCCGGCAGCGGCAACAGCCTGCTGGCCTCCATCGAGGTGGGCCAGGCCTTCTCCATCGCGCCGAACTGGACCCTCGAGCCCCAGCTGCAGTTGGTGCACCAGCGCGTGAGCCTGCACGACACGGGCATCCCGGGCGCCCTGGTGCAGCAGGACAGCCACAGCGGCTGGCTGGCGCGCGCGGGCGTGCGGGTCAAGGGCGAGATCGCCACCTCCGCCGGCCTGCTGCAGCCCTACGTGCGGGTCAACGTCTACCGCAGCGGCGGCGGCACCGACGTCAGCCGCTTCATCGGCCCCGCGGCGTACACCGACATCGCCACGCGCACCGGCGGCACCAGCACCGAGCTGGCGGCAGGCGCCACGCTGCAGCTGACGCCGAGCATGAGCCTGTACGCGGAACTGGGCAAGCTGTGGGCCTCGGGCGGAGCCACCCGCACAAAAAGCGGAATCGACGGCAGCGTGGGCGTGAAGGTCCGCTGGTAACGCGCTGCCACTGTTTCCGCCGTTGCGTCAGTGCGGCGCGGCGCCGAGATCCGCGCGAACCACCGCGACGACGGACAGCACCGCGTCGATCACCGCATCCGGGTCGTCGAACTGGATGTCGTGACCGGCGTTCGGCAACAGCACCTGCCTGCCTCGCGAGGACCACGTCGCCTCGTCCTCGTGCAGCTGCTTCCAGATGGCCTGCACCTGCGTGCCCTGCCCAGGCGTGATCTTCATCCCCCGGAGTTCCGCCTCGGTGTACGGCGCCATCGCGGTGAGAACCACCAGCGGTCGATTGCCCAGGTCGCGGAAGGCGCCGGCCTCGGCGAGCGTGGCGTCGGTCGCATCGCTTTCCACCAACTGCGTGCTCAACGACTTCGGCGCAAAGGCGCGGATCGCCTGCGCATCGCGCGCCGTCTGGTTCCGCGCCTGCGGCAGCAGCGAGGGAGCCGCCGCGCGCAGCAGGCCGGACCACGCGAGCGACACGGCGATGCGCGAGCGCAACGACCGCGTCTCCGTCATGAAGTCCGCGACGCGCGCGACCTGGTCCGGATGCGAAGGGTCGACGAGAACCAGCCCCACCACCTCGGCGCCGAAGTGCCTCGTGAAACTCGTGGCGAAGAGCCCGCCCAGCGACTGGCCGACCAGCACGTAGGGGCCCCGCTCGCCTGCGCGGGCGAGTGCCGTGTGAAGATCGTGCGCCACCTGCCTGGCACTGGGAGGCGCATCCGAAGGATCGCTCCACATCAGCCCCGCGCGGCTGTACGAGCAGGCGCGCGTGCGCGCTGCGATCTTCGGCTGGACTGCCGACCAGCTCAACGAACCGCCGGCGCTCAGGCCCGCCTCGAACACGACGGTCGGCGAGCCGGAGCCCCGGCAATCCAGCTGGATTCTTCGCCCGCCGATGTCGACCATCTTCCCGGACGCGGGGAAGTCGCGCGCCGCGCGGTAGCGGCCGGCTTGCTCGTACACGACGCCCATGAGGATGGCCAGGGCGACGATTGCAGCGCTCCAGAGGACGATACGCATCACCAGAAGTTTCGACGAGTGCTTCACTGATGCCGATGGTGCCACCAACGGCGCTGCTGCACCGCGTACTTTCCGCTTCAGCTTATCGACCGCATCCTTTGCGCAATCGATCTTTCGCTGTCGGCGCGCAGCCTTTCGGCTATCTTGAAAAAACCTGTGTGGAATGCGCTACTCCATGCACGCCAAAAGGGAATGAAATCTTCGCTGGCGCAATGCGAGCCCCGGAGCAGATGTGATGGGAAACACAGTTGGGACGCGAAAGCGCTGTCAACGACCATTGCAATCCGTAGCATCCGGAAGGTTCATAAAACGAATTGTCCGAAGGAGGATCAGATGGTCGCCCTCTCACCACAGACTCCGTGGTCCGTCGCATGGACTCCACGCACAGCGGCGGGGAGCCGCGCGCATGGGGAACATGCCGAGCGAAACGCGCGGGCCGCGCCATTTGTTGCAACCGACGCCGCACCCACCCTGCAAGCAGCGCCGCGCAGGCCTTGCGCCTATGTGTTCATCGCGAACCTGCCGCACCTCATCGAAGCCTATGGGCAGGATTTCGGAGCCGCCGCCAGCCTTGAAATACAGCGCCGCCTGTGCGCCCACTTCCTCACCTCGGCTGCCACCGACATGGCCCGGCTGCGCGACGACTGCTTCCTGCTGTGGGCCAACGACGCGTTCGTCTGCGGCGCGCGCGACATCCGTGAGCTGCCGCACGACGTGCGCCACCGGAGCCGCCCAATCGAGACGCTGCTTGCCGTGCTTGGCGCCGAGCCGGTGCGTGCGAAGGGCATCGCCGCGATGGTGCAGTTGCATGCCGACTGGATCGAGGTGCGTCCGCCCGAGCAGCTCGGCACGTCGGAGATCGAGTTCGCCCTGTGGACTGCGCAACCGTTTCCGGATTTGCGCGAGAACAGGGCCGACGAATGGTGCCAGCGCTACCGCTCCGACATGGACGTCGCCGTGCGCGTCAGCGAAGCGCTGCGCACCGAGGCGCTCTCCTTCGAATGGCAGCCGGTGGTGCACGCTGGCGGCAATGCCAGTACTTTCTACCTCGCAGGGCGCGTGCGTCTGCCGCCGAGCCGCAGCGAGCCGGCGCTTCTTGCGCAGGAGGTGTTCTTGCCGTGCCTGCAGCGGCTGGGGCTGGCTCGCGCGTTCGATCGCATCGCGGTGCGCCAGGCCTTGGCGGAACTGAGGTCGCAGACCTGCGCGCACATCGGCGTGGGCATCTGCGCGCAGAGCACCAAGCTCGACCACTGGTGGGCCTCGCTGTGCGCGGCACTCGACGAAGAGCCCGCGCTGGCCTCGCGCCTCGTGATCGAGATCGTGGGCAGCGCCACGCTGGCCGATCTCGAGGCCGCCCACGACTTCTGCGTGCAGATGCAATTGCGCGGTTGCCGCATCGCCGTGCGGGACATCGGCGGCGGCAACGACAACCTCGCCGCGCTGCAGTCCTGCGGGCCCGACATCGTGAAGCTCGATGCGTCGCTGCTGCGCCGCGCGCGCGACGACACCTTCGGCATCGAGTGCCTGCAGGGCATGATTTCCCTTTGCACGCACTTCGCGGCCCAGGTCGTGGTCGATGGCATCGAGCGCGAAGACGACATGCACATCGCTTCGCGCGTGGGCGCGCGGTGGCTGCAGGGCTACGGCGTGCGTGGCACCGAGCCGGCCGCCAAGCCTGCTGCTGTCGCTCCCGGGCATCCTTTCGGGTGACTCGAACCACGGCACGGATTTTCTTCGACCATGTACCTGAATCCTCTCTTCGCCAACGTGTCGCAGGCCGAACGCGTTGCGCTGGTCCAGAGCAGCCAGTTGCGCTCCTACCGGCGCAATGAAGTGGTGCTCGCGGCCGGCAGCTCGAGCGATTGCGTCTATTGCGTGGCCAGCGGACTGCTGCGCGTGGTGGAGCATGGCAAGGGCCGCGCCCACGCCACCAATGTCACGACCGACTTCATCCGCCAGAACGAATTCTTCATCGGTCCGTCTCTTTCCGAGGACACCTACCAGGCCAAGCACACGCTGGTTGCCGCGTTGCCCGCGGCAGTGCACCTCATCCCCGTCGTGGCGTTGCGCAAGATCTGCAGTTCGTACCCGGAGGTGGCCATCAGACTGCTGGAACTCGCGATCGAGCGCATGGCCGTCATGCGCAACCAGCTGCGGCGCATGTCCGCGCTGTCCACCGAAGACGTCGTCGGCCGCGTGCTGCACCAGCTGACCGTGCTGGCCCCCTCGAGCATGGGCGCGTTCGACAAGCGCATCTCCCAATCGGTGATCGCCTCCTACTCGGGTCTGTCGCGCGAAGTGGTCAACAAGACCATGCGCGACATGGAGCAACGCGGCCTCGTGCGGCGCGACGATCAAGGCGTGCACGTGCCCGCCAATTTCGCGTCCACCGACTTCGGCAACCTCTTGCCCGCCGAGGAAAACCTGGCGCGTGCCGAGCCGAGCCAGGTCGAACCGATCTTCTTCGAGAGCTTCCCGGCCCCGGCGAGCGACCCATCCGGGCGCAAACCCGAGGACGATTGATCGCGCTTGCGCTACTTGAAGGCATCGATGTCCAAAGAAAAGAGCAGGCGGATTGCCACGCGGCCCGAACAAGGCTCGAGGGAATCATCGTCCGTGCGCACGGCCGGTTCCAGCGGCGGCGAGCCGCGCGTGGAGGGGACCAGCGATGGAGTGCCGCGAATCGATTCGTCGACTTCCTCGACCGCCGCCGCCCTCCTGTTCGCCAAAGCGGCTCAGCAGGAACTCGTCCTTCTGATGCGCCTGATTGCCGAGGGCGATTCGGCCACGGCGATGCGGATCGCGTGGTGCATCGTGGAACGGGGGCGTGCGGTGCTGGGGCCTGAACTGCCGCCTTCGGCCTCGTTGCCGACACCAGTGGAAGTCTCTTCGCAAACTGAAGAAACGCGCCTCCCGCCATCGGCGAGTCCAGGCGCTGCAGGCCGCGCACTCTCGCGTCGCGAACTCGACGTGCTTCGGATGATTTCGCAAGGCCTGAGCAACCGCCAGATTGCCGAGCTGAGCCATCGCTCGCTGCACACGGTGGATGCGCATGCGAAGAGCATCTATCGCAAGCTGGCCGTGAAGTCGCGTGCCCAGGCGGTGCGCGATGCCATGCAGAAGGGCCTGATCGATCTGGAGGCCTGTGAATAGAAATAGCTGCCGCGGCGCGATGGGATGCTGTAGTAAGGAATCCCTAATTCGGGTGATTGCGTTTCGACCTCCCGGCTTTCATCATCGCTGCGTGCACCTGCATCCATTGATTGCCCGCTTGCCGCTGGTGGAACGTTCGGCCATCGGGCAGCTTTGCGAGCTGCGTTCATACGCTCGCAACGAGACGATCCTTGCGTCGAACGAATGCACGCGTTCGTTCTACTGCGTGGAAAGCGGCCTGGTGCGCGTGGTTGCCCAAGGCCGCGACGGCGCGCAGGAAGATACGGAAGTGACCACGGATTTCATTCGCCGGCACGACTTCTATCTTGGCGGTTCCCTGAGCGAGCCACAGTATCTGGCTGCCCACAGATTGATCGCGGTGCTTCCCAGCACGATATACCTCGTTCCCGTGCCGGTGATCAGGGCGCTTTGCGAGCGGCATCACGGCATCGCACTGGAATTGCTTGGTGCGGAGGCTGCCCGCATGAATGTCTTGCGCCGTCAGATCCGGCGCATCTCTTCGCTATCTTCAGAAGAGATGGTCGGCCGTGTACTCCACAAGATGACCCAGATAGCTCCCGCTGGCCACGAGGCCTACGACAAGCGCGTCACGCAGGGTGTCATTGCCTCCTACGCCGGCGTTTCTCGCGAGGTCGTCAACAGGACGATGCGGGAGATGGAAAGGCGCGGCGTATTGCTGCGCGATTCGCAGGGCGTGCATGTTCCCCAGGACTTCGCGGGAACAGACTTCGGTTTGCCGCCTTCCGCGCCGTAGCCGGACGCAAGGGCGAAAAAATAGCTGGAACCGGTGAGTTGCATTCGCCAGGGTGAGGCGAAAGAATCGAACAACGATTTTTCCCTCGTTGTTTCTACACAGACCTTCCATGTCCCACCTGTTCGTCGCTTGTACGTGCAACATCGCGCACCTTGGGCGCATTCATCGCAGTGGGTGGATGCGCCTGCTGCCCTGGCTGCGTCTTTATGAGTGTGCGAATTGTGGAAGACGCCAGCTTCGCTCCGAACGAGCGGTGGATGATGCTCGTGCGCGGGAGGCGAGCGCTGCGGGGTATACGGGACAGTGATGCGGGTCGGGTAGAACGCTTCCATATCGCTCGTTGGCGTCACAGGCGCCGTGCAGCCACGTCGCAGGTGGTATGCCCCTACGCGCACGGCCTCATCCTCGATGCTGGAACAATGCGCCCACCCATGGACGGCCTCGATCTCATCAAAACATTCCGCGAAGTCGCGTTCCGGCGCAGCTTCTCCCGCGCAGCAATCTCGCTGGGCATGTCCAAGGCCACGGTCAGCCGCTACGTGGCGGAGCTCGAAACCCGCAGCGGCGTGCGCCTGCTGAACCGCTCGACCCGCTCCCTGAGCCTGACCGACGCCGGCCAGGTGCTGCTCGACCGCAGCACCGAGCTGGTGACCATGGCCGAGAACACCCTGAACGACCTGCAGGCCCACGGCTCACACCCGCGAGGGCGGCTGCGCATGAGCGCGCCGCACGGGCTGATCGCCGGCTGGCTCTCGGACGTGATCGCCGAGTTCATCAAGCGCTACCCCGACGTGTACGTGAGCCTGGTGTTCACCAACGACGACCTCGACCTGATCGAGGAAGGCATCGACGTGCACCTGACCGGCGGACGCATCGACGACATGAACCTGATCGTGCGCCGGCTGGTGCAGTTCGACATGGTGGTCTGCGCCACGCCGGCCTACTGGGCGCAGCGCGGCATGCCGCAGACGCCCGAGGATCTGGGCCGGCACGAGGTGCTGAGTTACTCGGCAAAGCCGACCACCCACCTTCCCTTCGAGACCGACGGCAGGCAGTACGACGTGCCCGTGCACAGCCGCTTGGAAGCCAACGACGCCGTCGCGCTGATCGAGCTGGCGCTGCGCAACGTGGGCGTGGCCTATGTGCCCGAGCCGCTGGCGCAGTCGCACCTGGAACGCGGAGCGCTGGTGCCGGTGCTGCGCGAGCACATGCCGCGCGACCATTGGCTGTACGCGGCCTACTCGCAGCGCCGCCACAACAGCGCCGCGATGCGCGCGATGCTCGACTTCCTGGAGCAATCGATGGGCGCCCTGACCGAGGGTCCGGCGCTGCCGCCCGCGCTACCGGTGGCGGTGATGCCGCCTGGATGCACCCGTTCCAAGGCGCAGGAGCAGGTCGGCAGTAGCCAATAGCGCCGAGCTGACCGAAGGTTGGGAGCGGCACGCGTTGTGTTGCAATCGCATTTTTTCAGAATGAAGGCCACAGACGCGATGAGTACGCCCCTCCAGATCCGCCCTCCGGCGCCCGACGACTACGCGGCATGGAAGCCGCTATGGGACGGCTACAACGCCTTCTACGGACGCGAGGGTGCGACAGCCCTTGCCGACGAGATCACGCAGGCCACCTGGCAGCGCTTCTTCGATGTCTACGAACCGGTGCATGCGCTGGTCGCCGAGCGCGACGGGCAACTGGTCGGGCTCACCCACTACCTGTTCCACCGCAGCACCACGCGGCTCGAACCGACCTGCTATCTGCAGGACCTGTTCACGCTGCCGTCAGAACGCGGCCGCGGCGTGGGCCGCCAGCTGATCCAGGGCGTTTACGAACGCGCGAAGCACGCGGGCGTACGCCGCGTGTACTGGCAGACCCATGTGACCAACACGGCCGGCCGCACGCTGTACGACAAGGTCGCGACGCACGACGGCTTCATCGTCTACGGCACGCTGGTCTGAGCCCGCGAAAAATAGGCGATTTATCTTTTTCCTGCAACGCCGTAGAGTCAACGCCTGGGCACCAGCGACAGGAGAAACACATGAACCGCGATGAAGTGATCAAGGCAGGCCAGCTCGAAATTCGCTATCTGGTCGATGGCTCCGCGACAGGGAGCATGGGGGTGTTCGAACTCACCCTGCCGCCGGGCGCCAACGTGCCGCCACCGCACAGCCATCGGGACAACGAGGAGTTCTTCTATGTCGTGGAAGGCGCGGTCACCTATTCGGTCGATGCCGAAACGCGCGAGCTGACACCCGGCGAATGGATGTCGACGCCGCGCGGCTCGGTGCACGGCTTTCGCAATGTCGGATCGCAGACGGCGCGCGCGATCGTCGTGCTCTCGCCGGACATCGGCGCGCAGTACTTTCGCGAGGTCGCGACCGTGGTCAATGCGGGCGGACCGCCCGACAAGGCGAAGCTGGTCGCGGTGATGTCGCGCTACGGGCTGACGCCGGCCCTGCCCGCGCAGCCTGCTGCGTAGGTCCGACAAAACCCTCTGTCGCGCGCGCGGCCCTCCTGTCAGTACCTGAAGGTAATGCCGGCCTTCACGCCGTTGTTGGCCTTGCCGTCCGACTGAACACCGCCCGAGAGCGACAGATTGCCGCCGGTGCTCGCCCCCAGCGAGTAGGTGGGCCGTGGCGTGGAGGTGTCGGTGCCGATGTAGGTGCCGCTGCCGTCCGGCCGCAGCACGCCGAAGCTCGCCCCCTTGACGGTGGCCGAGGTTTCGGTCGGGTTCACGTTGGGGGCCACGTAGACGGTGCCCTTCTCGTCGCTGTCGACGGGCACCTTGACGGGCTCGGCCTGCACCGTTGCGGCGGCAGCGACCAGCACCAGGGTTGTCGCAAGAATCAATTGACGCATTGCCGACATGCTAGGCAGGTGGCGCGCGGCCCGCGTAGGACAAGAGGAGATTCAGGGTTCGGCCCCGACATGAGAACTTGCGTACTCACAAGTTGAAGTGATGGCAAGCGCATGAATCCCGCTCTACGATGCAGTGTCCGAAACCAGACAGGAAATCGCCCATGCCCGCCAACGAAGTCGTCATGCCCGAGCAGCTCCTGAGCGCACTCGAAGCCCAGAGCCGCACGCCGATCGCACGGATCGGCGAAGCGCTGATTTCGCTGGGCATGATCACCGACGATCAGCTTCGCTCGGGGCTGGCGCGGCAACAGCTCGATCCCACGGTGCCGCTGGGCGAGACGCTGGTGCGCATGGGCATCGTCAGCAAGGGCCAGCTCCAGACCGCGCTGGTGCGCAAGATGGGCTATCCCCTCGTCAACCTGCACCTGTTCCCCGCGGCGGCCGACGCACTGCGCAAGCTGCCGTATTCCGTGGCCCAGCGCCTGCAGGTCATGCCACTGCGGCTGCACGAGGGGCGCCTCGTGGTTGCGATCGACGACCCGACCAGCCGGCATTCGGCCCTCGACGAGGTGGAGTTCATCGCGCAGATGAAGGTCACCCCGGTGGTCGGGCAATGCATCGACCTCGACAACGTGCTGCACGCAGCCTACGAAAAAATCGGCGAGTCGACGACCTCCGCCCCCGGCGTCTTTTCCTCGAACCTCGATCCCAGCCGGCCCCTCGAATTCGACATGGCCGGCACCAGCGAACTGCTGCAGACGCTCGAGAAGGAAGGCCCCGCCGCGCCCGCCCCCGAGGCTCCCATCGAGCAGTCGGACAACTCCCTGGTGCGGATGATCAACAGCATGATCCTGGAGGCGCACCGCGAGGGCGCGTCGGACATCCACATCGAAAGCTATCCCGGCCAGGAAAAGACCCGCATCCGCTTTCGCCGCGACGGCCTGCTCTACACCTACCTGGAGCTGCCGCCAAGCTACCGTAACGCCATCGTCGCGCGCGTGAAGATCATGTGCGACCTGGACATCAGCGAAAAGCGCAACCCGCAGGACGGCAAGATCAACTTCGCCAAGTACTCGCCGCAGCACCGCATCGAACTGCGCGTGGCGACCATCCCGACCAACAACGGCCTCGAAGACGTGGTGATGCGCATCCTGGCGTCGGCCAAGCCCATTCCCATGGACAAGCTGGGCCTCTCGCCGAACAACCTCGCGGAGTTGACCAGGGCCGTCGAGCGCCCCTACGGCATGGTGCTGTGCGTGGGCCCCACGGGCTCGGGCAAGACCACCACGCTGCACTCGGCGCTGATGCACATCAACACGCCGGAGCGAAAGATCTGGACCGCCGAAGACCCGATCGAAATCACGCAGACCGGACTGCGGCAGGTGCAGATCAATCCACGCATCGAGTGGACCTTTGCAAAGGCGCTGCGGGCGTTCGTGCGCGCCGATCCGGACGTGATCATGGTCGGCGAGATCCGCGACGAGGAAACAGCGAAGACCGCCATCGAGGCTTCGCTGACCGGCCACCTCGTGCTGTCGACGCTGCACACCAACAGCGCGCCCGAAACCGTGACCCGCCTGCTCGACATGGGCATGGACCCGTTCAACTTCGCGGACTCGCTGCTGGCCGTGCTGGCGCAGCGACTGGTGCGCCGCCTTTGCACCCGCTGCACCAGCAGCACGCCCGCAAGCCCGGAGACGGTCGACGAACTGCTGAACGACTACATGCACGCATTCGGCACGCAGCAAAACGACGCGGTCCAGCGCAAGGCGGTGCAGGACGACTGGATGCAGCGCTACGGCCGCGACGGGCACCTGCACAGCTATACCAGCACCGGGTGCAAGCATTGCGGCGACACCGGCTTCAAGGGACGCGTGGGCATCCATGAGCTGATGACGATGTCCAGAACGCTGCGCCGCCTGGTGCAGACCGGCGCACGTGCGGAAGAACTCCAGCAGACGGCGCTGCAGGAAGGCATGCGCACGCTGCGGCAGGACGGCATCGAGAAGGTGCTGGCCGGACAGACCACCATCGAGGAAGTGCGCGCGACCAGCAACGTGTGAGCGAGGCGCGGCGGCCCGGCGTCCCGAGCCTGCGAATGCCCACCCTATGACCACGCGCCCGGCCCCGAACCTCGACGCTTCCGCGCTGGCGCTGATCGATGCCTGCGCGCGGGCCTCGCTCGAACTGCTGGAAGGCAACCTCACGCCGCACGGCATCCTGGCCGCCAGCCGCACCGAGGCCGCCGTGGCGCGGCGCTACACGCGCATCTTCGGCCGCGACGCCGCCATCTGCGTCATGGCCATGTGCGGCAGCGGCGTGCCCGCACTGGAGCAAGGCGCCGTGGCCAGCCTCGACGCGCTCGCGTCGCAGCAGGCGGCCAACGGGCAGATTCCGAAGTACGTCGACCCCGAGGGGCAGGACGCCGACTTCTGGTATCTGGGCTGCATCGACGCCACCCTGTGGTGGCTCATAGCGGCGGACCATGTGCGCAGGCACGGCGATGTAGGCGCCACGCACTGGCGCGCCGAAGTCGAACGCGCGATCCAATGGCTGCTCGCGCAGGAGCACCAGCACTTTCGCCTGCTGCAGCAGAACGAGGCCAGCGACTGGGCCGACATCATGCCGCGCTCGGGCTACGTGCTGTACACCAACGCGCTGTGGTTCGACGTGAAGCGCCGCTTCGCACTCGAACACGCCGAGGAAACGCAGCACCACTTCAACCACCTGTTCAATCCGTTCCAGCGCGACCTGCCCGAGTACCACCGCGCAAGGCTGCTGCGGCACTATGCGCGGCGCGGCCGGCGCGACCCGGGGCTGTACCTGAGCTTCGTCAATTTCGCGGTGGTCGGCGACGAAGGCGATGTGTTCGGCAACGTGCTGGCGATACAGAGCGGGCTGGCCGATGCGGCGATGGCGCAGCGCATCGTGCGGACCATCGATGCGGCGCATGCATCGCAGCCCTACCCGTTGCGCGTGGTGCTGCATCCGCTGTCGCAGCAGCACGAGCTGTGGCGGGCCTACATGGGGCGGCATCGACAGAACATCGTGCACCAGTACCACAACGGGGGAATCTGGCCGTTCGTCGGCGGGTTCTGGGTGATGGCACTGGCGCGGCAGGGGCTGCACGGGCAGGCGTGGGCCGAGCTTGCGCGGCTGGCACAAGCGAACGCGCAGGACGACTGGCGGTTCACGGAGTGGTTCCATGGGCGCACGCTCGCGCCGATGGGGATGGCGGGGCAGAGCTGGAATGCGGCCGCGTTCCTGCTGGCGCAGCGGGCGTTGATGGGGGACGGGGTGGCCTGGTGAATGAGGGCGGCCGGCCCGTCAGGCCGCCCACACCCCCGGCGCGCAGGCGATGCCCACCGTGACGACGGGCGGATACAGATGCCCGGCCGCCGCGCCCGCCGCCATGCGTTCGCACGCGCCGAAGAAGCGGTACCACGCCGGCCCGCCGAAGATGATGCAGATGTGCAGCAGCGCGGCAATGGCGCTCGATGCGGCGCCGACGATCAGGGGAATGTTGTAGCTCACGAAGTCTCTCAAGGAAGATGCTTGCGGTCGCGCACGGTTTCGCGCGTCGGGCCGAAAGCGCCGAAGCGCACGGGCAAGCCGCTCGATGCCTCGGCATACGCCACCCATGCATGCGGGCTTGCGACGGCGTGCGGCTCATAGATCGGCTCGGCGCCTTGCAGCAGTCGGGTCAATGCGTGCTGATGGCCGAGATCGCGCACGCCGCCGAGCGGTAGGGACGCGAAGCGGCCCGCCTCCGCCGTGCGGTAACCGGCGCACCAGCGCAGGCCCGCACCGTCGACCGCATCGAGGTGGCTCACCACCAGCCCGTCGAGCGTGCCTGCCGCATCCAGCGCGTACCGCAGCAGCACCGCATCGGGGTGGCCCCTGCGGAACACGCCCTGCCAGCCTTCGTTCGCGTTGTGCGGCTCGCGCAACCGCGCATCGAGTGCCCGGTCGTGTGTGGGCAGCGGTCCCGGGCCATGGCGTGTGAGATAGCTGCGCAGAACACCCAGGTGCTGCACGGGCGCGTCGATGCCCACGTCGCGCAGCACGGCCTCGACCGCCGTCGTCGAGATGGTGCTCCACGTGGTGTGCGGATGGAACCCGCGCCACTCGTCCAGTAGCACGCCCTGCGCGCCCTCGAAGACCACGGCGCCGGGCCGCGCAAGGCGCTCGGCGATGCGGTCCGCCCCCGCAGGCGGCGACTGGGCCAGGCACGGCGCGGCGGCATCGAGCCATCGCCGTGCGAGCGAGTCGTCCTGGAGCACCGACAGTTCCCGCGCGCCATCGGCATGCAAGGGCGCCGCGTGCGCGAACTCGCGAAGCAGCGCAGCGCGGGAGGCTTCCAGTTTTTCCAAGGCAAGGGCCGACTGCGACAGGTCGCCGTAGTGCAGCGCCTCGTCGGGTGCGGCGAGCGCATGCCGCACCGTTTCGCCGACACCCACGCCGCAGCTGCCGTGCGCCCCCTCCCCCCGTGCCCATTCGCGCAAACGGCCTGCCGCCTGATGAAAGGGCGTGGTCACGCGGCAGCGCGCATCGATCAGCAGGCGCGAGAACGCGTCCTCCACGCCCACCCGCCGCAATGCCGCTTCCTCGACGCGCAGCGCCGTCGGATGCACCACCACCGGACTCGCAAGCACGGTGCCCACGCCCGCATGAAAACTGCCGGCGCCGAACTGCGAAAAGGTGTGATGCCGCCCATCCGCCAGCACCACGTTGTGCCCGGCCTGCGCGCCGCCGTTGAAGCGCACGACAGTGTGGGCCTGCAGCGCGCCGCACAGGTGGTCTGTGAAGAGCCCCTTGCCGCAGTCCCCGAAGCCGAGGCCGAGCAGTGAGATGTAGCGCGTGGCTGCCGCTGCGGTGCCGGAGCTCACTCGGTCATCAGCCGAAGAGCCGCTTCCACCATGAGGAGCGCGGGCCTGCTGCTCCCGCGGCCAAGCCCGGCGGCGCGTGGCGCGCTGCGGTCGGGTCGAGCAGCGCGGCATACCCCTCGAGCGCATGCATCACGCCACCCACGCGTTCCCGTGCCATGCCGGTGCCGCCCATCACGCCGGCCAGCGCGTCGAGGCTGGGCACGGCTTTTTCGGTGAGGGCGACGATGCCGGCGGCCACGGCGCAGGCGTCGTCCGGCGAGTCCATGCAGATGACGTGATCGCCCAGCAGTTCGCGCCAACGCGGTTCGCAGCGGCGGCGGCGCTGGGCGTCGGGAATCAGGAAGAACAGGTTCGTCGTTTCGGCCGCGGCGGCGATGACTTCCTCGATGGGAATGTCCTCGTCGAGCTTCTCGCCGATGAGGCCTTCGATCTGGTGGCGCGAGACGGCGGGGTACGGCAGTTCGTCGCCGGTGACGAACAGGTAGCCGCGCTTCTTGCGCTTGACCCAGCAGTCCATGTCGGTGTGCTGGGCCATGACGTAGAAGGCGAGCTCGTAGCTCTCTTCGCCCGAGCCGCCGCCACCGCCTTCGAGATAGCTCCAGGTGAGCCACTGGTCCATGAGATTGGCGGTCGATTCGAACTGGCCGACCTGCAGCGGTGCGTGGTCGGAGGTGGCGTCGCCGATGGCCATGAACATGAGCTGCGGGTCTGCCACGCCGCAGTCGGTCAGCAGCTTCATGAAGGTGGGTAGCTCCTTGCGCGCAAGCGTCTGCGGAATATCGCCCATGGAGCCCGTGACGTCGAGCGCGAAAACGATGCCCAGCGAGTTCGGATGGTCGGCGTTGTCGCGCGACTCGCGCACCTTCAGCCCTTGCGGGTTCATCAGCGGATGGGTGGAGCGCTGGGTGAAGACCTCGGCGCCCGGCTTGGCGGCGCGGTCGGCAATGAGCGCCGTGTGGGCGGCATGCGAGTAGTTTCCGTAGCCCATGAAGTGACTCCTAGCTTGGTGCGTATGTGCGGTTCAGGCGCCGGTACGGTGGGGAGGCGCGGGATCGAAATGAACGAACTGCGGCGCGCCGAAGGCTTCGCGCGACGCGGCGGAGAGCGCCTGCTCGATGCCCTGTGCGCCAAGGCGCTGGCAGGCGGCACTGTCTTCACTGCACTGGCGCAGCAAGGCCACGAGCGGTGCAGGTGTGTGAGCGCCGAAACCTGGCTCGCCGGCCGCACCGCCGTGCAACACGGCGCGCACGGTCCAGGCAGCTTGCATCAGGTCGCGTGCGGCGGCGGCGTTGTGGACCGTGCCGGTGGCATGTTGCGCGCGCGACCAGCCGATGACGAGCACGCCATGGTCGCGCGGATGCACGAGCGCATGCGCGGGCGACAGGTCGCGGTGCGTCCAGCCGGCACCGTGCACGAAGGCCAGTACTTCGAGCATGCGGCGCCAGATCCACACTGCGTGGCGCGGATCGATGCCTTGGGCGTTGGCCTGCTGCACGTCTTGCAGGCTGCCCCAGAAGCCTGCCGGGTGGCGCAGCACCAGCGCCTGGCGGGCGCCGTCGCCCAGGCCTTCGGCAATGCCCACGCCCAGCGGCTGCGGCAGGCGGCGGGTGAAATAGGCAGCACCCTGCACCGGCAGGTCTTGCAGCGACTGGAGCACCGCGCCTTCGCGCACCAGAACGCTGTTGGCGGCGCTGTCTCGCGCGAGTTTGAGCGTGACGCGCTCGGGCAATGCACCGAGGCGTTCGGCGAACAGCACTTCGCTGTGCTCTCCGGTGGCCAGCGGTGCGAGCACGCGGTAGCGCGCGCCGCGCCATGTGAGGATGCGGCCGCCGGGCACGTCGGCATTGGCCCGGCGCAGCGCGGCGCGGAAGCTCTCGCGCTCGATGGTTTCAGTGCCTCGGGTGACGGTGGTGCCGCAGTAACTGCAGTTGACGGTACGCCAGCGGGCAGCGCGCGGCAACGGCGCGGAGCATTGGGGGCAGCTGAGAGCGAGCAGAGACAGCATGGCCCCCGCCTCAATCTTCCTTGGACGGCGCCGTCGGGTCGGGCGACGCCAGCACCCGGTCGATGCGGCGGCCTTCGAGCGCGACGATATCGAAGCACCAGCCGGCGCAGTCGATGCGCTCGCCCACCTTGGGCAGGTGGCCCGACACGGACATCAGCAAGCCGGCCACGGTGTTGTAGCGCCCGCGCTCTTCATCGGGCAATTCGCGGATGCCCAGGCGCGCGCGCAGCTCCGACACGGGCATGAGGCCGTCGAGCTCCCACACGCCGTCGGCCCGCTCGCGCGCCCAGGCGTCGGTCTGCATGCCGGGCTGCAGTTCGCCGGTGATGGCTTCGAGCAGGTCGCGCGGGGTCATGAGGCCCTGGACCACGCCGTACTCGTCGACCACGAACACGAGGCGGCCGGCGCGGGCGCGGAACTGCTCCAGCAGCTCCATGCCGGTGAGGGTCTCGGGCACGAACACGGCGGGCGTCGCCTCCTGGCCCAGCACGCCGCGATGCGCGGAGCCCAGGCGCAGCAGTTGCGCCACGCTGACGACGCCGACCACGTCGTCGAGCGAGTTGCGGCACACGGGGTACCAGGAATGCACGAGGTTGAGCTCGGCCGCGTCGGCAACCTGCTGCAGTGCCCGCTCCACGGTGAACGAAGCATCGAGCCATTCGATGTCGGCGCGCGGGATCATCAGCGACGACAGGCGCCTGTCGTCGAGGTGGAACACATTGCGCACCATCTGGTGCTCGTGCTGCTCGATGACGCCGGCGTCCACGCCTTCTTCGAGGCTGGCCGAGATTTCTTCCTCGGTGACAGAACGGGCCGCGTTGGCGTCGATGCGCAGCAGCTTCAGCATGGTGGCCGTGGCGCCCGCCAGCAGCCACACGAAAGGCTTGGCGCCCTTGGCCAGTCCGCGCATGGGGCGCGACACCCATCGCGCCACGGGCTCGGGATAGAGTTGGCCGATGCGCTTGGGCACCAGTTCGCCGAAGATGATGGTGAAGAAAGTGATGCAGGTGACGACCACCGCGGTGGACGCGACGCTGGCGGTGCCGCGCCCCATGCCGACGCCTTCCATCCAGACCGCGAGCGGCTCGGCAAAGGCGGCCTCGCCGACGATGCCGCTGAGCATGCCGATCGAGGTGATGCCGATCTGCACCGTCGAGAGGAATTGCGTGGGTGACTCCATCAGCTTCAGCGCGGCCACCGCGCCGGTGTCTCCCGTTTCGGCCAGTGCCGCGAGACGTGCGCGCCGGCTGGTGGAAAGGGCCATTTCGGACATTGCGAACAACGCGTTGAGCGTGGTCAACAAGGCCAGGAGGAAGACATCCATGAACTGAGGGAGAGAATGAGGGAATGTCACTTTACTTGATTGGCGACCTGCAAGGCTGCGACGCCCCCCTCGGTCGGCTGCTGCAGAAGATCGATTTCTCCCCCAGCCGCGACACCATCGTGCTGCTGGGCGACCTGGTCAACCGGGGCCCCGATTCGCTCGCGGTGCTGCGCCGCGTGCAGGGCTGCGGCGCCTCGGCGCTGAGCCTGCTCGGCAACCACGACCTGCACCTGCTGGGCGTGGCGCACGGCGCGCGCAAGGCCGGCCGCAAGGACACGCTGGCCGAAGTGCTGGCCGCGCCCGACAGCGAGGCGCTGCTCGAATGGGTGCGCCTGCAGCACATGGCGCTGCACATGCGCATTGGCGACGGCGACCTGCTGATGCTGCATGCGGGCGTGCTGCCGCAGTGGACGGTGGGCGACACGCTGGCGCTGGCGTCCGAGGTCGAGTCGGTGCTGCGCGGGCCGGCGCTGGGCGAGTTCCTGATGTCGATGTACGGCAACGAGCCGGCGCAATGGCACGACACGCTCACGGGCAGCGCGCGGCTGCGCGCCATCGTCAATGCGCTGACGCGGCTGCGCTTCTGCACACCTGAAGGCGTGATGGAGTTCGAGGCCAAAGACAGCGCGGCCACCCCGCCCGAAGGCTACATGCCGTGGTTCGACGTGCCCGGACGCAAGACGGCCAAGGCCACGGTCGCCTGCGGCCACTGGTCGACGCTGGGCTGGCTGTCGCGGCCCGACCTGCTCTCGATCGACACCGGCTGCGTGTGGGGCGGCTGCCTGAGCGCGGTGCGCATCGGCGCGACGCTGGACGAGCGAGAGCTGATCCAGGTCGAGTGCGAGCAGTCGCAGAAGCCGGGCAAATAGATTCCGGCCCGGCGCGACTCACTCAGGAAGAAGGCAGCCGGAACTTGTCGAGCGACATGCGCTGCCGTCCCTGCGCGTCGAAGTTGCCGGGCGCCAGCCAGCGCTCGAACGCGGTGCGCAGCGCGGGCCACTCGCCGTCGATGATCGAGAACCACGCGGTGTCGCGGCTGCGGCCCTTGTAGACCACGGCCTGGCGGAACAGGCCCTCGTACTTGAAGCCCAGCCGAAGCGCCGCGCGCTTCGATGGCTCGTTGAAGTTGTCGCATTTCCACTCGTAGCGGCGGTAGCCGAGTTCGTCGAAGGCGAGCTTCATCAGCAGGTACTGCGCTTCGGTGGACATCGGCGTGTTCTTCAGCAGCGGCGAAAAATTGACGGTCCCCACTTCGATGGCCCCGTTGGCCGGGTCGATGCGCATCAGCGCCAGCGAGCCCACGGCGCGGCCGCTTTGCCTGTCGATGACGGCGAAGTGCAGCGGGTCGGTGCTCTTCGCGATGCGCTCGATGTAGGCGCGGGTGCCTTCCGCTTCGGCGGGGCGCTCGACGCCGAGGTAGGTCCAGTCGCGCCCATCGGGGGCTTGCGCGTAGGCGGCGTGCAGATCGTCGGCGTGCTTCGAGGCATCGATCGGTTCGAGCCTGCAGAAACGGCCTTCGACCACACGGCGCGGCGGCTGGGCGCGCGGCGTCCATTCGGGAAGATCGGGACCGATGGACTGGCCGAACTTGTTTTGGCGGGCTGACATGAAAGGCTCTTTCGGAAAAAAAGAAAAACTGGGCGGGAGCACGTAAAGTACGCGCAACGTGGCTCCAGCGTAAGTGCCACGTCGGATTCATTTCATGGTGCCACGACCTACCCTCTCTCCCACTGCCCTGCTCGAGTCCTCCCTCTTAAGGGACCGCGGCGCAGGCTCGATGCAGCACCAGCTGCACGACCGGCTCAAGCGCGCCATCCTCGACGGCAGCCTGGTCGCCGGCAGCCGCCTGCCGGGCTCGCGCGCCCTGGCCGAGGCGCTGGCCGTATCCCGCAACACCGTCACCGCGACCTACGAGCATCTGGCGGCCGAGGGCTATGTGCAGCCCGACCGGCAGGGCACGCGCGTGACCGAACTCTCGACTTCCGTCCTGCCGAAGCGCACGGGCAAGCCGGCCGGCGCACCAGCCACCGCGCTGCGTCTCGCGAAGATCAAGCCAGGCACGTCGCGCGGCGAGATGGAGGCGGCACTGCGCCCCGGTGTGCCCGCGTTGTCGCACTTTCCGTCGGCCGCATGGCGGCGCGCGCTCGACCGGGCGATCCGCGGCGCCGGATCGGCCGCGCTGGGCTACGGCGATCCGCTGGGCGAACCGCCGCTGCGCGCGGCCATCGCGCGGCATCTGTCGGTGGCGCGCGGCGTGCGCTGCGAGCCGCAACAGGTCGTCATCGCCGAAGGCGCGCAGGAGGCCATCTCGCTGTGCGTGCGGCTGCTGGCCAACCCGGGCGAGACCGGCTGGGTCGAAGACCCGGGCTACCGCGGCGTGAAGGCCGCCATGCATGCGGGCGACATGCGCATCGTGCCGGTGCGGGTCGACGCCGAAGGCCTGTGCGTGACCGAACGCGACTGGCAAAAGCACCCGCCCCGGCTGATCTACACCACGCCCTCGCACCAGTACCCGGGCGGCTCGGTGCTGAGCATCGCGCGCCGGCTCGCGCTGATCGCGCAGGCCCGCCAGCACGGCGCGTGGATCATCGAGGACGACTACGACAGCGAGTTCCGCCACACGGGCGAGCCCATCGGTGCGATGCAGGGGCTGGTGGACGACGCGCCCGTGCTCTACGTCGGCACCTTCAGCAAGACGATGTTTCCGTCACTGCGGCTGGGCTTTCTCGTGCTGCCCGCCCAGCTGCTTCCAGTCGTGCAGGCACCGCTGGAAGAAATGCTGCGCGGCGGGCATCGCTACGAGCAGTTGGCCATGGCCGACTTCATCGAGAGCGGGCAGTTCAGCCGGCACCTGGGCCGCATGCGGCGGCTGTACCGCGACCGGCAGCAGGCGCTGCGGCTTGCGCTGCAGAAGTATTTCAAGGTACCGCACGAGATCGACGGCGGCTACTGCGGGTTGCACCTGACGGTGCGGTTGCCCGCGCGCTTCGATGACCGCCGGATCGCGGCCGAGGCGCTGCGACATGGCATCGCGCCGTTTCCGCTGTCGGGATTTGCGATGCGGCCGACGCCATCGGACAACGGGTTGGTATTGGGTTACGGGAACACGCCCATGGAACTGTTCGAGCCGCTGGTCAAACGCTTGTCACAGTTCGCGCGCGCAGCGGCATCGCAGGATTAGCCAGCATCACACGGCTCAAGAGTCCTTTCGTTCAAAACAAGGAAGGGGCTTGGAGCCCATTGACTACATCCGTCGTAAGCAAGCGTTGATTTGGCATGTCAACTTGTTGGCATACCTGCAACAAGAATCCCTACGCCAAAAGGCAAGACCTGCGCGTTGCCGAATATTGGAATCACATAATTGCAATCGCTTGAAGCGTCCTGTCGCAGTGCACGATGACGCATCGAGAGCTGGCCATTCGCTCTCAAGGCAAGCAGCAATCAATAACGACAGCAGGGAGAGTGCGTGACTCACGCCATTGCGACAACATTCGTCGCGTCCCCGGTGATCTTTCCGATCCCGTGGAGACGCCATCCGTGAAGCGCCGCGTCACGATCCAGACGCCCCTGGGCGAGGCACTGCAATTCCACCGTCGCGATGGAAACCGAGAGCGGCGCCCTGCGCCACCTTGCCGGCATCGTCACGCGCTTCGGCCT
>NZ_AKIW01000076.1 GCF_000282635.1 Variovorax sp. CF313
CTGCAAGGGGGTTGGCGTAGCGACACGAAGTGCGCGAAGCCTGGGGGTCAGTTCATTTTCGGCAGGTCGGCCTGCAGCCACTTCTGATACAGCTTGTTGAGCTCGCCGTTGGCGGTGTTCTTCTGCACGAATTCGTTCACCGCCTTGTGCAGCTCTTCCTGGGCCGGACGCATCGCGATGCCCATCGACTGCTGCACCAGCGTGAACTTGTTTTCGTAGGTGCCGGCAGGCACGCGCTTGGCGATCTGTGCCGCCACGGTCACCGAGCAGCCGATGGCATCGACCTGGCCCGAGATCAGCGCCTGCATGGCCGAGGCGTCGTCGTCGAAACGGCGGATTTCGGTGCCTTCGGGCGCGGCCTTGGTCACGGCCACGTCCTGCGTCGAGGCGCGGGCCACGCCCACGCGCAGGCCCTTCAGGTCGCCCGCGGCCTTGATGGGGGCCTTGGTCGCGCCGTACAGCACGATGGTCGCGGCCGCGTAGGGCTGCGAGAACTGCACCTGCTTGGCACGCTCGGGCGTGATGGCCAGCGAGGCGACCAGCAGGTCGACCTTGTTGGTCAGCAGGAACGGGATGCGGTTGGGGCCCGTGACCGGCACGATGTTGGCCTTGACACCCCAGTCCTTCGCAAGCAGCTTGGCCACGTCGGCGTCGTAGCCGTCGGGCTGGTTCTTCGCATCGGTGGTGCCGTAGGGCGGAAAGTCGACCAGCATGCCGATGGTGATCTCGCCCTTCTTCTTGATGTCGGCCACCGACTGTGCCGAGGCGAAGGGTGCGAACACGGTGAGAGCGGCGCCGAGGCCCAGCACGGCGAGCGCGGCACGGCGGGTGGTGATACGGGTCATGGGTGTGTCTCCTGAATAAAGAAAGGAAGCGACGAGAAAGAGAAAACGGAAAGGGTCAGCGGGCAAGCGCCCGGGCGCGGCGGCGCTCCATGCGCGCGGCCAACAGCGACAGCGGCCAGCAGATCGCGAAGTAGATGGCCGCCACCACCGAGAACACGATGAGCGGCTGGAAGGTGGCGTTGTTGACGATCTGCCCGGCGCGCGTGACTTCGACAAAACCGATGATGGCCGCGAGCGACGTCCCCTTGATGATCTGCACCACGTAGCCCACCGTGGGCGCCAGCGCGATCTTCAGCGCCTGCGGCAACACCACGTCGCGCATGCGGGACGTGTACCTGAGGCTCAGCGCCTCGGCGGCTTCCCACTGGCCGCGCGGAATGGCCTCGATGCAACCGCGCCAGATCTCGCCGAGGAAAGCGGCGCTGTTCAGGATGAGCGCGACACCGGCAGCCACCCACGGATTGATGTCCAACCCCAGCACCGGCGCGCCGAAGAACACCAGGAACAGCTGCAGCAGCAGCGGCGTGCCCTGGAAGATCTGGATGAAAGTGGTCGACACGCCGCGCGCCCACGTCGACTGCGACGTGCGCATCAACGCGACGATGAGCCCCAGGATCGCGCCGCCCACGAAGGCGATGGCCGACAGCGCAAGCGTCCACTTGGCCGCTTCGAGGATGAAAAGGAATTCGGGAAAGCCGAAGGTGCGCATGGTGTTGTCTCCGTCCGTCGTTTCTTACCGGCGGTCCGGATAGTTGAGCGTGCGCCTGTAGATCAGCTTGAACATCGTCGAGAAGGCCAGCGCCAGCGCGAGGTAGATCGCAGCCACGACGATGTAGATCTCGAAGCTGCGGAAGGTCTGCGACTGCAGGTTGGCGGCCACCGAGGTCAGGTCGTCGGCCGAGATGACCGACACCACCGCCGAGCTCAGCATCAGCAGGATGAACTGGCTCGTGAGCGCCGGGTAGATGGCCTTCAGCGCGGGCTTGATGATGACGAAGCGGAAGATTTCCCAGGGCTTGAGGTTGAGCGCCCTGCCCGCCTCGATCTGCCCCTTGGGGATCGACTCGATGCCCGCGCGGATGATCTCGGTCGCATACGCACCGAGGTTCACCACCATCGCCACCAGCGCGGCCGTCTGCGGCGACCAGCGCAGCCCGATGGCCGGCAGCGCGAAGAAGAAAAAGAACAACTGCACGAGGAACGGCGTGTTGCGGATCACCTCGATATAGGCATTCACGATGAAGCGCAGCCAGCCAGGCCCGGAGGTCTTGCCCCAGGCGCAGAAGATGGCGACCACGAGGCCGAGCACCGTGGCCACGAGCGAGAGCTGGACCGTGATCCACGTGCCCTTGAGCAGCAACGGCCAGGCGGCGAAGACGGCGTCGAATTGAAACTGGTAGTTCATGAAGGGCGAACCCGGAAGGTGCGCGCGTGGCGCGTGCATGCCTCGAAAGCAATGCTTGCAGCTTATCTGAAACCGGTTTCATGATTGCCTAGGGATTCCCCTAAGTGGTCGTTTTGTCTCGCCTTCTGCCTACACTGAAGCCATGCTGAACCCACCCGCGGCCACCATGCCCACAGAGGCAACTGCGCTCTCCACAGGCGCCCCCACCGTGCAGCATTTCCGCCAGGCCCTGCTCTGGCCCTTGCGGCTGATGCCTGCGCCGGACGCCGGGCACGCGCACCACCACGCGCCCTGGCATGTGCTGCGCGAGATGGGCGATGCCTCGCCATGGCGCGAAGAGGTCGACGAATACACCGGCGACAGCAGCCGCTTTCACGAGCGGCACTACAACGAGTTCGTGAGCTTCCTGCCGTACGTGCAGCGCTTTCTCTACGGCGAGGGCCGCTCGCGCAACGGCAGCAGCGGCGGCCCGGCCTCCGGCAACGACGGCGATTCACCGATGCGCGTCTTCCGCCGCCAAGACATCGCATCGGTGCGCGTGGTGGCCCGCGCGGGCGACGCGCCCGTCACGCTCGACGTGGTGCATTGCGACCTCTACTTCTTCTTCGACATCGACGTGGTCATGGTGAACCTCGAGGTCGGGGCCGACCACCTGAGCCTCGCGCAGGCGCAGGAAATCCTCTACCGCTTCGGCCGCGCCTACCCCTCCGGCTGGGAGCCCGATGGTTCGGCGCTGCATTGCATGGCGAGCGTCGAATGGCTGGGCGCCGACGGCCGCGTCCTCGCAAGCTCCGACGCGCAGCAGCGCGAGAGCTTCCTCTCGCACGTGGCGCAGCACCGCGCGCCGCGCATCTCCTCGCACTGGGCCTACCTGATGCAGCCGCTGGTGAGCGACCATTCCGAAGACCCCGGCGTGCTGCGCTACCGGCAGATCGAGTACTACCGCATGCCGGTCATGGCCTACCTCTCGCTGGACGACCCGCGCCGCCTCACGCGCGACGACTTCGTGCGGCTCGCGCTGGTAACGGGTGCCGGCACCACCGACGCGCACCTGCCCTACGCCGACCACCACCTCGCCGACTTCGAGCACAAGTACTGCTACGACCGCTTCTGGGTCAACGCCGGCGCAGCACCCAACACGCGCTACCTGTGCAACGGCCACGCCCTCATCGTGGTGGGCGATGCGCACTCCGAGTTCTTCTGCTGCCGCGACCGCGGCGTGCTCGCGCAGTTCAGGCACCAGCACTTCCTGCTGTTCCTCATCGCGCATTTCCAGAAGGCCTCGCTGCTGATGTTCTCCGACCAGCTGGTGGAGGCGCTCAAGCGGCTCGACATCCGCAGCACGCCGAGCGTGAAGCAGTTCAAGCGCGCGATCCGCGCGAGCTTCGAGCGCTTCCTGCGCTTCACGCACCGCTACTGGTTCCACGAGATCTCGGAACAGGCGCAGGTGCGCGCGCTGTCGCACATGTGTGCCGCGCACCTTGGGCTCGACCCGCTCTACGACGAGGTCAAGGCGCGCATCGCCGACATGAACACATATCTCGACGCCGACAGCCTGCGCCGGCAGGCCAGCACCGTGGTGCGCCTCACGGTGGTCACGCTGTTCGGCCTGATCGGCACCATCACCACCGGCTTCCTCGGCATGAACCTGTTGGCCGAGGCCGACGCACCGCTGTGGCGCAAGGCACTGTGGTTCGGCGTGGTGTTCGTCCTTACGACCTGGCTCACCATCTACACGATGGTGAAGTCGCAGCGGCTGTCGGATTTCATCGACGCGCTGTCGAACGACAGGCTGGGCTTCAAGGGGAAGATGGCCGCGCTGGCGCGGGTGTGGCGGCCGGGGGCCGACTGATCAGAACGCGATGTCGGCGCTGGCCACCGCGCGAATCGGCACGCCGAAGCTCGTGATGTCCGACAGCGTGGCGTTGTGATGCGCACGGATCTGCGCACCCGTCGCGTGCGGCTTGTCGTGCGAGGTGTGCGCGTCGGCTGCGAGCACCACGTGGTAGCCCAGCGCGGCGGCGCGGCGCACGGTGGTGTCGACGCAAAACTCCGACGAATAGCCGCAGACCACAACGCACTTCACGCCATGCTCCGACAGCCAGGCTTCGAGCGGCGTGCGCAGAAAGGAGTCGGGCGTGGTCTTGCGGATGCGGACGTCGCGCGAATCGGTGTTCAGCGCACCGGCGAGCTGCCAGCGCTCGGAATCGAATTCCAGGTCGACCGCATTCTCGTGCTGGATGAAGGCCACGGGCACACCGGCTGCACGGGCACGTTCGGTGAGCGCATTGATGCGCTGCATCACTTGCCCGGCTTCATGGGGGCGCGGCGGATCGTCGCAAAGGCCACGTTGGACGTCGATGACGAGGACGGCAGTGTTCATGCGCCCATCGTAGCGGCTCCCCTCAGTTCCAGGCACTCACTTCGAGCCGTACTTTCCCGCTGATGCCGGGCGCCGCCGGTGCGGCGCCGAGGCTCGACAGCGGCACCATGAACTGCAGCTTGCCGCTGGCCAGCTGCTTCGGGCTCATCGGCAGCGAGGCCTGCCCCGCCGTGTCGGTCTGCCAGCCGTACTTGACGTTCCAGCTCTGCGCCGGATCGCCAGGCGCGGGCGGCGCGATCTCGATGACCAGCGTGTCGCGGAACAGCGAGCTGCCTTCGTAGTGACCATCGAGCCAGAACTTGTTGTTGACCTGGTAGTCGGGCACGCGCACGCCCAGCGTCATGGCATAGGCGAGCGTCGGGCGGTCCTGCTTCACGCGGGCCCTGTTGGCGAGAAACACGGTGGAAAGGTAGATCGACCGGCGATCCGCCTTGGCCGGGTCGGTCAGTTCCTTGTGCGTACGGCAGGCGGGCGAATCTTCCTCGGCCACGCGCCGGCTCAGGTACCAGCGCTTGCCGCGCGGTGCGGCGAGCAGCTCGACCTGGTAGAGCGCATCGACGTCAGCGCCCTTGGGCAGGTCGGGCGGCAGCGTGACGCCCTCGATGTCGAACCAAAGATCGACCCGCACGTCGCCGAACAAGAAGCGCACGAGGTTCTGGTAGGCCTCCTCCGAATTGACGATGCCGAAGAAGCCCGAGTGCGAGCGGTAGGTGTAGGCGGTGGCCACCGGCTGCGTCTTGCCCGCAGCGTCGGAGGCCCAGAGCGAGGCGTTCTCGATGCGCACGAGCCCATCGCTGCCGTGGCCCGCGAACATGCGCGACAGGCCCTTGGCGCTTTCGTAGTCGCCGCGATTGGTACCGACCATGCAGAAGAAGCGCTCGGCCGGAAAGGCCGTGGCCGGCAGGTAGTCCATGCGGCCGTTGACCGCCGGCGTGGCCAGGAACTCCGACATCTTCTCGCGGTTGAAGGTGTTCATCTCAGCCGCCGTGAGCCAGGCCGGCACGTTGATGCCGCCCATGTCGATGCCGTTGTGCGGCGTGGCATAGGTGAACACCTTGTCGACGCACGCACGCGCGGCCGCCTCGCCGAGCTCGGGGTTCTGCAGGAAGGCGCGCACCACCAGGCCGCCCATCGAATGCGCGACGAGGTAGCAGCGGAAATCCGCGGGCGAGAAGCCGGGCCCCTCGCGCAGCGCCACGAGGTCGCGCACGCGCAGGATCAACTGGCTCAGGCCTTGCGCGTACACCTTGATGTCCCTGGCCCGGCCATCGCCGAGCAGCTCGGAGCCCGAGTCGTAGTAGCGGTAGATGATGACCGAAGCCGAGGGAATGCCGTCGACGTCCCTGCCGTTTTCATCGGGCGAGGGCTTCCAGTCGGGGTCGAGGATGTCCAGCCCGTTCTGGTAGACGCTCTGGTACTGGAAGTCAGCCAGCAGCCGCACCATGGGCGACTCGAAGACGAACTTCTGCGCCGGCGCTTCCTTCTTGACGGTGGCGCGATACACCGTGGAGCCGATGTTGAAACCGCAGAACGGATCGGCGGCGGTGTCATCGCGCTCCGCTTCGGTCATGGCGTAGCCACGCACGTAGATGATGGGGTAGCGATTGCTGCTCATGGCTCTGCCGCCTCGTTCCTTGGGATCGATGAAGACTTTCAGTTTGCCGAGGGGTGAAGGGGAGCGCCATATCGCGCATGGCATAGGACTGTTCGCTGTTTCGCCCCGGACAAACGTCCCGGATACCCCCGCTCCCCAAATGTTTCTACGGTTGAAACCATTGAAACGCGCATCGTCGCTAGTCTCGCGCCATCCGACAAACACAATCCAGAAGGCACTCCCATGGCTGACGATCCAGGTTCGCAGGGCTCCTACCTGCCTCAACTGCTGCGCCGTGGCACTGCATTGGCGGCCGCCGGCTGCGCGTTCGTGGCGGGATGCGGCGCCGCCGGCGGCGGCGAAACGCGCTACGACAACTCGCCGCAATTCCGCGACGGCGGCTTCCACAACATGGCCAACCCCGACCTGCCGACCCAGGCCAGCGCATGGCGCATCTGGTCGCGCTTCATCGTGGGCAGCAAGGTCGACACCGTGCCGGTCGATGCGATCCCCGTGCAGGCGCTGAACCGCGGCGCGCTCGATGCGCTCGACACCAAGGCCAACCACGTGGTGCGCCTCGGCCACTCGTCGCATCTGCTGAAGCTGCGCGGCAAGTACTGGCTGATCGACCCGGTGTTCAGCGAACGTGCATCGCCGGTGCGGTGGGCCGGGCCGAAGCGCTTTCACCAGCCGCCGATCGCGCTCGAACAGCTGCCGCCGATAGAGGGCGTGATCCTTTCGCACGACCACTACGACCACCTCGACGTGGCGACCATCGAGTACCTCTCGAAGAGCGTGCAGCGCTACTTCGTGCCGCTGGGCGTGCGCGCGCGGCTGCTGGTGATGGGCGTGCCGGCCGAGCGCGTGAGCGAGCTCGACTGGTGGCAAAGCGGCGAACACGACGGCGTGAAGCTCACCGCCACGCCCGCGCAGCATTTCTCGGGCCGCACGCTGGGCGACCGCGACCGCACGCTATGGGCCTCATGGGTAGTGCAGAGCGGCGAGCAGCGCCTGTTCTACAGCGGGGACTCGGGCTACTTCCCCGGCTTCAGGCAGATCGGTGAACGCTTCGGCGGCTTCGACATCGCGCTGATGGAAAACGGCGCCTACGACAGCATGTGGCCGGCCGTGCACATGACGCCCGAGCAAAGCGTGCAGGCCTTCGAGGACCTGCGCGGCAAGGTGTTCTTCTCGGTGCACAACAGCACCTTCGACCTTTCCTTCCACACCTGGCGCGACCCGCTGGACCGCATCGCGAACCTCGCGGAGGCAAAGAAGATCGAGCTGGCGACGCCGGTGATCGGGGAGGTGGTGACGGTGGGGCAGGCGCGGACCAACACGCGGTGGTGGCAAGGGTTGCGCTAGTCGCAACGCGAAGCGCTGGGCTCCTCGATACGTGAAACCTCGCCGTTTCCGGCCAGAACAATCCTGCGCAACTGAATGGTGCAGCGAGGCGCCGATGCAGGCCAGAGAAAAATCGCTTCGTACTGTTCGCCGCTGCGAGGGACGAAGCGAACGGTTCCCACGCAATTCGACCACACGGTGCTGCCGCCAGCCAGCAGCACCACTTCAACGTCCGCCGGAATGATCCGCTCAGAGCTCATGAAGTCGGTACTCAGACGGGGCGCCATGCCTACCCTCCTGGACTCCGATCGCTCGTTGAAGAGCACACCGCCCTTGGGTCCCTCCCTGCGGCAACTCTCGCGCACCGCGAAGGAGTAAGAGATCACCCGGGCCGACGCATTCTGGACAACACGCAGTCTTGCAGTCCTGTCGCCCATCGCGTCCTTGTATTCGACGCTCGCACACCCCGACAACACAGCCGCTGCGCCTGCGAACGCGATATAGCGAACGCAACCGAGCAGTCCCTCAGCTACTGCCATAACGCTCTCTCCTCCTGCTGTTCGACTCCAAGCGCAAGCGGCCATGTTTACTCGCCGCGCTCCTTGCGCTCCCGCGCGCGCCGCACCTGCCGCGTCTCGTTCGCCTGCGAAGCAATGCGGTCTTTCTCGCGCTTCTTCGCCGCCCGCTTTTCGCGCATGCGCCGGCCCAGCACATAGCTGCCGAAGCCGGTGACCACGGCAATGAAGATCCCGATGACGCTGATGTCGATGCCGCCCATCACTGCACCCGCACGATGCTCGACGGCTTGAAGCCGAGGTCGGCCGCCTTGCCCTTGCGTGCACGGCTGCCGCGGGCGTTGTTGAGTGTGCGGATTTCCAGCGTTTCATCGCGCTCCTTGCCGCCGCGGCCGATGCCCTCGATCTTCACGCTTCGCGTGTAGGCCGCGGCGCCGGCCAGGGTGTCCTTGGCCTCGAGGTCGATCAGCGTGAGGCCGCGCCCCCCCTTCGGCAGGCTCTTGAGCTCGGCGATGTCGAAGGTCAGGATGCGGCCGCCGGTCGAGGCGCAGGCCACGTGCGTGGCGGCAGGCATCGGCTCGGCGCCGCTCGCGCCGCCCACCAGCGACGGACGGCACAGCTGCTCGCCCTCGCCCACGTCGATGAAGGCCTTGCCGCCGCGCTGGCGCGACATCATGTTCTCGACCGTGGCGATGAAGCCGTAGCCACCGGTGTTGGCAAGCAGCACGCTGGCGCCGACGGGGCCGGCGAAGAAATGCGTGACGTGCGTGCCGGCATCGAGCTCGATGAGCGTGGTGACCGGCTGGCCGTCGCCGCGCGCGCCGGGCAGCGAGGACACGGGCACGGTGTAGACGCGCACGCTCTTGTCCTTGGCACTGCCGAAGACCAGCAGCGTGTCGACGCTGCGGCATTCGAAGGCGCCGTAGAGCGAGTCGCCGGACTTGAAGCTGTATTCCGGCGCTGCGCCCTTCTCTGCGTTCGCACCGTTGCCCGCAGCCTTCTCGCTCGCCCAGCCCTTCTGCGCACGGACCCAGCCCTTCTGCGACACGATGACGGTGACGGGCTCGTCGACCACCTTCACCTCGGCCACGGCGCGCTTCTCGGCCTGGATGAGCGTGCGGCGCGCGTCCTCGAAGGTCTTGGCGTCGGCCTCGATTTCCTTCACGAGCAGGCGGCGCAATGCGGTCGGGCTGCCGAGAATGTCTTCGAGCTTCTTCTGCTCGTCGCGCAGGCCCGAGAGCTCCTGCTCGATCTTGATGGCTTCGAGCCGCGCAAGTTGGCGCAGGCGAATTTCAAGAATGTCCTCGGCCTGCCGTTCGCTGAGATTGAAGCGTGCGATGAGCGCGGCCTTCGGGTCTTCCGCCGCGCGGATGATCGCGATCACCTCGTCGATGTTCAGCAGCACCAGCTGCCGGCCTTCGAGGATGTGGATGCGTTCCAGCACCTTGTTGAGCCGGTGCCGCGAGCGCTTCTCGACGGTAACCTCGCGGAACGCGATCCACTCGTTGAGCATCTGGCGCAGCGACTTCTGCGTGGGCTTGCCGTCGATGCCGACCATCGTGAGGTTGATCGGCGACGAGGTTTCGAGCGAGGTCTGCGCGAGCAGCGTGGTGATGAACTCGTCCTGGCTGATGCGCGAGGTCTTGGGCTCGAACACCAGGCGCACGGCCGCGTCCTTGCTGGACTCGTCGCGCACCACGTCGAGCACCGACAGCATCGCGGCCTTCAGCTGCGTCTGGTCGGCGCTCAGCGCCTTCTTGCCGGTCTTGACCTTCGGGTTGGTGATTTCCTCGATCTCTTCGAGCACCTTCTGCGTGCTGACGCCCGGCGGCAGTTCGTTGACCACCAACTGCCATTGGCCGCGCGCGAGGTCTTCGATCTTCCAGCGCGCGCGCACCTTGAGCGAGCCGCGGCCGGTGCGGTAGGCATCGGCGATGTCGCCCGCGCTGCTGATGATCTGCGCGCCGCCCGGGTAGTCGGGGCCGGGCACGATGGCGAAGAGTTCTTCCTCGCTGAGCTTGCCGTTCGACTTGATCAGCGCCACGCAGGCGTCGGCAATCTCGCGCAGGTTGTGGCTCGGGATCTCGGTGGCAAGGCCGACCGCGATGCCGCTGGCGCCATTGAGCAGCGTGAACGGCAGCCGCGCGGGCAGCAGGCGCGGCTCTTCGGTGCTGCCGTCGTAGTTGGGAATGAAGTCGACCGTGCCTTCATCGATCTCGTCGAGCAGCAGGCTGGTGATGCGCGCCAGTCGCGCTTCGGTGTAGCGCATGGCCGCGGCGCCGTCGCCGTCGCGGCTGCCGAAGTTGCCCTGGCCGTCGACCAGCGGATAGCGCTGCGAAAAATCTTGCGCCATGCGCACCAGCGCGTCGTACGCGGCCTGGTCGCTGTGCGGGTGGAAGCGGCCGAGCACGTCGCCGACCACGCGCGCGCTCTTCACGGGCTTGGCACCCACGGTGCCGTTGGTGCCGCCGAAGCCCAGGCCCATTCGCGACATCGAGTACAGGATGCGGCGCTGCACCGGCTTCTGGCCGTCGGACACATCGGGCAGCGCGCGGCCCTTGACCACGCTGAGCGCGTATTCGAGGTAGGCGGTCTGGGCGTAGTCGGCGAGGGTCAGGGTCGTGTCGCCGTCGGCGGGACCCTGGAGATCGAGCGGAGGTTGAGAGTCGTCCATGAATGAGAGGGAAAGAAAAACAGTTGCTTGAGGCTGCGCGCCTTGTTTGCGGTCGCGAGGACGGTACTTGGCAGTCCCCGGAGGTCAGGACAACGGGGACGGCGGCGCGGTGGCGCCCGGCTCGGCCGCGCCGGTCGGCACGTCGGGCAGCTCGGGCAGCTCGGGCATCGTCGGAGCGCTGCGCGGCGATTCGGAGGGCATGTTGCCGCGGCCGATCGCGCCGCCCTTTGGCACCGCCATTTCCATGCGGATGCGCCCCGGCGTCCTGCCGCCGCCACTGCCACCCCGAAGGTTTCCGCCCACCGTCACTGCCGAAGGCTTCAGGTACGCATACAACTGCAGCACGGTCTGTACATAGTTCTGCGTTTCCTTGTAGTTCGGGATCTTGTTGCCCGCACGCTGCACAGCCCCCTCGCCTGCGTTGTAGGCAGCCAGCGCGAGCTCGATCTGTCCCGGGAACATCGCGATCAGGTCACGCAGGTAGCGCGAACCGGCGGCGATGTTGATGCGCGGGTCGAACAGCTTCTTCTCGATGGTCGCGCGCTTGTCGGCCGACACGCCATAGCGCTGAGCCGTCGCGGGCATCAACTGCATGAGACCCATGGCGCCCTTGGGCGAGACGGCCTGCGCGTCGAAGCCCGACTCGGTCGCGACCAGGGCCTGGAGCAGTTCGTAGTCGATGTCGTGCTTGTTCGATGCGTCGCGCAGGGCGGACTTGGCGGTCTTGTAGCCGGGCGAGGCCTCGAACATGGCCAGCAGCGACTGCGACGCGGCCGGCACCTTGCCGTCGAGCTTGCGGGCGCCGCGGCCCAGCGGAGAAAGGCCCTGCGCCGTGTCGAAGCTCTGGCCGCCACGGAAGAAGACCTGGTAGCGCTCGTCGACCTTCTCGGCGGCGAAATGCGCCACGCCCTTGCTGTCGACGTAGCCGTAGATGTCAGCGGCGTGCGCCGCCTCCTGCTGTGTACACAGCAGGAAGGCCGAAAGCAACAACGAACGCTTGAAAGCTGACATGCGTGGTGGAGGAATCAGACGTCGATGTCGACATCGTCGGCCCGCAACTCCATGAGTTCGCGCCGCGCTGCCGCTTCGCCCTTGCCCATGAGCTTGGTGATCTCGCCCTGGGTGGCCGTGAAGTCGAACCGCCCCAATTGGACCTGCATCAGGCGCCGGGTGTCTGGATTGAGCGTGGTTTCCCACAATTGTTCCGCGCTCATTTCGCCCAGGCCCTTGAAGCGGCTGATGCTCCAGGCACCTTCGCGGACGCCGTCCTTGCGCAGTTTGTCGAGCGTGGCGGTCAGTTCACCTTCGTCCAGCGCATAGACCTTGGAGGCCGGTTTCTTGCCGCGCGCGGGGGCGTCGACCCGGAACAATGGCGGCTTCGCGACATACACGTGGCCGGCTTCGATGAGTTTCGGAAAGTGCCGGAAAAACAAGGTGAGCAGCAGCACCTGGATGTGCGAGCCGTCCACGTCGGCATCGCTCAGGATGCAGACCTTGCCGTAGCGCAGGCCGCTCATGTCGGGCGTGTCGTTGGGGCCGTGCGGGTCGACGCCCACGGCCACCGAGATGTCGTGGATCTCGGTGTTGGCGAAGAGCCGGTCACGTTCGACTTCCCAGGTGTTGAGCACCTTGCCGCGCAGGGGCAGGATCGCCTGGCTTTCCTTGTCGCGGCCCATCTTGGCGCTGCCGCCGGCGGAGTCGCCCTCGACCAGGAAGACTTCGTTGTGGCTGATGTCCTTGCTCTCGCAGTCGGTCAGCTTGCCGGGAAGCACGGCCACGCCGGAGCCCTTGCGCTTCTCGACCTTCTGGCCGGCGCGCTGGCGCGTCTGCGCGGCCTTGATGGCCAGCTCGGCGAGCTTGCGGCCATAGTCGACGTGCTGGTTGAGCCACAGTTCGAGCGCGGGGCGCACGAAGCTCGACACCAGGCGCACCGCGTCGCGCGAGTTCAGCCGTTCCTTGATCTGGCCCTGGAATTGCGGGTCGAGCACCTTGGCGCTGAGCACGTACGAGGCGCGCGCGAACACGTCCTCGGGCAGCAACTTCACGCCCTTGGGCAGCAGCGAGTGCAGCTCGATGAAGCCCTTCACGGCGGTGAACAGGCCGTCGCGCAGGCCGCTTTCGTGCGTGCCGCCGGCGCTGGTGGGAATCAGGTTGACGTAGCTCTCGCGCACCGGCTGACCGTCTTCCGTGAAGGCCACGCACCAGTCGGCGCCCTCGCCTTCGGCGAAGTTGTCGGCGTTCTTGTCAGCGTGGCCGCTGCCTTCGAACAGCGGAATGACGGGGTCGCCGTTGAGCGTCTGCATGAGGTAGTCGCTCAGGCCGCCCTTGTAGAGCCACTGCTGGGTTTCCTTGGTCTTCTCATTGACGAGCGTGACGCTCACGCCGGGCATCAGCACGGCCTTGCTGCGCAGCAGGTGCGTGAGCTCGCCCATGGGAAGCACGGCGGTCTCGAAATACTTGGCGTCGGGCCAGGCGCGCACGGTGGTGCCCTGGCGGCGCTCGCCGGCCTCGAGCTTGCGGATTTCGAGCGCCTCGATCACGTCGCCGGCACTGAAGGCCAGCTTGGCAACGGAGCCTTCGCGGTGCGAGGTGACTTCGAGCCGCTTGGACAACGCATTGGTCACCGAAACGCCCACGCCGTGCAGGCCACCCGAGAAGCTGTAGGCACCGCCCGAGCCCTTGTCGAACTTGCCGCCCGCGTGCAGGCGGGTGTACACGAGCTCGATCACGGGGGCCTTTTCTTCGGGGTGCAGGCCGAACGGAATGCCCCGGCCGTCGTCTTCGATGCTGGCCGAGCCGTCGGCATGCAACGTGACCTTGATCTTCTTGCCATAGCCCGCCAGCGCCTCGTCGGCGGCGTTGTCGAGCACTTCCTGGATGATGTGCAGCGGGTTGTCGGTCCGGGTGTACATGCCCGGGCGCTGCTTCACGGGCTCGAGGCCCTTGAGCACGCGGATGGAGCCTTCCGAGTAGCCGGACGATGCGGACGCTGAACTGGGGGGAGTCTTGAGGGGAGTCGCCATGGGGGCGGATTGTAGTCAGTCGCCACCAAATGACTGGATACCCATACAGGAACCTTCGACCGGAAGCCGAAGGTTTGCACGATGACCGGACTTACTTGTTGATGATGGCCTGGCCGGTATAGGCCAGCGAGGCGAGTTCGGGCCTGGCCTTTTCGGCCGGCTCGAGGTCGAGAACGATGCTGCCGATCACCAGGCCGAACGATGGCGACATGCGCACGTATTTGGTTTCGCCGGCTTCCAGGGGTATGCCGAGCGTCTTCCCGGCGTCGGTCGTGGTCGCGGCCAGGTAGGTGCCGGCCGGACGGTCCACGTAGAAGAAACCACCAGACTTCGATGCGCCCACCACCACCTTGTTGAGGCGGATGAGGGGCTGCAGTGCCGAGCCGTAGGGTGTCGCCGCGCGGAAGAAATAGATACGGCCCTCGCCTGATTTCACGGCGGGAATGGTGCCGGCCATGTCCTGGTGCTTGACGCCAGTGCTGGCGCAGCCTGCGGCGAGGATCGTCAGCGCTGCGAGCGCGGCGAACTTCAAGGCGGTTCTTCTCATTGTCTGGATTCCTTGTGGGGAAGTGCGCTGGAGCACAAATGTAACAAATCACACACAAGGGTTTGCGGGGCCCTCACCGGTTTTGATGCACCGGTCGCATCAAAGCCACCTCGATAAATCATCAATGCCGTCGGCCGACCTGCCGCCTGCCGAAGCCCTCAAGTCGCTACATTCGACGCGATGCAAGCCCCAGCCCCCGTCCTCTCCATCAAGCAAGTCCTGTTCTGCGGGGCCATGATCGTCACGTTGTCGATGGGCATCCGCCACGGCTTCGGGCTCTGGCTGCAGCCGATCACGCAGGCGCAGGACTGGAGCCGGCAGACCTTCTCGTTCGCGCTGGCGGTCCAGAATCTTTCATGGGGCATCTTCGGGGTGTTCGCGGGCATGCTGGCCGACCGCTTCGGCGCGTTCCGGGTGCTGATCGGCGGCTCGGTGTTCTATGCGCTGGGTCTGCTCGGCATGGCGCATTCGCCGACGCCGCTGCTCTTCACGCTGAGCGCGGGCGTGCTGATCGGCGCGGCGCAGGCGGGCTCGACCTATGCAGTGATCTACGGCGTGATCGGTCGGCAGATTCCGGCCGAACGGCGATCGTGGGCGATGGGCGTTGCGGCGGCGGCCGGCTCCTTCGGGCAGTTCCTGATGGCGCCCATCGAGGGGCGATTGATCGGCCACCTGGGCTGGCAGACGGCGCTTGCCGTGGTGGCGGTGCTGGTGCTCGTGATCATCCCGATGGCCTTCGGCCTGCGCGAACCGAAGACGTCCGCGCTGGCCGGGCACCGCGAACAATCGGTGCTGCAGGCGGTGGGCGAGGCTTTCCGCTATCCGAGCTTCGGGCTGCTGATGGCGGGGTACTTCGTCTGCGGCTTCCAGCTTGCATTCATCGGCATCCACATGCCGACCTACCTGCGCGACCGGAGCCTGCCGGCCGAAGTGGCGGGCTATGCGCTGGCGCTGATCGGGCTGTTCAACGTGTTCGGCACCTACACGGTGGGGCTGCTGGGGCAGAAGCTGGCCAAGCGCAAGATCCTGGCGGCGATCTATTTCGCGCGGGCCGTGTCGATCGCGCTGTTCCTGCTGGTACCGATCTCACCGCTCAGCGTGTATGTGTTCTCGGCGGCGATGGGCTTCCTGTGGCTGTCGACTGTGCCTGCGACCAATGCGATCGTGGCGGGCATCTTCGGCGTGGCGCACCTGTCGATGCTCAGCGGCTTCGTGTTCCTGAGCCACCAGGTGGGCTCGTTCCTGGGCGTGTGGCTCGGCGGCTACCTGTACGACACCACGGGCAGCTACGACATCGTCTGGTACATCGCGGTCGCGCTGGGCGTGTTCGCGGCGCTGATCAACCTGCCGGTGAAGGAAAGCGCCATCTCGCGCTCGTCGCCACAGCCGCTGGGGGCCGCGGGCTGATTGCGTATAAACACGGCCATGACTTCGCAAATGCGCCACCACATCGTCCACGCGGGCTGGCTGACCGCCGCGCTGGCAGTGCTGGGCGGCGTGTTCGCGCTTTACGTCCACCCGGACTTCCTCGTGACGTTGGTCGACCAGATCTGGTCCTGCTTCTGAAGCCCGCCCCGCCATGAAAGATGCTGTACCGATGCACGGCCTGTCCGCGCCTTCCGAATGGATCGTTCGCTGGACGCACCTGCTCGCGCCCGGCGCCACGGTGCTCGACGTGGCCTGCGGCGCCGGGCGGCACATGCAGTGGTTCGCGGGCCGCGGGCATCCGGCCACCGGTGTCGACCGCTCGCCTGAAGCCATAGCGGCGGCCGGCGCCTTCGGCCGCACCGTCTCGGCGGACATCGAGTCGGGCCCCTGGCCCTTCGCCGGCCAGGCCTTTGGCGCCGTGATCGTCACCAACTACCTCTGGCGCCCGCGCATGGCCGACATCGTGGCCGCGGTGGCACCGGGCGGCGTGCTGCTCTACGAAACCTTCGCGGCGGGCAACGAGACCGTCGGCAAGCCCTCGCGCCCCGACTTCCTGCTGCAGCCCGGCGAACTGCTGGCGGCCTGCACCGGCCTGCGCGTAGTGGCCTACGAGGACGGCTTCATGCCCGAACCTGCGCGCTTCGTGCAGCGCATTGCCGCCATCCGCCCCGCCGGCAGCAACGACGGCCAGCCGCCCCGGCACCTCCTTGCGGGAAACTGAGGGGGTTGGGGCGGCTGTCTTGCGGCACGCCGGAGTAAGTAGAATCGGCACTTTCGTCCACCGACAAAGAGATTCCCCTTGGAGCAACTGACAGGCAGCATCGTCGCGCTCGTCACGCCGATGCACGACGACGGCAGTGTCGACTACCCCGCCCTGCGGCGGCTCATCGACTGGCACATCGAAGAAGGCACCGACTGCCTCGGCGTGGTCGGCACCACCGGCGAATCGCCGACGGTCGATGTCGAAGAGCACTGCGAAATCATCCGTGTTTCGGTCGAGCAGGCCCGGGGCCGCGTGCCCGTGATGGCCGGCTGCGGCGCGAACTCGACCAAGGAAGCCATCGAGCTCGCCAGGTTCGCCAAGGGCGTGGGCGCCGATTCGCAGCTCCAGGTCGTGCCGTACTACAACAAGCCCACGCAAGAGGGCCAGTACCAGCATTTCAAGGCCATCGCCGAAGCCGTGGGCGACCTGCCCGTCGTGCTCTACAACGTGCCCGGCCGCACCGTTGCCGATATGGCGCACGACACCGTGCTGCGACTGGCGCAGGTGCCCGGCATCATCGGCATCAAGGAAGCCACCGGCAACATCGAGCGCGCCCAGTGGCTCATTCGCGACCTGCCTAAGAACTTTGCCGTCTATTCCGGCGACGACCCGACTGCGGTCGCGCTCATGCTCTGCGGCGGCCAGGGCAACATCAGCGTCACGGCCAACGTCGCGCCGCGCAAGATGCACGAACTGTGCGTGGCGGCACTGGCGGGCGACGTCAAACGCGCCATGCAGATCCAGTTCGAGCTGATGCCGTTGCACCGCAACCTGTTCGTCGAGCCCAACCCGATCCCGCTGAAGTGGGCCATGGCGCGGCTCGGCCTGTGCGGCGGCACGCTGCGCCTGCCGCTCACCGAACTCGGCGAAGCGAGCCGCCCCGCGGTCGAAGGCGCCCTGCGCGCCACCGGCCTGCTGAAGGGCTGAGCATCCTTTCCCCTGGCTGCAGCAAGGTTAAGCAACCTTTTGCCCGAACCGTGCTCTGAGATGGCGGGCACTGCGGCCCCTAGATTGACCGAACCATTCCAACAAGGAAGACGACGTTGAAGAACCTTTCGCGACTTGCACTGCTGGCCCTCGTTGCCAGCCTCGCCGCCTGCTCCGTCCTCGAGAGCGACAAGATCGACTACAAGAGTGCAGGCAAGGCCCCGACGCTCGAAGTCCCACCCGATCTCTCCCAACTCTCGCGCGACAACCGCTACGCCATCCCCGGCGGCGCCGTGACCGCCAATGCCTACCAGGCCGGCATCGCCAACGCCCCGGGCGTGCCCACCGCCGTGAGCAACCTCGGCGACGTGCGCATGGAGCGCTCGGGCACGCAGCGATGGATCGTCGTCAACCGTACGCCCGACCAGCTCTGGGACCCGGTGAAGGACTTCTGGCAGGAAAGCGGCTTCCTGCTGACCACCGACCAGCGCAACCTGGGCATCATGGAAACCGACTGGGCCGAGAACCGCGCCAAGCTGCCGCAGGACATCATCCGCGGCACGCTGGGCAAGCTGGTCGACTCGGTCTACTCGACCGGCGAACTCGACCGCTTCCGCACCCGCCTGGAACGCACGCCCAACGGCACCGAGATCTTCATCAGCCACCGCGGCATGCAGGAGGTCTACAACAACTCGCGCCAGGACCAGACCGTGTGGCAGCCCCGCCCCAGCGATCCTGAGCTCGAGACCGAATTCCTGCGCCGCCTGATGGTCAAGCTCGGCGTCTCGCAGGAGCAGTCGAAGATCCTGGCCGCCACCACCGCGACGACCAAGACCGCCACCGTCGCCAAGGTCGGCAACCAGCCGGTCGTGCAGATCAGCGAAGGCTTCGAGCGCGCATGGCGCCGCGTCGGGCTCGCGCTCGACCGCACCGGCTTCACCGTGGAAGACCGCGACCGCAGCGCCGGCCTGTACTACGTGCGCTACGTGACCCCCAACCCCGACAAGAAGGAGCCCGGCTTCTTCGGCAAGCTGTTCAGCAGCTCGCCCAAGGACGAAGCACCGATCAAGTTCCGCATCTCGGTCAAGGGACAGGGCGAAGCCACGACGGTGTCCGTGCTCGACGCAGCCGGCGCACCTGAAACCTCGGCCAACGCCGAGCGCATCGTCAAGGTCATCGCAGACGACCTGAAGTAACCCGCATGCTCCGCTTCCGAAGCCTCGGCAGCGGCAGCACGGGCAACGCCGCGCTGGTCGAAGCGACCAGCGCCGGCCGCACCTCCCGCCTCCTGATCGACTGCGGCTTCGGCCTCAAGCAGCTCGATCTGCGGCTGGCCCAGGCAGGCCTCGCCGCCAGCGACATCGATGCGGTCTTCGTCACGCACGAGCACGGCGACCACATCGGCTGCGCCCATTCGCTGTCGCGGCGCAACCGCATCCCCGTCTGGATGAGCGAAGGCACGTGGCTCGCCACCGGCGGGCGCGATTTCGAGGGCCTGCTGAACCTGGCGCGCGACGACGCCGAGTTCGAGGTCGGCGACATCTGCGTGCAGCCCTTCACCGTGCCCCACGATGCGCGCGAGCCGCTGCAGCTTCGCTGCACCGACGGCAACCGCACGCTGGGCGTATTGACGGATCTGGGCCACGCCACGGCCCACGTGCTGGCCCGCCTGAGCGGCGTGCATGCGCTGCTGCTGGAGTTCAACCACGACAGCGATCTGCTGGCCAATTCGGCCTATCCGCCATTTCTCAAGCATCGTGTCGGCGGCAACTACGGCCACCTGTCGAACACGGCCGCCGCAGAGATCGCACGCGCGGTGCTGCACGACGGCTTGCGCCACGTGGTGGCTGCGCACCTGAGCGAGCAGAACAACCGACCCGAGATCGTGCGCCGCCTGATGGCCGAGGCCCTCGGCGGCGACGAGGCCGAGATGCTCACCGCCACGGCATCGCAGGGCTCGCCCTGGCTCGACGTATGAGCCGCGCGATCCTCACGCTCTCCTAAGAAAAAAAGCCGCCTCGTGGCGGCTTTCATCATGGCGAGTGCCGAGGCCTGGCCTATTGCTTCGGCGCTTCGTTCTTCTTCGCTGCCTCGGTGGCTGCGTTCGCCGCGTCGAGCGCGGACGATGCGCCGGGCGCCGGCGTTGCCGCCCCCGATGCGGCCGGATCGGTGGCAGGTGCAGGTGCAGGCGCGGGTTCGGTCACGGGCGCAGGAGGCGGCGTCACGACAGCCGGCGCAGCATCCTCCTTCTTTCCGCAGGCGACGAGCGCGGCAGCGGCAATCAGCGAGGCAACCAGGACGGACGATGACTTCTTCATGGAATCTCCTTTGGCAATGAAGGTCTGGAACGAAAAAAATTCTAGACCTGCCCACCTGTCCGAATATGTCTCGCGGCCGCATTCGCGGCATTGGCTTACAAGCCCAATGTCGATGCCGGAAACGCCGGCCGCGCGATGCGCCAGCATTCGTCGATCGATTCGCGCAAGGCGCGGCGGGCGGGCGCATCGGTGCCGCTCACGCCGCGGCTGCGCTCGGGGTCGATGCGATGCACGAACCAGGTGGGCGTCCAGATGGCGCTGGGCACTTCGGAGCCCGCGGCCTTGCCGGTCGCGCGGCATTCGATGATGTGGTCCCACATGCGGCGCCACGGCACGAAGCGCGCGTGGCCGCGTTCGAGTACATCGAAGCGCTGGGCGAGCAGCACGAAGCGGCGGCCGCTTGCCGACCAGGCCTGCAACGCCTCGATGCTCGCGCGCTCACCCAATGGCCAGTCGGCAAAGTCGGGGTCGCTGAAGACGATCTCCTTCCAGCCCTCCCGCGCGGCGGCCGACAGTGCGGCACGCAGGATCGCATCGAAGGCTTCGCGGCCATCGAAGCGGCCTTCGCTCAGCGGCGCTCCGGTGTGATCATTCGGCATGAAGCCAACCTGCCTCGCACCATTCGACAAGCAGCGCGAGAGCGCCTTCGCTGGCACGGGCCAGCTCGCGGGAATCCAGCGCGCGCCGGTCGGCAAGGCGGCGCATCAGCGTGGCGTCGGACCCTCCCGCGCGAAAGCTCTCGCCGTTGATGTAGATGTGCCGCGTGTCGTAGAGCATGCGCGTGCGGCGGTCGAGTGCCACGCGCTGCATTGCATCGGGTGCATCGCCGCCTTCGCCGAACCAGACATTGGCCTTGGGCTCGGTGAGCGACTCGCCCAGTGCGCGGTCGACGGCATCGGCATCGCGCAGTGCGGCCTCGATGGCCTTGCGGGCGAAGCCCTGCAATGCGGCGGGCATCTGCGCGGGTGCATCGACTGCCGGCTGCATCGGGTCACGGTAGCGCGCCAGCTCGGCAGGCCCCGCATCTTCCAGGTCTTCGGCGTACGCCTGCGCCATGCGCGCCAGCAGGTCGGCGCCGAGTTCGCCCAATGCGGACGAACGCAGGCCGATGGAACAGGTCATGCAGTCGTCACCCACGGCCACGCCGTCGTGGGCATAGCGCGGCGGCAGGTACAGCATGTCGCCGGGTTCGAGCACGAAGGTCTGCTCGGGTTCGAAGTTCTCGAGGATCTTGAGCGGCACGCCCGGCTGCAGGCGCAGGTCGCTCTGCTTGCCGATGGACCAGCGGCGACGCCCCTGCGCCTGCAGCAGAAACACGTCGTAGCTGTCGAAATGCGCGCCGACCCCGCCGGTATCGCTGGCATAGCTGATCATCAGGTCGTCGAGGCGAGCGTCGGGCAGAAAGCGAAACTGCTGCAACAGTTCGTGTACGCCTTCGTGATGCAGGTCGACGCCCTGCACCAGCAGCGTCCAGGCTGGTTGCTTCAACGGCGGCAAGGCACGCCGGGCCAGCGGCCCATGCTTGAGCGACCAGCCGGCCTTGCCATGCCGGATGAGCCGCGATTCGACCTCCTCGCGTTCGGCCAGCGCGAACAACGCAGCACGTTCGATCGGTGGCACCATCGCGGGTATCGCCTGTCGGACGAGCAAGGGTTTTTTCTGCCAGTGCCGCCGCATGAACTGCGCGGCACTCAGGCCGCCGAGCAATGGCAGGGGTTGATTGATCTCCATGGGAGAATTCTGCAATGGAAATCTCTGAACAATGCGTGGTCGGCCTGACCTGGACCATGAAAGACACGCTCGGCGACGTGCTGGACGTGCTCGACGAGCCGGTGGAATTCATGGTCGGCGGCGACGACCTCTTCGACGTGATCGAAGCGGCCCTGCAAGGCCATGAGCCCGGCGCCCGGGTGCAGCTGCAGATCGAACCCGAACAGGGCTTCGGCGACTTCAACGACCAGTTGCTCTTTCTGGAACCGCGCTCGCTTTTTCCCGAAGGCACGGAAGAAGGCATGACCTTCGACGGCTCCGCCCTTCCCAAGGGCGTGAACAGCGACATTCCGAAAGACACGATCTACACCGTGGCCGAGATCTATCCGGAGCACTTGGTGCTGGACGGCAACCATCCGCTGGCAGGCATCGCGATCCGGCTCGACATCACGGTGCGCTCCGTGCGCGAGGCCACCGAAGAGGAAGTCGGCCGCGGCTCGGCGGGCACGGGCTTCTTCAATGTCGCGCCGATGGCGCCGGGCAACCATACGCTGCATTGAGGCTCCGTCAGCCAAAAAAAAGCCGAGCATGCTCGGCTTTTTTGCGTACGGAAGATCGTCGACGGCTACATGCGCGAGATCTGGCCGTTGTCGATGCGCACACGGTCGCCGATGCGCAGGTCGCCCGGGCTTTGCACATCGAAGGCGCGGTAACCGCCGTTGTCGGTCTGCACCGACACGCGATAGGTTTCATAGGCACGTGGCCCGTTCTGCTGAGCCTCGATGGTGTTGCCCAGCAGGGCGCCGCCCACGATGCCCAGCGCGGTGGCCGCTGCACGTCCATTGCCGCGCCCGAACTGGTTGCCCACCACACCACCGATGACCCCGCCGGCGACAGCGCCGCCGCCGGTGGTGCCGGTGCCGGCTGTTTCGCTGCGCAGCACCTCGATGTTGGCCACGTGGCCGTACTCGACGTAGGAAGCTTCGCGGTACTGGATGGCCTGCGGGGGCGCCTGGTACGGATAGCGCGAGGTCTGGTAGACGGGCGCAGGTGCCACGCATGCCGTGAGCGTGGCCACGGCCAGCACGGAAGCGGTGACGGAAACAAAGCGCATTGAGATCTTCATGTTGGAGGCTCCTCGGATAGAACAGTGCACGAATGATGAATGCATGCACCCTGCGTGTGCCTGACTAACGCCGCAGCGTCCGCCGCGATGACGCCAGAACACACACTGAAACCTTCGAGGCCGCCCGGCCTTCGCCAGTTCCAGTCTTTACCGCCCCGAAACTCAGCTTCCCTTCAGCATTTGCTCAATGTTTGCCCGTGGAGCCGTAGCCGCCCTCGCCGCGTTGCGAAGGTGCAAAGTCTGTGACCACCCGAAATTGCGCCTGTACCACGGGGACGATCACCAATTGGGCGAGCCGCTCCATCGGCTGCAGCACGAAGGGTGTGTCGCTGCGGTTCCAGGCGCTGATCTTCAGTTCGCCCTGGTAGTCGCTGTCGATCAGGCCGACGAGGTTGCCGAGCACGATGCCGTGCTTGTGGCCCAGCCCCGAGCGCGGAAGGATCAGCGCCGCATAGGCCGGGTCGGCCAGGTGGATCGCGATGCCCGTGCCCACCAGCTGCCAGCCGTTGGGCTCCAGCGTGATCGGGGCATCGAGGCAGGCCCGCAGGTCGAGGCCGGCGCTTCCAGGGGTGGCATATGCGGGCAATTGATCCACCATGCGCGGATCGAGGATACGGACGTCGACTTTCACTTTTGCTTGCTGCCTTGCTTCTGTTGCTGTTCTCTTTGCTTGCGGGCCGCCTCTTCCAGCACCTGCTGCCATTTGGCGACGCCGGGGGTGAGCTTCACGCCCTTCAATTTCTTGCCGAACCAGATGGCCACGCCCGCCAGCAGGAGCAGCACGCCGAAAGGCACGCCGGCGGCCCACAGCACGAGGAACACCAGCGCGCCGACGGCGCCCAGCACCTTGAGGGTCAGGGGGTCGAAGGAGCCAGGCTCCTTCTTCGGCACTTCGCCATTCGGCAGTTCTGCGCTGCGCTGCATGGCCGCGCTCACCGGCCCCTGCTGGCCGGGTGACGGGCCCATGCCGACGTCGAGCCCGGGCTCGCCCTCTTTCGCCGCCCGCTTCGGCAGCGCGGCCTGCGCCGACAGCCGCTCGACATAACGGGCGAAGTCGCCGTTCGGCGGCGTGTTCCACTGGGGATGGGGATTCATCAGGCCCTCCAGTCGGGAAGTCGGGCGGCAATCTCGGCCATGAGTTCTCGCGCCAGCGTGAGCTTGGGCGCGCGCGGGAGCTCGCGCACGCCCTTGGCATCCACCAGCAGCAGCGCGTTGTCGTCCTGCCCGAAGGTCAGCGGGCCGATGTTGCCCACCAGCAGCGGAATGCCCTTGCGCTCGCGCTTGGCCTTGGCGTGCTCGGCGAGGTTCTCGCTCTCCGCCGCGAAGCCCACGCAGAAGAGCTTTCGGGCCTGTGCCCGCTCGCTCTTGGCAACGCTCAGGAGGATGTCGGCGTTCTCGACGAACTCGAGCACCGGCGTCTTGCCGCTGCCGTCCTTCTTGATCTTCTGATCGCTCTGCGTGGCCGGACGCCAGTCGGCCACGGCGGCAGTCGCTACAAAAATGCTAGCAGATTGCGCGGCATGGGTGGTCACTTCGAGCATGTCCTGCGCCGACAGCACGTCGACGCGCGTCACGCCGCGCGGGGTCGGCAGATGCACCGGGCCGGCCACCAGGGTGACCTCGGCCCCCGCCTCGCGGGCCGCGCGGGCGATGGCAAAGCCCATCTTGCCGGACGAATGGTTGGTGATGCCGCGGATCGGGTCGAGCGCCTCGAAGGTCGGGCCGGCCGTGACCAGCACTTTCTGCCCCGCCAGCAGCTTGGGCTGGAAGAAGGCCGTGATGTCCTCCAGCAGTTGCGCAGGTTCGAGCATGCGCCCATCGCCCGTTTCGCCGCAGGCCTGCCAGCCGCTGCCCACGCCCAGCACGGTTGCGCCGTCGGCCGCCACCTGCATCAGGTTGCGCTGGGTGGCGGGGTGGGCCCACATCTCGCGGTTCATGGCCGGCGCGATCAGCAGCGCAACGCGGTCCATCGGGCGGGCCAGGCACATCAGGCTCAGCAGGTCGTCGGCGCGGCCCTGCACCAGGCGAGCGATAAAGTCGGCGCTGCATGGCGCCAGCACGATCGCATCGGCCTCGCGACTGAGGTTGATGTGCGGCATGTTGTTGGGCTCGCGCGTGTCCCACTGCGAGGTGTAGACGGTGCGGCCCGAGAGCGCCTGCATGGTCACCGGGGTGATGAACTCCTCGGCCGCCTCGGTCATCACGACCTGGACAGTAGCCCCGGCCTTCACGAACAGCCGGCACAGCTCGGCCGACTTGTAGCAGGCGATGCCTCCGGTGAGGCCAAGGACGATGTGTTTGCCGGCGAGATCTTGCATGGGCCGTATTGTTGCTCATAGGCCATCGAACAAACGGCAACAAGCCCTTGGCGGGGGGTGTCGCAAAGGGCACATCTATAATCGCAATTTCCCACTGCCCGGATTCACGCATCCGGAACTGGCATGACCAAATTTGTCTTCGTCACCGGTGGTGTCGTATCTTCCCTTGGCAAGGGAATCGCCTCCGCCTCGCTCGCCGCGATCCTCGAATCGCGCGGCCTCCAAGTCACCCTCATCAAGCTCGATCCGTACATCAATGTCGACCCCGGCACGATGTCGCCCTTCCAGCATGGGGAAGTGTTCGTCACCGATGACGGCGCCGAGACCGACCTCGACCTCGGCCACTACGAGCGCTTCATCAACACGCGGATGCGCAAGGCCAACAACTTCACGACCGGCCAGATCTACAAGACCGTGCTCGAGAAGGAACGCCGCGGCGACTACCTCGGCAAGACGGTGCAGGTGATCCCGCACATCACCAACGAGATCCAGGAATACATCAAGCGCGGCGCCGGCATCGGCACGGCGCACGAGGTGGACGTGGCCATCGTCGAGATCGGCGGCACCGTGGGCGACATCGAGTCGCTGCCCTTCCTCGAAGCGGTGCGCCAGATGAGTCTGCGCAACGGTCCGAACAACTCGGCCTTCGTGCACCTGAGCTACGTGCCCTGGATCGCCGCCGCCGGCGAACTCAAGACCAAGCCGACGCAGCACACCGCCAAGGAACTGCGCGCCATCGGCATCCAGGCCGACGTGCTGCTGTGCCGCGCCGACCGCCCGATTCCCGACGACGAGCGCGCCAAGATCTCGCTGTTCTCGAACGTGCCCGAATGGGGCGTGATCTCCATGTGGGATGTGGACACCATCTACAAGGTGCCCCGCATGCTGCACGAACAGGGCCTGGACGGCCTGATCTGCGACAAGCTGCGCATCAACACGCCGCCCGCCAAGCTGCAGCGCTGGGACGACCTGGTCTACGAGGTCGAGCATCCGCAAAAGGAAGTGTCGATCGCCATGGTCGGCAAGTACGTCGACCTGTCGGACAGCTATAAGTCGCTCAACGAGGCCCTGCGCCACGCCGGCATGAAGAACCATGCGCGCGTGAAGATCGACTACATCGACTCCGAGACCATCTCGGCACAAGACGTGTCGCGCCTGGCCAAGTACGACGCCATCCTGGTGCCCGGCGGCTTCGGCCAGCGCGGCGTCGAGGGCAAGATCTCGGCGGCCCGCTTCGCCCGTGAAGGCAAGGTACCCTACCTCGGCATCTGCCTGGGAATGCAGGTTGCAACCATCGAGTACGCCCGCCACGTGGCCGGCCTCAAGAACGCCAACAGCACCGAGTTCGACCCCGAGACGCCCACCCCCGTGATCGCGCTGATCACCGAGTGGAAGGACCGCGACGGCACGGTGAAGACGCGCGACGAGAAGTCCGACCTCGGCGGCACCATGCGCCTGGGCGCGCAGAGCTCCGACGTCACGCCCGGCACGCTGGCCCACAGCATCTACGGCGACGTGGTCACCGAGCGTCACCGCCACCGCTACGAAGCCAACGTCAACTTCCTCGACGAACTGCGCAACGCCGGCCTGGTGATCTCCGCGCTCACGCAGCGCGAGCATCTGACCGAAATCGTCGAGCTGCCGCAGGACGTGCACCCGTGGTTCATGGGCGTGCAGTTCCACCCCGAGTTCAAGTCGACGCCATGGGGCGGCCACCCGCTGTTCAACGCCTTCATCAAGGCGGCGCTCGACCACAAGGAAAAGGGCGCGGGCAGCACCAACAAGACGTTGAAGGCTGTCGCATGAGCAGCGGCTACGTCATCGCCCACGTCGAGGTCACGAACCCGACGCAGTACGAGGAATACAAGAAGTGGTCCAGCGCCGCGATGCAGGCGCATGGCGCCGAAGTGTGCGTGCGCGGCGGCCAGGTGCAGCCGCTCGAGGGCGACTGGAAGCCCACGCGCGTGGTGATCCTCAAGTTCCCCAGCTTCGAGAAGGCCAAGGCCTTCTACGAGACGCCCGAGTACCTCAAGGCACGCGAGGCGCGTGCCGGCGCCGCGATCATGAACATGATCGCCGTCGAGGGCCTCTGATCCCCATTTATTCATCCGCCAAAGAGACCAGAAAGAGAAAGACAGAAGATGAGTGCAATCGTTGACATCGTCGGCCGCGAAATTCTCGACAGCCGAGGCAACCCCACCGTCGAGTGCGACGTGCTGCTCGAATCGGGCACCATGGGCCGCGCGGCCGTGCCCTCGGGCGCATCGACCGGTTCGCGCGAGGCCATCGAGCTGCGCGACGGCGACAAGAGCCGCTACCTCGGCAAGGGCGTGCTCAAGGCCGTGGAGAACATCAACACCGAGATCTCGGAAGCCGTGCTGGGCCTCGACGCCAGCGAACAGGCCTTCCTCGATCGCACGATGATCGACCTCGACGGCACCGACAACAAGGCCCGACTGGGCGCCAACGCCACGCTCGCCGTGTCGATGGCCGTGGCACGCGCCGCGGCCGAGGAATCGGGCCTGCCGCTGTACCGCTACTTCGGCGGCATGGGCGGCATGCAGTTGCCGGTGCCGATGATGAACGTCATCAACGGCGGCGCGCACGCCAACAACAGCCTGGACCTGCAGGAGTTCATGATCATCCCCGTGGGCGCCAGGAGCTTCCGCGAGGCCGTGCGCTACGGCGCCGAAGTTTTCCATGCCCTGAAAAAGATCCTGGGCGATCGCGGCATCAGCACGGCGGTCGGCGACGAAGGCGGCTTCGCCCCCAGCGTCGAGAGCCATGAAGCAGCCATCCAGCTGATCCTGGAAGCCATCGACAAGGCCGGCTACACCGCCGGCGAACAGATCGCCCTGGGCCTCGATTGCGCGGCCAGCGAGTTCTACAAGGACGGCAAGTACGTGCTGTCGGGCGAGAACCTCTCGCTCACGGCCGAAAGCTGGACCGACATGCTCGCGAACTGGGTCGACAAGTACCCGATCATCAGCATCGAGGACGGCATGCACGAAGGCGACTGGGACGGCTGGAAGCACCTGACCGAACGCCTGGGCAAGCGCGTGCAGCTGGTGGGCGACGACCTGTTCGTCACCAACACCAAGATCCTGCAAGAGGGCATCGAGAAGGGCATCGCCAACTCGATCCTCATCAAGATCAACCAGATCGGCACGCTAACCGAAACCTTCGCCGCCATCGAGATGGCCAAGCGCGCGGGCTATACCGCCGTCATTTCGCACCGATCGGGCGAAACCGAGGACAGCACCATCGCCGACATCGCCGTGGGCACCAACGCCGGCCAGATCAAGACCGGTTCGCTCTCGCGTTCGGACCGCATCGCCAAGTACAACCAGCTGCTGCGCATCGAAGAAGATCTCGGCGACATCGCCGTGTACCCCGGCCGCGGCGCGTTTTACAACCTGAAGTAACGCCCGGACGCCACGCGGCATGCGCGCCCGCCTCGTTCCTCCGATCGTCCTGTTGCTCCTGCTGGCCATCCTGCAGTGGCAGCTCTGGAATGGGCGCGGCAGCGTGCGCGACGTGGCCCAGCTGCGCACCAAGCTGGCCGACCAGAAAGAAGCCAACGCCAAGGCCACGCTGACCAACGAGCGCCTGACCTCCGAGGTCAACGACCTCAAGAACGGCCTCGAGATGGTCGAGGAGCGCGCGCGCGCGGAGCTCGGCATGGTCAAGCCGAACGAAGTGTTCGTACAGATCGCTCACTAGGATGACCCTCAGTCTTCGCGCACTTCGTGTCGCTTCGCCAACCCCCTTCCAGGGGGCGACACCAGCGGCCCGGCAAAGCCGG
>NZ_AKIW01000077.1 GCF_000282635.1 Variovorax sp. CF313
GCCAGATGGTGGTCAACGGCGAGGTGCTCGGACGCTACGGGCTGCTATCGGACACCCGCTTCGACGGCACACCGCTGGCGCAGAACGGGCCGATCTTCACCGCTCAGAGCGATTTCAGCTTCGGGTATCAGCCGATCAACGGCAACTACCCTGCCGGCACGCCGGGCAGCTACTCGGTGGGCGTGAACGACACGCTGCAGACCATCGCCAAGGGGGCCTATGGCGACTCGAGCCTGTGGTACCTGATCGCGGATGCCAACGGGCTGAGCGGCAATGCGGACCTGCGTGCGGGTCAGGTGCTGCGCATTCCGGCGGCGACCAGCAGCGCGAACAACGTCAACTCCTTCAAGCCCTACGACCCGAGCAAGATCGCCAATGACTCGGCGACCATGATGGCGATGCCGCAGGACAAGGCCGGGGGGTGCGGTGCGCTTGGTCAGATCATCATGGTGGTGGTGGCCATCGTAGTGACGATCTATACGGCAGGTGCCGCCGCAGGCGCGATGGGCTATGCCAGCGTCGGAACCGCTGTATCGCAAGGAGCATACGGCGTTGCCGTAGCGGCCAGTGCCGCGGGTGCAGCGGCAGGATCCATCGCGAGTCAGGCTGTCGGCGTTGCGATAGGCGCGCAAGACAGTTTCAGTTGGAAGGGAGTCGCCTTGGCCGCGCTCGGTGGTGCCGTCTCTGGAGGAATGGCAGGCCTTGCAAATGGCGTCAGCGGCTTGGAGAGCTTGGCAGGGTCCGGCACGGGTGCCGCCATTGCTCGCGGAGCAATTGGCAACGCATTGAGTCAAGGAATCGGCGTTGCCGTTGGGCTTCAAGACAAATTCAGTTGGAAGGGAGTTGCAGCTGCGGCTGTAGGAGCGGGAGTCGGTTCCGTCGTTGGCAACGCCATGGGCATGAATGCCCCGAGCTTCAACGATCTAAGTTTCGGGGAGCAGTTCGGCAGGCGTCTCGTGACTGGGCTAGCCGCCGGAGCCGCGACAGCCGCGATGCGAGGGGGGCGCATCAGTGCGACCCAGGTCGCGACTGATGCCTTTGGCAATGCACTGGGGGACTCCATCGCAGCGGCCAACGGGCAATCTAGCTATAGCGAGAAGGCCTTCTCCAGACAGGAGGACATGCGCGATGACGCCCTGGCCGATGCGATGAGATGGAAGTCGCCTGATACGGAGGGGCCGATGTGGGACGACGGCACGCCGGTCAATCCCTATGACCGCAAGTCCTTCGAGAGCAGTGTGCGTCAGGCCTATGGGCTTCAGACTGGCGACTACAACACTGGTTTCTCGGAAGGCGACGGCGGCGCGCGGTTGGTGCCGACGAGTTGGCCAACAGCGGACGGCCATCTGGCCGGCACCACGCCTTCCGATCGAATCGTGGATAGTGAGAGCTCCCGGCGTGACCCGAGCATTGACGGTCAATTCCCGTCAAGTGAATTGCCTGTCAACGGAACCGCTCTTGGCTATCGCGATAAGAGCGGAGCCTATTTCAACGTCTATCACGACGGGACTGTTGAGACTGCGGTGCTTGGCACCCCATCATTGCCTCCGATCTCGGTGAGTGCGAATGACCCGGATGAGAGTGCTGCGGAGCGGGCTGTGCAAGACGAGGATTACTCCAACGAGGCGAGACGGGCAAGCTTTACGACTTCGCCCATGTCACGATGGATCGATATGTCGAATCAGCCGGCAGGAGCACACTCGGCTGAAGAGTGGAAGACCGAGGCGAGCAATTTCAAGAAGTACATGGGGCCCCAGTTTGCGCGCGACAGTGTCTACAACGGGTTGTGGACAAAGGGCGCGCTACTGGACATTGCGGCAGGCAATAACGGCCGCAAGATTTGGGATCAGGTTGCCGGTGTCGGGATAGAGGCCAACGCGCACGCGGATATCGGCACGAATCTTGGTCGTGGAATCGGTAATCGTATTGGTGATGGACTCGGCAGCATCATGGGTATGGCACAGCGCGGGCGCAGCGTGGTGACGCCAGCGATTGGTGCAAATGTGCCGTCGGGGTCTAGTAACACAGCAGTGGGCAACGCGAGGTTAACTGAACGACTTGCCGCTTGGAAAGCCTATCAGGCTAACGGCGGTGAAATGTCATTGCAACGATGGGTGAGCGCGACCCAACGTCAGTACGGAGGGGTGTCTGGCGGCTACCAGAGCGGCTTTGCGGATTGGTCACGTGGCATCGATGGAGTTCATGGCAATAGCTTGCTGGCGAAGGGACCTCACGATATTTATGTTGTACGCAATGCGGATAATGGTGAACTTCTCCACTTTGGGGAAACTGGGAGAGGGTACTTAACTCGATTCGCAGAGCAACAGCGCTACTTTGCTGGCAAAGGAATAAATAATATTGAAGTCAATCTTCTAGGGACAAAAGAGGGAAAATCAGCGGCTAAAGATGTAGAGTTGAGGTACATTGAAACTTACATTAAAGTGTTTGGAAAACGTCCTCCTTACAATCCAGTTAATCATTGAGTCATGAAAATAAACCTGGGCGTGGCAGCTCAAACTCCACAATTTTCAAAAAAGATGCGCCGCATTCGGCCGGCTTTTGAGCTATTGTTCGATGATTTTTCAAATATAAAGCTGACTAATCCAATTTACGATTCAATATTGATTGGCGTAACCGATTCGCAATCAGTGGACTATTTTGAGGAAATCAAAAATCGTGAAGGATATTTTCAGATTTTGGCGGGAATGTCTGGGGATTTTTCGGATGAGAAGGCGAAGGAATTGATTTTTGAGATAGTAAAAAAATCAATTCAGGCTTGCCCATTTTCAAGGCCAGACAAAGAGTTGCTAATGAGGTTTTTGGATGAGTGGAAGCTGAAGTTGTTTAACACTTGAGAGTTCGCGATAATCTGGCGGAGTGTTAAATCATATAAGCTCATGAATTCCTTGGAGTAACTCATCGATACTTCAATATCGAGGATGCAAAAACCGATGCGAAGCACGCATGCAACGCGTTTGGCAATGCATTGGGGGATTCCGTCGCAGCAGCCAATGGGCAGGGTAGTGGCTTCGGCAACGTTCCGGGGCCGGTTGGCGCAGACGAGCGGGCCAGCATCCTAGGGATGTTTGCCGATGGGTCGGACTATGGCTCCGCCGCCTTCCGTCCGGACATTTCGGCGACCACGGCAGACCAACTCTTGTCGGATCTCGGTATGGGTGACCAGCCCGTCTACGGCGGGGGCGCGCAGTACGCAAATGCACAGGTGCTGCGCACCGGCGTGATGACGGATGCCGGCGCCGCTGGGGCGGATAACGGCGGTTTTGACTATGAGCGCAGCTACAGCAGGGGAGGGGAATTCGTCGTAGAGGCTTCCAAGTCGCCCTTCGATTCGCAGGGTACGGATGGCTTTAGCGGCACGGAGATTGAATCGATGCGCGAGGACAACCTTGCGCGTGCGCAACGTCTGGCAACGCAGGCTGCTGCGGAAAGCGCAAGTCCGTGGAGTGCGCGCACGAGCTGGGATGCCAATACTGGCGTCGTTCGGGCAGATATCGGCTTCAACCTGAGCAACAACGGCGCGATGCCGGGGGCGTTCGCGGGTGATCGCTCGAATGCCGCGGAGCAAGCCGCGCAGGCCGACGACTACGCTAACGAGGCGAGAAGGTTGTCGAACTACGCGACTTCGCCCATGTCGCGATGGATCGACATGTCGAACCAGCCGGCAGGGGCATACACCGCCGAGCAATGGAAGAGCGAGGCGAGCAACTTCAAGAAGTACATGGGGACCGGGTTCTCGCGTGACAGCGTCTACAACGGGCTGTGGACCAAGGGTGCTCAGCTTGACATCGAGGCTGGTAATAACAATCGTGGGATCTGGGATCAGGTTGCAGGTGTCGGGATAGAGGCAAACACCCCGGCCGCTCACGCTGATGTTGGGTCAGCCCTTGTGCGGGGGATTGGCAAGCGCATCGGCGATGGGCTCGGAAACGCGATGGGGATGGCAGGCCGTTCGCGCAAGGTCACTACGCCGGTGATTGGCTCAAATCTTGAGAGTACTCAATCCTTGACGGCCGAGTACAAAGAAGGATTGAATACAAAAGAATTTGATCGAAAGGTGAATCGCATAAAAAATGCCATCAACAATGGCGAGTTGACGAGCAATATCCCACATGGAGTAAGCGATGCTGCTCGCAGGGCAGAAACGCGCGCATACAGAAAAGCAGTAGTTGAGCGTATTGAGCGCATGTACGAAAACAATCCCGAGGCAAAGGCCAATGCTCTCAATAGGCTGGCCACCACGGACATGGACCATATTCGAGACCTTCAATTGAGCGGGAAGAATGTGCGGCGAAACTTTAAATCATTGGACTCTGATGTAAATCAGGAGCTTGGCCGCCAATTCTCGCGGCAAATCCCAAGAAATGCTAAAATCCCAATCACAAACCTTGAGGTGAAAAATCGATGACTTCGGTGGAGGTAATAGAAAACGTTCTTGCATCTGGTGTTTTAACCAAGGCGTTAGTTCACCTGCCTACAGTGGGCGCTGATAATGATGCTCTGAAGGAGCTGTCTGCGCGATTAAATCGATCTCTATCGATGATGCATGAGCAAATTCTCAAAAAATGGGATGGAATTAATCTTGATGTAATCAGGATTTATGGGGTGACGTCCAATGTTTTGGGCGTAAAAAAAATAATTACATCGCAGTCATTTTCTCCCGCGCCTGACGCCATTGTGTTTGCAGATGATCCTACGGGATTTCTCTATGCTGAAGCTCAAAATGGGGAGGTCTTATCGATTGACTCCAGTTCGGGGGAAGTGGAGGAAAAGGCGAGAAACATTGATGATTTTTTTACAAGACTGGTCTTTGGGAAAGATGCCGCTGAATTCATGGGGGATCAGTGGCTCGAAGACCTGAGGGCTTCTGGGATTGCCTGAGGTTGGTGGACAGGTGTGGTACTCAAGATCTTTTTAGGATGCGAGTGCATGGCTTGTAGAAGCAGCACACCAAGAATCTCACAGGCCCTTTTGTAGACGGAGCAGCGCGACGCCGTTGATTGCTTGGGGCATTGGGAAATCGTTCTCGTCTCGCCAAGATAAATGCCTTTGGCAACATATCCGGCCGAGTACTGATCCGTTTAGCACGGTTCCCTCATGTCCCACGGGCGCACAAGGACGCCTATTTCCGCACCGACTCCAGCCAACGACAATGTCGACTCTGCTCAACATCGCTCACAGAGCCACGCGCTTGAAAGCAAACCATGCCAACCTCCGATTCCGATTCGTTTGATGCGCTCATGGCCGTTGCCATGGCCGCCAGCCAGGCCGACGAGGCAAACCGCGCAATCGAGGGCTTTCAGCGAGCCAGTGCCGTCCAGCCCAATGCAGCACTGCCCCAGTTCATGCTCGGCGCCGAGTTCGCCGCGTTGGGCGACATGAGCCAAGCCGAGACTGCATTTGCGAACGCCACGCGCCTGGCACCTGATTTCCCGATGGCACGCTACCAACTGGGACTGCTGCAGTTCAGCTCAGGGCGCGCAGCTGTAGCTTTGTTGACCTGGCAACCGCTTCTGGAACTCCCACAGACGGATCCCCTGCCCCACTTCATCCAGGGGTTCGCGGCGCTCGCACAGGATCAGTTCGACGAGGCACTGGCCCACTACGAACACGGCCTCACGCTAAATACGACGAACGCCGCCCTTTCAGGCGACATCCAAAGGGTGATCGACGGTATTCGCTCGTTGAGGCACTCCACGGTGCCACCCGACATCGCCGAGGACGTGCCTGAGGACTCGTCAGCACACATCCTGTTGGCAAACTATCAGCAACAGGGCCATGCGCACTGACCCGAGGCCCGAACTCGCCTGATATCCAGATACCGCCGCCTTCATGATCGATTCGACCACGCAGCTCGCCGCCATGATTCGCGCGCAGTTCAGCGCGCAATTTCAGGCGCAGGCCAAAGCCCGCGGCCTGGCAGCGCGTGAAACACCAAGCGATGGCCGACTCGCCAAACCAAAGGGTGAGCCTGACGCCCATGTCGCCGGCAGCACGGATGCTCAAATCCAGCAGATGGTCGCATTGCGTGTGCGGGCACTATCGCCTGATGATCCGCAGCGCCAACGAAAAGCTTTCCGCCTGTTCCTCGAGTCGGTGCTCATGCAGACCTTCGGCCGCGAGCGCATCGACGGCATCGCCTTCGATCAGATGGTCGATGCCGTGATGCAGCGCATGGAAGGTGACGAGGAACTCCACGCAGCGCTGCGCGAAGCCGGCGACCTCCTGCTGGCCGACTCGCAGCCGACCATTGCCGCCAAGCGCTGACGCGTTTCAGCCGTTGGCTTTCGCGCCTGGCGCAACAACCAGATCGGCAAGATCGCCCCCGAGTGGCGCGGCGATGCCACCCAGAATTCGGCGCGCGAAACGTTGCACGTCGCTGGCATCCTTCACATCCCCCGTCAGCAGCGCTTGCGCATAGCGACCGGACATGTTGGCCCGGTCGAGCCTCAAGGCCAGTTCCGCGTGTTCGCCCGCTTCGCCCGGACGTCCCTGCATCGCCAAAACCACAGCCAAGCCACCGTGGCTCTCGGCAAAGTTCCGATCCAACGCGAGCGCTGTTTCGAAGCTTTCATGCGCGCCCGCGAGGTCGCCTTGAAGGATCTGCGTCCACCCGAGGCCATGCCACGTACCAATGTGCTGCCCCATGACCGAGAGGGCCTGTCGAAACGCTCTGAATGCGTTCCCCAGATCGCCCGCCAGCAGAGACGCGAAGCCACGCGTCGACCAGGCTCGGCCATCTCCAGGGTGACGTTGAAGCGCTGCATCCGCAAATTGACCTGCCGCAGCCGCGTCACGTTGCGCCAAAGCCAAGGTCGCGCGCGTCACGAACGCTTCAACCGGTTGCTCGGGCGGCGTGCCGTTGCTCAAGCTCAGCACGCACCAACGCTGTGCCGCCTCGAAATTCGATGCGTCGATCGCGATCAGGCTGGCAACACCGGCAGCTTGTGGGTCAAGCGTTCGTTGCTGCTCTGCACCAAGGGTCCACTCCATCGCCCGGTCGAGCTGTCTGTCGTGGTGCAGCGCGCGCAGCCAGAGCTGCTGCAACGCACGTGCAGCGACCGGCGGCTGACCCGTCACCGTCTGGGACGCGGATGCTGCGCTACCCGCTTCGAGCACTGACGCCAGTCGTGCCACGCATTCTGCATGGCGACCGCGTCGCAGTTCGATGAAGGCGATGTTGTGCATCAAGACATCGAGGAAGCCGGGAGGCGGATCCTGCGTGTCAGTGAGCGCATCAAGCACCGACAGTGCTTCGTCGTAGCGCTGTTGCGCCAGCCAAAAATCACCCTCTCGCAGCCGCCAACCCAGCACATCTTCGGACAGTGAGTGGGCTCGGCGCAGATGCAGCTCTGCTCGCTCCCACTCGCCACACGACAGCGCCGCCTCGAAGGCGGTGATGAGCAGTGAGTTGTTCGAGGGATCCTCACGAAGAAATCCCTCCATACGGTCGAGGCGCTGCAGTGAGGCGACCACGCGCGGATCGTCGCGCTGCGAAGGTTCGGCCGTGGTGTTGGCTTGGGTTTCAGAGGTATCGGTCATGGCAGCAATGCGATGTCAAGAAGTGGATGAGTGACTCGCGTGTCATAGAGACACATCGAGCCTGGAGTCCTTGTCCAGAAGTTCGCGCAGGCGCAGGAGCCCCTGGCGATGCAACTGAGAAATGCGACCGCGCGTGACGTTCATTCGCGCGGCGATCTCGTCAAACGGAATCTCTTGCAGGTAATGGTGACGGATCACCGTCTTTTGCTGGTCACTCAGCTGATCCACCAGGCCCCGCAAGACAGCACCCAACTGGCGAATCTCCGTCTTGCGGAAGTAGCTCACCTCAGGCGAGATTGCATGCGCGCCAGCTTCGCTGTCGAAGGCTTCCGCATCGACCATGCCGGTATCCTCCAACAACACGCCTAGCGCGATGCCGATACCAACCTCGGCAAGGTACTTGAACAATTTGTCGGCGCTACGCGCATCAGATGCGGCTGAGTGCCGTTCTCCCTCGGATCCTTCGATGCTGCCTTGAGCTGCGGCTTCCTTGATGGCCACCATCCGCTCTTGCTGGAGCCGAGTGCGCACGCTGATCTGCTGATTCTTCTCCGTCAAGCGAACGAGACCGTTCAGGATCGAGCCTTGCACCCGCTTGGATGCGAAGGTCTTGAATTGAGCGCCTTGGGACGGATCGAAACGATCCACGGCCTCTACCAGCCCAATCCTCGCAAGCTGCAGGTAGTCCTCAAACTCGACGTCGTCATGCGTGCGGCGGCCATAGACGGTGGCGGCCATCATCCGCGCATAGGGCAGATAGTGCCGGATCAGCAGGTCGCGCGCTGCCTCGTCGCTGTCGGCGCGCCAGCGAGCCCAGAGTGGCGCAACAAGGTCCAGACTCTCCGATGAAGCGTCCGGGACATCACGCGGCGCAGCAACATCCACCGCAGCGCCCGAAAACCGAACGAGCGTGGAAGTCAATGCGGAGCTCAAGCGTGCCATGAGTGTCTCAATGCGAAATGAGGGCCATGACTCAGTGAAAGCTGCCTACCAGCGCCTTGAGCACGAGGCTCCAGCCATCTACGAGGATGAACATCAGGATCTTCAGTGGCAAGGCGATCGTCGTCGGCGGCATCATCATCATGCCCAGAGCCATGAGAATGCTCGAGACGATCAGGTCGATCAGCAGGAACGGCAAGAAGATGACAAAGCCGATCTGAAATGCGGCACGCAGCTCCGAAAGCATGAACGACGGAATGAGCTGAACGTTGCTGATGTCGTCCATCGACTTCGGCGTCGGCGCTTTCGACAACTCGACCATGAGCGCCAGGTCCGCCTCTCGCGTTTGCCGCACCATGAATTCCCGTAGCGGCGCCACGCCTTTGCCGTACCCGTCTTCCATGGTCAGCTTGCCTGCCATGAAAGGCTCGAACGCGTCCTGGTTGACCTTCTGGAGCACGGGTGACATCGTGAAAAGCGTCAGGAACAACGCCAAGCCGATCAACACCGTGTTGGGTGGCGTCTCGTTCATGCCGATCGCATGCCTCAACATCGACAGCACGACGATGATGCGCAAGAAGCTCGTCAAGCACACCAGCAACGCAGGCAACACAGCCAGCACGGTGAGCCCAAGGACAATCCGAAGCGCTTGGGCTGTCTCGGTAGCGGGAGTGATAGCAGTGTTCGTTCCACTTGTGGACGTGCCAAGATTCGCAGGTTTCGCACGCAAAGAGCTCGCGGTCGTTGACTGATGAGCCACTGCCGATCGGCTTTGCGCGCTGGTTGAAGGTTGCGCTTGCGCAGACGCAGCCGCGGCGGTAGGCGCTGCCGACGGCGCCAGTTGCGGTCCAGCTTCGCGCTTGAGCAGGGGCGCAACCTCCGATGCTGGCTCTGCGTCACGTACCCGTTCGGTATTCGGTGGCGTCATGGCAGGTGCACCCGCCCCCTCGGCTTCTTGGGCCTGCGCCTTGCCGAAGAAAGCTGAGAGCGCCACAAGGACGACGATCTGAATCAATGCGAAAAGCCACGCCTGCTGTGGGCCTGCAGTTCCGTGCCGCTTCATTCTTGCCCCTGCTCGGACTTCGGGGCCACTGACTCAGGCGCCAGCGCCTCCGACAGCACCTGGATCGATTGATCCGTGCAGCCTAGCAGCAACCGCTTGCCGTTCCAGACCACCACATGAAGGCTATGGCGCGGCGACAGGCGGATACTCGAGACGCGCTCGATCTCGCGCGAAGACACTGTGTCGATCAAACCACCTAGCCGAATCCACGACATGACAGATCTGGCGCCTGCATCGGCTTTTGCTTGCTTACGACGTGCTGCGATGACGCCACACGCCAACAGCCCACCCACAAACAGAATGGCCACCCACCAGCGGTCGCCAGCACCTTCACCTTCGCTGCTCGGAGCATCACGCCGTACCGGGATGCTCGACGGAAGCGGAGCACCGCCAGCGTGAGGCGCAGCAGGCTGGGACGCCGGATCAGCCGCGGGCAGGACGGACTGCGGCCATGCCGTGACGGTGAAAGTCACGCCGACAAATGCGATTGCAGCCAACGCCATGCGTCCCGCATCGCATCGCCCAAAGATGCTCCCGGCACGCTTTCGATCTTCCACTTGCATCCGCTGCACCACGTCGTACATCCGTCAGTTTCCTGCTGTCAGCCCCAACGCAATGGGCAGTTCCGTGATTCGTACTGCAAAGTGCCCGTCCACTGCCACCAGCTGTCCACGCGCAACAACCTTTCCTTCGATCGTGAGATCAACGGCCTGGTCGATTTCCCGGTCTAGCCGCAGCACCTGATGCTCTTTGGCCCCGAGGAGCTCGCCCACAGAAATGCTGGCCTCGCCAACCATCACCTGCAGTTTGGCCTTGATCTGGTGAAGCGGATTCCAGTCCTTGAGAACGGGACTGCCGCCATCAGACTGAAGCGTGTCGCCATCAGACCCCGCGTGCAGATCCGGTAACGCGATGATCTGGGCGGTTGGGTAAACGGCCTGCCCCAGTCCTGCACGAGTTCTGCTTTCTGTCGCACCGATGCGGTTGTCGGTCACGATCCCTTCCACGGCCTGTGTCATTTGAAACTTCCCTTAGATGAATGAATGTTTGGTTTGCTGCCGTTGCCAATTGCTGGCGATGCGAGAGTTGCAGCCTGAGCCGACGACAAGGTGGCTGAGAGTTCCACTGCCAGATGGCCCTCACTTTGTCCGAGCCAGCCATCGCACACTTGGTGGCCATCAGAGCCCACCACCAACGTGGGCGCGTCAAGACGATGAGATAGCGGGACGACATCACCAACACGCAGCGCCTGAATCTGGCCGAGGTTGAGTTGTGCGCCCTCCAGCATCACGCGCAAAGTCGCGCGCCGGTCAGCAAGCGCGTGATCCAGGCGTGTCTTCGCCTGCGGCGTTGAAGGCTCACCTGTGTCCACCCGGGATGCACTCTTGGCGTCGGGTCCGATTGCTGCGACCACGGCCTCCCAAGGCAGTGCAAGCGTCCATTCACCGCCACACCAGGCAGCACGGACACACAGCGCACCCGACCAGGCAGCTGCAGGCGGTGCTTGATTCCGAACGCCCGCACCGGATCGCGCGTCAAGGTCAAAGCCATCAAGAAAGATGTCGATGCGGCGCATCCAGTCGTCCCAGGCCTTGCGTGCCGATGCCCCCGCCAAGCTCTGGCTGAGCGAGCCAGCTTTTGCTTGGACGCTCGAACCAGACCCCGTGTCGATCGCAAACATGCGATCAGCAATCGCGCGCATCGCAGGCGCCCTTTCATCGACGCTGATCGCCGACGCGCCATCAAGCGCTGGCAGCACCCCGGAAGAGGCACGGCGCGGCTCTTCAAACGACCAGCAAGCGGAAGCTTCGGATGCAAGCCGCCACATGCCGTTGGGCTCGAAAACCTCGACGTTGGGCTTGGAGACTTCACCGACCTGTGCAGGAAGCCACTCATCCCGCCATGCCGCAACAACATTGACGAATCGCAGTGCCAGCGCGTTCCGCTGTGCAAGCGACCAGCTGCGCAAGGCGCGAGCTTTTCGCTCGGACGCGCTGCCATCCAACAGCATCGAAGGCTCCCCTTCGTGAGAAACGGCAGCTGTCATCTGCTTTTCATCGAAAAGAGTTCCTGCAGCATGTCGTTGGCGGTCGAGATGACCTGCGAACTGGCCTGGTAGCCGCGCTGCATGATGACCAGATCGCTGAACTCCTGCGACAGGTCGACGTTGGAGATCTCCACCCGGCCGGATTGCACCGTGCCGAAGGCGCCCTCGGTCGCGCCGCCGTAGTGCCAGGCGTTCTGGTCCAGTGCTTCGAACTGGTTGTTGCCAATCGAAGCCACTGCGCCAGGCGAATCGAATCGCGCCAGCGCCAGCCTCGCTCCTTTAAGGGTCTGTCCGTTCGAATAGCTCATGACCAGCGTGCCCGTCGTGTCGAACGCAGTGGCACTGAGTGCACCGGGCCCCACACCGTTCTGGGAGTCGACCTTGAGCGTCGTCTGTCCGGCGAAAAGCACGACATCGGAACTGAAGTCCAAAGACAGCGCCATCGCCGGTTTGCCGCTCGGGGTGTAGGCGACCTGGACCGTTGACGTGGCGGGCGTCGGCTTGCCGTTGACGAACACCATCTCACTCGTGTTGACGACAGTGGTGCCGTCCATCAACTCGAGCTTCATGGTCGTGCCCGACTCGCCCGCGGACTTGACCGAGAATTTCATCGTGAGTGCGTGACTGGCCCCTCCAGCATCGATGACTGTGATGCCACCGATTGTTTGCTCCGCGACGGTGTTGGACAAGTTGCCCGAAAATTCCACGCGCGATGTCGGCTTGCCAAGGTTCATCATCTTGCCGGCCAGAGAGACAGGCACGAAGCCCCCGTTCTCGTCCATGGACATGACCTTTTCGCCGTTGGTCCGACTGACCAGGATGCCATCGTTGTCGAACTTGAACTGCCCAGCTCGCGTGTAGGCCAGCTTTCCCTGCTCGTCCTGCAGAACGAAGAGCCCCTGACCGTCGATGGCCATGTCCAAATCGTTGCCAGTCTGGCGAAGCTCGCCCTGTTTGAACGAGATCGACGTTCCTGCAGTGTTAAGCCCGAAGCCCATCTGCTCGCGATGATCGGCGTTGCCACCGCTGAGATTTCCTCCGGTGTAGAACATGTCTGCAAACTGCAAGCTTGAGCTCTTGAAACCGGGCGTATTCAGGTTCGCAGTGTTGTTCGCGATGACGCGCAACCCCTGCGAGTAACCCAGCAAACCAGTCATGCCAACGTAAATTGAATCAAGCATTGGATTTCCTTCGAAGCGATATCGCGCTCAGCGCACCGCAGCAAGTTGGCTGAGCGACACCCTGTTCATCGTCCCGCCCGCGAGTGTCTGCACCGTCAGCAGCGGAGCGTCGCCCGAGAGCGACAGGGCACTGACCGTGCCTGTCACAAGGCCCGTTGCCGTGTTCACATCGACCGTCTTGCCGATCAGGCCAACCGACTGAAGCGCTGCCTGATTCGTGATCAGGGTTTCGATCTTGGTGTTGAGCTGCTGCGTTTGTTCGAGACTGGTGAACTGCGCCATTTGCGCCATGAACTGCTGGTTGTCCATGGGCTTCAGCGGATCCTGATACGTCAGTTGCGTCAGAAGAATCTTGAGAAAGTCTTCCATACCCAGGCTGTTGGCCTGTAGGTTGGTCGCGCCCGAACCGCTCACTGCATCAATGGCCATCACGCCTCCTTGGAATCAATTGAATCGAACATGTTTGAGTTGGCATCGCCACCCGCGGCAGAAGCGATGTGCGACGAGGTCGCTACGTCGTCACGCCAGACAACCTGGCCATTGCAAACGACCTGATGCAGACGCTCCCCTCGTATGCGCATGCCGCGCTGCAAATCGGCGACCCACTGCGGCAACATTGCAGCAAGCGTGGCATCGTCGGCTCGCATCGCGATCCAGACCGCCTGTCCGCGCGGAGTGCTTTCCTCATACAGCCTGACCGGTGCTTCGGTGCCGGCCACAGGCCGCCCTGCCCCGGCACCTGGCTCTGTCCCTGCGCCGACAGAATCCATCTGACTCTGCGCCTCATCTCCTCCCGTCTGCTCAGACGCGGCCGTCGATGCAGCGTCGTCCGACGACCGCAAACCCACCGGGGTGGATACGAGCGTCACAGCAGCAGAAGCAGACGGCATCAATGCTTGCATGCCTGCGGTGAGCAGCACCTGGGAAGAGATGCTGTTGGTCGCCTGCAGTGCAGAGAGCACAGTGCCAGTGACAACGCCGGTTGTGGCCCGAACACCATTCGGCACACCGGCCACCCCAGCTTCGGCCGATTGATCGGCGAGGAGCTGCTCTGCGCCCTGCCCGCGATCGGAGATCTCACGCTCCGGAACTGGCCCCTTGGGCGGCCCGGATTTCGCAATGGACGTCGCTTGGCGCGTCTTCCCAAGTTGAGGGGCGCGCGCTGTTGCAACAGCGTCTTCGGTGCGCTGCTGCCCGTGGGCAGTCCCGCCGGAGCCGGAGTCACTTCGCGCTGTATTCACGGGCTTGAACCAACTGTTCATTTGAGCCCGTTCCATCTCACGCGCCCATGCGAGTTGACGCTCGGCGTTGTCGCCTTGATGGGAGCCGTTCTGTGATGATCGGCTGACCGGACTCGGCAAGCCTGGTGCCGCACCTGCGGGGTTCGTCGCACTCATAGAGTCTGCTCCTGTACGTTGGCAGGCGTGCGCGCGGTGACCGAACGAGCAAGCCAATCACGGTCCTGCTCGTTGAGATCGCGCTTGCGCATCTCATCGCCGTACTGCGCAAGCGCGTCCTCTTTGTGTTGCGCGAGACCATCCAGCTTCACCTGTTGGCGAATGCATTGATCGCGCAGTGAGTCGCGATGATTGCGTTGCTCTTCGCGCGCTCGATCCAGCACGTGCCATTGATCGCGAAGGTTCGCCAGGTACGCCAGATTGCGACGGTGCGCAACCGGGTCGAGGCGTTGCTGCAAAGCTTTGCCAAGCAGCTCAGCCTGTTCATCATGCGATGCCATCAGCTGCACCAGCCTCGCTTCGGTCTCCGACAGTTGCTTTTGCGCCTGAGCCAACGCGGCCATGGCCTTGTCCAGATTCCACTGCTGACGCTGACGAACGGGCTCGAGCGCATAGACAAAACCCCGCGCGTCGAAATCCCGAGCACCTGAGGTCGATGATGTTGCCGTCGAACTCATCATGCAGCCGCCCCGCCCGACTTGGCGGTTGACGCCAAAGCACCGCGCAGGGCCCGTATGGCTTCGACACGGCTCGCGCCACCAGTGCTCTGACGCAACCAGGCCTGCAGCGCGGGTTCGATGTCCAATGCGCGGTCAAGCTCGGCGTTGGAGCCTCGCTCGTACGCGCCGATGTCGATCATCTGCCGGTTGCGCTCCAGCAATGCCAACTGCTGCACAGCAGCGACCGCCAGCGCTCGCTGGTCCGCATCGGCCAGGTCAGGCATCAGGCGGCTCACACTTTTAAGAACATCGATTGCGGGGTAGTGGCCGCGGTGGGCAAGCTGTCGCGACAGCACAATGTGGCCGTCCAGGATCGCGCGCAAGGCGTCCGATACCGGCTCATTGAAGTCGTCGCCTTCCACCAAGACGGTGAGCAACGCCGTGATCGAACCACCTCCGGGCGCCATGCCGCAGCGCTCGCACAGTTCGGGCAACTCGGCGAAGACCGATGGCGTATAGCCACGTGCCGTGGGTGGTTCACCCGCAGAAAGACCAACTTCGCGACGCGCCATCGCAAAGCGCGTGATCGAATCCATCGTCAGCAGGACATGACGACCTTCATCCCTGAAGTGTTCTGCGATCGACAGCGCAGCGTAGGCTGCGCGCAACCTTGCCAATGCCGGCTGATCCGAGGTGGCCACGACGACCACCGACCTTGCAAGGCCTTCGGGTCCAAGTTGCTTTTCAATGAACTCGCGAACTTCGCGCCCGCGTTCGCCGATCAAGGCGATCACGTTGATACCGCCCTGCTCTGCGTCACCCTGTGCCTTGACATGGCAAGCCAGCAGGCCGAGCAACGTGCTTTTTCCAACGCCGCTGCCCGCGAATATTCCCACGCGCTGACCAAGGCCCAGCGTGAGAAGGCCGTCGATACTGCGGATGCCCGTCTCCAGCACCCGATTGATGGGCGGACGGCGCATCGGATTGATCGGCGAGGCCTTCAACGACCGGCGGGCGGCAACCACCGGCTTGGGCCTGCCATCGAACGGCTCGCCAAATCCGTCGATTACGCGCCCGAGCAGCGCGTCGCCGACACCGATTTGCGAATCGGCGCCGAGCGCATGAACCTCGCACCCTGCGGCGATTCCCTCCACAGAACCGTAAGGCATCAGCGTCACGCGACCCGGCTTCAAGCCGACAACTTCGGCCAGCACACTGGGCGCCGTGGTGCTGTCACGCCCGGGCGTACCATTCATCCGGTCTTGCCCGCTCGGCCTGACCATGATGCGGCAAAGCTCGCCAACGGACGCGTCCGGACCCAGCGCATCGATGGCCAGACCCTGCATCTCACGCACCCAGCCGACCCGACGACGCAGATCGGCGTCCCGAAGCGCTAGGCGACTGGCAGCAAGTGCATCCATGTCAGGCCGTCCCGCTCGAAGGAGTGCTAGGCGGTGCGGCCCTTGACCGCAGCAACAGATCGCGCAGAGCGCCCAGCTGCGTGTCAAGGCGCGCGTCAAGGCCGCCTTCCGGAGAGCGCACGATGCACCCACCCAGCGTCATCTCTGCATCCGCCACCCATTCGATGGCCTCGTTCGCCAGGAGGTCAGCTGCCGCATCGGGTTCTCTTTCCAAGGTCGCCAAGTCGTCGGGATGAAGGTGCACAGCCACCAGCCGGCGCCCGCGCATCGCGCGCACCGACTGCAACAGTTGCGCGCGAAGACCGTTGGCTGTGACGACGTGGTCGCCGAGCACCCGACAGACTGCCTCGAAGGACAACGCAAGCATGTCTTCCTCGGCGGCCGCGAGCCGTGCCTCGACTTGCTGAGGCAGCGCCTCGATCAGTTGGGCGAGGACCTTGACCCGCGCCTGATAAGCGACCTGTGCTTGCTGCGTGAGCTCCCGGTTGAGGCTTTCAGTGCGCTCGGCCAATTCGCGCTGTGCCTTGCGAGTGGCCAATTCACCGGCTTGTCGGGCCTCGTCTGCCGCTCGCTCTCTTCCTTCGGCCAGCCCCTTGGCGAGCCCTTCTTCGTGACCACGCCGGTATCCGGCCTCTTGGTCTCTCGCGGGCACTGCGTTAGCGGCGACTGAGACCGACACAGGGACGGACGCTGCCGCCTCGCCGGCAACTGGTGCTCGCTGTGCGGCCAAACGCACCGGAGCCTCCGTAGTCGCGCGAGGTGGTTGCGTGATGGCAGGGCGTGGGCGCCCCGGCGAGACCTGGCCCTGCAATACAACATCGCGAAGGACTCGCACTGACGACAGCTCTTCGCTGCCGCTTGGCAGTCCCTCCCGCTGAGGTAGTACTGCCGTCATTTCCGAGTGCTCCTTGCGGACGCGCCGTGGCCCCAAAGGCGCGAGAACGACTGTCTGATTCTTTTCCACGGCGCTGGGGGCAACTTTGCAGCCGCTGGTGCTGAACGGACATGCTGGGCCACGCCCTCGATCAGCGCCGCTCGCAAGCCCGACGGAACTGCAAAACCGTCCACTGCAGACGACTGTTCCGCCATTGCGCCCTCCAAGCGTCGGCGCTGAACAGGCTCCATTGCGAACAGAAGCGCATCGCGCCAAGGCCAGGCTGCTATCTGCAGCCAATGGGCAATGAGCCCCACGGGCTCTGCGCGAAGATACTCGACGGCACGTTGAACCCCCGACTCGTCGAGCGTCATGAGCATGGATTCGTCAGACACGGCAGAGCCTGCCTGTACGTGCGCTGTGGCCTCCGCGATAAGCGTAGCGTCCCGCTCGATGCCCAACGCCTCCAATTCCGCGAGCAGCCTGCGCATTTCTTCGCGCTCGCCAACCGGAAGCGCATTCAACATCCATCCGCGGTCCAAGGGCGTCATCGCGTGCAGCAGCAGCGCCGCATGGCGCGCGCCGCCGGTTTCCTGAGGCAACGACGCCATAGCGGCCCCATAGCCCGATATCCCGGCAGGCATATCCGCTCCAACGACCGAGCCACCAACCAGCGAAGCCATCAGCCGTTCCTTCGCGTGTTGCCCGCAGTGCTGGCGGATGCAGGACTTGGTTCATTCAGCCAATCACGCACGCGGCTCAATGCTGCAGCACGTTCGGCGTCGCTGAGCGCCGCACTCGGTGCTCCTGCTCCACCAACGGCAACATGCAGCCGGTCGCGCCACGCAGCGCGCACAATCCAGGCGATTGCCGCAACGGCCAACGCAACGGCCAGAAGCCACCGAAGCCAGCCCAGCTCGCCTGTATCCGGCGCTTGTGAGACGGTTGTGGCCGTACTCGCTCCCTCCGTTGCCGGCGATTCGGGGTTGCCACCAGCTGCGGGCACGCCAGACTCCGGTAGCGCGATCGCCTGCGACGAAAGCGATTGGACGACCACGGTGTCGCCGCGCTCTATCGAAGCTCCAACGGCCGCCGCGAGCACCTTTCGCAGTTGTTCTTCCTGCGCGACGTCCAATGCTTTTCGGACCACCGCGACGACTTGCACACGACGAATGGAGCCCGGCTGGCTGACCACCTGCTCGACGCGCCGACCCACCGCGTACTCCACGTCGCGCTGCGCGCTGCCTGCGCGCGGTGCGGCAGTATCGATCGCACGCGTGTCGGCGCCGCCGCCATCACGAAGCACCTCGCGCTCGCGCACGACCACACCCGTTGCCTGCAGGCCTGAGCGTGAGGCCGCAGGCAGCACATCCTCCGTTGTCGTGCGTATCTGATCCATGTTTAGCGTTACATCAACGCTGGCAAGCGCCTGTCCTTGGCCGAAGCTGCGATCCAGTACTGCCGACACCTTACGCACCAGATATGCCTCGGTGTCGCGTTTCAGATCCAGCCGCGCAGCATTGGCGTCGACGTCGCCGTTGCCTGCATCCGCGCGTGTGAGTGCGACGCCGTGACCATCCACGATGGTGACGTCCTGCGTCGCCATGCCCGGTACCGCCGCAGCGACCAGGCGCTGAACGCCGGCCACCTGCTCCGGGCGCAGCATTTGCCCTTGGCGCATCGTCAATGTGATCGAGGCTTTCGCTTTCGCAGTCGCCTGCTTAAACAACCCCTGCTCGGGCAATGCCAGCAGCACACGGACCTCGCGCACTTCTGCCAGCGACTGAATGGTGCGCGTAAGCTCGCCTTGAAGCGCGCGCTGGTAGTTGATCTTCTGAGCGAACTCGGTCATGCCGAAGTCCGTGTTGTTGAACAGCTCCAGACCCACCGCGCCCTGCAGCGGCAACTCCTTGCCCATCAGTTTGATGCGCGTCGCGTGCACGGTGGTCTTGTCCACCAGAATCGCGGTGCCGTTGTCGCCGAGACGGTAAGGAATCTTCAGACGCTCCAGCTCGGTCGTCATCGCTTGCGCGTCCTGCGGCTTGAGCTCCGAAAAGAGAACCTGGTACTCAGTGCGGAACACCCACCATGCAGCCAGCGCGACGCCCAACACAATGATCAGAACGCCACCAATCAATCCGGCGCGGGCGCGCTGTGTCAATCCTTGCCAAAATTTCATATCGGCATCTTCATGATGTCTTGATAGGCCTCAAGCAGCCGGCTGCGCACTTGCATCATCACCTGGAAGGACAAGCGACTTTCCTCAAGGTTGATCATGAGTTGGTGCAGGTTCTGCGCGTCCCCGATCGCAAGTTTCTGCAGTCCGACTTCGCTGTCCACCAGCTTGCTGTTGATCTGCGAGAGTCCTTCGGAGACCATGTTTCCAAAAGATCCCGTCGCGGATACGTCCGCCGCGTTCGCCAAATGCGCAGGGTCGGTCGCGCCCGCGGCTTGCATGGACGAGCCGGCTTGCGCAATGGCGACCATGGATTGCGCCTGCGGTGACAGTGCCGAAAGGGCTTCAACCGGCAGAAACGCGCTCATGCATTGCTCCCGATATCAAGCGCGCGCAGAGCCAGCATGCGCGTCGTATTCATCGCCGACACGTTGGCCTCGTAGGCTCGCGTCGCGCTCATCATGCTGACCATCTCGGTTGCGGTATCAACGGCGACATACGAAACATAGCCTTTGTCGTTCGCCAGCGGGTGACCGGGCTCGTAGACCAGCCGCGGTGGTGCGTTGGTTGGCACGACCTGCACAAAAGGCGCACCACTGGCTGCCAGGTCCTGCACGCCAAGTCCCTGGGAGACCAGCGCGCCAAAGGCCGCGCTGTCACGCGAGCCTGTCGCAGCGGCTGAAGCGGCACGTGACTCGGCGATGACGCGCAGCGGTTGGTAGTTCACTCCACCAACACCCTGTACGGTGTTGGCGTTGGCCAAGTTCAACGCCGCCACGTCGACGCGGGTGCGCTCGATGTTCATGCCGATGGCGCTGATGGCAAAGGATCGGGAATAGTCCATGGCCTTATTTCCTGCCGTCGCTGGCAGCCATTGAGAGTAGTGAAAAATGACGCGAGAGGCCCTTGACCAGGGCTTGGTAGTGCACGGCGTTGCGTGCCATGTCGGCAGCCTCGACGTCGAGCTGAACCTGTCTGGGCACGCCAGCATCGTCAACCGCCGGCTCGATATTTGGACGCACTTGCGCGAGTGCAAATGCGTCGATGCGTCCGGACTGCTCCATGCTGCGCTGCACCTCGACCATCTGGGCCTCGAAGCTGATTCTCTGGGGCACATAGCCCACGACGTTTGCGTTGGCAATGTTCGCCGCGATCGCTTGCTGGCGCATGCTGGCTGCATCGAGCGCCAGGGCCAGCGCCGATCGGGTCACGGCCTCAATTCCATCCGTCATTCTTTTCTCCACATGCTTGGAAAATGCGTTGAACGTCTAAGCAGGATCTGGCGTTGTCGCGGCTACTGCACGACGAGCTCGCCGTGCAAGGCACCCGCCGCTTTGACAGCACGCAGAATCGAGATCACATCCCGTGTGCTCGTCTTCATCCGAGCCAACGACCGAACAAGATCGGACACGGTGTTGCTTCCGGTCACGAACCCTGTGCCGTTGGATTCGTCGACATCGACCCGCGTGTTGGTCACGATGGCCGTTCGAATGTCCGGCCCGCCGTTGATCACGTTGTAGGGCTGAGAGGCCGAGTTCTGGCTCGAGATCGCGATCTTGATGTCACCGTGCGAGATCGCGACGCGCGAGATGCGCACATCGCCGCCTGAGACAACCGTTCCTGTGCGCTCGTTGATGACCACCTTGGCGCGTCGATCCGGCTCGACCGTGACGTTCTCGATGCGCGTGAACAAGGTCACGAGCTCGTCACGCTGTGCGGGCGGCACAGCGATCTCGATGCCGGAGGCGTCGCGGGCCTTCGCCATGCCGGTGCCCAGCTGCCTGTTGATCGCATCCGCCACGCGACTTGCCGTGGTGTAGTCCGGCTCGGAGAGCACAAAAGTCACGTTCTGGCGCTCATCGAGCATCGAAGCGTTCACGCCGACCTCCACGGTTGCACCGTTGGGAATCGCTCCACTGGTCGGGTGGTTCTTCTGAACGACATTGCCGTTGGCGTCGTAACGGTAGCCGCCGACCGACAGGCCGCCTTGCGCCAACGCGTAGACACGTCCGTTCGCACCCTTCAGTGCCGTCACTAGCAAGGTGCCACCAACGAGGCTTCGCGCGTCGCCAGCCGAGCTCACGGTGACATCGAGCGTGTCACCTTCGCGTGCAAATGTCGGCAGCGAAGCACTCACCATGACGACTGCGACGTTGCGGCTTTGGACGGCCTCCGGCGCGATGGTCAGGTTGAACTGCGACAACACATTGGCCAGCGACTGGCGGGTCGTCCGGTTCGATGGCGAATCTCCCGTACCCGCCAAGCCCGTCACGATGCCGGTGCCGAAGAGCGCGTTGTCGCGCCACCCCTTGAGCTTGCCCAGGTCCTTCACCCGGACCGTGTCGGGTGCTGCGGCCTGCGCTACCGCAGGGCCAAGGCCAAGTGCAACTGCAAATAGGCCGCACAGCAAACGCGCTGGGAACCAGGAAGTTGAACGATGCATCACAGTCCCAGCCAATCGAAAATCTTTCGCCACGCGCTGCGGCGTGCGCGGTCGGAGACGTCGCCCTCACCCACATAGGTGATGTGCGCGTCCGCCAGCCTTGTGGAAAGCACGACGTTCCCGTCAGAGATGTCCTGAGGCCGCACGCGTCCCTCCAGGTTCACCTTCTGCAGTTCGTCATTGACCGTGAGCAACTGCTCTCCGGCCACACGCAGCTCACCGTTCGGGAGCACGTCCTTCACAGTCACCGTCAGCGTCGCGAGCAACTTGTTGGTTCGCTGCGTGCGCCCTCCTCCATCGAAATCGCCGCTCACGCCAATACCGAGCTGGCCGACGATGCGGTTTCCCGTCTGCGTGACCGAACCTGCGATGTCATTCGCACGGCGCGTTCCGGTATTTGCGCTGGTGGTGGCTGACGAGTTCTCAAAGACCTGAATGGTCAGTGAATCGCCGACGCGGAAGGCCTTGTTGTCCGCCGTCAGGGGCCTGAAGCTGCCCTCTTGGTACAAGCTCTCAGCGAATGCCGGCACCGCAGCACATGCGCTGGCGATGCAAAGCACGGCAAGAAGCGTGCATTGCGATCGCCGAAGCAGTGGCGACAACTTCATGGTTGCACCTCGACTTGCCCAGGACCCGTCACCCGTGCCAGCACTTCACCACTTGAACCCGGCACCTTCACGCGCACGAACTGCCCAGGACGCCCGTCCTGGAGCACCTCCACGCGGCTCTCCACTGACACGTCACCACTGCGGGCCAGAAGCTGCGCCCAGTTTCCACGAGTCACCGACGGGGTCGATTGAAGATGCGCGTCGGTAAGCACCTCACCAGGCTTAAGCGGCTTGCGAAGCCGTTGTGAGCCGCCGTCGGCGATTTCGAGGCGAGCTGGGCGTCCGCTTGGAAGCGCCGTCAGGTCCACTTCGCGGGTTTCAGTTGCGCCACGGAGTACCACACCGTCCACTTGAGCACCGGCGGTCATCGGCGACGTCGCGACCGTGGCTTGTGCCCAGGCGTTGACTTCGAACGCCACAGCCGTCGTGCGAACGAATCTGTCGCCCACCCAGGCATCGACCCAGACCAGCATCCGCCGCGCAGGCTGAGCCTGGTCAGCAATAGGACGAACGCGCAGCACCGGTTGACCCGCCGGGAGGACAAGGTCACGAACCGTTGAAACCGATTGCACGTCCGCATGCAAGCTGCGCAGCTGCAGCCACTTCAACAGTGCTGAGCGCGCAGCATCAACCACGGTTTCGCCCGCCAAATCCTGCGCGGCGGTTTCGATCAATGTTTCGCCGGCGCCGCTCCAACGGAGCGACGAGACTGCATCTCCCGCTTGGACGGCGCTCCGAGATTCCACCCAGCGCATGACAGTATTGCGATCTACGGCAATGGGCGCGCCCGCACGTGGGGCCGCGCCAATAGGGACTGCCATGAGCTTGCGCAGAGTGCCAAGATCCCGCGTTGTAAGGAACGCAATATCTCCGAGCCGGACGCTGGCCCCCTCTACCTGGACCCGCGGCCGTAGTTCAATCGACACCGGCACATCGCGGATCGATGAGGCAGGGACAGACGGTGCGCCGGCAGCGGCGACCACTGTGACCGTCGCCATGCCGAGGAGGCCTCCGCAGATTCGCCGCAGACTACTTGCGCAGGCCATTGATCATCCCGAGCATTTCATCCGACGCCTGCATGACTTTCACGTTGGCCTCGTACACACGCTGAGCCACCATGAGATTGACCATCTCTTCGTTGAGCTTGACGTTCGACCCCTCGAGAAAGCCTTGCGCGAAGCTGCCCATGCCATCCTCGCTCGCCTTGCCGGCAATTGCATCGCCCGATCCGGTACTTGACCGGTAAAGACCATCGCCCTGAGGCGACAGCGCCGAAGGGCTCGTGAACCGCACCAGATCGAGCTGCCCCACCTCCACGGGTGCGCTCTGCCCCGCCACCTGGACGCGCACACGCCCATCGCCATCAATCTGCAGGTTCTGCGCGTTGTCGGGAACGGCCACGTTGGCCTTCAGCGGGAAACCGCCGGACGTGGCCAGTAATCCATCTTTGTTGATCTTGAAGGTGCCACCCCGGGTATAGGCACTGGATCCATCAGGCATGGTCACCTCGAGAAAACCTTCACCCTGGATCGCCAGGTCATAGGCAGACTCGGTCTTCTTCAACTCGCCCATGTCGAAGAGCTTGGAGACAGCTGCAATCCCAACGCCCGCACCCAATCGGTTCTCTGCAGCCAGGATGCCGGCATCTTCCTGGGAGGGAAGCAGCCGGCCGGCTTCACGAACCATCAGGTCTGAAAAACCCACTTTGCCCTTCTTGAACCCTGCTGTGTTGACGTTGGCCAGATTGTTCGCGATGGTGTCGACGTTGAGTTGCTGCGCCTGCATGCCAGTCGCACTGATGTAGAGAGCATCAAACATGAGAAAAAGCCTTTAGAGATTGGACGTTTGTCGGGCAGCAGTTCATGAGAGATCGCCGAGCTTGCGCACCGCACCACCAATCATTTCGTCGTAGCCGAGTGCAACGCGCTGCATCGACTCGAAGTGGCGCATGGACTGGATCAACTGCGTCATCTCCTGCATGGAGTTGACGTTCGAGTTTTCGATGAACCCCTGGCGCAGCTGAATCTCAGCGTCAGTCAGCTGCAGCGGCGCTGCGTCGGTGCGCAATAGGCCGTTGCCGAGGTGTTCGAGGTTCGAGCCCTTGTCAAAGCGAACCACCTTCAGTTGCCCGACCGGCGTCGCTTCGGTCCCGCCGCCGGGCTTGCTTTCGAAAACTTGCCCCGACGCGTCGATCACCGGATTGGGTCGGGTCAGCACGATTTCGCCGCCGATGCCCATCACAGGGTTACCTTGCGCAGTAACGAGCCTGCCGCGCCCGTCGAGCTGCCAACTACCGAGCCGTGTGTATCCCAAACCCGCGTCGGTGGAGACTTCGAAGAAGCCCGGTGTGGCCAGCGCGACGTCCAAGTTCTGGCCTGTGGTCTTCAGCGTACCCGCCCGATCATCCGTCTGGATCAGCAAGCTGCCAGCTGCAGCCAAGCTCGCAGACGGCAACCCCGGGGATGTCGAGCGCGCGGCACCTCGTGCAGCATCGACACCGCGCATTGCGTCGGCGAACGCTGTAGCACCCACAGGCAGGCTGCTAGCGACCTCACGCTTGTAGCCCGGCGTTGTGGCGTTGGCCATGTTCATGCTGACACGCTCCACGCGCGCCATGTCCTGTTGCATTCCGTTCAGAGTGATCGCGAGTACGTCGCTCATCGCTTGTCTCTCATAATCTTTAAAGTTGAACGATGCCGAACGACTTCAGCTCGACTGTGTGGGGCACTTCGGCCATCGAGAGCACCCTGAGGTGCGGCATCACGCGTTCAGCGAGGGCCCGGACATGCCGTCGCAACTCGGGCGCGCAAAGCAGCACCGGCAAGAGGTTGCTTTTCATCATGCGTTCGGCTTGCTGCACCAGACGCTTCATGAGCTGCTCCGACATACGTGGATCAAGCACGAACGGTTGTGCCCCGCCATCAGCGGTGGCGACATGAATGCTCTGCAAGAACTGGCTTTCGATAGAGGGGTCGAGCGTCAAGACCTGCAGCGCAGTAGCCTCGCCCAGCAGGCCTTGACAAATCGCGTGCCCAAGCCGCTGGCGGACAATCTCCGTCAAATGCCCCGCCTCGCGCGTGGTACGACCGGCGTCTGCAAGCGTTTCAAGGATTGCATCGATGTGGCGGATCGACACTTTTTCACGCAGCAGGTTCTGCAGGACCTTTTGCACATCGCTTGATGACAGGACTGTTGGAATCAGTTCCTCAACCAAACCGGGCTGGCTTTGACGCACGCGCGCAAGGAGTCGGTCAACCTCCGCGCGGGTGAGCAGCGTGGCGGATTCCCGACGCAGCATCTCGGTGAGGTGCGTCATAAAGACCGTGGGGGCGTCCACGAGCGTGTAGCGCGCCAGGGTCGCCGCTTCCCGTTGGTTCTCCTCGATCCACAGCGCTGGCAGGCCATACGTGGGATCTCGCGTTGGTTCTCCGGGCACGGACTTGGTATCGCCGGACGGATGAATTGCGAGCAGCCTGTCCGCGCGCGCCTCTCCTTTGCCCACCATGACGCCATCCAGATGGATCTCGTATCGGTCGAAGGACAAGCGCGCGGAGTCCTTGAAACGCACACGCGGCAGTACAAGGCCGAATTCCTGAGCATGCTGCTTACGGAAGGTAGAAACCCGCTCCATGAAGACACTGCCCGGCTGGTTGACCACGGGCACCCAGTTGCTGCCTAGGTGGACTTCGATCGGCTCGACGTGCAGTTGGGCGTACGGGTCGTCGCCCTTGACGTTCGCGACTCCATCAATTCCTTCAGATGCGATCTCGCCATCGACATCTGAGGTCGGCTCGCTTTCAGAGGCCTTCAGACGCGCGCTGCGGTAGAGCATGATCGCGGCAAACAAGAAGCACAGAGACAGCACAAGCGTGGGCACGGCTGGGATGCCTGGCAACAGGATCAGCCCGCCCAATGCCATGGCGACCAGAAGCAAAGTCTTCGGAAACGAGCTCACCTGACGCAGTGCTTCACGGCTCAAATTGACATCCGATGATGAGCGCGTGACGATGATGCCGGTGCCCACCGCGATCACCAGAGCGGGCACCTGGGTGACGATGCCGTCGCCAATGGTCAGCAAGGTATAGGTCTGCAGCGCCTGAGCCCAGGGAAGGCCATGCTGCATCACACCGATCACCAGTCCGCCGATGATGTTGATCAGCAAGATGATGATGCCGGCAATCGCGTCTCCCTTGACGAACTTGCTGGCGCCGTCCATCGCGCCATAGAAGCCAGCTTCCTTCTCGATGTTTTTGCGACGTCGCTGAGCCTCTGCCTGATCGATGAAGCCCATGTTGAGATCCGCATCGATGCTCATCTGCTGACCAGGCATGCTGTCGAGCGTGAACCGCGCCGCAACTTCCGACACGCGCTGTGCACCGCTGGTCACGACCACGTACTGCACCACGATGAGGATCAAGAAGACGATGAGGCCGATGACGTAGTTTCCGCCCACCACGAAGGCACCGATGGCACCGATGACCCGGCCTGCGTCGCCGTCCGAGAGGATCAGTCGAGTGGCAGCAACGTTGAGGGACAGACGGAACAATGTCGCGATCAGCAACAGCGACGGGAAGGTCGAGAACTCCACGGGCCGCGCCATGTAAAACGTCAGCAGCAACACCAGGAACGCAAATCCAAAATTGCTCAGAATCAGGAAGTCGAGCAGCCCGCTAGGGATGGGCGCGAACAACACGACGAGCACGCCAAGGACGAGCACGACGAGCCCAATATCGCTGTGCTTTCCCAGCACGCGGCCGATGGCGTTCACGACGCGCTCCTCACCGTTGCGTTGACACTGCGTCCTTGCCGCTGCTCGCGCATGGCAAAAACCCAGACGATGATTCGGGCCACTTGGGCGTACAGATCGGGCGGCACCACATGATCTACGGCCAGCTCCTTGTAAAGCCGTCGCGCCAGCGGCGGGTTCTGAACGACAGGAATCTGATGACGCGCAGCGATCTCGCGCATTGCCGCCGCCATGTGGCCGGCGCCCTTGGCGAGCAGCTGCGGAGACACCATGCGGCCGTGTTCGTACTTGAGCGCCACAGCGATGTGAGTCGGGTTTGTGATCACGACATCTGCATTGCGCGTCTGCCTCAGCGCCATGCTGCGCTTGAAGGTTTCTCGGCGAAGCTCGCGCAAGCGGGCGCGAATGCGAGGATCGCCTTCGCGCTGCTTTACCTCTTCTTTTCTCTCGCGCTGGCTCATGCGCATCTTCTTGGCGAACTCGCGTCGCGTGTATATCAGGTCCAGCAGCGCGATCAGCCCAAGCACAAGGGCCATCTTCAGCGCCACACTCGACAGATCGTCCAGCAGCGTGCGCAGATAGCCCACGGGGGAAAGAGACGCCAGCGCGTAAAACTGCCCCAAGAGCGCTTTGAGAGCCAAGATAGCCACGAAGCCCAAGAGGAAGAGCTTGATCAGCGCGCGAGCAGCGTCAAACAGCACGCGCATTGAGAACAGCTTTTTCAATCCGTTGACGGGATTGATGCGGTCGAAGTCGATCTTGACGGGGTCGAAAGACATGATTGGCCCGGTCTGCATCATGTTGGCGACGACTGCGGCCAACATCATTGCAGCAAAGAATGGTGCAGACAGCACGACGGCCGCACGCAGGGCGCGCTCAATCAGGGGCCACAGCCCTGCGCCCGAAGGGTCCATGCGCCCCGCCTGAATCAACACAGCTTGATCAAATCGAAACTGCGCTGTGACGGAGCCCAACCCGCGCCATGTCAGATACACAGCAGCTACGGCAAAGACCAGCGCGCTGACAACATCAGCGCTCTTCGCCGCCTGCCCACGCTCACGTGCGCGCTGAAGCTTATAAGGCGTTGCCGCCTCGTTGCGATCCAAATCCTGTTCGGCCATCAACGTACTCCCCGCTGTGGCGCCGAGGTGAAGATCTCGTCCCAGCTCGTTGCGATGCTGGCGTACACCCGCGTCATCACGCTACCAACACCCGTAAACCAGAGCGACAGCGCCACAAGTCCAACGATGATCTTGACGGGGATGCCCATCGCAAACATGTTCATTTGCGGAAGGTTCCGCCCGATCACCCCCAGAGCGAACTCCACCAGCAGGATGCAGAACACCACGGGAGCGGCGAGAGCAAATCCCAGGCTGAACAACCCGGCCGCCTGCTTGAGCACAGGCGCTACAGCGTGCGCAATCGACCACGGCGCACCGACCGGGAAACGATCCACGCTGTACGCGATGCCGCGCAACAACGCGTGATGTCCATTGACCAGAAAGAACACCACAACCGAGATATAGGCGAAGGCGGTCGTGAGGATCGGCACAGGCCTGCGGGTGACCGGGTCGACGATCTGCGCCATGCTGTATCCAAGCTGAGCGTCGAGTACTTGTCCGGCGACTGAAAAGGCGCCGAAGGCGAGCAAGATGCCCAACCCCAGCACAGCGCCCAGAGCAAGCTCACTCAAGGCGGCCGGCAGGAGTGCGCTCCATTCCGATGGCAACTTGGTTGGCGCTGCGATGCCAGATGCCAGGGCCACGGAGAGGCCCACGACCAAGAGCATTCGCACCGTTGCAGGGAGCGGCACGGCATAAAGCACAGGCGTCATGACGAAAGTCGCCGCCACACGCAGCGCGAGCAGCCCGACAAGAATGATCCACGAGGGATCGATGCCCCCGGGCAATGTTGCGATGTTCACGGCCGCCGCGGTGTTCAGAACAGAGCGGGAATTCCGCTCCACAGCTGCACAGTGAATTGGGTCAGCTTGCGCAGCATCCACGGGCCCGCCACGATCATCACCGCGGCTGCCGTGAAAAGCTTCGGCACGAATGTCAGCGACATTTCCTGCACTTGCGTAACCACCTGGACCACGCTGATTAGGACGCCGACGAGCATTGTTAAGCCGAGCAGCGGCACGCATATGAGCAGGCCGGTCCAAAACAGGTCCGACATCATCTTCAACGCTAAATCCGCATGCATCTCAGTCTCTCCGCTGGACCGCAATCGCTTGATCGCAGCCTTGTTCCGGCGTGGCCTCGCCCGAAACACTTCTGAATTTTTGCTACATGAAACTTGGGAGGGCTGCTGTTTTGCAGAGATCTTGCCGATCAAAAGCGTGATGGCTTGTCAACTATCCGGCGAAACCCGCGTTTGACGCGAAAAGCTTCGTAGTCCTTCTCCTACGCGAAGGATACACCTTCGGCTTACAAGGAAGAACAAATGTTTCCAGGCTATTTCTCGACTGTGCACTTAAGTAAAAGATGCACATCAGTTATTGAGCACTATTTAATTAATTCTTATCACGACAGTCCGTACGATCACGAAAAAAAGAACGCGTCACTGTCGCAGCGCCGCGACATTTCGGCGTGTGGGGATCTCGCTAAGTTCGCACCGTGGACCTGATTTCAACGTCGTGCCAGGACGTCAGCGTAAGGCTGCCGATTCGTACGGGGTCGGCTAATGCAACTAATCCTTTAGACGAGATCAGGCAATCGCTAAACAAACTCACGAATTGCTGGATATGCTGTCTCTGCGCAACCTGTGGCGGCGGATTGAGGCAGTGCTGGGCCTGGCTGAAGCAGTAAGAAAATTCGGGGATCGCCTTCCTTCATGGCCACATAGCGCCGGCCGCACGGGGAGCGCCATGGTCCAAGCGCCAGCCGAGCTAGAAACTCAGGGCTCACATGTCTGCACTCCCATGCACTGTTCTGTTCAGCTCACTTGTACCTCCGATGCGCGCAAACATAATAGGTGGTACCTTGGTACAGCTGGGCCGGCGTTTCACCTTAAAGAACAGCGTGCGACTACTCAGACGATGAGCCAGCCCACGAAGCACCGGGCGCACACATCGATCGCGATGGCCAAGTACAACCAGCCCCGCCACGTGGACACTCAGGTTAAGTCCCTGTCCGACAGCTGGTTTTTGGCGCTGCGCTCAGAACTGCCGGTTGACCCGATCCAGCGGGCATGGTGCTCTCGCCCCTCCGATCGTGGTCTTCACCCTCTTGTCACGCATCACGCCTAGCAGCGCCGCATCGGCCGCTCGACCGTACGCCACACCACCGCAGTGCCGGTCTCGCATGCAACGGCTCGTCACATGCAGAGGGTCCGTCGGCCACCGGTGCCGGACGAAGAGCCGAAGTGCCCTGCGCATGGTCAGCGGATGACGTGATTCCAGGCGAACAGAAAGATCAATGCGCGATCGCTGAAAAGAGCAGATTCTCCGGATGAACCAGGCCCCCGTCGGCAGGCCTGCTGAACAGATTGGCAATGACGCCTCCGACAAGGGATCCAGCGATCCCCAGCGTCCCGATCGTCAAATTGCCAATGTGCTCAGAGCCCGGCATGAAGAGCCGTGCGATCGCGGCGACGTTGATTCCGACAACGAGCATCCAGAGGTAGTGGCGCATACTTCTCCACGTGCATATTGGTGGGCCGCCGTCTTCATTGAGCCCAGACTGCCTGGATCACCGAAGACATCGCCACGATCAGCGGATCGCTCGCACGCTCAGCCGAAGTGACAAAGAACAACTGCGCGTCGATCCTGGCCGCGCTCCAGACCATCCAGTCTTCCCGCTCGGCACCCAGCACGGCAACCTCCTCCCGCAAGAGCGCGCAGCCGCTGCCTGAGCGAACAAAATCATCCAGTCCGCTGGTGTCCTCGCTTCGCAGGACCACATTGGGATCGAGCCCCTGCTGCTCGAACAAGGAGCGCAGCATCTGATGGACATGTGATTCGATCGCGCCGTCGATCCATGGAAGGCTCGCCAGAAAGCGCCAGCCCCAGCTGTGCATCTCGGGCTTCAGCCGATTGGGAATCGCCACGCGATAGCTGAGCGATCGCAGAGGATGCCACTGCACGTCGCGTGGCGGATTCGGTGCCACGATGAGTGCGCAGGACAATCCACCGCCCCGCACCTGATCCAGAAGGTGCAGCAAAGGCAGGCTGCGCGTACGAAGCTCTACCAGAGGCAGCCCCTGCTGCATGCCTCCCAGCAACGCGCCGAGCCGAAGAAACTCGGGCGTCTCGCCCGGCACCCCCAACTCGATGCTCCCTGAGAGTTCACCCTTCAGGCGCTGCGCCGTTGCTTGCATCTCGGCCGAGGACTGCAGCAGGGCCTCCGCACAGGGAAGCAGGCGCTCCCCCGCCCGGGTCAGGCTCAGCCGGCCGCCGGCGCGAACGAACAGGGCGATGCCGAGGTCCTGTTCCAGCCCTTTGATCTGCGCCGTCACGGCCGGCTGGGTGACGTGGAGTGCATCAGCCGCCTTGGTCACGTTGCCCAGCCGGGCCACAGAGACGAATGCACGGATCTGGTAGAGCTCCATGGTTCACGAACAAGCGCGTCAGGCTGCGAAAAGACGCACTTGGGAGGGCTCTAACCCGAGACTCACCGCGCATCCGGCGGGGAACTTGGAAAGACCCGCGTAGTGCGGTTGATCCACTTCGACGGCCTGGTTTCCGACCCGCACGCGATAGCGGGAAAACTCCCCGAGGAACTCGCTCGCTTCCACCGTTCCCGGCATCCATACGAAGCGCGCATCGCGCGCCGCGTCGACGACATCCACTCGCAGCGAATGCGGCCTGAACGTTGCCAGTACGCGGTCAGAGGCCGGAGCGTCCGACGGGAGCTGGAACGGCAGACCTCCCACGCCGTCGATGTCGAGCGTCACGGTGTTGCCCTGGCGGCTGCTGACGCGGCCGGCGAGGCAGTTCATCGTCCCCACGAAATTCGCCACGAACGGGTTGACGGGATAGTCGTAGAGCATCGCGGGACTGCCTACTTGCTGCAGCACGCCGCGATCCAGGATTGCCATGCGGTCTGCCGTCGTCATGGCCTCTTCCTGGTCATGAGTGACGAAAATGGTGGTAATGCCGAGCCGCCTCTGCAACGCCAGGAGCTCCTGGCGCATCTGTACGCGCAGCGACTTGTCCAGATTGGAGAGCGGCTCGTCCAGCAAGAGCACCTGTGGCTCGATGACGATGGTGCGCGCCAGCGCAACACGCTGCTGCTGGCCGCCGGAGAGCTGGCTCGGCTTGCGCTTGGCATAGCGCAGCAGGTCCACGGTCTCGAGCGCGGCCGCCACCTTGCGCTTGATTTCCGACCGTCCGACCCGGCGTTCCACCAGTCCGAATGCAACGTTGTCCCACACGTTCAGATGGGGCCACAGCGCATAGCTCTGGAACACCATGCCGATGTTGCGTTTCCATGGGGGCATGCCGCTGACGTCCTTGCCATCCACGAGAAGCTCGCCGTGCTGATGCTGGTTGAAGCCGGCGATGAGCCGCAGCAAAGTGGATTTTCCGGACCCCGAAGGTCCCAACAGCGCAAAGAACTCGCCAGGCTCGATGAGCAGGTTGACGTCCCGCAGGACTTCCGTCGCTCCGTACGCGAGCCGGAGATTGCGGCACTCGACACTTACTTTTTTCATGATGTCTCCTCAGATCTTCGCGGGAACCGCCCCGAACGGCAGCGGTGCTTCCTCTTCCACAGGTCGCGCGACGAACCGGCTGCTGGTTCGCTCGACGACAACGTGCGATATGTAGGTACCCAGCGCAACAACGACGATGGCCAGCACGCCCAGGGCCGCACCGGGGCCGCGGCCCGCGACACTCTGCATGTACAGGTAGATGCCATAGCTCATCGGCGCCTGCGACTGGCTGGTGGTCAGCATGATGGTGGCAGACAGCTCGACGGCAGCCGTGATGAAACTGGTGACGAAGCCCGCCAGAATCCCTCCCGCCATCAACGGCACCACGACGCGCCGGATGGTTCGTGCCTTGGTCGCCCCCACGCTTTCGGCAGCCTCCTCGAGCGAGACGTGAATCTGCTGCAATGCCGCCACGCACGACCGCAGCGCATACGGCAGGCGTCGCACGGCGTAAGCCAGCATGATCATGACCCAGGTGCTGGTGAGAAGCACCTCCGTACCAGGGACCAACACACCCTTGAAAAAGCGCAGATAGCCGATGGCAAGGACCAGGCCGGGGACAGCCAGCGACGCCGTTGCTATCACGTCCAGCCAATGGCGTACCGGCAGCCGCGTGCGCAGCAGCAGGTAGGCGATGGTCGTGCCGAGCACCACGTCGAGGCCGGCGGCGAGCCCGCAGTACAGCATCGTGTTGCCAATCATGCTGCCGGCATCCTGGAATACCGTCGCGTAGTGCGCGAGGGTGTAGGCGTCCGGCAAGGGAGAGAAGCTCCACACGTTCCCGAACGATAGCAGCAGCACGCCGATGTGGGGCGACAGAACCAGCAGCATGACCAGCCCGATCCACCCATAGGCCAGAAGCGATCCGGCGGGTGACAGCACGCGCCGCTGAATGGCCCCGCCACCCTTCTGGATCGTCGAGAAGTCCTTGCCCTTGAGCATCCGTGCAGACAGCGACATGGCGGCGATGGAAAACGCGATCATGATCACGCTGGTCACGTAGCCTAGCGGATCTTCCAGCCCCACCTGGGTGATGCGCAGGTAGGCCTGCGGGGCGAGCATGTTGGTCGTGCCCAGCACCAACGGTGTGCCCAGGTCGTCGAAGACCTTGACGAACACCAGCGACGCCCCCGCCACGAACCCCGGCAGCGCCAGCGGGAAAATAACGCGCCAGAAGAGACGCCAGCCGCGGCAGCCGAGGTTCATTGCAGCCTCCTCCATCGCCCCGTCTATGTTGCGCAGCGCGAGCGTGAGGTTCATCAGCACGAAGGGAAAGTAGTGGATGGACTCGACGAAGATCACGCCGCTCAGCCCATCCATCAGAGGAATCGAGAACCCGAGGTACTCGTTGAGCAGCAGGTTGATGCTGCCCGAGCGCCCGAAGATCAGTTGCAGCGCCACCGCACCGACGAAGGGCGGCATGATCAGCGGGAGGACGCCGAGCGTCTGGATCAGGGCGGCGCCGCGGAACTGGAAGCGAACCGTGAAATAGGCCAGCGGCACCGCGATCAGCGAAGCGAACACGGTCGACATCACGGCCACATAGAGGCTGTTGAAGAACGCCTCCTGCATCAGCGGCTGGGAAAAGAATGCGACGAAGTGCCCGATCGTCGGACTCCCGTCTGCATTCACGAACGCGGTGTAGAAAACCCACGCCACGGGCATGACGAGGAACAGCAACAGGAAGACGGCAACCAGACCTGCAGCGCACCACGCGCCTGACCGCACATCCGATGGAAAAAGACCGAGCATGAAGATCTCCATGGCAGCCCGGCATTGCCGCGCTGCACGACATTGTGGTTACTTGAGGAGGGCCTCGGCCTGCTCGGCCAGGCTCCGCGCCTGGTTGTAGTTTTCCAGCGCCTTGCCGCTCCAGTCGCCCTCGAGGCCGGTGATCCGCTTGTTCGCCTCGGCATCCTTCTTGTTGGCCGCAAACATCGTCAAGAAGGCCTTGTCGGCAACCATCGACGCACTCACCAACGGCGTGAACGCGAGGCTGCGAGCCCTTTTGATCAGCGCGGCCGCCTCCGCATGAGGTTTGCGGGCCAGCGCCGCCTCGGCCCCATGAATGGCCTTGGTCGCGGCCTTCAGCTCCTTGTGCCGAAAGGTGATGGTCTGGTCGAAGAGAGACGAGACGACGTTGTAGCGCGTGGCGGAGAGATCCGCGTCGAATTTGACCTTGGTGCGCCTGGCAACCTCATAGGCGTTCGGAAAGCCGGCTGGCATTTTCAGTTGCTCGGGTGGCAACACCGGAAGACGGGAGATCTGCGGAGCAACGAGCAGTTGTTGCCCTTCCTTCGACAGCGAGAACACAATGAACTTCCTGGCTTCCTCGGCGTTTTTGGCACCGGCGATCAATGCAATGTTGGCTGGCACCATGGCCGTGACGCTCGGGTAGGCGAACTCCACCGGAAAGCCCGAGTACTTGCCTGCGAGGCCGAAGAAATCGATCACCATGCCGATGCCGAACTGCCCGTTGTTGACACCGTCGGGAACGCCGAAACTGCGCTCCGTGATGGCCGCGCTGTTGCCCGTGATCTGAAGCAGTTCCGACCATCCCTTGTCCCACCCCTCTCCCTGAAGAATTGTCTCCACGGTCAGGTGAGTCGTGCCGGAACGCGAGGGCGAGCTCAGCGCCACGTGGCTGAAATAGATTGGTTTGGTGAGGTCGCTCCATTCCGCGGGCGCAGGAAGCTTGTTGGCCGACAGGTACCGCGTGTTCCACATCAGTCCGTACCCGCCGAGCGCCTGGCCGAGGTACATCCCCGAGGCCTCGTTGAGGGGGTAGCTGCCCACGGTCTTGGGGACGGACGGATTCGCCAGCGCCGCAATGGGCTCCAGCAGTTTCCCGTTGACCAGGACCTCGAAGGCATCGGGTGCCGAAGCCCAGAAGACGTCGGGGCGCTGTCCTGCCGGCATTTCGCGGACATAGGCGACGCCTGCGGTGGTGCTCTTGTTCAGGATTTCAAGCTTGATCGAGGGGTTGGCTTTCTCGAACGCCGTCTTGTACGCTTGTGTCAGCTCCTTGGGAAACGATGTCACGACCGACACGGTGCCGGCGTGCAGCGCTGCGCAACCAGCGAGGGCGGCCAGCGTCAGCAAGGGCCGAAAGTCAATGCGCATGGAAGTCTCCGTTGTCTTGGTGATAGTGGGCCCGAGCTTATGGCCGAGGCGGAACGCATTCCAATCACAGTTTTTGATTCGAGGCATTGCCGGGAGCCTCACTCGGGTTTGCCCGTGCAAGTGGCTGCGACAGGTCGCCACCATCTGGCCCCTTGCCGTCATTGCCTTGCATACTCCCCTCTTTCCCGCTTCACCATCGGCCCTCGAAACCGCACCGCCCTTCACTCGCCGTCGGACCACTCTTTCATGCCAAATGACATCTTCATGAAGAAGGTACGCGTGGAATGTCGTCACATTCACTTCTCTCACGGCCCGGCAAAGGCATTGAACGACGTCAGCCTCGACATCGCACCGGGTGAATTCTTTGCCTTGCTGGGGCCGTCGGGCTCAGGAAAATCGACGTTGATGCGGGTCATCGCCGGGCTCGAGGCGCCTGACCTGGGCCGCGTGCTTCTGGACGGCCGCGACGTGTCCGAGGAGCCCGCCTGGGCCCGGCAGGTCGCCATGGTGTTCCAGAATCACGCCCTCTGGCCTCATATGTCCGTGGCAGAGAACATCGCCTTCGGCCTGATTGAACGCCGGGTCGAACCGCCCATCGTTCGCATCGCGGTCTCCCGGTGGCTGAGTGCCATCGGCCTGCAAGGCCAAGGAGATCGTGAACCGAACCAGCTTTCGGGGGGGCAGCAGCAACGTGTCGCATGGGCACGGGCCCTTGCCGCCGAGCCCCGACTGCTGTTGTTGGACGAACCGTTCTCCAACGTGGACAAGACGCTGAGACTGGGACTGCGGCAACAGCTGCGCACATTGCAGCAACACCTTGGCATCACGACCGTGCTCGTCACGCACGATCAGGAAGAGGCACTCGGCTCGGCAGATCGAATTGCCGTGCTGGACAACGGCGCCGTCCAGCAGGTCGGCAGCCCCACCAGCCTGTACGACTACCCGGCCAACACGACCGTTGCCCGTGCCGTTGGTCAATGGAACCTGTTCATCGGCTCGGTGCGCTCGCGGCAAGGTGGCGTGCTGCTGCTCGACGTTGAAGGTGTCGGCGAACTGCGCGTGCCGCTGCGATCGGACACACCCGCCACCTCGCGGCTCTCCATCGGCTTCCGCCCGCATGCCGTGAAAGTCGGCCATCAGGACGACGTGCACGACGCCCGCTACACATGGCTCGCAGGCACGGTGGAGAACGTCGAATTCCTGGGCAGGGCCATCCGCTACCGGGTGCGAATAGGCGATCACGCCGTGCTGGTGGACGAGCCGCATCATCGCGGCGCATCGCGCCAGGCTGTCGGTACCGACATCACGCTCGGAATCGAATTGGCTCGGTGCCGGCAATTCGCGGCCTAGCTTTTCGTCTCGGATTCGCGCCCCCAATGCGTCTTTGATCTCGACCCGAGCGCACCGAGCGCGATGGCCTTATGGCCGTCATCAGAAGACGTGATTGGAAGGATGCCACCTGCTCTGCTATTTTTGCGTCGCCTGCCGCCCCAACCACGGTTGACGAGGGCTATCACACCGGGCGCGCACCGTGAACCCGATCGTCCTGCCCATGCCGGACGCCCGATCCGCGGTCGCTCCGCACAACGAACGGAGATACTCAATGCGCATCATCACCCGCAAGCTTTGCTGGCTATCCCTTGTCGCCTTCTTGTTCACCGGCTGCACGACGCAAGTGCCGCCGCCGGCCGGCGTGCCGCGGGTCTACGAGAAGACCGTCGCCTCGCCGGTCAAGGACGAAACCTACCTCGATCCAGCGCAGATAGACACCACGCGCTTCCTGGCACCACCTCCCGATGAAACGTTCACTCGACGCGAAATTGAGCAGATGCTCGTGCTGCAGCAGCTGCGCACGCCGGCGCAGGCGGAACGATCCATCGCCGACCTAGAACAAAGTATTTTTCGTTTTTCCGATGTGATGGGCGAGCGGTTCAGGAAGGAAGACCTGCCGCGGACCGCCCAGCTGTTCGAGACCCTGTACAGAACCGAAAGCAGTCTCAACAAGCAGGGAAAGGAAAAATGGCAGCGCACGCGGCCTCCGCTGTTCGATCAGCGCATTCAACCGGTGGCACGGTATTCTTCCAGCGGCTCCTACCCGAGTGGTCACTCGACCTTTGCCTACCTCGCCGGGATTGTGCTGGCCGACATGGTTCCGGAAAAGCGTACGCGAATCTTTGAGCGTGCCAGCGAGTTCGGCGAAAACCGCGTCCTCGGTGGCGTTCACTACCCTAGCGATACCGAAGCGGGTCGTCGCCTGGCGACGATGATCGCCGTCCTGATTCAGCAGAATCCCGCGTATCAACGCGATTTCGCCGCCGCCCGAAAGGAACTGCGCGCGTTGCTCGACCTGGAGAGATGATCGTTGAGCGCGGCCAGGCAGGCTCCGGGGTCGACGCGTCATCTATCGCCATCCGGCAGGAACTTGAAGTACTCGCGCATCGGCCTTCGCTCTGGCAAAACGTAAATCACACCATGCGCATTGCCAAACAGCGGCTTCACATGCGTGTCGTAGAAAAGCGCTGGAACATTGATGCATCCATAGGAGATACGGTGATCTTCTGCGTTCGTCGATGCAAGTCGCTCCAATCGCCGCTCGGCCTTGTTGCTTGTCCGCACTCGATGCATGGACACTGCTGCGTCGTAGTCGACCCAAACGACGTCTTCGCCCTGCAAGTTGACCCCGGGTTCCGAGACGAAACGCCCGGCCGGTGTGGTGCGCTCTTCAGGCCGTATTTCAGACATCTTTCGCTCCCCGATCCCCGGCACCGATTCATCGCCATGCGCGAGTCCCAGCAACACCGGCGAAGCGCCTCGCAGACCTCCCTCAACGCCATAGATGAAAACGCGTGCTCTCTTCTTATCAACAATCGCAAAAGGAAGACCCTGGCTATCGCGTGCATCGATTGCCGCTCGAGCCAGCCGCCGAACCTCGACCGGCACCGCAACGCCTCCAGCGGGCTCCCCAGCATCGGCTATTTGAGCGAAGCTCGCAGCACAAGCCAGGACGAAGGACAGGAGCAGCGAATTTTTCATAGGCAGCCGGAACCGTCTGGCGAGAACGCTAGGTCGACTGGATGAGTCAGCAACGAAAAGAGAAAAATGCGCAGCCGCCCTATGCGGACGTGGCGACCGCGTTTGAGGACTGCAGGTGATCAGCCTCGATCGGCGCGAGCGCGGCGTACACGCGGTGCGGGTGCGGGCTCAGGGGCCGGCGCTGCCGTCACGACACGAGCCGGTGCGGCTGCCGGGGCAACCGCGCGAACAGGTGGTTGCGCGCGTGCGGCAGGTGTTCCGGATTGCAGCGTCGTACCGGTTTCGCCCATGGGACCGCCAGTCTGATTTTGTTGTCCAGCTGGCAACTGTACGTTGCCAGAAATAGGAGGCATATCTGTCTTTGCCGCTGGTGCCACCCCTTGCGCCATCGTAGGAGCAATTGCGAAGGCCATGGCGGTGGCAACCAGGATGCGATACATAGCGTGTCGAGTCTTCATTGTTAGATCTCCTTGGGTTTCATTTCGACAGGCAATCCTCGCGGGACAATTCCCAACGAGAGCGCAGTCTGAGATCAAGAACGCCAAGGACTGTGCGGGGACATACAGAACGCAGTTGGCGACTCAGGTGGATCGTGAGATTTGACACGCTTCGTGCCGCAAAGTACCAGGACCCATTCGCCTCGCTCGCTCCGAGCATGCTGCGCCTGTTCCAGAACCTGCAGGCGCACCGCGACTTGGCTTGCCTCTTCATCAGCATGACCTCGCGGCCGTCGAGCAGATCGGCGGCCGCGTGATCGTGATGGAGCACGGCCGCATCGTGGAGCAAAGCGCGCGCGACGCGGTGTTCGATGCACGCTCATGCCAGTTTCTCTGCAAGGGATCACTTCGACGGTATCTGTATACCCAGTCGCACTCACTGTTTTGCTCCTATCTTTAAAGATAGGCGATAGACCGTGTCTTGTCATTCATGGGGCTAGCTCATGTACACAATCAGCGTATTGATGCAGCGCGATTCCTTACTGCGCACAGATTCACGATCAAGGCGTTCTGCAAATCATCGGCAGCTTGAGCCCCTGCTTCTTCGCGGTGGCGACCGCGATGTCGTAGCCCGCGTCGGCGTGGCGCATCACGCCGGTGGCCGGGTCGTTGAACAGCACGCGCTCGATGCGCTTGGCGGCCGCGTCGGAGCCGTCGCACACAATCACCACGCCCGAGTGCTGCGAGTAGCCCATGCCCACGCCGCCGCCATGAAGCTCGACCGCCGTACGGCTATGGAGCCTCAGCAGCGCCCGAGGCGAGTTCTTGCTGGCAGCTACCGCGCAGAAGGCGAAAGCCCCGGTGCGCTTGTGGAAAATGACGTCGTCTCGGAAACAGGTCTCTGCCCATGACGTCCCCATCCTTGCTCCCGGCCACCCGACGGCAGCGTCGCCTCCTGGCGGACGCAGCCAGCCATGCGCCGATATCGGTGCTCGCGATGCTGACCCTGCCGACCCTGCTGTGGTGGCTGCATAGGCATTACAGCGGCGCGCCGCTCATGGATGCGTGGGTTCCCCTGATGTGGTTGCTGGCGGGCGCGATGCTGCTCGTGCTGCACCACCTGCGCGTCGATCCGCCCAGCACCGACAAGGCCGATCGGCGTTGGCGCGCCGGGCTGATGCTGCTGGCCGTGCTGGTTGGACTGGGCTGGGCGGCACCGGTGCCCATCACGTTGCACGAGCGCCTACCGCTGTTCCATCTGGTGCTGTACGCGTCGCTGTGCGCGGTCACCTCTTCGGGCGCGATGTACCTGAGCTTGCTGCCCGCCATGTTTCTGTGCTTTTCCGGCAGCGTGATGGCCGTGGCCCTGGCCGGTGCCTATTGGATCTTTCCGCAAGACTGGCCGTTTATGGTCGCCGCGCTCCTGCTGTTCTTGGGCGTCACCGTGCGACATGCGCGGCAGAATCGACGTTTCATCGAGCGGCAGCTCGCGCTGGAAGAGGGCTACCGGGAGATGAGCGAAAGGGCCGCTCAGGCCTTGCTGGAAAAGAACCACTTCCTCAATGCCGCCAGCCACGACCTCCGCCAGCCGGTCCACGCGATGCGCATGGCCGTGGAAGCCGGCCTGCAGCTACACGGACAGGACGCTCGTCTGATCCCTCTGCTCGAGCACCTGGAGCAATGCGGACAGAGCATCCATTTCATGCTCGAGTCGCTGCTCGATCTGGCCCGCGCGGAATCCGGCCACCACACGGCGCAGCCACAGACACTGTCCGTCGACGCGCTGATGGCCGATGTCCCGGTGCTGTTCTCGGCACCGGCTCGCGCGAACGGGCTCGCTCTGCGCCTGCGCGCGCCGCGCCGTGAAACGCTCCATGTGCGCACCGATCCGGCGCTGCTGCGCCAGGCACTCTTCAACCTGGTGCAGAACGCCATCCGATACACGCCCCGGGGCGGTGTACTGGTCGCCGCGCGCAGAAGAGGGACGGCGCTGCAACTGCAGGTGTGGGACACGGGCGTCGGCATCGCCGCCCCGGAGCAGGCCAGCCTCTTTGCGCCGTTCGAACGCGGGCCCGCCACCGCAGCGCCCGGCCAGGGCGCCGCCCACGGGCTGGGGCTGGCCGTGGTGGCGCGCAGCGCCATGCTGATGGGGGCCGTGTATGGCGTGCGCTCGAGGCCCGGCCGCGGCTCATGCTTCTGGCTGCAGCTACCGTTGGCGGAGGCGCCTGCCGCGCCGGCACGACCACCTCAGCGTGCCCCGGCCGAAGCGCGCCACCTGCCCGGGCATTGCCTGGTCGTCGACGACGAACCCCACGTCGTGCGCGCCTGGCGCATGCTGTTCGAGGCATGGGGAACGACCGCGCGGTTCGCCGACGGCGTCGACATGGCGCACCGCCACCTGGACGAGGGCTTCAGGCCGCAGGCACTGGTCTGCGACCTGCGTCTGCGCGGCGGCGACAACGGCTGGCAACTGCTGCAGTCTCTCGCAGCCCGTTGCCCCGACGCGGGTTGCCTGCTCATCAGTGCCGATCTGTCGGCGCCGGAGATCGGCGAGGCCGACGACTTCGGCTGCCTCGTGCTGCACAAGCCGGTGGAGCCCGACGCGTTGCACCGCGCGTTGCTGGCGTGGATGCACGCCTAGGGCACGGCCACATTCATTTCGCCGCAACCTCACCCCGCTGTGCGTGCAATATGCCGCACCGCTTCGTCTCCAACTTCGAGCGCATGTACTTTGGTACATGGTGCGATCCACTGCCATTGGCTAACTTGCAGATCCGTTCGCCGGACGCCTGCCGTCCGGACAACACACCGATCCCGGACAGCATTGAAGTGGAGGAACCATGTCCCAGCCCCAACGATACAAGCACCTTGTCACTCTCCTGGCCACTGCGGCGCTCGCGGCCTGCGGCGGTGGGGGCGGGGGTGGGGGTGGCGGCATGCCCCTGATTGGCGGCCTGCCGGCACCTGCACCGTCGCCCGCGGCCCCACCCGATCCTTCACCCTCGCCGAGCCCGGCGCCAGCGCCTTCGCCGGCACCAACACCCACGCCTGCTGCATCTGGCTACGCGGCATGCGTCAACGAGGCCGACTGGCATGAAGGCACCACGCTGTCGCAGCAGATTCGCGTCACCCTGGCCTCCGGCCAGACCACGACCTCCGAGACCACCGTGCGCACGACCGGCGCACGTCAATCCTTCGCCGGTACCAACCCCGTCCCCTGGATTACCCCGCTGCCGAACGGCGACGTGTCCACGACGTACACCGATCTTGCGGGTGGCAACGTCATCCAATATGGCTTCGAGGCCAAGACGGCCACGCAAACCAACACCGGCGTCTACGATCCGCCATCGGCCTGGCCGATGGACATGCCCCAGGGCCAGGCGATGGTCCGCACCTGGGACACGAAGATGACGATCACGGGTTCGAGCGGCACATCGGTGGTCGACCAGGGCACCATGAAGGACGAGGTCACCTACCTGGGCCAGGAGAGCGTACAGACCGCGCTCGGCACCTTTGTCGCCTGCAAGGTGAGCGCCCATATGTACTTGACAAGCAGCGGAACCACGACCGATCAAGGCACCGCGATCAGTTGGATGGCGGCCGAAGGTCCCTATCGCGGCCAAGTCCTCAAGGGCGAGACGCGTGACAGCAAGGGAGCGCTGCTGGCGACCAACGAATCCGTGAACATGACATACACGCCCAAATAAAAAAACGCGCAGCCCGGGCTGCGCCCGTCCTTTCAAAGGTGCCTCGGTCCGGCTCCCTTCGCGCGGTTCTTTCCGTCGAACGGAGCCGGCCTTTTGCTTCACCCGGCCAGCCATCCCACCTCGCGCGCCACACGCAATAGCTCGACGCGGTTGGCCGCGCCGCTGAGCTGCAGCATGTTGGTCATGTGCATCTTGATGGCCCGCTCGGTCAGCCCGATCGTGGCGGCGATGGCCTTGTTGCTCATGCCTTCGCTCAGGTGCTGCAACACCTGGGCCTGGCGTGGCGTGAGGCGCACCGACCGCGCCACCTGCGCCTGCACCGACACCTCCGGCGCCGGCCAGCGGGCCTGGCCATCGAGCGCCGCGTCGATGGCCGTCCACATCGACCGGGCATCCTCGCTCTTGCGCAGGAAGCCGTGGGCGCCGTGCTGGCGGCAGGTCTGCGGCAGATGCGGCCGCGTATCGCCCGTGATGACGATGCGCGCGACGCGAGGGTGACGACCGGCAAAGGCGTCCAATGCGGCCAGACCTCCAGCCTGCGGGTCACCGAGATGCATGTCGATCAGCACGCCCTGCACCTGCTGCGCGTCGGCGAGTGCCAAGGCCTCGTCCAGGGTGCCGGCGCACAGAACCCGAACCTCGGGTCGCAGCGCGCGCAAGCCGAAAGCGAAACCGGTCCGGTATAGAGGGTGGTCGTCCAGCAACAGCAGGGTGACGGCGGTAGACGTTGCGTCGAGCATGGGCATGGAAGTCCAAAGAAATGCTGATCAATAGATCGCGGCGGGCACGGCCCGTGCATGTGCATGTGCATGTGCATGTGCATGTGCATGTGCATGTGCGAAGGTACCGCAAATCACAGCACCATCGAGATGAACCAACGCAGCTTTGCCCCGCCGAGCAGGCGATGAAGAAGAAGCGCACACGACGCGAGAAATTTCTGACCGACACGGAACGCGTTGTACCGTGACTTCGCTTAGGGCCCATTAAGGAACGTCGATCAAGTCGTAAATTGATTTGATGACAAGCCTGGGTGTTGTGCAGCTGCGCTCGCAGGCCCGTTGCACTGGCATTCGATGTGTTTGAGGGCTCCTGTAGCGCCCCTCAGGCCGCGTGCGGACGCACCCGGCCCTCTGGCATCTTCGCCATGTCACCGGGCCGGCCCGCAATGTGCCACTGCACATCGCGCGTCACCCGCGCCTGCGCGCCCCGATAGCCCAAGTCGGCCCACACCTGCTCTTCCTTGCCGTGCAGCAAGTCAGTCACCTGTTCCACGTCCGCTTCGTTGGCGGCCGTCGCCGTCACGGTATGCACCAGTCCCGACTCGGCATCCACCGCGATATGCGCCTTCATGCCGAAGTGCCATTGGTTGCCCTTCTTCGTCTGGTGCATCTCGGGGTCTCGCTCGCCCGTGCTGTTCTTGGTGGAACTGGGCGCGGCGATGATGGTTGCGTCCACGATGGAGCCGCGCTTCAGCAGCAGCCCCTTCCTGGTCAGGTGGGCGTTGACCTGCTTGAAGATGTCCTCGGCCGGATCGTTGGCCTCCAGCAGGTGGCGGAAGTTCAGGATGGTCGTCTCGTCGGGCATCGTCTCCAGACCGAGTCCGGCGAACGTGCGCAGCGAGGCGATCTCATACAGGGCTTCTTCCATCGCCGGGTCGCTCAGGGCGAACCAGTTCTGCGTCAAGTGCACGCGCAGCATGGCTTGCAGCGGGTAGGGCCGACGGCCTCGGCCTGCCACTGGATAGTGGGGCTCGATGACCTTGAGCAGCGCCTTCCATGGCACCACCAGTTCCATCTCGGCAAGGAAGACTTCGCGCCTCGTCTTCTTCCTCTTGCCCGCTTGCTCCGCATCCGCAAAACTGATCTGGCTCACCGCTCGTGCTCCTGTGCAGGGTTCAGGCCTTCATGCAAGAAACGTGCTCTTGATCAGACCTTCCTCAACAGTGAGGGTCATGGTATCGGCTAGAAAATACCATGATTGATGCCATGTTTGGCGCTTGGCTAGTGGCAGTCTGCGACAGCTCCCGCTAGACCAAAACGGATGCATCTCCCAATGAAAAAGTCCCGTCACATGAACTGCGCGGGACTTTTTGAAAGTTGCTCAGATTGATTCTGGCGGAGAGTGTGTCCGTAGAACCCTTGTCCGACGAAATCCGATAAGATTCATAACTTATTGATTTTAAACAATCTTATTTGCCGAACGATCCGACGAAGTCCGATCAAATCTGGTGACGGCCGATGTTTTATGTGGGCACAATGTGGGACAAAATAGTTCGACGGAATCAGTCCCATGCCCAAGCTCGCCCCTGAACTCTCTGCCCGCGCGGTGGCCGCCATCAAGTCCGAAGGTCGCCATGCCGTAGGCGGTGCCCCTGGGCTCCACCTACGCATTTCGGCTGGACACCGTGGCTGGGTCCTGCGCATCATGGTCGGTGAGCAGCGCCGGGATTTCGGCTTGGGCCCCTTCCCCGAGGTCGGCTTGGCCGAAGCTCGCGAGAAGGCCCGGGAGATGCACAAGCTCGTCGGCCAGGGACTCGATCCGCTGATCACCAAGCGCGCGCAGCGTGGTGCGTTGCTGGCCCGCCAAGCTGCCGAAAAAAACTTCGACTGGTGTACGACAGAGTTCATCAAGTCGAAGTCGGACGAATGGAAGAACCCCAAGCATCGTCAGCAGTGGGAGAACACTCTCAAGGCGTACGCCTCGCCGCACCTCGGACACCTGCTTGTACAAGACATCGATCTGCAGCACGTGTTGCTTTGCCTAGAGCCGATCTGGAAGACCAAGAATGAGACGGCTTCCCGCTTGCGCGGGCGCATTGAATCGGTGCTTGACTGGGCCACGGTGCGCAAGTACCGCGCCGGGGAGAATCCGGCGCGTTGGAAGGGCCACTTGGACAAGGTACTGGCTGCGCCGATGAAAATCCAGAAGGTACAGCATCACCGCGCGGTGCCGATCGACGGGATGTGGTCCTTCATGACTGATCTACGGCAGCGTGCCGGCGTGGCGGCGCGTGCTCTGGAGTTCACCATTCTGACCGCAGCGCGCTCCGGAGAAATACGAGGTGCTACTTGGGGCGAGCTGGATCTGGAGGCGAAGATCTGGACGATCCCCGCTGAGCGGATGAAAGCTGGTCGCGAGCATCGCATCCCGCTGTGCAAGGCAGCAATGAGTCTGCTCGAGGAACTGCCCAAGGGAGCTCCAACGGAGCTTGTGTTTCCAGGCACCAAGGACAAGGCGCTGTCAGACATGAGTCTGACTGCCGTGATGCGTCGCATGAGTGCCGACGCCGTGCCGCACGGGTTTCGCTCGACATTTCGAGACTGGGTGGGAGATCGAACCTCCTATCCTCGAGACTTGGCCGAGATGGCGCTCGCGCACATCATCGAGAGCAAGACTGAAGGGGCGTACCGACGAGGAGACGCCATTGAACGGCGCCGCGAAATGATGGATGCCTGGGCTCAATTCATCGCGACAAAGGTCACGAAGAAGAGCGAGAAAATCGCCAGCCGGTCTGTTACGTGACGGATTCACGCAGCCCTCCGCCCAATGCTTGATCGACTTCTTCGCAGCGGGCGCAGTCCCCTCAATTTGCTGAAATCGAAGTCTAAAAGCAGTCGCTCAACGTTGAGGCTGACCTGAGAGCGGCTTTTGGGGCTGGAGCCAGCGGCGCGAGATGGCGCAAGCCTGAGCGGACCTGCTGGACGACCTCGCAGCTGGTCGATCCGTGGCCGTGGCGCCGAGGCGCCGAGACTCGGCGGTAGACTGGCTGGCATGGTCCGGTTTTCGGCCACGGGAGGAAAGCTCGAAGCTGCGACATAGCTCGCCTCTCGCCGACGCAAGGAGTAGTCAACGCATGCAGATTCCACCCGATGACGACGTGTTCTTCGACACGCCGCCCGTGCTTGGCGCGCCTCCGTCGGATTTCGCTGCCTGCCTGAATGCGCACGGCCTCTACAGCACCAAGCAGTTCGTCATGCGATTGAGCCCGCGCATTCACCAGCTGCTAGAACATGTTCCTGCTGGCGTTTTTGGCGGCGGGGCTCTTGGTCCTGAGGTGCTGAAGGCGTATGGCACCTACCTCCACGAGACCATTCACTGGTGGCAGCACAAAGGTTCGTTCGCGGGGTTTGTTTATTCCATGGCGTACCCTGCGCAGACCCACGCGAACTTCGGCCTCCTCCGCGAATTCGTGCGGGAAGTAGGAACGGTCAAATCGATCAAAACATGGTCGCTCGAAGAGCAGAAGCGCGGACGAGACGACGCGCCGCTGCGGAATGCGCATGCCATCGTCAACAACCTGGTGGACGTGGAGTTTTACAAGCTCAGGGTCGCCTTCCCGAAGACGTTCGCGAAGCTGGTCAACGACGACTACTTTCACAGCGTTGGTCACAGCTATCACATGGCCTATCACCACGCCCTGGATGTGATCTGGTCGATGTTTGACGGAGGTACCGGCATCTTGCCCGCCACGCGCGACTGGGAGCAGAAATTTACGGAGCTCACCCAACGTGAGGAGGAAGGGTTCTATCGTGGATCTCCCGTGGGATTGCCGCCGCTGGGTCTTCTCGAGATCTTTGAGGGGCAAGCAAGACTTTCTCAGCTGCACTTCTTGGTGGGTGCCGGCGTCCTGGACGGCAAGTGGAATGTGCTCGAGGCTTTGGGCTACTTCAAGGGCGTGTACGGCGATGCGTTTCGCTTGTTTTTGCGGTTGACGGGGCTGCCCGTGCCCAGAACCGTCGAAGATTCGGCGGTCGGCGTGTTCTTGCTCGTTTGCGATCTCGCGCTCAATCCAACCGCAGGCTTTCCGTGCTCGCTGCGAGACCCTGAGGACTTCATCGATGATGTCGACCCGGGGATTCGGTTTGCCCGCATGTGCCTCGCGATCCAGGAGACGCCTGACATCGCTGAAGGAGTTGTGGACTATTCGCAGGAAGAGTACATCGCGGTATCCGAAGCCCTCACAGAGGCCTGCGGCTATGACCATCCCCTCGCCGCGCTCCAGGAGGTCACCAGCTGGGTGCAGCGGGTGCCCAAGGTGTCTGAGCTCATGGAGGAATGGAAGACGTTTCGCTTCTCACTGCCCAATCTTCCGATCCGACTGCTGTTTGCGGAACTCATTTCGTTTTCGATAGACAAACTTGAACGGCCGGAATTCTTCTGCTGGCCGGGAATTCACATGAGTGGCCGGCGCGTGCGGGACGATAACCTCTCACTGCTCATGAACCACCTTACTTTGTTCGCTGACAAGGAAGACAGTCAGGCGGTGTTCGCGAGGGAGCTGGGCGGCAAGGATCCCGCCGGCGTCGCAGATACTTTCAATGCGTTCTATGCGCACAGCGTCGTGCACGACCTGACGCATCAATGGGTGCTCAAGGACGGGGATTTTGTTTTCGACTACTCTTGGCTGGCCGACGGAAAAGCGCAGGAGGAAATTGAGGCTTGGGTGATAGAACACTTCGCCAGCGCATACGGCGCAAAGCCGCAGGACTTTTGCGCCCTTTAGAAGTCAGTTGACCTCGCCACCAACGTTCGAGTCAGTCAGGACAGGGCTGTTCTGCCTCATTTCGATGACTAGACCTCATTCGTCCGGCAAGTTTGTCCGGCATCTGGACATTCTGGGATTCAAGAACTTGGTCCTCGATCCCAGTGGCAATCCTGTTGCATAACGCAGCCACTTGGGCCCTGCATCTGAGCGACCGCAACCAGCCTGAAGCGGGTGTATCCGAAGGGCGCCTACGCAGCGTTTGCCGACATCCCTCGGCCTCGCGCGAATGGGTACTATCGGCCAGGACCGGACTTTCGACTAGGCTGTCCAGTCTCCTTCGATGGAGCCGTTCAGCCCCCGGCGAGTCAGGTATGCGTATGGCCGTTCAAGAGCCAGCAGAATTCGTCCAAGCACGAATGGGAAAAAAGATGAACTTTCACGGTCGAGATTTCGAAACGGTCATGGGTTCGGATGTGCAGCGAGACGGCATGTTTCTGGAACTCCGAGAGATAGGCGGCAAAGACTGCGCTGAGGTTTTCTACAGCGATTTGACGCACGAGTTCACCGTGACGATGTTCGAACCATCGTTGCCAGTGGAGGTCCTGACATGGCTTGTCGACGAGGCGCACAGTCGATTGCCCGCGAGGAACACAATTGTGAATGGCGGCGCTTCCTTGTAGGGCGGCACGCGGCCACTATCAGACCTTCGGCTGCAAGGCAGAATTCGGCGCCAGAGCGGTCATTGATTGCCGGAACCTTCATGATTGACGCAGACGATTTTGACTGGAACAAAGCCGCGCCGGATTTCATAGTCGATCTCGCCGAGTTGGACGACGACGACTACGGGTTTGTCTACCGAGGCGAGCCTTTCAGCGGGGTAGCGATCTCCTACTACGGCAACGGGCAGGTTGAATCGCGGCGTCCTTGCCTAAACGGATTTCCGCATGGCCACTGTCAGTGGTGGCATGACAACGGGCAACTCAGTCAAGAATGGACTGCGTTTGCAGGTATGGGGCACGGCTGGGGGACGACATGGAACGAAGATGGGGGCGTTGTGAAGAAACGTCTGAGTGAGTTTGGGCGCGCTCTGGAGTGGACCATCTTCGACCCCGATGGCGCGGTGATCGAGACCGGGACAAACCGTGAAGACAAGCCGACACTGGAATGGATCGAGAAGTACAGGCGGCGCTTTCCAAACGCCCCCGTCGTATGAGACTGCGAACTACCGCTGCTAGGACGACCTCGATGGCCGCTTTGCGCACTATCCGTCTCGGTCCCGTAGCAGGATTCGGCCAGAACCGGCCGTTCGCCGAGCCGGCACAATGCGGCCCAAAGCGGACATCTGGAAGCCAAGCCAACCCTCCCTTTACCTCATGTTGAAGTTGCGCCCCCATCTCCTAATCGGCCGTGGATTGGTGATCGCTGTCCTCACTCTTGGTTCGAATCTTTTGTCGCACGCGGGCAGCAAAGAGGAGCGAGAGGTTCTTGCGATTGCCAAGGCCGAGCGGACTGCCTTCATCGCTGGCTTCGAAGGCGCGCTGAAGAGTTGGTGCATGAGCAAGAAGCAGTCATGTGCTTCGGAGGTGCTTGTCCGACCGAACAGCATGTCTGTCCCGCCACCGTACGATCAATTGCGTGTGGACTTCATGTCCAACCTCAATGGAAAGGCTGAAATCGGGCGTTTTCACCAACCCGCCCCCGCGAGTCGCTTCAAGCCCCACGAAGTGAAATTCTCAGACCGAATGCGAATTGCCTTACACCCCTTCGTCTGGGATCGTGTGCAGATCAGAGCGAACGGCGTCCCGAAGCAAATTGAGCCGCTGACGGCATGGGCCATTCGTTGGATCGACCTTGGCGATGCGAACGCTGTCGCCACCGGCAAGGAACAGACCGTCATTCATTCAGTGGTCTACCCGTCGGTGGAGAAAGGCCGATGGCAAACGGAAATTGACTTAGGTACTGCTCCCTCGGAGGCAGTGGTTGACCTCCTGAAAGCCCTGGATCAGATGGGACTGACTCATATTGAAATGGGTACGTTCTGAGGGGAGTCGACGAACATGCGCCGGTCCGCTTCGAGCACAAGTGCCGTCGCTACGATTACCGATCTCGGCCACGAGCAGTCATACGATTTCAACGCTCAAGATCTATCAAGCATGCTCACAGACATCCTGATTGCCTCGACTGGCGATGCGCCCGAAATTCTTTCCGCTGCTTCAGGTGGCTGGCCTCGTTTGCAGTTCAACTCTTTGGACAACATGGCGCTAGCCGGACTTTGGTCCGCTCTCGGCGGGACTACCGAGGCAGATTTTGAGGGGTGAGAAGCACCTCCTTGCGCACACGCAGGAGCGATGGGTCTTTGAATTTCCGCAGGATTTCGTGCATAGGCTTGCTGCATTGCAGTCTGACGCCACCGCGGAAGTCGCAATGTCCTGGGCCAAGCATGAAGAGTTGGCACACATGGGCGCTGACGGCCCTGGAATCGAGCCGGTCGTAGAGGCGATGAGCGTATTCGCTCGGCAGGCGATAGGCCAGGGCAAGAGCCTTCTTCTCTTTATGTGCATCTAGCGGCAAGCCTGCTGACGGCCAGAACCAGACCTTCAACGTCGCCCAATAACGACATGACCCAACCGGACTTTCTTCGACTTTTGCTGTCCATCGACTTCCCAATGAAGTACTGGGCGCTTTGTGACCGCTACCCCCGGAATCCCCAAGCGAGCTATCCTGGTCAAAAAACAGAGGTCCTGTCGGCCTTTCAAGAAGTCGATGCCAACCCGCGCTACGACAGTCGAGACCGGTCATACGAGGTGGAGGCAGAGGTCATTTCGGGTCTGGAGTGGAGCGCGCTTTTTGTGATGCAACGCTCCGGTCCCGAGCTAATGATGTCGGCCGTCGGGTCGAGCGGCACTATCGGCTCGAACTTCGCGGTGCTTGCCTATGACGCGAAGGTTCTTGAGGACCCAACGTTCTCTAGAAGCCCCTTTTCGGGACCTGTACCCTATCCTCGGCCGGATGCGGCTAGCCCTGAGGCATTGCGATCACTCATCCGAGACTTCATCGTTCTTGTCCGAGAAATAAAAGCTGCGCTGCAAGCACATCCGGCTTAGCCGGGCAGGTTGTTTTGGGTCCGCTTTGGAGCGAAGCGAACTTCGGCTTTGGGCCCGAAGCTGCCGTACGCGCTTGCACAAAGCGGTCGTTGCACGCGCTGCTTTGAGCAGTGCTAGCTAGTGAACGCCTTCGGCTCGACGAGCCGTACACCGGTAAGCAAGGCAAGGTCTTCTGCGAGGGCTTCGTTCACCGCGATTCGGCCCACCTCCTCGAAGTACGCGATAGGCGCTCTACCCATCGGATCATCTTTCAGCACCAACTTTTCGACATCCCTCATCAGGCCGAATTCGAGAAGTCGCCGGTCGAATATCGAGTGGTCAAGGTCGGCAGCCGACTTCTCGATGTTCAAGACGTTTAGCGCAAAGAATTCTCCCAGGAGCACCTTTCGCTTGTACGTTGCCTCTAGCGGCAGGTATTCGCAGTCGCAGTTGTGTGACACAAGGAGTTCGACGAAACGTCGCGAGACGACGTAGAACGGGACGGTCATCATGAAGTCTGTCAATCCCGGAGGACTTTCGCGGTCATCGACCAAGGTAACCCGAACCCTCCCCCAAAGTGACTCTTGCGACTGCCCACGGCAGAGGCCGTATGCAGGGTCATCGAACAGCCGGTTCAGATCCGCTTGATGTGGCCGCGCCTCCGGTCCCGGCACGCTGCGGCGGAGGTCGATTTCAAGGAGCTTTGTCATGCGTCAGTAGTTCCGCTTCTGGCCGACTGTAGCCGAAGGGCGGCTGCCTCCACAGGGCCCTTTGGGGCCGTTCTGTCTGCTTCAAAGCGGACGTGGTCATTGAGGCGTCCCAATAATGACGGCCACCTGCAATTTGAAGACCTGACGGCACAATGCCGGAGCCATGATCTCGACTGCTGCAGCACAACCTCTTCCCGCCGCCTCTGCGCCAGCACAGTCGGCTTCCTCACCTGTGGCGCCTGCCACCACTGCTTCCAGCAGGCCGGTGCCGGTTCAGGCTGGCTACAGCGCCATTCAGGTGGAGTTGAAGCCCGCGGACAAGCAGGGTGGATGGACAGACCCCACGGCTGTGGTACCCGCTCTGGCGATTTTGGGTAGTGTCATCGCCACGTTCTTGCAACTGCACTACGCAAAGCGGAACCTCAACAGCCAGTTAGAGGCCACGCGGGTTGCCGCCGAAAAACAGATCAATGCGCAGTGGACAAACACCCAAGCCCAACTGGAAGCGGCGCGCGCACAGGCAGCGAATCAGATTGCAGAGGCTCGCAAAGATGCGCAGGAAGAGAGAGAGCATGCCCGCTTGAAGGAAATCGATGCTCGTCTGGCTCAGGAGCGAACCAAGGTCTTCACGGAACTGATTGAGTCATACAAGAAGGCGATGCTCGTGATTGGTGCATTGGCGCAGGCTAACCCGGCCAAGGACAAGAAGTTGTCCGATCCAGTAGCAGATCTCACTGCGAGCGTGAACAAGGTCTGGCTTTTCGCCGGCACGCAGACTGTGTTGGAAACGCGCGAGCTCTTGGCCGACGTTATGGAGACGTTCTTGCTGGGTATGGAGCACTGCATGCCCATCTACCGCAACCTTCGCGGTATCGAGGAACACGAAGAGAAGATCAAGACCTACTTGGAAGAGAAGAAGGAAAACAGTGCAGCGTTGTCGGCCTTCCAGCAAAGGGAGGCTGGCGTGCTTCCGAACACGCTCGAGCACAACGCTCAGAAGGACTTGTTGATCGGCAAAGTCACTCGTTCTGGCGAGGCAGTATCGCAAGGCCGCAGGCTCCGCCAAGAAATCGTGAACGAGAACGCGATGCTTACCAAGGGTTATGTAGCGTGGCTGGCTCCACGCCAAGTTGGACTGATGAACAGTCTCAACGACGTTCTCAAGAGAGCTCGGTTGGAACTGCATGTGCCAGGCGAAATGGAGTCGATTGACCTCCAGACTGTAGAAATGTTAAAGCGGCTTCAACAGGCGATGGCACGAGTTTCCTCGCTCGCCTGAGCGGCCGCTCTTGGCCGAATCCTGGCGTATGTGATGCGGCTCCGAGCATCAGTTTTCGCCAGCGACAATTTGATTCCGATACTTTCGCCACTTCTGCAGATTCTGTGCGGGATGGGCGGACTGCTCAAGGAAGCCACCGTCGCTGTAGTCAATCGCTTGACAGTCAAGTTTCTCGCAGAGAAGCAAGATGCCTTCTACGATGGCATCGCCAGCACGCACGTGTAGCGCCACAGACGTAACCGGATCGTCCTTTCCGACGTTGAATTCGATGGAGCCAAGCTCACTTCCGAATATTCCCCATGAAGGATCGGTCCAGTCTGTCCCAGGAAAGACGGCCGTTACGGTTTGCTGAACAACGCTTAACGCGCCGAGCGGATTGGGTTGTTCATCGCGGGGCATCTCTGAGACATCGGTGTAGCGACGGCTGAATTTAAAAAGACCGACATCCCAGGACACGAGATCTCCTTATGTAGCGAATGTGTTGCATCGACCGGTTGAATCCGCCGCCGTCAGTCGCCGTAGTCTGTGCTCGGCTCTTCAGTTCCGTCAGGCTTCCAGAATCGCCAGACTCCGACTTCCTGGCCCGCGCGGTAGCGGCCCTCGGCCGCAGGCTGCCCGTTCGGATGCAAGTCGCGCCAAAGCCCATCCTCCTTGCCATCGACATACTGCCCTTCGGATGCCACCGTGCCATGCTCGTGGTAAGCAACGAAGAGGCCGTGCCGAATCCATCGGGTCTTGTCGGGTGCCATCACCCTCGCATAGCGGAACTTGATGGCTCCTGACTCGTAGGGAATCTCGGCGATGTTGAGGTCAGCTTCGATGGTCATGCTAAGGCATTGACGGGAATTGGCGGGCGGTCGGGAAGGTCCGGTGTTGGCCGCTTGCTGTCCGTTGGAATAGCTACGTCTACCAGTTGTGCCGACAGGCGGGACGGTAGTTTGGGTTTTCGCGCGACATGCCTTTGAGCAACATTTCACAAGTGTTTTTATCGCGTACATCTATGCCGAGAAAAGGCGGTCGCCCCTCGGCCACAAGAATCGCTGAATAGTGCATTTCACCGGCCTTCGTCTCGCTGGAGCATCCAACTTTCGCGTTCGCTGGCGCCTTACTTGCCTGAGCGACCTTTAGGCAGTTTTCCTCGGTACCGAAGTCCGTCTGTACAAACACAGTCCCATCTTCGACGCTGACTTGGAAATAGCGCCTTCCGCCAGTGCGAAGAGGGGTTTCTACGCATGAACCCTCCGCGATCACAGCACCCGGAGTGCCTCCAACGTAAGAGGCCCAACCGCGACACTGGGACTGATTGAACGTGGCCACGCGGTACTCGCCCGACTTGTCTCTGACCAAAAGGCTGTAAGGCAAGTTCTTGCTTTGGTCATCGGCCAAACAATCGATTTTCTTCGACACTCCTCCTTGAATGCTTCCGCGAAGAGAACTCTTGAACTGCGCACAGGTTTCCGCAGACGAGGTGGCGATCTGCACGTACGCAATTCCTTCTTCGGCGACGACGAGATAGCGACCGCTTCCAAGTTCGTTCTGAGGTGTCGATGTACAGCCAGTAACAGCCGACAGCGTCGCAATGACCGCGAGGTTCTTCAAGGTTCTATAGCTCATTAGACGTGACTCTAGTTGCGGCGGCGTAACGAGCCACAGTGCTCTTCATTGAGTTCTTCGGGTCGTGACGAATGTCCGGTCTTGGCCGACTGTAGCCTGTCGCACCGACGTTGTGAGGGGGATGAGGCGGCGCGAATATCAACGTGGCCGTGATGCCACGCTGCGCGCTATTTCCTTGATATGCGCAGATGTCGCAGCGCCAGCGATTTCCTGCAGTGTGAATAGCAGCGAAACGCCATCTACCGCTGTGACGCCAGAGTTCAACATGCGACCGACCATGACTATCCCGAGTTCACTCGGCTGGCGTGCCAAGGAAGAAAGAAGCGCGGACTCGTAGTTCGGAAGCTTTTCCAACCCGTGAACGAGGCTCCACATCACTCCGTATCCGTCGTCCTCGGGATAGCGCTCAAAGACGCTCAGCATTTCAAGGATTGCCTGTTCTGGAGCGCCCGCCTGCCAAAGCTCGTCAAGCAGCACGTCCAGGCGGCGCCAGTCACCATCCTCATCGGGGGCAAACCTGGCAATGTCGCGGGCTATGGTCGTTGTTTTTCGAGGCATTGAGAATCCTATGCGTACGGCTGCTCCTGGCCGAATGCTGCCTGAAGCGGCGCGAGCATGCACTCGCTTTGCCGCCATCGTGGCGACCTTCCCTGCTGTCCTGCTGGACGCGATCCGTGAGATCGGCTATGGGTCGGGACCAAACACATACGACAACTGCAGCTGCAGCGCATCCTTGGCGATTGGGCGCATAGACTCATCAGATGCCTGAAGACAATCCCAGCGCCCCCCTCCATCTCACCCTGCGCCAAGCCGACGAGTTGGAGCCGGTGGAGGACGACGACCTCACGGACTACCTTGTTGAACTTGCGCCTGAGATCGGCTGGATCATCATCCACTTCAACTCGTTGGAGGACCACGTGTCGGGCTTCATCCGTGAGGCGATCCTCAGGGATGCCTTTCAAGATGAGCGGATGGACGTCTTCTTGGCCGGCATGCTGTTCTCCGCGAAGGCGCGGGCACTTCTGGACCTGTACGGCCAGATGATCGAACACGGGGGTTCAGCCGTGCCCCACGAGGACTTGCGCAAGGTGGACGTCCTGCTCACGGAATGCGCAACTCGCCGCAATGAGTACGCGCACGCGGATTGGATCGGGATGAAACTAGGTGGGTACGTGCGCGTGAAGTCACAGTCGAAGCGCACTGGCATCAGCCATCGGTACAAAAGATACGACTTGGCGCGAGTGCAGGCAGACATGGACTTCATCAGCGCGGCCCGTGACACCCTGTATGAGTTCAACGAGCGCGTCTGGGACCAACTTCGCGCGACAGGAAACGTGCCTGTCGAGCAACGCTGACTTGAGGCCGACGGCCAACTAAGCCGGCTACCCGCAGTGGTGAACAAGGTCACACATAGCCGCGAAGGTCGAGGCCTAGTCTAGTGAAGCAGGCGCGGTATCAAGGAAAGCTTCCGTCCGACCCGCGCATGCTGAGGTTCCCTCAACTCGATGGGAGACCATCATGGGATCAGTAGACACTGCAACCTGCCACGCGCCCTGGAACAAGGGCAAGATCGTCGGCCAGAAGGCACCTTTCAAGCTCAAAGACATTTGGGCACTGCGGGTGCGGCTGCAACTGGAGTGCCGAGTGCGTGAACTCGCTCTCTTCAACTTGGGCCTGGACAGCAAGCTGCGAGGCTGCAATCTTGTCAGCCTGAAAGTCAGGGACGTCTGCCACGGAGAGCAAGTTGCCCCAAGGGCAACAGTGATGCAGCACAAGACGCAGCGTCCGGTGCAGTTCGAGCTCACGCCTGGAACCCGCGAGGCTGTGCAGGCGTGGATCCAGCGCTCCGGACTGCGATCGGACGACTTCCTTTTCCCGAGCCGAATGCACGACTCGCCGCACCTCGGCACCCGGCAGTACGCCCGGATTCTTGGTGGCTGGGTCAGAGAGCTTGGCTTGGACCCTACCGACTACGGAACGCACTCGATGCGACGGACAAAGGCGACGCTGATCTACCGGCGGACGAGGAACCTCCGCGCGGTGCAGTTGCTGCTCGGGCACTCCAAGCTCGAGTCGACCGTCAGATACCTGGGCATCGAGGTGGATGACGCCCTGGAGATTTCAGAACAGACGGAAATTTGAACGAGCGTCGATTGAGCGGCGCAAGTCCGTCCGCCTTGCTGCGGCAGTGAGGCGGATCGATGCACCGTCGGATGGCTCGATTGCAACGCACAGCAGTCATTCAGCAGGCCGCGCCGACTGACTGCTGCCAGTCTGAAACGGCCTCTCGTGAGGCTACGTTGAGCGCCCGTTGCCAAGAAGTCGAGCATCCCTCCCGACGCGAAAATTGCACCGCCGAGCGCAATTCCCATTGGGCTGGCGACTGAGTTCGTGGTGGCACTCACCCGCCTCGGCACGGCGTCCCCCGTCAGGTGCAGGTGGGCGGCATGGCCGCCATCAATACCGTGGACTCCGCGCAGCTAAGCGGCAGAGGGAATCCGGTAGTGACAACAAGCCCTGCACAAGGTAGAGTTTCAAGTGGTGTGATCGATTTTGGGCTACCACCAGTTGTACTGGCCCCTGATGTTTGCCACTCCGAAACATGGTCAACCTGGCCAAGCTAACAGGTTGACTTCGTATAACCATGTTCGGGGAATTCTTATGGCAACCCACATCCAGTTCGGTGCAGGCCGAAACTTACCAACACCCCCACCGCCACGGCTGGTCTATCGAATTCAAGACGTCGTCGTTGTGACGGGCCGTGGTCGCTCGTCGATCTTCGAGATGATGAATCCTCACAGCCCGCGGTTCGATAGTACCTTTCCGCGTTCCTTTCCTCTCGGTGGACCTCGCTCCAAGAGCCGCGGCTGGTTGGCGGAAGATATCACCCGCTGGGTTTTCTCCAAAGCTGCGCAGCGTCGCTAGCCGTCGCACCGGAGTGACCTATGCAACCTCCTCCTTTTCTGGGAGGCGGTAACGGGGTTGATATTGTCGCAGCAGATACGATCCCCGTCCGCCCCATAGATTGGTTGTGGCCGAACTTTCTTGCGGAAGGGAAGCTTCACATCCTGGCCGGGCAGCCCGGCACCGGAAAAACGCTCATAGCTCTCGCAATAGTGGCGACCCTTTCCAAGGGTGGGTTTCCATCAAGCCTCTGGCCTGACGGCAGCCACGCACCGTTTGGGAAGGCGCTCTACTGGACCTGCGAGGATGGCATCGAGGACACCCTCATGCCTCGCCTCGTCGCGGCCGGGGCCGACCTGAGCCAAGTCTTGATCCTGCGAGCTAGCTTCGAGAAATGGAAAAAGCGCAGCTTCAACTTTGCGACCGACCTTCCTCTGCTTCGCAGCGAGATCGAAAGCCACCCTGATCTCAAGCTCATTGTGATCGACTCCATCATGCAAGCGATTGCCGGCGACGCACATAAGAATCAGGAGGTGCGCCGCAGCCTTGAGCCGCTTGTCCAGCTTGCCGAAGACTATGGCATTGCCATCCTCGGCATCACACACGTCAACAAGAACTCTGGTTCGAAAAAACCACTCGATCGCATCTCGGGCAGCTTGGCCTTTGCTGCCGTTGCGCGCGTTGTATTGTTGACGGCCAGGGGTAAGAGCGTCGATACCGCCAACGGGTATGCGGCGACAGGCGTTCTTGTGCGCGCCAAATCCAACATCGGCCCCACCGATGGCGGATTCTGCTACGAAATCGGTACAGCGGAGATTCCAGCCGGCCCCTACCGCACGACGGACTCCCCATTCGTTCGCTGGAGCGGCGAGATGATTCCCGGCTCTGCCGAAGAGATCCTAAAGCTCATCGAAGGCGACAAGGGAGACGGTCCCTCGGGCAAGCGTGAAATCGCAATGGAATTTCTCCAGTCGCAGCTTGTCGGCGGCCCCCAGGTCGGTTCAGCTATCGAGCAGATCGCACAAGCCGCAGGCATTGCGGCGGGGACGCTACGCCGAGCACGCGAAGACTTGGGCGTCACATCGATCAAGCAAGCCCTCGGTGATGGAACATTCGCGAATGTCTGGTCGCTGCCCACATCAACCGGCTTTCCTCATTCGAGAGGTCCACTCGGTCAATCACAGCACGCGCTCGTCAATACGCGCAGGCCCGAGAGATCTTGGCCCGACGGTGGCGCACCATATGCCAGCGCCCCCCTCGCATCTGAGGCTACTCAGGGTTGGGGACCCAAGATAGTCCCCGCCCCTATAGAGGCCTACTAAGGTGTGCAGTCCTTCGGGCCCGGCAAGATACATGCACAAGCTGCACAAGCTGCACAAGCTGCACAAGCTGCACAAGTTGCACAAGTTGCACAAACTGCACAAACTGCACAAGTGGAGCAGATATTTCAATATGGCCGCGAACGACTCGTGTGGCGGGGCATCTCACCACCCGGCCTCGACGACATCACGATCGAACTTAGCATAGAGGAATGCCGCCTGACATTTCGCACCATGGATTCGAACAGCGGGAAATCACACGCTGAAGCGATCGAAAGTGCCATCGACACTGTGATATCGCGCAACTTGAATGAGACGCCTGATGACGAAAGGTTAAACGAAATCCTACGCCAAATCCTCCGAGACAACGCTCATATCTGGCAGTGAAGAACTCGCTTCGTTGTGCCGCCAAGGCCCATGCGACTGATAGTCGTGCATTTTTTTATCTCCTACCTCTATGGATTGAGACATCAAGTCTCAATCCAGCAATGAGAGAGGGAAGGAGAACATGTTCACTAAACCTTTCTCATCTTTTTGAATTAACACTTCAGAGAAAGGTTAGGCAACCATGGCCACATTTCGATTGGGGGTGAAGACGTTTCGCAAAGGGACAGCCGCAATGCACTCCCAATACATCAGCCGACAGAGGACGAACGGAGCACAAGATCTCATTGCCAAGGGTCACCTGAACATGCCTTCCTTTGCGAATAATGATCCGCACACGTTCTGGGAAGCAGCTGATAAGCATGAGAGGGCAAATGGCTCGGCCGCCAGAGAGTATGTCGTCTCGCTACCCAAGGAACTGCCCGATGAGAAAAACACAGCGCTCGCCTGGCGCCTTGTCCACCTGCTCGCGAACACCCGGCCTTGTGAGTTCGCGCTGCACAAGCCGTTGGGATCCATCTCTGGCGAAGAGCACCCGCATGTGCACATACAGACATCGGACCGCCCGCTGGACGGCATTGATCGGACGCCTGAGCAGCATTTTCGACGGGCCAACTCAAAAGCCCCTGCATTGGGTGGAGCTCGAAAGCTGAGTGGCGGAAAAACTCCACTGCAAATGAAGATTGAACTTCAAGAAACTAGGGAGAAAGTCGCAGAAGAGATCAATCGAATGCTGTCCGAAGAAGGACTGCCTCAACGGGTGGACCATCGCTCCAACAAAGAAAAAGGTACTCAGAAGACTGCGGAGCGACGATTGCATCCTGCGACTGTTCGCCAACTCAGCGAGCACGAGCGCGAGTTGATTAGACAGGCTCGTCGACTCGGCCGTGGGTAGTCCGGTAATCGTCGAGGCGCGCAGCGCCAGGGACTGCTTCTCCCCCTCAAAGAGTTCCTCGGCGGTGAGTTCGAGTGCCAACACAACGAGGATAGTTCACTGGAACCGCTCTGGGGAACAAGGGGCATTTGTCACTTCTTTCCCTGCACCCAATCGCCTATGCTGGTGCCTATCGTAGGAGGATTTGGCATGGGCAACATACACCGATTTCCCTGCGCGCTCCCGGTCGCCCTGGTCCTTTCCGCCGCATTGCTGCTGCTTGGAGCCTGCCAAGAATCAGAGGTGGCCGTAGCCGCCATCCCGTCTGTCGACGCGCCGCCGCCGCAGGCGCAGCGACTAACGACTGACCAACAGGACCTGCTGCTCAAGGCAATATCGGGCTGCGTGCAGCTCGTCCAAGCATCCGCTCCTCGTCAACTCAGATACAAGGGGGAAGGCGAGTTCTGGACTAGGTTCGATGCCTACTACGACCCGGTTTCTGGCCGGGTTGTTGACAACGGCGTTGCGCGCGGACACGTTCCCGTCGTTTTTGCCTTCAGGAAGTGCATGGTGGAGCACAACTGGTCCATAAACGACTAACGCGTCTAAAGCTCGCCGCTGCGTCCGCAGCCTCTGAACGCTTTCGATGGGGCAGGAGGGACGCAGAACGAACACGCCCGCGTCAACCTTTTCGTCCAAGCCGGCCTACCTGCAGCCAGCGCCCGCAACGGTGCGAAGGCCGCAGCGAAGAAGTCCGCGACCGTCATGCACGCCGACAGCAAAGGCAATGAGTGCGTCGGCGGTAGCTCGCGGCCTCGGTGAACTGCGTCGCCAGATAAGCGCCCTGGAGAAGGAGCTCCGTCGTGTTGTGAAGGGCGCAACGCGCTCCGCCGCAGTCGCAAGTTCGGAGGTCGAAGAAGCCGGCACGAAGCGCCGATTCAGCGCAACCAGGCTGGCGGCACACCGCTCAAAGCTGGGACTCTCCGTCGCAAGCTATGGGCAATTGGCTGGCGTATCCGGGCAGAGCATCGTAAGCGCGCGGTGATCCCGTCTTGACGACGGTCCTTCGATCAGCGCACTTCGATTGGCTGCCAGCGATGCGGCAGCAAATCTCCGACGCGACTGGCCGGCTGCGTGGGCAGCCGCTCGAGGACGTCGCTGAGGTACCTGTGCGGCTCATGTCCATTGAGCTTTGCTGACTGGATCAAGCTCATGATGGCCGCCGCGCGCTGGCCTGCCCGTAGCGATCCCGCGAACAGCCAATTCGATCGTCCGATGGCGATCGGGCGGATCTGGTTCTCCACCCAGTTGTTGTCCGCCGGCAGATCGCCGTCGTCGAGGTAGCGCGTGAGCGCCTGCCAGCGCTTGAGGCTGTAGTCGATCGCCCTGGCCGTGGCCGAGCCATCCGGCACCCTCTGCCGTTGCCCGGCGAGCCATTGCTGCAGGGCATCGGCCACCTTGTGCGACTTCTCTTGTCGTATTCGCCTTCGCTCCTCAGGCATCAATTCGGCGACCTCGCGTTCGACGGCGTAGAGCTCACCGAAGAACTTCAGCGCCTGCTCGCCGATCGGGCTGCCGTGATTGGCCCACAGTTCGTGGAACTTGCGCCTGGCGTGCGCCAGGCAGCCCGCCTCAATGACGCCGAGCTCGAAGCACGCTTTGTAGCCGCTGAAGTCATCGCACACCAGCGTGCCGCGCCAGCCATGCTCGCCCGGCAACCCGAGGAAGGCGCGCGCATGCTGGCCCCCGCGGCTGTCGGCGAAGTCGAACACCACCGCGCGCAGCGCGCTGTAGCTCGTCGTGCAGTAGCTCCAGAGGTACGCACGGTGTGTCTTGCCGTTCCCCGGCTTGAGCATCGCCACCGGTGTCTCGTCGGCATGCAGCACGCGGTCTTCGAGCATCTCGCGCTTGAGCGCATCGACCAGAGGCTGCAACTGCACGCCGCACTGCCCGACCCAGCTGGCCAGCGTCGACCGAGGAATGGCCAGGCCCGCGCGACCGAAGATGGCTTCCTGCCTGTACAGCGGCAAGTGGTCCAGGTACTTGCCCACCAGCACCTGCGAGAGCAGCCCGGCCGTCGGGATGCCCTTGTCGATGATGTGCGGGGCGACGGGCGCCTGCACCAGCGTCTCGCACTTCGTGCAGACCCACTTGCCGCGAGCGTGGCGCTCGACGCTGAACACCCCAGGGCGGTAGTCGAGCTTCTCGGCCACATCCTCGCCGATGCGCTGGAGGGCGCAGCCGCAAGCACAGGTCGTGCTTTCGGGCTCGTGGCGGATCTCCCGGCGCGGCAGGTGCGCGGGCAGTGGCTGGCGCTTGGGTTGCTGCTTCTCGCGCTGCACGGCCGGCACGGTCGCGAGGTCCTCCAGCTCACGCTCCATCGCCGCCAAGTCGGCGTCGATGGTCTCTTCCAGCAGACTCTTCTGCTCGGCATTGAAGGCTTCAGACTTGGCGGCGAACTTCAGCCGCTTGAGCACGGCCATCTCGTGCGTGAGCTTGTCGATTGCCGTCTGCTTGAACGCGATCTCGTGGTCTCGGCGCTCGATCTCGAGCTTGTCGGCTGCGGCCCCTCTTCTGAGCGAGAGGACCATCTCGCGCAGCTGCTGCGCGTCCAGGTGGTCAAGGTCGGCCGTGTCGATCACGGAAGGTGATGGTGCTCCACCGTGCGCGCCCACGCATCAGCACATTCGGCAATTGCACTACAGCACGCAGATCACTCCAGCTTCCCCGATGCGCTGCCACGGCAGACCGAGCACCAGTGCATCGAACTGGGGAGGGGTCAGGCTGAGGGTGCTGCCGCTGTCCTTGGGCCAGACGAACTTGCCCTGGTGCAGGCGTCGTGCCGACAGCCAGATACCGATGCCGTCGTGCTCCAGGACCTTCATGCGATTGGCGCGGCGGTTGGCAAACAGGTAGGCGTGGTGCGGGCGCGCGGAGCCGAAGACCCGCACCACGCGCGCCAGCGCCGCTTCGGTGCCTGCACGCATGTCCAACGGCTCGACGGCCAGCCACAGCGCGTCGACCCGGATCACCGGAGGATCTCGCGCAACCAGGCGGCACATTGGCCTGACGCGCTCAACGGCCAGGTCACGTTCACCGCGATGGCACCGCGGCGAAGCTCAAGGTGAATGTCATTTGCGACGGTGGGATCTGGCGCCAGCGTGAGCGAGACGAACTCGGCTTGCGCGTTGCCGGCCTTCGAGGCGATACCTCCTGCGTCGACCATGCGGCGCCACTTGTGAACGAGGTTGGCGTTGAGGCCGTGGGCCAGCGCCACTTGAGCCACAGACGCCCCGGGTTCTGCGCACGCCGCCAACACTTGCCGCTTCAGATCGGCCGCGTGGCGCCGCCGGCTCACGCGCTTGGAGTCTTCCATAGGTGTCCACCTAAATCCTTGGTGGACACCATCGTCATAGACACTAGGGCCAAGCTCAAGACGGGATCACCGCGCGCTTACAGAGTATCTACCACTGGGAACAAGGTAAGGCACGTCCGCAAGCGGCGCAACTCGAGAGTCTGGCCATGGTGCGAGCCCTAGGCGCTCGCGAGATTTCGGAGCGCCTGTCCGGGCAATAGAACAGAGAAGATCGGACGAGCGCGAATGGAGCGACACCCATGCGCCATTGATCTACCTTCCAAAGAACCGATCCGCCCTCTCCTCCTCTCGTGCCTCACGGATCGTCGAGAAAAGGTTCTTCAGCATCGAACGCAGGTCTCGGATCGCCACGGGCTCGTCCCAGCCTCCCTGGAACAGTTCCTGATCGATGGACCGCCCTCCCTGGTTCAAGGAGGTGACCGCAGCCTCGCACAGTTGTCCGACCTCCAGGACCCATCGATAGGCCAGTTTCGCCTTCTTGGGATCGTCAAGGGCCTCACGGGACAGCTCAAAGAGCTTCGCCAGCGCTTGCCGATCCAACCATGCCTCGCCCACCTCCTTCTCCACGGGTTCCAATAGATCAGACAGCGCGACGAGATGCTGTTTCGCGGCCGCGTAAACCTCTCGGCTCCGGACCGGATCGGTCCACGGCGCTTCGGACGCCGCGCGCGGGGCTCTGTCTGTCGCGTTCGATGAGCCCTTTGGGCGTGTATGTCTCAGAAACTCTCGAACGACCGCGAAGATCCTCTCCAGCTCTGGCTTGTCGACCATCGGACAGTCGGCGACCTGATGGCCATTGATCAAAATGGCCGTTCCACGAAGGTCGAGAGCGCGGATTTCGGTCCACGGCAGATCGACAGCCGCGGACATCAGTTCCTTGATCCGCATCCCCTTCTTGGTCAGGACAATGCCTTCCTTGGCTCCGCCGAACACCGTAATGTCGACGAGCGCGACCACATCTTCTTCTTTGATGTCGGCGGCGTAGTTGCCGCGAGCCGCACCGAGCTTCCTCGCTGGGATGCGGGGAGCGAAGTAGACCCGCGAGAAACCGGCATAGGGCGTCAGCCGCGAGTGAAGAAGCTCCTGAAAGTCGGCACAAGCCGGACGTTCTTGAGCCGCACGCGACGGTTCCGGCTCTCTATCTACAGGGGGACTCGAATCGAATTCCTTGCGCTTGTTGGCATCTGACAGCGCCGCATAGGCGACGTTGACCTCCTGCATCTTGCCGGTCGCCCACGCCACCGTGTCGGCGTCGACATTGGCATATTTGTCAGGATGGTACTGGGTTCGCCGGCTCCTGTAGGCGAGCTCGATTTCATGTTGGGAGGCGCTGGGCCGTACACCCAGCACGTCGTAGTAGTTCATGACTTTGTCCGGAGAAGCCGGTTGCTGATCGATGCCCCGTAGGCGCAAAAAAAGATGACACACCGGCCACTGGCGACCGGAGGGTCGCCAGTGGCACGATGTGGCTATTGGTAGAGCTTCTGGCAGGTGCCGGACTCGTAGATGTCGTTGATCTTTTCCGCTTGGCCGCGAGGGCTGAGCTTGTACAGCGCCATGTCGTCGGTCAACTTGTCCCTCAAGCCCAGGATGTATTGGCCCGGGTTGCCAGTCTTCTGATCCAGAAGGGATTTGACTTTCATGACGGCGGCAGTGGCCTGCTCGTGGCGCCCAAGGATTTGCGCGACGTTGCCGCATTTGTAGGCGTCGTAGATGCGGCTTTCGTCACTGGAGCAAGCCATCAGCCCCGCGCAGGCAAACGCGCAAGCCGCAACGAAGCTAGGTAGGCGCAAGGAGCGCTGCAGCATGTTCGCCCCCATTCCTCAAGCGAAATAGATGGCCGCCAGGATGGCGATCAAGAGGATGGCGCCGATGAAACCGCCCAGCGCCGGAAAGATCACGGCCGGCCAGACCAGTCCTTTGCCGAGCGCCACGCCGAAACTGGCGCCTGATACGAAGATCCACTGGTAGAAAAGGACAAGGACGCCCATGGCGCCGTAGCCTGCGATCAGTTTTGCTTTGAGAGACATTGCTGAGATGAATGAAAAGTTGAAGGAGGTGGGACTTGAGGGTCTGAAGACGCGGGTGACCACATGTCAGCAGCGATGCTTCTTGTTCACCGGCCGTCTCGGGTCGGTGCCAAGCACGGCGCCTTCCTTGGTCATGCACACGCCGTCGGCGCAGGCATAGCCGGGCGCCTTGAGCACAGCGCGGTCGGCATCGCCGATCTCACAGCGCAGTTCGTCGAAGTCGAATTCTTTGTAGGACTTCACGCGCTCGGTGGTCGTGTAGTACACGCCGTTGGCCCCTGCCTGCACCCGGATCGGATAGACCGGGTACTTGAGGTCGCGACTCCAGCCCTGGATCTGAATCTCCATGGCCGATCGGTCGATCTGGTGCTTGACGGCATCGGGGTTGATGAGCGGATCGATGCCCTTGGCAAGCGCCAAGGGCGCCAAGGTGATCGCGGTGAGCACCGCCAAAGCGGTGCCGATCATGGTTTTCATGAGGGGCCTTCAGAAAAAGAGAGTGAACTTGAGACAACTCCGGTCGACCAGTCCGTTCAAGCAAGTTGGGCGCGCGCGAAAGGCGCCACGAGTTTCTAGCGGTGATGTTGATGGGCGCACTTTCAGAATGGCTGGCTATCGATGAAGAGGCATCTGTCGATATGTGCTGGTCCTCCTTGGGTGCTTTGTGGAACGTGTTTCTCCCGTGAGATTTGTGTTGCGAAATGCTAAGGATTCCTTAGTATAAGAATAAGTCAAAACTCAGACTATCTGAGGATGCCTCGTGCGAGCCATGCTCAGATTGACCCCGCTTTGCCGTTGTTCGCCCGGCGGCTCAAAGCCGCACGGTTGCGCAGCAATTTCTCGCAAGAAGGGCTGGGCGTGGCTGCCGGGGTCGACGAGTTTTCCGCCAGCGCGAGAATCAATCAGTACGAGCGTGGCAAACACACACCGGACGTCTTGATGTCCACGCACTTAGCTCAAGCACTGGACGTGCCGTTGTCGTATTTCTGGGCGGTCGACGATGACGAAGCAGAGCTTCTGCGGCTCTATCACTCACTGGGAGTGCGGATGCGCAAGCAGGCACTGCGCCTGATTCAGGACTTGGCTGCCGCTAAATAGAGCGTGCTCGGTGTCTTGGCTCGCTGCGCTGCGGGCCCGCCAGCCGGAGTCTTGGCAGAACCGCCCCCTTGAGGACAAGGGGGCCTGCGTACCCCTTGCGGAAACGGGGCGGGACCATCGAACTGGCCGACGCGATAGCAGTGCGTTGATTTGTTAGTAGCCCGCTGGCCTCAGTCGGAGGAATGCGGCGAGTCTCTGCGCAGGTAGCTGCAGAAATGCCACCCCAGCCCAAAGCCGCAGAGCAGGCCCGCAGCGAGCACGAATGTGAAGGCCCTCAAGTAGTCGATCGGCCCGTAGCAGATGTTCATGGATGTCCTTTCTCTTTCTTGGTGGTTGAGGGGGCAGACCTCGAGCGCCCAAAAGAACAAACCCCGGTCCCTCCAGAGGTGCCGGGGTTTGTGCCGTTGAGACAGGAGGGATGAGGTCGAGAGGGGTAGCAGCCTGATGCCGGTAGAAAGACCGCGTTCACCACGGACTGCTTCGCAGTGGGACTTCCTCCGGCACCTGGAACTGTCGCAGCCGCGCCTGCTCCTCGGTGGCACGCCGCACCGCTTCCCGTTGGAACGGATCGGTTTGCTTGCGTCGCAGCATCAGACGATCCACCCGCCGAAGAAATTCCTCGTCGAGTGAGACCACTTCATTCGAGCTGCTCGTCGCTGGCGCCGCAGCCTCGCCTGGCAGGCTTCTCATGAGAGCTCCCCCGCGAAGAAGATCGCCTGCACGCGCCTGGCACCTGCCCCGTGGGCCGGGAAGCCCACGATGGCCGCGCGATCACGCTGCTGGCAGATGCCGCAGTTCAGGCAGTCGGTGTTGCCGACACTGGCAGGACAGACGACGACCATCCGCCCTTCAGGTGTCCTGGTCGGTTTCGTAGTACCGACGGGCAGCACCACCACCACAGGCGCAATGCCCAGCGCTGCATGGGCATCGGCCTGCGCCAATGTCTGGGCACTGAGGTTCACCGTGAAGCCGAGCTCGTTGGCATTGCGAATGGCGGCCTGGTTCGCCTGCGTTGGCCGGTAGTGCGTGTAGGTAAACCCGCGCCGCCCCCGATTGGCCATCGCCAGCCTCGTGAGCAGACGGGCGTCAATCGCGCCTGGTGCGCAGGGCGTCAGGTCGCCAGCCTGGTTGTGCCGCCACAGTGCCCCGCGCCGCAGCGTGCGAACCTGCGCCAACAGCTCCTCGAAGGTGCTGCCTCGCACCCCAGCTGTAACAGCTCTCCAATGCGGCGCCAGGGGCCCACTCTCGGCATAGCAGCCATTGCGCCGGAACCCGCATTCCGGTGGACAGGAGTTGGCACTCGTTGTCGTGACGGCCATGGGGCCCGTCTTGGCGTTGCGGCTGATGCGGGTGAAGTGATAGGTGAATGGCCCTGTGGGGGTCTGCGGCGATGCTTCCGGAAATGCAGTTGACGCGATCTGCGACGTCGAAGCACCGAGCAAGATCGTGGTGATCAAGATGTTCTCCTTGAGAGGTAGGTGCCGCCATCGCGAGCACGAGGCGCGCGGCCACCTCCCTGCTCCACACCCATGGGCTTTGAGGCAGAGGGTGGCGCGCGGGATTGAAGGGGCTTGGGGGAGCCCGGGGAGGCCCTGTCGGGCCTAAGCGTCGAAGCGCTGCTTGAGCTTTCGCTGCACCTCGAGGGCGCAGCCGTGCCAGGCGCGGCCGCTGACCATGCCGGTGTCCAGCGCTTCGGGATCAGTGGCGGCCACCCTCTGCGCGTACTGAGTCAGTGCCTGCAGCACGAAGGCCTGGATGAGCGCGCCGTGGGCGCTGTGCTCCATCAACTCGGTGACGAACTCAACGTTGGTCGACGGCATGCTCGTCCACCTCGTCCACCTCGTTCGTCTCGCCCACCTCGCTCACTTCACACGTCGACTGGATGATCTCGAAGCCTGCGTCGGTAACGAGACCCGGATCCAGCAGCATGACCAGGTCGTCCGAGATGCCCGAGCGCATCGACGCCCACGCTTCATCGTCCAGGCCATCCTCGCGTGCACGAACCTGAGCGGCACGAGCCAATGCGTCCTTATCGAAGACTGCAAGCTCGATGCTGAACACCACCACCGTGCGGGGCATCGCCGGGCTGAACGCAGTGTCGCTCATGCCCCCTCCTCGGCGTCGATACGCGAGATCTCCGCGCCGAACGCCAACGCCGCGTTGTCGGGGCTGGGCGGGCCGTTCTGGCGAATCCACCATGCGGGCGGGTTGTACGGCACGGCCATCACTCCCAGGTAGCCGCCATGCGTGGCGTAGGCGACGACCTTGGCGCAGCCGATGCTGTTGAGACGGATCGCGATGTCGTCGCCGATGACAGGGACCTCGAAATCCGCGGACCACTTGAACTGGTCCTTGGAGGTGAGGTCACGGGTGTAAGGCGGCACGGTCGTGTGCCGCTGGAAATGAAGGTCCATGACAGGGAGGTTCCTGAGAAATCTGTGTCCAGCCCACCCCTTCAATCCGCATGGGGCGGGCCGCTGTGAAACCCCTGCGGAAACGGGGCGAGGCACCGAGTCGGCCGACCGGTGGCGATGTGGGAGCTGAAGGTGCAGAAGCCGATCGGCGTCAGAGCTGCGCGCGCAACGGATGCCTGCGGAAGTGCCCGCAGAAATGCCACCCCAGCCCAAAGCCGAAGAGGATTCCCGTGACGAGGACCATCGTGAAGGCCCTCAGATACTCGATGGGGCCGAAGAAGATGTTCATGGCAGCTCCCTCCATTCATCCGCCGCCGACGACGGATCTGCCAGGGTCAACGACGCATGCACCTTGACGGTGAATCGCCGTGACCCGGGTCGAGGCATGCTGTACGCGCCTGCGAGCCCTGGCTGGTCCACCAGCAGTCGATCGACATCCACGGACGTCGAGTCCTTGCTGCGCTTCCAGCGCACCTCGCCCGCGTCGAAACGTGCCGTGGTGGCCTCTCCCATGCGCTGCTGGATACGCTGCTTGACCTGTGCTTCGCGGGCGATGGCGTCAGTCAGGATCTGGCGCAGAGCCAGCAGATCGGAGAACGCCGACGACATCTCCATGTCACCTTTGAAATCTGCCGTCTTCCCGTTGTCCCGAGGCCAGAGTGCACGCAGGGCCAGACCGGCTGATTCCGATCCATCGGCAGGCGGTGCGGTGTCCGTCTCGACAAACCGCCAGAATCGCTTCTCCAACTCGACGAGCTGGACGATCATGGTCTCGTCCCGCTCGATGCGATGGATACGCAGCTCCTGGCCACAGATCAGCACAGCCACGTCGGCCGCCGGCTTGCCGGTCACGGCGAGCTGGTGCAGCACCTGCAACTGGACATACTCGGGCACGCCGTCTTCCCACAGCCGAGCACCGTGGTAGCCCGCCGTCTTGCACTCCAGGATCTGCACATCTGGGGAGCCCACGACCTCGCGGTCGATGTTCGCCAGCATCCAGGGATGCACGGGGTGCTGGAGCACCGCGTTGATCCGGCGCACCCGCAGCCCGGTGCGCCGGGTGTAGTGGGCGGCCACGATGGGCTCGAGCAGCGTGCCCCAATACATCGGGCTGGTGGCGTCGTCGGGATCGACCTTGGGCAGCAAGGCATCCCGGCCGGTCTTTTCCATCCAGAGTTGCAGGGGCGATTTGTAGGGATGGAGACCGACCGCTGCGGCAGCGTCGGAGCTGCCTATGCCGCCCTTGCGGATGTCGAGCCACTGCGTGCGGCTCAGGTCCTGGGTCCTGACCAGCTTCAGGGCTGGCCGGCGTTTGGCGGGCGAGGTGTCCGCCACTTGAAGTTCCGCCATGGCGGTGTCCTTTCTTCGTGATTGGTCAGTCATGTCCTTGGCGCACCCCAAAAGCACAAAGCCCCGGTCCCTTGGAAGGGAGCCGGGGCTTGTGCCGTCGGGGTTCGCAGGAGTGGGGGGCGCTGGAGGAGATGTCACGACGCCAGTTGGAGGGCCGCATCCAATGCGCGTTGCTTGAGGCCTGCACCCTGGCCGAACCAGGCACTGTCGAGGCGGTATTCCTGGTTGCGGGCACGGCGCTCGTGATCGACGAACTCGGTCACCGCGCATAGCAGGCCCCAGGCCGTGCCCTTGGCCGCGCCGAGTTCGGCGCCGCGGCCACGGCCCTCATAGAGCTCCTGCACCTTCTTCAGGGCGCGCTCGTTGACGAGGGCTTGGCTGCCGCCGGAGTGACCCTCGGCTTGGCACAGGACGCGCAGAAAGAAATTCAAGGACTCGTGGGTCTTGACCTTACGCTCCGCGAGCGTCTTCATCCGGTACATGAAGGTGTCCCAGCCAGAGACGGCGATGCCGAGTTGCCGCTTGACCGCTTGTGCATCGAACGTCGTGCTGTGCGGCACCCGCACGGCACTGCTGGTGCCGCTGAGCGCGATCGACAGCGTGTTGTTGCACACGACCCGCACGGTGGTCGGTGTGGCGGTGGTGGCCAGGGTACCGTCGCAGGAAGTCGCAAGCAGGATGTAGCCCTTGACGGTGTCGTTGCCCTTGAGTGCTGTTTCCTTGCCGGTGCGCGCGAGCGCCCAGAACTTCTTGCCGGCCTTGAGAACCCCGGCGGTCTCGAGTTCGAAGCCGGAGACCTCGGTGAGGTCGCGGTAGAACTCCAGCACGTCCCGGGGCTGCACGATTTGGTAGCGGCCACCGACGACCGACAGGGGCGCTTTCGTGTCGCTGCGGTAGAGCACCTTCTGGTCCTCGAAGGTCATGATGGAGCCCAGCGCCCCGGCCTGCTCGGCCATGTAGCGCACGGGCGTCTCGCAGATGCGCCAGTCCATGCCTGCCTTCTGAGCCCAGACTTCGAGAGGCTGTTTGGGCGGAAGCTGATTGCCCAATTCGTGCCACGGGGTCTGGCCGACGTAGGCCATTTGCTGGAGGAGATGTGCCATAGGAAGGAATCTTTGATGAGTTGAAGGTGTGACGGAAAGGAAGAAGCCCGCACGGGGCGGGCTTCGGAGAGAAACGCCGTTCTGCGGCGGAAGTGAGCGACGGGCGGGTTCAACTGACGATCCGGCCAGCGGCTCGGGCCAGGCGCAGGTAGGCGCTCAGGGGCTTGTCGGCGCGCCAGTGCAGATCGCGCTCGATGCCCAGCGCGCCGCTCATCAGCCGGATGGAGGCCAACTCGCGAACGGACACATGACCTGCTTCGGGACTGCCCATCCCCAGATCGCACAGACCCCATACAAGATCTTCGTCGTCGGGGTCCAGCTCGGTAATCAGCCAGGTCGCTGCACCACACGGGTTGAACCACTTGAGCACGGGCCAGGGGTCGAAGTGCGGGTTGTCGCGCGCGGTATGGCCGTTGGCCAGCAGCAGGATGCGCAATTCGGGCGTGATGAGGTCCAAGGGAAGTCCAGAATGAAAAGGGGTGGGGAAGAAGAGACGGCGCAAGGGCTATCAGCGGCGAGCAACTGAGAAGGTGTGGCCGCAGCCCAGGCAGCGACGGTTGCGCAGGATCGCGTCGTCGACGGCTTCACCGAGTGCCGCGCCGACAGCGCAGCCGGCGATGCCGCCACTCAGGCCTCCGAGGATGGTGCCGGCAACGACACCGAATGGCGTCGTCGCTGTAGCTGCAGCGACGGCCATGGCCATGCCGATCTCGGCGCCCGTGATGGCGCCGGACAGCGCACCAGAAATACCGCCAGCCGCGCCGGCGACGGTGCCGATCGCGGCGCCAGCCTTCTTGCCGGTGTCGCGCGGAATGGTCCGCGGTGATTGGCAGGCCGGGCAGGCAAGGTGCGGTGATGTCGCGAATGTCTGGTGCTGAGGGAAAGGTTCATCGTCGAAAGTGGTGGATGTGAAATCGTGGTCCATGAGATACGGGGCGATCGAGAACGAGGAGCCCTTTGGAGAAGAAAGAGGACACGCCAGGGCGAAGCCAGACGGCACAAAGCCCAGCGCGGCGGTGAGGCCGGGCTGGGCTTTGGTGGACAGGGATGGACGTTCTACCGTCTATCCAATGCCGTCATATGGGGCTGAAAATTTTTGGATTCGTCGCGATGGCTAGCTCTTGCGATCCAGACCTCAGAGCAAGCCCACCGATCGCTAACCGAAAAGGCACTGCGGCACGAGCCTATGGGCATGTAGGTCAAGAAAGGAAACCTGCAGGCCATGAACGGCAAACCTGCTCAGGCGTTGACAACGAAGCCGTTCGCTATCAATGGCTGCTCCATACGTGACCAAACTTCTGACTCAAGGTATATCGTCTCAACTGTGCCGTCGGCCAAGGTGAGCCGATAAGCCCTCTTCCCGTAGAGCAACGCAGCGCTGAGCGTGCGTTGATTCTCAAACTCGGTGACCGCGATGAATCGTTCGCCCTGTGGCGTGACTCTCTTGAAGAACACATCTACCCCCTGAATGAAATTGAGCCTGTCGACTTGTCAAGGCACTGCCGCGAGAGATCGTCGACCATACACCTTCGGCAGGTGGATCTGCGCGCCATCAGAACTCTTGAAGATATCGATCACGTAGTTCTTCCCATTCTCTGCTGTATGAGGCAGTGCAATATCGTGACTACTCACGGTGACGCCGAATCTTGAGCGTTTGTGCAGCAAGAAGAAAGAGCGTGCAGAAATGAATGAAGTTCGGTTCGCCAAGCAACGCGAAAGTCAGTCCTTGAGGGTGCGACGACAAATGCGAGAAGGCGATGCGTATGCACAAGGCAAGGAGGGTGCAACCGATCACCGGCCCCCAGCTGAACAGGTCGTTATCTGCCAGCCGCGAGTTCAGCGTGAGGACGAGGTACATCCAACCCCAAACGAAAACATAAGCGCTAAATACAAGAATCGGCAAGAACAACAGATCCCAGGAAATCGTCGGCGTTCGAAGCGCATCATTGGAAAACCAGGTAGTCATTGACAGCGCACAGAACGTGATAAGCAACGGGCGCGTACTGACGTTGTTAAGGACTTCGAGAAATTCTTTCAGTGGCATATAGCGTTCGGCCAATATCGTCGTTCTGTCACCTGGGCTTCCGGGTCCGCGGCTTTTGCGCGCGCTGTGACTCGGCCCTCATTTTCAGGTGCTTCTCGCGTGCCGCGACTGCCAGGGCCTTCGCCTGCTCATCGCCGTGGACCTTGATCGAAAACGATTCGCTCACCCTCTTGTCACCGACATGGGTCGCAGCCGTCCACCGTGCGGGTCGCCCCTTCGCATCCTTGGTCAAGACAACGCCAACGACGCCCGATGGATTCGGAGTTCGCACGATTTCTGCGAGATCGATCCGTCTCGGCAGCGGAACCGGCTCGCGTGGTGGTGCGATTCTGACTGTGACCTCCGATGGGTGAACACGTTGCAGGCCCGTCATTTGCCGCAACTGCTTCTGTCGCTCGGCGATGGCGAGGCGCTTGGCTTCGGCCGCACCATAGCGACTCACGCTGAATTGCTTGGCGACTTTCTGTCCGGGGAACAACTGTGTCATGGCTCGCCAGGCTATCGGTTCACCTCTTGCGTCGAGTCGACACAGCACACCGGGAATACCCGTTTTACTGTCGGAGCGCAGCTTTTCGGCAAGTTTGCGGCGTGACGCAGGGGGGTACTTCTTGACCACCTCATCTCGCCACGCCTGCGCAAGCAGGAGTGCAGCCTCCTCTCCGCCGTGAATGCCGAAGGAGAACGCCTTGGAATAGACGACGCGCCCGCGCTTCAGGATCACGGCCCAATTCTTATCCTTGGCCGAACGATGGATGCCGTACATGGCCGCTGCATGAAATGTCCATTGTGCGGTCGGCACCTCGTGCTTTGGCGCTGAATCAACGTCCGCATGCGCGGAGGCATTACGGATCTTGGGCTTGATCTTTGCCATTCCGCTTCAAAAGCTCGCGTTTAGGTTGAAGCCCAGCGTCACCTTGGCGGTGCGATAGCCCTCTGGCTTGCTGATGGGCGTGCCGACGAAGAAGTCGTAGCTCAGCTTGCTCCACTGGCCGCGCACGCCGATGACGGCGCCGGCAAGGCTGCGGCCCAGAAGGTCGACGGTCGAACGGCCGCCGACATGGCCGTAGTCCATGCCTGCATACAGCTCCGCCCCGCTCTGCCCCATGGCCCACCCGATGTCGTTGCGGATGAGCCAGCCACGCTCACCCAGCAGACTCGTCTCTCCATCGAAGCCGCGCACCGTGTAGCGCCCACCGATGGCGAATCGGTCCTGCGGCGTCAGTGGCGTGCGGTTCCACTGCGCACGGATCAGGCCGGAGTAGCGCATCTTCTGCTCGCCGAGCTTGAACGGCGCGTTGAGAGTGACATCGGCCGTGTACAGCTTCAGGCGTGAAGTGCCCTCGCCGAACTCTTCTTCCGGCGCGACGCGCGAGCCGAAGCCGCCGGTGCCGCGCTTGTAGGCCAGCGTGCCTTCGAGCGTCGCCTCACCGATGAACTCCTTGTGGTTCAGGCTGAGCTCCCAGCCACCGACCACGCGGTGCTGCACCTCGACCTCGGTGTCGTCCACGAAGTTGCGCGACTCGCGGCGCCAGCCCTTGACGGCCACCGTGGTCTTGCGGCTCTGGTCGCGGTAGAGCAGGCGCGAGAGCTTGACCTCGGCGTTGTTGGACTTGCCGGCGTAGACGTAGTCCTGGTTCAGGCCCGCCACGCTCTGGTGGTACTGGCTGTTGGAGGCGGTGAAGCCCAGGAGCCAGTAGCCGTAGGGCAGCGAGTAGTGAACGGTCTGGCCTTCGGTGCCCTTGGCCGGATCACTGAAGACGTGGTTGTTGATGTTGTGGTTGGCGCTGATGTAGAACAGATCGTTCAGGCCGAAGGGGTTGTCCAGGGACAGGGTAGCGCCGGCCTGGTAGCGGCCTGTGGCTTCGGTGCCGCTGTCGTCGAGGCTCAGTGCAATACGCCACTTCTTGGCTTGGACGTACTTGACGACGAGATCGCTGTCGCCGGGCTTGGCGTTGGGGGCGGTCGAAGGTTCGATCTGGATGTCGGCTTCGGCGGTGGGGGAACGTTTGAGGTTCTCCAGACCCTGCTCGATGTCGCGCAGGTTCAGAAGATCGCCTGGACGCGAGGGAATGGCTGTGGCCAGCAAGGCGGAGTTGCCGAGCAGCGTGGACGAAGAGTCGGGCGTTGTCCGAATGGCTGCAATGCGGCCGGGCACCAGCGAGAGGGTCAGTGTGCCGGCAGAGAGATCCTGCGGCGCAGCGAGCACACGGGTCGTGACGTAGCCGCGCGCAATGACGGCCTGCTGGGCGCGCGCGAGGACCAGGTTGACGCCGGCCGTGCCCAGGCAACGGCCAACCGGAGAGTCATTGCCCTCGGGCCCGGACAGATCGGCCACGGCCCACTGGAAGGACTCGGATTGTTCGCCGACCAGAAGCACCCTGTCGATGCGGAAGCAAGGTGACTCGGCGTCCGGGATGCGCTGTACCGGGGCTGGTGGCGCGGCCTGGGGGCGCTGGTCGACGGTGCGCTCGTTCTGCTCGCGCAACGCACGCTCACGCTCTTGCTGGCGCTGCTGCTCGACGAAGGGCTGAGGCGTGGTCGGCGATTGCTGACTAAGCGCCAGCAGTGGGCAGGCAGCCATGGCGACCGCCAACAAGTTGCGTTTCAAATCAGACTCCCTCTTCTCTTTCTTGTCCTAGGCCGAAGCCTGTATCGGCCAGAACCGCCTTCAACGAACGGGTGCAGGGCAATCCGCGACGATTTGCACCGGAACGGATACCGGGGCATCACGGTTGGTGGCATCCATGACGTTCAAGCTGCAGGCCGGATTGCTGCCCCACACGAACTCGATGGTGTAGGCGTGAGCGTCCTGCGGCGTGAACTGCACCGTGACGGGGCCGCAATGGCCGGTGCGATAGCCGGAGCCCGTTCCATCGGCCCAAGAGCCATAGCCGCGCACCTGGATCGGCTCTCCCGGCTTGGCCTCATGAACAAGGTAAGGCTCCGTCCGACGGCCACGCTGCACTGCATTGGCAATCCAGGGGTACACGATGCCGCGGCCGGCGTAAGCCGCGTTGCCCAGGGACGTGAAGTCCCTGCAGGCTTGCGAAGAGGTGCTAATCGAGAAGTTGGCCGGATAGCCTGAGCCTGCGGCCCGCAGGATGAGCTTGGCGGTGCCGGACTCGACATCGGACAACTCGTTGTAGCCGTTGTTGGCGCGAATATCAGCCAGCGCCGCCTCGGGGTTGATTTCGTGATACGCGCACGACGAAAGAGTCGCCACAGAGAGGGCACCAAAAAGAATACGGCTATATGTCACATTTACCCTCATCAAAATCACAATCAGCCCGAACTCGAACCAGTCAAATCAATTTGAAATCATTCACTCAAACAATTTCCGAATATCGCCACTCGCAATCAAATCGACCCGCGAAAAATCAAGTGAATCCGATTTCACAACAATCTCTCTCAGTGGAAGCGGAATATCTTCGATGCAAGCCAAAATTGTTGGCGACAAGTGCTTGTAATAGTCACCGTTTTCGCATTTTCGAGAATAACCAACCGGAAATTCGCCAGGTATATTTCCATGATCCAACGCCTCAAAAACAAACATCCCTTTGTTGATGCTCAAGTTTGCGTTCGCAAGATTCCCCTTGCTCCTCCAATCATTTAAAATATCAAGAAGAACTTCATTCTTGCCATTTTTTGCGCGATAGATCCAAGAGGAATAAAAATGCAAATTCACCAACCCATTTTTTTGGAGGTTGCTCGGGTATTTTTTGGACTCTTCAAACAAAAAATCCGAGAAATCATTTAGCAACTCCTCCGAATCATTTCGAGCAAGCAGGCTCTCGGGCAAATCTCCGAAGCCGTTATTACTCATCACCGCCAACTTCCCCGAGCAATCCATGGCAATCCATGTAAAACAGTCTGCGCCTTGAGGGACCCAATTGGGATTTAATTTTTCATTAGTCAATTTTTATACCCATTTGGCCAAGTAGTAGAGCAATTTGCGCAGGTTGGCACGAATGCATTTTCTGGAATTGAAGTGTTCCCATAGACCATTCCCGGACGAACTGGATTTGTAAATTTGATGTTGGCGGGGTCGGCACCCTGTCGAACCAATTTATCAGCCGCTTTAACTTCGGCACAAAATCCCGCAAGATTCGAACAAAAGCTGGTCGCCTGCCCAATCGGGACACCCAACTTGTCTTCTACAAATTTCACCATAACGGGACTCAAATCTTCCGCCTTGAGTGCACCGCTAGCTCCAACCGATGTGAGTCCGGTTGTTGAATCATAAGCACCAACCATCACAGAGGATCCACGCGCTGAGGATTTGGATCCTAAGTTATTGATCGTGTTAAGCAACTCCCCATTAGCTTTGTTTTCCAAAGCTAAGTTGACAGCTCCCGTCTCTGCCAGGCTTCCAACGCTTACCCTTTCGGCTGCCTTGACAGAGTTCAACTCTGCTTCAGCCACTTTTCCTACGGCTTTGCCTACTTGGCCTGGAATCGCTACGCCACTCGTTGGCACGCCAGTGACGGTTGTTGCCGCAAGGTCCGCCGCCACAATACAGCCTGTTGGATTGAGTGTGCAGTACGCGACCGGGTTTTGCGCGAACGCATAACCCTCGGCGGCAAGGCCACTCAGGGCAGGCGCCAAGGCAAGCCCTCCCGCGAGTGTCGCGGCCTGAATCGTTAGTTGCGTAATCTCATTTATAGAGCCTTGGTTCTTGCTCGCAGCCGCAGCGATCTGGGCAATGGTTGGCTGCTGAATGTTGTTGTCGCGATAAAACTGCAAAGCTTGAGGGCTGCGAATTACCTCATTCAGATAGATCGCCGCATTGGCTTTTTGTGCAGCAGGTGCCTGGAAGTAGTACCCAAGGCCAGCTTGCGGAAATGCCGGGTCAATTGGCAGGTTCTGACCTTGGCTGTAGTACTTGGCAATAGTCATCAAGAACTTGCTGGCGTCCGGGTCCCAGGCACCAGACGCACCGAATTGAACCTGTCTGAACGCTTGAGCTGCCAGCTCTTTCTCAGCATCGGCCACGCTGATGCCCTTTTGGGCCGCATATTCCTTGGCATGGTCTTTGATCAGCTTGGTTTCCGCAGGGTGCAGTTGCCGATTGTTGATATCGACGCTATAGGCGCTCGCTGCACCGGCAGTTCCTCCAGTCATGCCCCCGATCGCCGCCGCGCTGATGGCCCCCAATGCCTGCGCAACCGGTGCTGGCAAGTCCATGTCCGCGATGGCCTGCCCGATCCGTGGCATCAGCGCTGCGCTGGCGCCTGCCCCCAATGCGCCGCCGATACCGCCTCCCAGCGCGCCTGCGGCCGTGTGTAACGCCACTCGATAGGAGCCACCCTCGTCCCATTGGCTGGCTTCGTTTAGAAGCGCTTGCTGCTTGGCAGGGTCGGTCTCCACCTTGGCTTGGGTACGAAGCTGGGCGGCCTGGTTGCCTGCATAGGTGCCGATCTCCCTCGCCGCGTTCTGATTGAACTGCTGTGTGATTTGCGCCTGTGCTTGAACGTCTTTGACGATGGTCTGGGTGTTCCAGTCCTTGATTAACTTGCCCGCACTGCTGGTGTCGCCCGTCCTGACGCTCTGATCCCCCGCAATACCCGAGATGCCGGATCGCGTGACGCTGGTCTGGTTATTTCCCGAATAGCTGCCAACGCCAGCACTGCCACCAGGCCTGTTGTTCGGTCCGGCCCACGAAGCAGTCATATCTCTGGCCGGAGCCGTGTCTGTGGCTGCGGCCGGCGCAGTGGTGTAGCCAATGCCCACGCTACCGCTGACCGCGTAGCTGCTGCCGCTCGACTGACTGACGTTCTGCAGGTCCGCCATCGTCAGCGTGCCGCCTGTGCTGAAGCTGTTCTTGCCCGCGTCGATTGCTGCCTGCGTGCTCTCGATCACCGCGCCCTTCAAATCCGTGTTGCCCGCCACCTTCACGTCGAAGCCACCATCTCCGGCCTTGATACCAGACTGCACAGCCGGACTCACGAAGATGCCGTCGGCCTTGGCGCCAGCCGCACTGGCGCTGGCCGTGGCTACCACGCCGTAGCAGATCGGTGGAATACACAAGCTCAAACCGAAGCCCGAACTGCTTTGACGCGACTGCCCCACGCTCACGTCCTGCAGGCTCTCGATATTCAAGTTGCCGCCCACGTCCGCCGTGACGCGATTGGCCTCGACGGTGGCCCCGCGCATGTTCAGATCACCGCCCGAACTGATGTTGACAGCCTTGCCACCGCTCACTTGGGTCGTGTTGTAGCTGACATCGTTCTGGTCGTTTTTGCCTTGTCCGTTGTTCACGCCGAGTTGGATGCTGAAGCCGTTCTGCGCGCCTGCGCCGAAGGTGACCCCCACATTGGCGCCATGGCTGGAGTTCTGTCCGGCCGTCACACTTGTGTTGCGACTGGCCTGCAGCGTCACATCGTTGTCCGCCACCAAATTGACGGTGTTGCCCGCTGCGATGGTGGAGCCGATGGCACTGATGTTCGATCCCTTGCCGCCGCCTGTAGCCACGATATTGACGTTGTTCGCTCCCACCACGCTGGATCCCACAGCTTCGCTGCTGTTGGTGAAGCTGGTGCTCTGGCTGGTGTTGCGGCTGACATTGACACTCACGCCGTAGCTGAGCTGGCCTGTGCCACCAATGGCCTGGGCAGCGTCGTAGGCCTGTTTGCCGCTCATGGCCAGATTGACGGCTCCCAGGGCCTGCATGCGGCCGTCGCCCGTGTCGCCCATGGCCTTGATCGTGCTGGAAGCGCCCTTGAGCGTGTCGGTGCTGATGCCGGCGAAGCTGGCGCTACCGCCCACGATCGTGCTGGAGCTCTTGTCTAGCGTGACCGATTGCGTGGTGTTGTAGGCCTCGTTGATGACGACATTCTTCGCAAGAATGTTGACGTCGCCGCCCACCAACGGCCCTGCTTGTCCGGCAGCCATGATGCTGCTAGCTGTCTGGCGGTAGTCGTTGGCCGCCACCAGGGTCACGTTGCCTTGCAGGCTGGCCACCTGGCTCGCCTGCTGCGTTGTGCTGACGGTCGCGTTCGCTTGCGAGCCCTTGACGTTGCCGATGGCCGGGTTGTACCAAGTGCCCACCATGCCGGACTTGCCATTGGCGTCGTAACTGGTCTCAGCGCGGGTGTTCTGGGCGCTCTCGATGGTGAGGTTGCGCCCGGCCATCATGGTGATGTCGTTGTCGGCAACCACGGTGGCCCCCTGCAGGGTCGTGTCTCGGCCGCTCAGGGTCTGCAGGTTGCCGGCGGAAATGCTAGTGCCGATGGCTCGGGTCTCGATGCTGGCTTCGGCATGGTTGGAGGATTTCTTGTTGCCGGCGATGGCAACTGCAGTCGCATCGCCGGCGAACGTGGCGCCAGCGGCGAGTTGACCGAAGACCGTGCCGCTGCTCTTGCTTTGCGCGGCATGGAGTTCCTGACTCGTGCGGTTGGCGGTCGTAAGGTTGATGTCCCGCCCCGCCGAGAGGCTCATGGCCTCGTCGGAATGAAGCTGTGCGGCTTGAAGGTTGATGTCGTTGCCCGCCACCAATGCCACGCTCTTGCCACTCAGACTACTGGAGAGAACGTCCGTGGTGGTGGTGCTGTCGAAGGTACTGGAACTGCTCTTCTTAAACAGAGACTTGGACGATCGTTGCGTGGCCGCGGTCACGCTGGTCGTGGACTGCCCGGCCGTGACGTTGATGTCGTTCTTGGCTGTGGCGACCAACGCGCCATCCACGCTGGCGACGGCACCCGCGCGGATATTCAAGTCATTGCCAGCCGCCAACCGCACGTTGTCCTGCCCTTGGATGACCGATCCCACCTCTCGGCTCTCCGATGAAATACCTGCACCGTTCTTGTTTGCGAACGAGATGGTGTATCCCTCAGACACCGTGCCCATGTTGATGTTGCGCCCCGCCCCCACCGACGCAGCCCCCGCGCTGACTAACGCGGCTCCGATGAGATTGGCATCCCGTCCCGCCGAGGCGATCAACACGCCTCCGGGATTCGTCACATAGACACCGGCCACGCGATCAATGCCGGTGCTCGTGCCGGCGGTCTGTGACGTCGTCCGGATATTGAGGTCGCGCCCGGCCGTCAGAACCGCCGAGTCCCGGGCTGCGATGCTTCCGCCGATGTTGTTCAGATCGTTTCGGGCGTTGACGCCAATGCTGCCGCCAACAATTCGGCCGCCGAGGTTGCTGACGTTATCCGCGTCGATCTTGACCAGACTCCGCCCGGCGATGGTGCCGGTATTGACGAGATCGCCCGAACTCTTGATCACCGTCGCATCGGCACTCAGCAGTGCCCCGGAGCCGTCGATATCGCCCGGCCGCACACGCACGTAGACCTGTGGAACAAGCACCCGTTGAGCCGTTCCATCGGGTAGCTTCACCGTCTGCTCCACAAGCCAAACGATGTCGCTGGTCAACTGCGCCATCTGAGCTGCACTCAAGGCTACGCCCGGACGTAGGCCGTATTGCTTGGCGAAGGTAACACCCGCATCCATCAGAGCGGCGTACTGGTCGTCATCGTTACTGAATCCGTCCAGATAGCGGTAGCCCGTGAGCTGAGCCACTTGCTCGCGAATGAGCTTCTGTTCGTAGAAGCCGTCGCCCAAGCGCTTGAGGGTGTTGCTCGGATCGTACCCGAGGTTGCTCAGCAGGTAGTCGCTGCTGAGCCAGTTGCGATAGTTCGCAAAACGCGGATCGGTTTCGACCAGGTAGCCACCTGGACCGGTGTGGATGTTGAACAGGCTGGCCGTCGGAAGACCGATGTTCGGCACGCTGGTGCGCACGACCATCGGCACAGTCTGACTGGCGCCTGCACCGCCGGCACCGCTAGCGCCGCCGGCCTCGCCCGCCGTGCTGCCCGAAGTCTTCACGGACCCGCCCACATTCGCCGGCACCTCGACGATGGTGCCAGGACGATTGCCGCCATTCACACCACCAGCGCCGCCCGCACTGCCCGTCGCGCCACCGACCGGGGCGGTTCCCGCGTCATAGCCGCTAGCGGCATTGAAGTTGGGCTGGTACTTATAGGCTCCGAGGTCGATCGTCTTGGGCGCCAAGATGATCGGGATGTTCGCCATCTGCAACTGCCCGAGGTTGTCGTACACCGTCGCCGAACCACTGACCGCAACCTGGCCGGTCATCTGGTCGGGCACATAGTCGTTGGTGGTGATCGTCCCACCGGCCAGCACTTGGCTGTCCTGGTTGTACAGGCGTCCGTTCACATTCATGTTGCCGCCCGCGACGAGATGGGCGGGGTCGGCGTTGATCGCGGTATCCGTGGTGGTGGTGATCTGGTTGTTCCAGACGCCGAAGCCACCGATGCCGACAAGCTCTCCCGTGTCCTTGCGATAGACGAGTCCGTTGGCGTAGTCGAGTGTGACCTCATTCAAGGAGTAAGTCGTGGTCCGCCCTACGCCGCTGCCTACGGGCGTTTTCGGCGCGATGCCGATGACCAGACTGGAGGTCACGGTGGGGGTGCCCTTCTGGATGTGCACGTCGCGGTTGTTGACCTGCGCCATCAAGATCGACATGTCGCCCAAGGACTCTATGTCCGCACTCAGGTTGTTGAGCACACTGCCTTGACCGGTGGCCTTGCGATTGGCGTCGAGTGCACCACCGATGTTCATCGAACCCGCGCCGAGGCCGCCGCTGAAGATCAGCGCATGCTCCCGGTTGTTGATCGTGCCTGCACCGATGTTCAGGGTTTCGCGCGCCGCAATCGTCCCCGCCTTGGTCACGCCGTTGACGGTCTCGGCATCGTTGTTGAGCGTGCCAGCCGCGATGGAGATCGCGTTGCCATAGATGCGCCCTGTGCCGACGTTGTTCAGCGTGCCCGCATTGATCTGCGTATTTCCCTTGCTGTCGATCAGGCCGCGGTTGGTCAGCGTACCGCTGGCGTTGACGGTGGTGTTCGTCCCCGACATCTCTGCGCTGGCGGTGTTGTCGACGTTGTTGCCGCCCACGGTGAGCGTCTGCCCTGCCAGCAGCTTGCCGTTGTTCGTGAAGTTGCCCGTGGTGGTGTAGCTCAGGTTGCCGTTGGCGGCGACTTCGCCGTTGTTGACGATGTCCTGCGTGAGCGCAATGCTCAGGTCCTTGCCCGAAACAGCCTTGCCGTCGCCGCTGAAGGTGGCGGCGTCGATCCTCAGGCTCTTGTCCGCCACCAGCGTGCCGTTGGTGTTGATCAGGCTGAGCGTCTTGGCGGCGGGGTTGCTTGTGTTCGGATCTTGAATGGTCAGCGCATTCGCCGCCGAGATCAGCCCCGAGGTGTTGTTGACGGTGCCGCCGCTGGTGATGGTCGCATCGACATCGGCACGGATGGCACCGGAGGTGTTGTCGAGATTACCAGTGCCGATGACGACGTTCTTGCCCTCGATGCCCTGGTTGGTGCCCTGGGTGCTGATGTTGCCGACGCTGCCGGCGTTGAGCGTGGTGGTGGCCGCGGAGCGGATCAGGCCGCCGGTGTTGGTGATGCTCGAGGCATTGACGATGCCCAGGTCACCTGTGGCGAGCGTCTGCCCGCCGCTGTTGTCGTAGGCCGCGCCGCTCGTGTTGATGGCGACGCTCGACTGGCCAAGCACCACGCCGCCGCTCGTGTTGGAGAACGCCTGGGTGTTGGCCGTCAGCGCGTTCTTGGCGCCGATGAAGCCGCCCGCGTTGTTGACAGCGCCCGTCTTCAGATCCAGCGTGTCGGCGCTGGTGATGCCGCCCTGCTGGTTGCTGTAGCCGGCCGCGTTGGTGTTGCTCAGGCTTTGCCCATTCGTGTTGATGGTCATCGCACCGCCGGACTGGATCAGGCCGGCGTCATTGGCAAGTGCGCCCGAGTTCATTGCCACGGTGGTGGTCGCGGCCAGCGTGCCCTGGGCATTGTTCAGCGTGTTGCCGTTCGTGTTCACCGACAGGGCATTGCCCGTGACCTTGCCCGCGACATTCACCAGCCCGCCGTTCACCAGCGCGGTGTTGCCGCCGGCCTGCATCGTCCCTTGGCTGTTGGTCGTCGTGCCCGAGGTCGTGACGCTGAGGTTGCCGTTCACCGCGGCAGCCGTTCCGCTGCTGTTGTCCAGCGTGCCGGAAACCAGGGTGGTGTTGCCGTTGGCCGCCAGCGTACCGCCGACGTTCGTGGCGGCTCCGCTCACCGTGGCGCCCAGATCCCCGACGGCGGTCAGGCTGCCGGCGTTGTTGTTCAGGCTGCCCGCTGTGACGGTGGTACTGCCACCGGCACCGATCACGCCCTTGTCGCTGTTGTCGAGTGCCCCGCCGACGCTCAGCCCGAGGCTGGACGCCTCGGCGGCGCGCACAGTCCCGCCCTGGTTGGTCAGGCTGCCGGCCGCGATGGTCGTGTTGCCATTGCTGGCGATGGTGCCGGCGGTGTTGTCGACGGCCCCCACGACCGTGATGCGCGTGGCATTGGGGCCGGTTTGGATGATCTGGCCGCCGCGGTTGCTCAAGGCACCTGCGTCGATGGAGATCTGCTTCGCGGTGGTCGTGCCGCCGTCTTGGGCGAAGCTGCTGGACATGGCGACGGCCAAGGCCCCGTTGCCCGTGATCTGGCCGTTGGCACCGCTGTAGCTGCCGCCCGAGAGGGTCAGGGTGCCCGCACCCGCATGCTCGATCTTGCCCGCCGTGTTGGCGATGCTCGCGGCCTGCAGGCTCAGGTCCTGCCCGTTGCTGGCGATGCGGCCACTGCTGTTGTCGATGGTCCCGGAGGCGGCGATGGTGGTCGCACCGGTGCCCGTCTGCACGATCTCGCCGTTGTTCGTGTTGGCGATGTTCGAGGCGTGCAGATCGAGTTGGCCGGCGTTTAGCTTGCCGGCGTTGTTGACTAGCGTCTGCGTGGATTGGCTGTCGGCCGTGATGGCGAGCGTGCCCGGCGTGGTGAGGGTGGCCCCGCTGGTGGTCACGTTGCCTTGCGTGGCTGTGATCGCGATGTTGACTGCACTGGTCTGGCTCGATGACAGGTCGACGCTCGCGCCTTGCAGCGTGGCGTTGCCTGCGGCGAGGTTGGTGCCATTGGCGACCAGCGCACCGGAAGCAGTCACGTGCAGATCGCCGGCTGCACCGAGCTTGCCGTCGTTGCCCACGCCGGCGCCGAGCACGCCAGCCGTGCCCGATGCCACGCTGCCTGCCGTGACCGTGGTGTTGCGCCCAGCTGTGATGCTGCCGTCGTTGGTCAAGGCGCCAGAGACGGTGAGCGTCGTGTCGTGGGTGCCTCGGATGGAACCGCTGTTGCTCAGCGAGCCGGCCTGCACCGAGACATCCGCGCTGGCGCCGATGGTTCCGCCGTTGTTGGTCAGTTGGTTCGCAATGGCGAGTTGCGTGTTCGCGTTGGCCGACTGGATGCTGCCCTGGGTGTTGTCCAGGGATGCCGCGGTGAGTGCAGCACTGTTGTTGGCGACCAGGGCGCCCGAGGTGTTGTTGAGCGCCCCCGCGACGCCCGCGGTCAGTGCCCCCGTGGCCGAGACGGTGCCGCGCATGTTGTCGAGCTTGCCGCCCACGCTCAAGTTGGCATCGCTGTCGCTGGTGAGCTTGCCGTCGACGTTGATCAGATCGCCGGTGGTGCTGATCTGCAGGCTGCCCGCGTGCAAGGTGCCGCCGCTGTTGTCCAGCTGGCCCACGTTGGCGCTGAAGCTGTTGCTGACGTTGAGGGTGCCGCCCGCGTTGCTGAAGTTCGGGCCGGTGACGGCCATGCTGGCCACTGACAGCGAACCGCCCGCGTTGTTGATCTGCGGCGTGTTCAGCGTGATGGGGCCGCCCGCGTAGATGCGGCCACCGTCGTTGGAGAGGGTGCCGCCTGCGGTGATGGCGCCCGGTGCGGGTGGGGTGTAGGTGGCAGGCGTGGACGCACCACCCGACACCGTGTCGCTGCCACCCGTGGTCGAAGGCGTCGTCGTGCCGCCGCTGGTCGGACTCGTGGTTCCGCCACCGGTCGAACTACCGCTGCTCGTACCGGTACTGCCAGAGCCGGCGCTCACGGGTTCGGCACCGATGACGCCGCCATTGATGTTGCTCAGCACCGGCGAAGCAATGGTCAAACCTGCCGAACTGGTCTGGCGGATCGTGCCGCCACGGTTGGAGATATCGCCGGGCGTGGTCAGTTCGACGCGTTGGCCTTCCAATGTGCCGGTGTTCTCGAGACGGCCTGCCGCCGTGACGACAAGACCGCCAGCACCGGCGCCAATGCTGCCCGCGTTGCGCACGCCCAGGCCGGCTTCGCTTCCGATCAAAATGATCTTGTTGGCGTACATGCCGCCAAGTGCGGCCACGTCCAGAGCAAAGGTGGGAACGGAGCCTGTGCCCGTCGTCGGCGTGATTTGCGAGTGGTCAGCGCTGATCTGATTTGCACCGGTCACCACCTTGAGCTCGCTCGCCCAGATGCTCGCGTTGGCCTGCACGGCCCGCGCGAGGATCGCAGCGTAGTCAGTCTTGCTGGCATCGAGGCCCGCGCCGTCAATGGTGACGGTGCCGCCACGAACAAGGAAGCTGTCGAGGCCGCCGATGGCATTGAATTGCGGTGTGCCAGTGGTGAGGGTGGCGCGCGAAGCATTGATGAAGCCGCCCCCGTCCACGCTGATCCCGGCTGGGTTGGCGATCACCACTTCGGCACGCTGACCGCCCACTTCGATGTAGCCGCGGAGCTGGCTGGGCGTTCCGCCGTTGACTTCGTTGAGGATGATACGTGCCGGGCCCGTAGCCAGGTTGGGATTGCCCTGCACGAAGCCGCCGAGTTGCGTCTGCACAGCAGTTCTGCTGTTGTTCAGGATCGCACCGTTGGCCCCGACGTTGAAGGCGTTGTAGACATTGCGCGAGACGCCCGCCGCGCTCGGAGTTTGCACATTAATGAGCGGGACGCCGTTGGGTGCGACCAGCACCGTCGGTCGCAGGTTGCCTGGGACATTGGGCGCGCCAACGATCTGGGCATGCGCGGATGTCGTTGCCAGCATGCCGCTCGCCAGCGCTGCAGCAACCAACACAGGGGCGAGGGCGGCGGCACTTGCCGCCAGTGCGCTACCCGCTCCCGTCGTGGCCCTGTTCGACGCTTTGCCTGAGCTCCTGGCAGTTTCGTGAACCACCATCCGCATGCCTCTGGCTGCATTGAAGACGACACGGTGAAGCTGGCGATTCATGCCCTGGACTCCCTGAGAATTTTTGAGTGCTTATGGCGCTTTTGTATCAAAAAGCGTCAATTTCAATTATCAGGGGGTGAAAGGCCTAAACGAAAGGCCGTCCCATGTCAGCGTGCGCATAAGTTCACGAATGGAACATCGGCAAATCTCAAGAATTCTTTTAATTAATTCTTAGGTGTTCATTTTTCTTGGCCAAGTCCCGCAGGGCGCCGATCAATAAGCCGACCGCACAAAGTAGTCAGGGGGCGTGATTCGCGGCCTGTCGGACAGCTATTGGACGGCTGGCCGCTTACCTTGGCTCCGCCGGTTGGGCGCATAGCTTGCGTCACATGCCATTCGGACAAGAACAGGACAAAGCACCCATGGACAGGAGCTGCTTTAACGGGGAAGCTCGCCTTGAAGCGGTGCATTCCTCACTGTGCGCCCTATTCAACAATGGAAGGAGCCGATAGTCACCATGCACGATCTCCGAGACCGACTGATTGCCGTGGCTCTGGAATGGGAGTGCGCATTTGGGAACGCTCCTGCGATTACCTCAACGCTCTCGGAGTTTGACGCCGCAACTTTGCTTGGCCTCACCCCTGAGGAGTACGAGGAATGCATGCGTGGCGCAACGGCGGTTCAGAAGGGCTACGACTTCAAGTATCAGGGCAAGCGGTACCAGGTCAAAGGAAACCGTCCCAGCGGCAAGCCTGGAAGCTTGGTGACGTGGGTGCCGAAAGCCATGAACTATGACTGGGACTGCCTAGTGTGGATTCTCTATGACTCGAAGTACAAGATCGAGGAGGCGTGGCTTTGGGACGTTGCTGACTATCGGAATGAGTTTGACGTCATCAAGCGCCTTTCGCCCACTCACTATCGGAAAGGACTGCAGCTTCGATGACTGAGGTTGTATTGCCGTCGGATCCCCCGCTCCTCGAGCCAATGAGTTGCTGGGCCGCAGGCGTCCATTTCGCCGTCGTTTCGATCTCGTACTTGAGGGGCTGACTTGGGCTGTCCAACAAAAGCGGATTTGTTTCACGTCGCCTCCTTGGAAGCGCACCTGCCAGCGCGAACGTCCTGCCACATATCGTTGAAAGCGGATATGTACAAGGCAGGTTTCCACCGAAAAGATGCAAGCAGTTCGACGTGTGCCAACGGAAACGCCAAATAGGACTGATTGCGACCAGTCCAGGCCCAAGAAACGCAATGACACGTAGAGGGGACTTCAATCCCTGATCGGCACCCACTTTCTGCGGACTTCTGTGAGGGCAACCTGGCCGAAGCAACGGAGATCTGTTCCCGAGCTTGAACTGCATCCGAGTTGTGCTTGAAAACGATCCTGGCTTACGAAACTTGCCTTGTGGAACACCGCCCGATGGAGCGGGCTACCGATATGCACGGAAGGCGTGACGCTCCAGTCTGCAGCATCCTGCGAGAACACCCAGCCGTTTGGAAGGTCGCTGCAGTAGGTGTATACAGGCGAATTGGTGCCGGTGTGCGCGAGTGCGTCCTGAATGATTTGTGCGTTCGTGTTGCAGCTTGAACTCGCGAAAGGGAACGGCCGCTTTTCGACGTCCAGGCGAAGTCTCGGCGGCAGGTACGCTGCATCGGATCCAGCGTTGTGCTGTAGGTTGAGTGCGAGCGCTACTGGCGTAGTAGCGGTGTCCAACTTGAACTGAATTCTCGCTGGCGTACCTCCCACGATTTCCTTGCCTCCTTTCAGGTACTCCATCCCTGAAGTCAGTTGCAGGCCGGGAGGCAATGTAAACGAGGGGCTCACCTGCACACTTGGGACCCCGGCGATGGGAAACCATTCCAAAACGAGGGTGGCCGTTGTAGCGTTGACGGCCTCGAACGTTGCAGCAAAGCCTCCTCTTCCTCTCATGCAGCTAGTCCAGGCGTTCAGGACATACGGGTCACCAGTTTGGACGCTGACCGACGTGGCATTCGAATAATCGACACGCTCGGTAAAGGTGAGATTTGTTGTTGCCTTGTGGGTTTCCAGTCGGTTCTCGGTGAATCCCACTCCGAGTACCACTTCACCAATGGGAATGTTTCCAGTGAACTTCCTGTCGGTCTTGGCCTGGTCATAGGTCAAGGTCGATAGGTAATAGTCCAGCATCCGTCGATAAGTCGTATTGCTTTGGTACAACGTTGTTGCGAAGGGACCTTGGGATAGCACGTCTGCACAACGATCTTTTTGCGCGTATGCCGAGCTTGCGACGGCAAGCGAAATCAGCGCGAAAATGAGCTTCTTCATCGTATGTCCTCGGTCAGTTTTATGCTGTTCACGCCCGAGGCAGAGTCCTGTCTGAGCACGCATTGTTGAGGTAGACCCAGCGGCATAGAGGCCATGCAGCACCCTCCCAACTCAACTGGCTCCTTATAGGTCCATGCGGGCGTGGTCACATCCCCAAAATTGGTGATAACTGCATCCGGCCATGCGAGGCGGAACCGAAGATCAGGGTTCGATAGCACCTGCGCTCCTCTTAGCCAAAATCAGCGAAGAAGTCTTTTTCGCTCGAAACTCCTTCTGGGTATGGCGCCGCGCGGCCTGATTCGCTACGCTGCGCCGCTGCCAACTCGTCATGGAAGAAGTTATGGCCGAAGAGATCCCGCCGGAGGGCGATCCCGAGTGGAGCGAACTGCAGGAGCGCCAGGGGCTCGATCCGCTGGGCATGCAGAACACGAGCATCGCGCTCTACCAGGCAATGCTCCCGGGCATCAGCAACGTGACCCTACGGGTGCGCTACTACGCGTTCCACAGCTGGATCAGCAGGGAGTACGCTCGCCTGCACCACTCCCCCGAGGCGGACCATTGGTGCGTGTTCCTTCGTCGCTGCGAGGCCCTGTACGCGCTCGTCGCGCAGCAGCACGCGCAGGCGGCAGGCGTCGGTGGAAGCCGTTGGGCCGGCAACACGCTCAAGGGCCTCAAGGGAAACCGTGTCCGGTTCTCGGTCAACACCGATCGGCAGGCACCGGACCAGTACCTCGCTCAGAAGTTCGGAACCTTCGGGGCCGCATATTCGTCCCAAATGGCCGTCCTGGGCCTGCTCCAGGAGGCGCAGAAGCATGACCTACCGGTCACGAGCGTGCGCGGGACAAAGCTCGCCTCGGATTTCGCCGCGTCCGTAGGCTCGGCGGCCGATGTGTTCCTCGAAGGGGTGAGACGCGGCTCCGTGACGCTGGAGGAACTTCAGCAGCTCGGAGCGTTCGCCCCGTCGGGCATCGAACTCGATAGCGACGAACGCGAAACCTACGAAGAGCTGCTCCTCGCGCCTCAGGCCGGCCCCGATACGCTCGCCGCGAAACGCAGGCACTCTCTGCGCCTGGTCCTGCACACGGCGGACGCGCTCGGACGCACGCCGGATGCGCTGGAGGTGAGGTGGATGGCCTATTCCGGCTTCGATGACGAAGGAAATCCACTGGTACCGCTGCGGGGTGCGGATGCCGCCTGCCGCTATCAGTGGAGGGTCTACCATGCCAACGACTTGATGCACGTGTGCCACGAAGCACTCCTACGCTTCACGCTGGAGGCGCTGGAGCGCCACCCGAACGGCGTGCGCATTGGAGCGCTCCTCGAGGAAGTCGCCGGCAGGCTCATCGACGGTGCCGGAGACGCGCCAGCCAGCTGGGGCGAACTCGAAGACTCGCTGGTGGTTCCCGAAAACGCCTGGGGCGAAGACGAGAACAACGAGTGGTACCTGGCCGACGATCTCCTTTCGTTCCGGATCGAAGACGCGCTGTCGGCCGAGACAGCTTTCGCTGCGATACGGTTGCTCGCGACGCTCGCCCGGCGCTTCGAACCGGAGCTCGGCGCAGTGCAGCAGGTCCTGCACGGCATCGCGCACGACACATCGCAGACGGTTCTTACCGAGCTGCGCTTCCTCGCGCGACGGCGTGACGCGCCGCTGAAGGCAACAATCACCGCCCTCATCAAGCAGCGCATCTTGGACCGCCATCAGCTCGTCGCGTTCCAAAAACTGAGGGGAGGCGACTACACGTTTCTGTTCGAGGTCGAAGATGGGCTCGTGCGTCCGCGCAAGAAGGCGGGACCGGTGTTCACTAACCCGCGGCTGCGTTCGGCCATCTCCTTCCTCACCGACATCCACCTTCTGGGTACGGACGGATTGACGGCGCGCGGACGCCAGGTGCTGGAGGCTGCATGAAGTTGTTCCAAGCCTTCTCGGAGACCGGTTACCACACCACGGTCATCACCTCCTTCTGCATCGACTTCGCGGCGTACGAGCAGATCGTACTGACGCGTCTGCGCGAGGCCGACTGCATGAATAACATCGTCGTGGCCGATCGCCGTATGGTGACCCAGGCACTGGAGGACGGGAGTCGCCCACCGCTGTACGCGGGCAGGCGCTACTCGCTTGCGGGGGCGAACACTGCGGAACTGTTCCATCCCAAGCTGGTGCTGCAACTTGGCCACGACTGCGGGCGGCTGCTCGTCGCCTCCGCGAATCTCACCGCCGCCGGGCTGGCAGGCAATCTGGAGGTGGTGGGGCAGATGCGCATGGGATTGGGCGAGGACGAGCCCGTCCCCGTGCTGCAGCAGGCGTTCGCCTATATCCGGCGTTTCATTGGCCCGGAGGAGACCGCCGCCCTCCAGCAGTTAGATTGGGCGCGCGCGCGCACGCCTTGGTTGCGCCGGGCGTTGCCCGACTTCGGCGATGTCCGCCTGCTCGCTTCCGGCGATGCGCAGGGCCTCGCCCGCCGCTTCGCCGCTCTGGTCGGACGAGAGAAAGTGGCACGCCTCGTCGTGGTCAGTCCTTACTGGGATGAAAAGCTGCGGGCCGTGCAGGCATTGCAGGGGCTGCTCTCGCCGCGGACGACAGCGCTAATTCTGCAGACGAAAGCAGGACTCTTTCCGCGCGTCGCCGACTTGAAGGCGCAGGTCTTCGACCTGCAACCGGCGATGGGAAAGCAGCAGCGCTTTGCTCATGCGAAGGTCATCATCGCGCAGACCAATGCGGCCGACCACGTCCTTTACGGCAGCGCGAACTGCACGTTCGCCGCACTCGGCGACCAGCGCCTCGCTGGGAAGAATGAAGAAGCGTGCCTGTATCGCAAGATGCCTCCCGGCGCGGCGCTTGAGACGTTGGCGCTGGACAAGGCATTGGACGCCAAGCCTACTCCGGTCTCTCGCATTGCGCCGTATCGGCCCACGCCCGCGATCCCGCTGGAGGAACTTGCTCAGAAGCAACCCGGCCACTTCCGCCTCCAGCGCAAGGAACTCACGTGGATCCCGGTGCCGTCCTTTGACCGGCCGGATGCCGTCGTCGAACTGCTGGACGCGCGGAGCGAAAACCTGAACACGACGCTTACGCCCGTCGCGTCGGCCGCAGGTCGCGCCTTCCAGATCGAGGCGACACAATCGCCTGCGTTCGCACGGGTGCGCGTGGGCGAGCGGGTGTCGAGCATCGCCATCGTGCATGTGCAGGAGAGCATTCTCGAGCAGCTGAAGGTAGGCAAGACGAAGAAGATCCAAGAGGCACTGGATGCACTCGACACCGATGCTGCGGAGGGCGTCTGGCTGCTGGACGCGTTGGAGATGATCGATGCCGAAGAACGGCGGCTTGCTTTGGCCCCACCCCGGCGGCGCGGAGGCGGCCGACGCAGGAACACGGCGGAGGCCCAAACGCAATCCGGTCGCGAGCTGAGCTTCGAGGAGTTCATCGCCGCGCGCTCGCCGGAGATGCCGGCCGATTTACATAGCGCTAGCTCCTTGGCTATGAGCCATGCGAACAGCGTGCGTGCCCTCCTGAACACCGTGATCGGCATCAGCGAGGAGCGCCTGGAAGCCGCGGACGAAGAGCCCGAGGCACTGCATCTGGACATGGGCGACGAAACCGGCGACGGAGAAGCGCTTCTGGAAGCCGGCGGCGAGTTCGGGACGGATGTGTCGGCATTGGGCGGTACCATCGCAAACGGTGTCGAGGCAGGAAACGACTCAGGTGCCCGGCGTGCAGACACCGCGGCGGACATCGCCCGCTCCGTCCTGCGTTTCAACGAGAGCATCGGCGAAGCCGCGGAGGAACGCGAGCTGACGACGCGCGACCTTCTGCGTTTCCGTCTCCTCATGACCTTGGTGATGGCGGCGGGGGCCAACGGCGTGCTCCGCGCGCGGGGTGATGCTGGATGGCCGCGCCTGGCGGCGCAGGTCCTCTTCAGGCTTTTCGGCCACGCTGGGCTGCCTCTGATCAATCGCGTCGTCTTCCAGCCCGAGGACAATGGCGGGGTTCCCACCGATGTGCTCGAGGGGCTCGCGACCTCCTTCTGGACTGCCGCGGCCCTCGCGCATGCCAAGTCAGCAGGAGCGCCAACAGAGCTCGCGACACACGCGGAGCGGTTCGCCAGCGAGATGTACGCCGTCGCCGGGCTTGACTCGGACTATCTGCAATGCCCGGTGATCACGACCGTCATGAACGCGATGTCCACGCGATACGCCGCGGGGCTCGGGCTTGACCCGGAGCGGGTCAAGGCCTTCCATTCGCAGTTTGCGGCCGCTGTACCGCAACTCCGCGCCGCGCGGCAGGCGCGTCTCACGGAATTCAACGAACGTGTCGACGAGGAAGTTGAAGAGGAGAGTTGAAGGAGGTCGGTATCCGGGTACTCGGCCGACAACCGATCGATGTTCCGCACGGAGGCACCCTTGCTGCACCTCCAGCGAACTTCGCCGGCGCCGAAACGAGTAATGGAGGCTTCGCCCATCACGTCGGTCAAAATGCCCGGATCAATCGTCGGCTGCACGGTACGTACGCTTCCGACGCGGAGGAAACACAACAAGACCGCCTTGGAGGGCCAGTGAAGATCGCCTTGTTCGTCGATTTCGACAATGTTTATTCAGGCTTGCGACGAATCAGCGCCGAGGCGGCCGAACGCTTCTCCCGCCAGCCATTGCGCTGGTTGCGCTGGCTGACTATAGGAGTCGATGGCGAAAGCATCGACGATGCCCCGTCCAGTCGCCGCCGCGTGCTGGTGCGGCGCTGCTACCTCAACCCTGTCATGTATCAGAAGTACCGGCGCCCGTTCCATGAGGCGGGCTTCGAGATCGTGGACTGCCCGCCGATGACGGCCACTGGCAAGACATCCACTGACATTCACCTAGTGCTAGATACGATGGATGCCTTGGCGGATAGCACTCACTTCGACGAGTTCATCGTTTTTTCCGCCGATGCTGATTTCTCGCCCGTGCTGCGCCGGCTTAGGCGCCACGACAGACGCACAGTCGTCTTCGCCGCGGGCGCCATGTCGGAGTCGTACAAGGCATCCGCGGATCAAGTCATCGATATCCAGACCTTTCTCCGAGATGCGCTTCAGCTCACCTCCATCGAGGATGAAGAGCCACCGATGCAAGATGAGGCTGCGGTCGATATCAACCCCATTGGTGATCTTCGCAAGCGCCTCGCCAATCGGGTTCGCAACACGGTCATCCAAGCTGAACAGCCCGTAGCACTTCCGGCCCTAGCCCAGATCCTCCATCGCGAATTCGGGGAGCTGCGCGAAGGGAAATGGGATGGTGCAGGCTCCTTCGGAAGCCTCATGCGCGAGTTGAACATAGCTGACATCGACTTCGATTTTCAGAACGATGTGGCTATCGATCGGCAGCGAAGGAATGGCAAGCACGCAGCGCACGTGGACGCGACAGCGCCTGCAAGTTCGAACGTAGATTCCGAGAATGGCGAGTCGCCCTTAGCTGAACGGCTGTCGCCGGACTTACTCAAACAGGCCGCAGAGAAGGTTGTTCAAAGTGCCGTCGCTAAATCGAAGGGTCCTTTGCACCTGTCTATGCTCGCACAGTTGCTCCGGCAGGCACTGCCGCAGCTGACAACTGGCTGGGCCGATGCGCCCACTCTGGCGGCGTTCTTGCAGCGGTTGGACCTCGAGCCGCTGCAACGCGCTGTCCTGGAAAACGGAACCACGATCGTCCTGTATGACCCGGCACGACACGAAGCGCCCACGGGAGTGGTCGGAGATCGTTTGGTCGTCAGCATGTTGCGCGCCGCCGAGTTGCCGGAAATGAAAGGGGCCGACCTGATACGCATTCTGACAATTGCGCGGCCGCACATGGGCGGCACCAATGTGTTCGAGATCGCCGAAGTCAGTCGCAGCGTGGCTAGCACGATGACCGCGGAAGGCCGCCCCACTTCACCGCGCCGAGTGACCACCGTGTTGCAAGCAATGATTTTCGGAGGGCTCGATGCAACAAAGGCGTATGCGGAAGCACACGAACTCATCGTGGCTTCGATGGGCGTAATCCTGTCAGCATGGGCGCGCGAAATGCAAACCCAGCCCGACGATGATGCAAGAAGCCGACTACTCGCCTGGCTGGGGCTGATGCCGGAAGCTCATACCTCATAGTGAGGGCGACGGGCGTGACTGCATGCCACGCCTCGTCAGCTTTGCGGGTTCGCCAAGTCAAGACTCACCTGAGAGGCGATCTGCATGACCTTCGTAGATAGGTCCACTCCGGACACGTCCTCATCACGGGCCGGGATGCGCTCTTTCAAGCGGAAGAGGCGCTTGTTGGCCGTGCGAGTGAGCTGGTGGTAGGTGGTCGCTTGAACACGCCCACGCACAACGTCGTCTTCTCTGATCACCTTTTCGGCTGCGGTCTTGGCCGAGAACCCGTGCCCTCCGACGAAGGCCCGGAACATCGGTGTCCCCTCGATCGCGCCGCTTTCTAGGAAGTCCTGGACGTGGCCATCGGCTTGACTCATCTCCTCGCCGCCGATCTCGGAACGGCCCTTCTTCAACTCGATGATGAGCACGCTCTGGATGCGGGTCAGGACTGAATCGACGGCGACCGTAGATCGAGACCGGTCAGCGTCGAGGTGTTGAAAAGGTGTGCTCGCAGTCTAGGCAACGGCGGTTGCGCAGAATGGATTCGACGGCGGCTTCGCCGACGAGCGCGGCGCCGATCTCGGCGCCAGTGATGGTGCCGCCGGCTTTGATCGCGGTCATTCCCGTCAATACAGTCGGATACAGTCCGTGGAGGGGTAGGGCTCTTTTATCCGCGAGGAGCCCGTTTGAAGTGGGGCCCCGATGTCCAAAAATTGGTCAAGAGAATGACGCGAGGAGGTAGAACGACATGACAACCACGTCGCAAGTTGAAAGCGACGCCGGGATTCCACCGGCTAGCGCATGGGTGAGGTTTCTGCGCAGCTACGGCCCAACGTCCAACAATCTAACGATGTTTGACGAGTACGTCTCTGGCGCTCTTGGGCGGGCGAAGGTGCAACCGATCAGCTTATCGACGCCTCTGCTTGACGCGATGATCGAGCATATCGAGTCCAAGACGCTTGGCTCGCTGGTGATCGCTGGGACGGCGGGCGATGGCAAGACCTACCACTGTCGGGCCCTCTGGACACGAATCGGCGGTGATCCCAAGGTTTGGGCGAGCAAGGGAAATGTGAAGGAGCACCGCCTGGATGATGGCCGACTAGCGGTCTTCATCAAGGATCTTTCCGAGTTCAACGGCGAGGAGAGCGATCTCCAGTTGCAGCGGCTCGAAAAGTCAGTCCTTGGCGGGGACGACTCCGAAGTAGTGATCCTCGCGGCCAACCATGGCCAGCTTCTCGACCGCCTGCGCGACCTGGGCAAGCGGCAGGATCGCGTCCATCCTCTCCGCAAGCCGTTGCAGGAGCGCTTTCTTCAAGCCGGCCCTGCGCCCGATCGCCTGGCCGTCTTCGACCTCAGCCGCTCCACGAGCCGCACGACCTTCGACGAAGTCGCCAAGGCCGTGGCTGGGCACCCCGAATGGGCCAACTGCTCTGGCTGCTTTTTGAAGGCTGGCGGCAAGGTCTGCCCGATCGACGAGAACCGCCGCCGCCTTCTAGGCGAAGCCGATGGCGGGCAGCTCGCTCGCCGTCTTGGCGATCTGGTCGAGATCGCTCGCCTCAATGGCCTCCATCTCCCCGTGCGCGATCTGCTGGCCCTGTGCTCCAACATGGTCCTCGGCTACGCCGACGCCAAGGATGCCAAAGAGAACCTGATGACCTGCGCGGACGTGCCCAAGATCCAAGAAGGCGGGCACACCGGCAAGGCCAGCATCTACGCCAACGCCTTCGGGGCGAACTTGCCCAAACGTCGGGCCTCCGACCGCCCCGTCTTCAAGGCGATGGCGAGCTTTGGCGTGGGTGAGGAGACGACCAACGCGGCCGACGGCCTTCTGGTCTATGGCAAGGACGATGCGCGGCTGCAAACCGATTTCGCACGCCTGGTGGCGGCAGACTCGGTCTACGGCGCGACGGCGGACTTTCGTGCGGCCCAGGACGCGTACCTGGAAGGCCATGAAGGCGCCCGCTTGGACGGCGGCTCCATCGAGTTCATGGAAATGCTGGCGGACCAGCGCCGCAGGCTCTACTTCTCGCTGCCCGAATCCGAGCCCGGCTACTCCCGCTGGTCGATGACGGCCTTCCGCTTCGCGGGCGACTACCTAGACATCATCGATTCTCTAAAGGCCAAGAAGGCCGTGAGTGACGCCACGCGCGGGCGCATCGCCCGCGGACTCAACCGGGTCATGACGGGCTTGCTTTTGGAGAACGTTGATCGGATCTTCATCGCCAGCTCCGGCGGCTTCACGCAAAGTCGCGTGAGCGTGCTCTGCGACCACGAGACGCCCTCTCGCAGGCAAGGCGGCGTGGGCATGGCCATCAAGCTCGAAGAGGAGACCGGACGTCTTCAACTCGACGTGTCGCTCTCGCCCGGCCCCGGCAACTCGGTCGCCTTCGATCTCACGCCCATCCGGCATGAGTTTCTCGCGCGCGTCGCCGAAGGCGCGCTGCCGGCGAGTTTCTCTAATGAGTGCCTCGAAGATCTGCTGGCCTTCAAAGCAAAGCTACTGCGCAAGGCCGAGATCGTCCGCAAGGCCGGCTTTGCCGGCGATGACGAGGTCGGCGCCGAAGCCTCAGCCCTAACGCTAAATTTCATCGACATCGAGCCGGGAGGCCGCGGGTTCGCGCGTCCTGTGACCGTGAGGGCTCCGGCATGAGCGCGATCTTCAAGCGCCCCGAGATCAAGAGTGTCGACTTCTGCGTCGACGAGAACATCTGGGGCCACCGCCTCTACGATGAGCAGCTTCCGCATTTGACGGTGCTCGAATTTCTTGGCGCGCTGGGTTCTAACTTGGACAAGCCGCTGCGCCCCTACGAGGGGCTAGCCGGAGCCTTCAGGTTCCAGCCCCAACGCCAGATCCGCCTTCGCGGCCTGCTTTTCAACAACCCCTACGTTGAATCCATTTCGGAGAGCAAGCACGCCGATGAGGAGAAGTGGCGCCAGTGGTTCGAGCGCTTTGCTCAGGGCTCGACGGGCAATGGCGACGGCGTTGACGACATGGCCTACCTGCGTCACTCGTTCGCGAGTTTCGACGACTTCGCCAGGGCCGTCGAGCTGCTGCGCTCGTCTTCCTTCGAGTCCCGTAGCAACAAGCGTTGGAGCTCCAAGTTCGTTTTCCCCTTCGGCCCCGACGCTCTCTACGAGGACTTGGAGATCGACTCCAAGGGCAAGATGAGTAACGACCGGCGCTTCTTTGCGCGGACCGGCGAACTGCTTTACATGATGCTCACGCGGGCTAAGCGCGGCGCCGAGTTGGGAGACCTGCTCGCCAAGCGCCTGTTCGACCGCGAGGCGCCGATGAACCGGCTCGCCCGCGCGATGCAAGGCGCGCCGCAGCGGGCTGAGGACTCCCGGCAGTCGGGCTATCTGCCCGAGGCCACCAACCCGCGGTTCGATCAGATCTGCGAAGACTGGCTGTCGGTCCTGGCCAAGGACATGCCGATCTACGATGCCTTGGAGCATCTGATCGCCATCTCCGGCCTCAACATGCTCCTGTATTTCCTTGAGCGGGCGAAGCGCGTGGCCGGCGACGACGACCCCGTCGAGATCGTCTGTGAGATCGTCTCCAAGGAGCGCACGAAGGTCCGCGCGCTCTCCGGTGACAGCTACTTGCTCAATCAAGGCTTGCCAGCAAAGGCGGTGCGCGCCTATGTCGAGTCGATCCGTATGGACGCTGGCTGGGCCGAGGCAGCCTCAAGCGACTTCCCAGAGGCAGAGCGCGTGAAGCTCATGCGCGAGCGCTTCCAATGGCCTTCCGCCGATGGCGGCGACGAGGAGGACTATTCGGGCGAGAGCCCGGACGCCTTGGTCGGGAAGCTCGCCGAGCTCGCCCTCGCGCGCCACGCGCAGCACATCGGCAAGATCCACGGGTCCTGGTCGCGGGCGATCGGCCTCAGTTCCCGGCGCCTCTCGCGGCGAACCCGCTATGCCCCCAATGATCGCCTCTTGAAGTCGATCGTGGTCGTCATCGTCGACGACCGCATGCAGTTCGACGAGTTCCTGGCTGAGGCCAAAAAGCGCTATGGCCTGGTCCTCGGCGACGCGGAAGGTACACGCCTGGTCGACGCGAAGCTCGTCGACCAAGAGGAGCTCAGCGAGAACCGGGACAACCTCGAAACCCGGCTCGTGGGGTTGGGCCTGGTCCGCAGGCTCTCCGACTCCTGCTCATTTGTCGAAAACCCGTTCGTATTCAAGGGAGAGGCCGCATGCTGACCGACCGCATCATCGGGCGCGTCGGCGCGGACATCCTAGCCAAGCGTATTCCCAACGCCGGCCAGCCCAGCGACTCCGCCGCACTGTTCCGGCTCGACAAGCTCTCGTCGAGTCAGATCGCGGCCGTGGCGCGGGCGATCCTCGCCAATCCGGATCTGCTCGCCCGCGTGGACCTCATGATTCCGGAGGCGTTGGTCGGCGGCCAAGGCATGCCACCCGAGATCCTGATCTCGCACAACGCCGGCTACGTCCGAAACAACGCTACGACCGCCAAGGCGGCGATCCTCACCACCAACGGCAACGAGCACAACTTGGCCGACACGCTCGGCCACGTCATGGCCATCGGCGCCAAGGAAATGCGCGGCGACGCTGAGCCGTGGGTCGATGCCGCCTTGCACGCGGGCGGTCTTTCGCCCGTGCCAGATGACCGCCTAGTGTTCCAGGCGGCCCTGGGTGGCCTGCTGGCCTCCTCCGAGCTCTCGCTCGTTCAGCTTGGTGAGTTCTGCTCCGAGATCGTCGAGGCGATGTCCACCCGCGGGCTCGCCATCCGTGACGCCGTGGGCTTCGCCATGCCCCGCGCGGGCCTGCCTCGCGACAGCGCCTTCTTCTCAAACGCCAAGAGCTTCGGGTCGCTTCACAAGCCCTGGCAGAAGGCCTTCGCCAAGCTCTTCATCCAGCGCGCGCCGCTACTGAAAAAACTTCGCCAGAACGGCCAGCCGCTCGATCCTGAGGAACTCAACGAACGCATCGAGGCCAACTCGGCGGAGATCGCCGAGACCGCGCGCCTGGCGCTCGGCGCTTTCGCCGCGGCTCCCGCGGGCGACCAGGAGGCGGCATCCGCTCTGGCCCAGTTCGAATGGGAGGCCGATGGCGTCTACTTGGCCTTCGACAAGCCCAAGGAGAAGCAACTCGGGTTGGCTGACGCGACCATCCGCTTCTTCGACCATGACTGCGACCAAGAGAACTCGCTCGACTCAGAGGGGCGCAAGCTCTTGGAGGACTTGAAGGCGCGCGAGCGCCGCTCCGAGTTCACCGAGGAGGACGAGGATTTCTTCGTCAAGCATCGTCGGCTGATCGAACAAGACGCCAAGCTCTGCGCTCGCTGGGAGAAGGCCCTCTATGGCAAGCCCATCGAGTGCAATGACTTCTTCGACGGCTTCGCTCGCGTGGTGAACAGCCTTCATGCGGGCCTGCGCGATGCCGAGGGCGAGCGCATTCTGCGTTTCACCGTGACCAAGGGCCGCAAGGAGTGGCGCGAGCGCTTCAACTACGACGCCGGCAGCTACTTCTCGGCGATGTATCGAGGCCTGAAGGAGCTCATGGGCTCTAAGGCCGATTGGAAAGTCGAGCGCCTGGGAAACGCCAGCCTGCCGGATCCCCTTTTCGACTACGAGGCCTTTTTCGCCAAGGAGAAGGAGCTTCGAAACGACAAGAAAAACAAGGTCCGGCCGAGCTCGTCGCTCTCGCGCGTTGCCTTGCAGATCAAGTTCGACGTGGCCCTGATCCAGATCTCCAAGGGCAAGGAGATGGTACTGGCCAAGACCCAGCTCCTGTGGAGCTACAAGCCCACCTCGATCGGCCTGTCCATGGTCGCGGACATGCGCCGCCTCTTGGAGAAGGGTGCGGTCGGCTGCACGGAAGTCCCGCGTCGCCTGGTGAGCAAGAAGGGCGGGGTCCAAAACGTGTCGCTGCTCGATACCGGCACATTGGACGCGACCTATTCGACCGACGCGGGCTCCCTGGTTCCGGCGGCCAACAAGCTCCGCAGCCTGCGCCACGAGATCAAGGGCCGGATCAAGGATCTCGCGGAAGGTGGCTATCTGACCCCGACCCAGCGCGACGAGGTCAAGGCATCCTGGGACAAGTTTGAGGAGGACTACATCAAGGCGATGGAGGACTTCGTCTCAGTCGGCCTGCATGGTGAGGCCGTCATGCGCCAGGCGGAATCTTTCGGCGCGCTGATGGCGACCCTCATGTCCCAAGCCCGCGGTGACGTGTGCCGCTCGCGCTTGACCTCCGAGATCCTCTCAGTGGGCACGGCCCGCGTGGCCGGCGACAATCCCGCGTTGATCATTCCGCCCTGGCACCCGGAGCGCATGAAGGCCCTTGCGGTGAAATCGCGCCGCGTGGCGGGATTTGCCACGCACTTGCTCTCCAGCGGCAGCATTCTCTATGGCGACCGCGAGATTTTCATGCGCGAGCTCTCCGACGAGATCGCCCACCCGTTCTATCCAGAGATCGCCGTCCTAAATCGGACCGGCGCGCCGACGCTGGTCTCCGAAAGCAGCACGATCAACGGCTACAGCCTCTTGGAATCGCCCACGCGTGGCGCAGAGGATGCCATGACCGACGTAGATCCGGCCGCCGCCGCCAGGCAGGCGCGCGAGCTCCTGGAGCGCTATGTCGGCTTGCAGCCGCATGAGGCCTCGAACCTCAACGTCGTGCTTTACAACGCCGACGCGGCCGAGCTGCCACTGGCGACGGTGCGCGAACTCTCGTCGATTCAGGAAGACGGGAAGCTCCAATGCAGCGTATCAGTGCGGCACTCTGACCCGGCGAAGCTTCGCAGCGTCTATGGTGAGCTGGTCAACAAGGCCGGCGACGATCCGGACCTGCCCGTGGTCAGCGAGACCAGCGACAACTTCATCGCGAAGCTGCGCATCTCGGTTACGCCGATCTCGGCCACGCCCAGCGAGAGCGCCCAGGGCTTCAAGGCTTTTGACGTGGCCTTCCTGCATGACGTGGTTTCGCGGGCTGCGCAATCCGAATGGCTCTCGGTCCCTTGGACGAATGATCGGCCCAACCTTGAGCATGCCCCGTCGCGCTGGTCCTATCGCAGCGTCTCTGGCGAGAACGAGCTGAAATCCACCACGTTCTTGACGTGTCCTTGGCAGACCGCGTCCGGCTGGGCCTATGTTTCCGCAGTGGCCGCTGTTTGCCGGCAGCTCGATGGGTTGCCCGGCGAGCGCTACCTGCCGGCCCGGCGCATCTCTTTGCAAAGCCCCGTGTTGGCCGAGATGATCAAGGACGCCCACGATCTGGCCGAATGGGTCGCCACCTACGACGAGCTGCTCGACAAGCGCCAACTCCAACACAACGACATCACCGTCGTCCGCTACCGCCGCGGCTCTACCAATGGCCGCAATATGATCGTGAGTTCGACCTCAGAGTTGCGGTTGCTGGGCGTGCTGGTGCGCCGCCGCCTGGACGAATTGAATTTGCCGCTCGACGCGTCCGAGATCCAGGCCGCCGCCGACAAGGCCAAGCGCGATGCGCTCTCGGTCTCTGGCGACATCGTGCTGCGCGCGGCGAAGCGCGGGGTCTCTGCGGGCGAGATGATCGGCCTGGTGCTCAGCCGCCACTTGCTCGCCGAAGAGTTCAGGGCCGCCGCGGACGGGGGCCAGGTCTTGACGGCCTACTTCCTGCTCGACGACTACGCGAGCTGGCTCTCGCAGCCGGAGAGTCGCATCGCCGACATCCTCGCGCTCAATGTCGAGGAACGGGAGGAAGGCGTCCGCGTGGTCATTTCGATCGTCGAGTCGAAATACGTCGCTGCCGACGGCCTGGCCAAGGCCCGCCGGGACTCCAAGGACCAGCTTCTTGCCACTCTCGGCATGTTCCGCGAGGCGCTCTTCGGTGACCCGGGCCGGCTCGATCGCGACGTGTGGCTCGCCCGCTTGGCCGACATGCTCATCGACGCCGACATCCCGCCGGGCATGACGGGCCTGATGGAGCGCGCGCGTTCGAAGCTTCGCGAGGGCGACGTCGAGATCTCGCTGCGCGGCTACTCGCATGTCTACGTTCACACCTCGGACGCCGGCTCGATGTCTGCCTCCGACCAGGAGCTCTTAGAGGAGTCGGACGGCGTGAAGGCTTGGCAAGAGATCTTCGACCGACCCGACCTGCGAAAGCTCGCCGAAGCCTACGCCAGAGGCGCTGGCGGGATCGACGTTCGCGCAGGCCTTGGATCTCATCAGCCCTGGCTTGAGCACGGCTTCAAGAAGCCCGCTCCGCGCGTGCCCTGGCTCTCCGCCATGGGCCAGCTCGCCAGCAGTGCGGTCGGTGTTCCGGTGGAGGAAGCTCCCGTGCTCGAGAAAGCCGCCGCTTCGGCTCTGATTAGCGGCCCGGCACAAGAGCCTGCGGCACCTGCGCAAAGCCCGGCCCAAACCGACGCCATGGTGTCGACTTCGGCGTCAAGCGCCGCGCCCGCTCCGGCCACCAACTTCGGAGCTGCGCTCTCCGAGCTGGTGGCCTCCAAGTCCGCTGGGGGCGCGCAGTCCGACGCCGAACGGGAGGAGTGGGCCCAGGAGGTCACCAAGAAGCTAAAAGCCGCGCTCAACAGCTACGGACTGCAGGCGGCCATCCTGGGTACACGCTTGACCCCCAATGGCTGCCTGGTACGTCTGGCCGGCTCCGACCGGCTTCGCGTCGAAGACATCGAGAACAAGCGCACCCAGCTTCTAACCACGCACGCGATCAACCTCGTGACAGTTCAGCCCAAGCCAGGCGAGATCGTGGTCACGGTTGCTGGCTCGAAGCGCCAGGCCGTGTCCCTCTGGGAGCTCTGGTCGCGCCGCGAGCTCAATCGCAACGTTGCCGGCATCAACACGTCCTTCCTTCTGGGACTGCAAGAAATCAACGGTGCACTGCTGTATCTGAACCTCGGAGCGGAGTTCGGCGGGCTCTCGTCCCACGAGCCGCATTCGCTGGTGGCTGGCTCGACCGGCAGCGGTAAGTCGGTGCTTATCCAAGCCTTGCTTCTGGACATAGCGGCGACTAACTCCAAGGATCTGGCGCAGATCATTTTGATCGACCCGAAGATGGGCGTGGACTACGCCCCCTTGGCCGACTTGCCGCACATGCGCGACGAGATCGTCACCACCAAGGAGAAGGCCGGCGAGGTGCTCGAAACGTTGGTCCAGGAGATGGAGGACCGCTATCGCGCGTTCGCCAAGGCCAGGACGCGCGACTTGCCGACCTACAACTCCAAGGTCTCGGTCGAGGAGCGCCTGCCGATGGTCTTCCTGGTCCATGATGAGTTCGCCGACTGGATGCTCGACGACGGCTACAAGGCGGCGGTGGGTGCGGCGGTGCAGCGCCTCGGCGTGAAGGCCCGCGCAGCCGGCATCCACCTGATCTTCGCGGCCCAGCGTCCGGACAAAGACGTGATGCCGATGCAACTTCGCGAGAACCTCGGGAACCGGCTGATCTTGAAGGTCTCGAGCGAAGCGACATCCAAGATCGCGCTTGACCGCCCTGGAGCGGAGTTGCTCTTAGGCCGTGGGCATTTGGCTGCGAAGCTCAATGGTGAACAAGGCTTGGTATTCGCGCAGGCGCCATTCCTGTCGGATCAAGACATCGAAGCAGCCGTCGAGGCGATTGCGAAAACGCAAACTTGAAGGAAGGAAACCGGCATGCCATTCCCGACGTGCGACGAGGTAACGCATGACTGAACAAGCGCGAGGCGCCCAGCCGTTTCGTATCGCCGCCCGTGCAATGCGTCAACTCGGGGCGGAACTGATCACGTCCGACGAGATGGCTCTGTATGAGCTTATCAAAAACGGTTTCGATGCCCGGTCGCCGCGAACGGTGGTCGAGATCTCTGCCCCAGCCGATGCCGGGGCGGTAGCACTGGTTCGTGAGCAGGTCTCGACGGGGCGAGTGTCTGTGACGGTCTCGCTTGAGCGCCTGGAGAAGACGCTCTCAGCGGATTTAACGATCGAGCAGCGAGTGAGCGCACTCCAGCGATTCAAGGAACATGCAACGTCGGCTTCTGCGCTCAGCGAGTTCCTCGACGCATTCCTCCGAAACGACTTCTGGATCGAGGTCAGCGACAAAGGCATTGGCATGTCGGCGGACGAGCTGCACGACAAGTTCATGATGGTGGGGACACCCAACAAGCTGATTGAGAAAGCGCATGCGGACCGGACGATTCTGGGCGAGAAGGGCATTGGTCGGCTCTCGATGATGAAGCTTGGTCAAGTGGCAATGGTCCGCTCGAAAGTTGCAGGAGTCGCCTCGTGGAATTCGATCGAATTCGATTGGAAGAAGTTCGACAGACCCAGGGCCGAGTTGGGCGATATTCTGTTCGAAGTCAGGGAGGCGGAATCTGACGCGGAAGAGGTACAAGGAACGGTGATACGCGTCACCGAGTTGCTGGCGAACTGGTCGGCCCCGAAGGTGAATGAATTTCTCAACAAATACGTTCGCAGGCTCCAGGACCCGTTCGCCAAACCCCGGCGTCCTTATCCGATTGATGTGCTGCTCAACGGGCACCGTTTGGCGATCACGCCGATTCCGACTTGGTTGTTGGAAGTCGCGCAGTTTCGATGCGAAATCAGCTTCACCCCGAGTGTGGTGGACAGCCAATCGGTGTCCCTTCGACGAGAGGTTGTCTGGAAAGGTGGCTCTAGTGCGGAGACACGAACCTGGACCCTCGATGAGCTGGCCGCCCTCGCGGGTGTGCCCATCGAGACCTGCCGCAACCTCGGGCCCTTCACTGCATCGTGCTATTGGTTCAATCGTGCGCTGATCGTCGGAACGCTCGATCACTCCAAGACTCGGATGCTGGCCGAACTCAACGTCTGGTGCGGCGGGTTCGCGGTCTATCGCGACGGGTTCCGCGTGGGTCAGACGGGCGGCATGGAGGACGATTGGCTGGAGTGGGATGGAAAAGCACTGAGGACCAAGGGATTCATGCTGAATCGGTACCAGACCGTTGGCACGGTCTCCATCACTTCGAAGGGGAATCCGCGGCTTATCGATGCGGCCAACCGCGAACGTCTTGTTTCTTGCCCTGAGCAGACGCTCTTAGTGAGCCTCCTTGGAGACATCATCGTTAAGGATTTGCGTTCGCACATCGATGCGATAAAGCAAGTTGAGGTCAAGCAGGCGATCGAAGAGGAGTCAGCCGAAGAGAGCTTAAAGCGGTCCGAGAGCTCGTTGAAGAGCACCCTGCAGACAGTTGAGGACATTGCGAGGGTTGTCCCCGCGACGGTGCAGCCGAAGCTCGAAGAGGTTCGGCGCACACTGCAATCGCAGGTCGAATATGTGGAGACTATCAGAGGGGCGCTTCAGCTCGCGCGTGAGACCCGAGTTGAGCTGCTCGAGCTCGCGAACATTGGGCTAGTGGTGGAGATCGTGGTGCACGAACTCACGCGTCTGACTCAGAGCACCGGAGACTTGTTGCTCAATCTGCGCAAGGCAGCCGCAGCCGACGCACCCCTGGTGGGCTTGATCGACAATCTGCAGTCGCAGATCAAGGCCACCAGCAAGCGGATCAGCTCTGTCGACGTCCTAAGTCCTTCGGGACGAAACCGCCGGGAGCGATTCAACGTCGTGGCGCAGTTGAAGACGGTCGTCAGCGGCTTTGAGGCGCGGTTTCAGCGCCATTCAGTTGAGTGCGACGTCTTGGTTGATGGGGTGCCGGCGTCGACGCAGGTCTTCGAGGTTCGGCTAGTTCGCGGGCTGATCGCGCAAGTACTGGAGAACCTGCTGACCAACTCCGTGTATTGGGTCCAGCAAGGACTCAAGCGTGGGGAGGAGCGTCGGCGCGTCGTGGTGGAGCTGGATACCCGCTCCGGCGTGGTCATGGTCACCGATAACGGACCGGGAATCGATCCGTCACATGGGGAGTCCATCTTCCGGCCGTACTTCAGCATGAGAAAGCGTGGCAAGGGACTTGGGCTATACATCGCCCGAGAACTCGTTGAGTACCACAGAGGAAAACTTTACTTGGACGCAAGCGGCGAGTCCGATGGACGGCTCAGAACGTTCGTTCTTGAACTACCCAGGGAAGGAGAAGCGTGAACGATCAGATCGCTCCAGGCGAAGACGGCAAAGCGGAGGAGGCGTTGGTCGCAGTGCAGGAGCACGCAAGCGAAGACCAGGTGTTGCCGCCACAGCCCAATGTTCCCAAGACCATCGTCGTGGTCGATGACGAGCTATTCCGGCTCACGAACTCTCACGTGCGCCGTTGGGCGCCGGATTTCTACGAGACGATAGAGGATGTAAACGACCCCGCGTTTGGCAACCTTTGGGAGGTGGCGAGAGCCGTTCCCGAGTTGGGTGCTGCTGATTGGGACATTGACGCGGCGACATCCTACTTCGCGAGCGAAGCAGCCATCTCGAGCGTCCTGCTGTCCCAGCAGTTCTTGCAGATCGCACAACCGCGTCTTCGAGACTTGCTCGGCCCCTTCACCGGCCGGGCGAAATGGGTGACCGATCTGAAGCAAGTGTTCAAGGATGCGTTCCAGGCGCCTGATTTCGATCTGCAGTTCGTGCCAGTGAGGCCCTCCTTTGCCGATATCGGGCAGTGCGCCGTGGTGTTCTTGGACCTGTTCCTGGAACAGGGAGAGGCATCTCCTGTGGCAGCGGTGCAGGCCCATCTTCGGCAACTGGCGACGGATGCGGACGATGCGGTGCTTCCCCCGCTTGTGCTGATGTCATCGCATCCGGAGTTGGAGCAGTACAAGCTTGGTTTCAGTGAGCACGCCGGCATCAGCGCTGCCGGCCTGATGGTGCTACCCAAGGCGGCGTTGATGGAGCCGGAGTTCCGCGCCGCCGGTCTGAAATTGGCTTTCAAGCAGTTGGACCGCCAGAAGCACGTGGCCCACGCGCTCAGGCGGTTCATGGCCTCGTGGCTCGAAGCGCTTGAGACTGCGAAGGCGAACACTGCCCGGACGCTTTGGAATCTGGACGCTTCGGCGATGCAGCAGATCCACCTGGCCTCGATCAGCGATGACGACCCCTACGACGAGCACTTGAACGAATTCCTCAGCAGGGAGCACTTGTTCCATGTCGAGGCGCAAGCGAAGGTCGCAGCAAGCGTTGCCGAGCTCGACAAGCAGTTCCGTGCTCAGCTTACCGAGGATGGACAGATCGAAAACAGGCTTATTTCGCCTCTGGCGGATGTCAAGACGGCACGTGCTTTCGTCTCTCACTTCACGTGGTTCGGCTCCTCGCTTCCGGCGAGCTTCATGGGCGACGAGGCCGGCGCGGCGTCGCGCATCAGCCGCACGCTGCCGTTTGGCAGCGTGCTCGTTCAAAAGCAGGTCGGCGACGGAAGCAGGTGCCTAGTGCATATCACGCAGCAATGCGACCTAAACGCGATCAGCCGAAGCAAGGATGCCTCCTGCACGCTGACGTTCGCAATAGCGAGCGCCATTGAATTGCAGGCGGCGTCGAATCCAGTCGTGAAGACGACCGAGCTGGTGGCGAAGAGCCTTCGGATCGGGCAGGGGGCGGACGAACGTGAGTTCGACCTTCGGATCAATGTGGGTGAGCTCCTCGCAATGCCGCTTCGCGAGTTTCTGGAAAGAACCCGCACGGAGGATTGGCGGGTCGTCGGGCGGCTGCGCAGCGATATCACCAATCACATTGTCGCTGCGACCACCAACCACATGTCCCGACCTGCCTCGCAGAAGATGATTCGGCCAGGCCTGCTGCGATCGAAGGTCTTTTTGCAGTCGGCAGTCTTCAACGGTGCCAAGGAGGCACTCATCGACAAGGACTCTTCAGCGGCGCAGAAGCCTGCCAAGATCTTCTCGGTGTTGCGCGATGAAGGCAGGTATAGCTTTGAAGATAGCGCGTCCATCGAGATCGCGCTCTGGCTCGTCCATCACTCGACCGCCATTGGGTTGGCGCTCGATGGAGATCAGCTCTGCGCGGCTTTGCGGCGAGGCTGGACATCTCCGGTCAGTCTGCCGGGCGGCCTCCGAATTCGGGTGCGGGAGTGTGAATCGCTAGCTGCTGCCTTCAGAGGGCTTCGAGGTGGAGACATCGCTCAGGGGGACGCTCAGCTGACTATCATCTTCGAGAAGTAGCTCGCCGCGTTAACGACATTCTCAGAAGCCGAAGCGGCTCCGCCGCCTCCCTCGTCAGTTGACAGCGGTCACTTATGGCAGATGGCGCACGAGCCATTGCCCTCATCTACCCCGTAGATGTCGTCGATGTCGTCCGGGCTGGCCTTCACAGGCCGCAGCGGATTGATTGGAATGGCTTTGCGCATGCGGGCACGGCGGATCTCGTATTCCGTTTCGATTGCCGTCACACGCTCCGGCTTCTCCATGTCGGAGAGCGATTCGCCCTTCGACCAGGTGAAAGGCGAGCCGTGCTCCAAGGCGTCTTTCTCCAGGGCTTTGGCGTCTTCATAGGCTTTTGGGTGCCGCTCTCGGAGGCGAACCCACTCGATCTTCTGCTGAAAAAAGCAGAACGTGCAGCCACTGCGCGAGCGCCATTCGTAGTACTTGGGATATCCGACGCCCGAGTTCTCCAAGATGTCGATCACGCCGACCTTGTCGATGCCCGCTTCGCGAAAGGGGAGCCTCACAAACAAGTTGTCCGCCTTGGCCGAGTAACCCTCCCGATAGTCTTCATCGGCACGGATGGCCACATACGACGTGACCTTGTCGCCTGCTGCGAGCATGGGCCTCACCCAGTTCTCGAAGGGGGCGAGCTTCAACTTCCGGGTGCACCAACGCGTGTTGGGGTTGGGCAGGAAGTGGTTGTATTGGCGCAGCCAGAAGCCGAAATCGCGGTCTGGATTTAACCGCAAGATGGTCTTGCCCAGCTTGCCTTCGAGCTTTCCGAGGAACTCGTACACCTCGGGCAACTCTTCGCCGGTATCAGTGTAGAAGTATTCGATGTTGAGCTCGGGATGGTGCTCGCGCATGTAGACGGCCAGCGCCGCGCTGTCCTTGCCGCCGGAGATCCCCAGAACGTGCCGCTCAGCCATTGGCTGCCTCCTTGTCCATAGACGCCAGCTTCATCCCGGCCTTGGCCAGGATCGCCAGCAATACGTTAGTCCCCAACCCTTTGCCTTCCAGCATCGAGGCGACCTCGTGGGCCTTGGTCTCCACCGTTTGCCGATGGCGGTCAGAAATCGCGAACGAGCGCGAAATGGTCTTTGTGTCTGAGCCCGCGCCGATAACAATGGCGATGGCTTCGCTGTGGGCCTTGCGGCCTTGCACGGCGACGAATGCCTCTGCCTCGCGGAAGCGCCGGGCGAACTTGGCCAACTCCAAGATCGCCGCATCGATATGCCGATCAACCCAGTCGCGCGGGGGTTTCTCGGCCGCCAAGCTCAGGATGCCTTCCAGCGAAGCCCGTGAGCCATCGAAGCTTGCAAGGCGGGTGGCGAAGCCATCCATTTGAAGATCGCCCGAGATGCCCGAGACAGACTGCGCCCGCTCGCGCAGGGCTTCCAGGTCGTCCAGGCTCGCGTCGAGGGAGGCAAGCATCTTGGCTTCGACCTCGGCGAGCATCTTGCTGTAGGCGCCAGCGAGCTCCTGCAGCGGCGCGCGCAAGGCCTTCACATAGGCCTTGCCGTCGGCCGCGCCCAGCAGCGAGGCCAGGTCGACGAACAGGACCTTGTGCGGGTCGCTGGCTTTGAGGAGCATGTCCCGCATGTCCTTTGCCATCTGGCCCAGCCGCGAAGTCCGCCGAGCCCATTCGGGCAGGTTGAAGACCATCGCCACTAAGCCACGGGCAGCCTCAAGTGGATCGGCCGCCCCGGCGTTCTCGCCGATCTCGGTCAGGAGTTTCGAGATGCCTTCGAGGATCCGGCTCTTGTCCTCGTCGATAGCCACCCATCGAAGCGAGAAGCGGTCGGGGTCTTGCAGGCACTCGTCGATGTCGAAGTCGGTGAGCCGAGGCACGAACATTCCGTCCTTGTAGACGGCGATGTTGGCTTTGTGAGCGAGCAGGAACGCTGTGAGGATTACCGGCTGGATGCCCAGCTTCATGCCGAAGGGCGGGGCACTCCACAGTGCGTAAATCTCATGGGCGCCCACTCGGGCGTTGGCGTCTGAGAAGAGTGCACGCGTCGCATCCCATAGCGGTGCGAAGCCTTCGGCGAATCCATCGCCAGGCGGTATGCAGCGCCAGGCTCCGGAGGCGTCCTGGCGGTGGAGTTCCGTGATTCGCAGCATCGTCTCGTAGAGACCGCGCTCGGCCGGGAAGCCTTCGAAGCCCAAGGCCTCTTGGCCTTCGGCGTTGATCATCGCGTGCAGCAGGTCGCGCCGCGCCTTCACGCTGTTGCTCGACACGCTGTCGCGGTTGACGAGTTCGCTCCACACCGGCGGCGAGGCGGTGAATAGCTCTTCGGCAAGAGTAGACGCCACAGGGGAGAGCTTCGAGCCAGGCTCAACAACTTGATCGCTTCCATCGTGCCACTTCGCGAGCGACACGGCGGCCTGGAGCTGGTCTTCGAGGTCGGCCCGGGTCGCGGCCAAGCGTGCGTAGACCTCGCGACGTGCGACGGCATCGCCCGAGAGCTCATGGCGATCCTTGACTTGCTCCAAAGCCACCAACTCGGCGGAGAGCTGCGCGATGCGGGCGTGATTGGTGGGAATGCCCACCAGCACCGGCCAAGGTTGAAGCTTTGAGCAGGCCTGCGCGCGCACGCGCGCTGCCCTCGGGCTCATGCCTTTGCTCGGCAGCGCGAGGATGAAGGTCCCGAACTCGCCCTTCTTTGGTCGGAAGTCGGCGGCGATCTTCTCAGCCTGCTCGATGCTGCATAGCGAGAGCTCCATCCAGCGCATGGAGCCTGTCTCGTGATAGTGCCGCTTGGCCACCACGGGATGCAGTCCCATGAGCTGGGCGAGACGCGCATAGTCGATGCCAGGCGAGGCAGCCAGAGCCTGAGCGATGGCCGCGTCGATGTCGAAGTCACTGCCTTCGAAAACCGACCAGGCGCCGGTGTAGCTCTTGAAAAGGGCGACTTTCAGTCCTGCGAGCTTTTGCAGCGCGGCGTCGAGGTCATCGCGCGTTTTGTCGTAGAAGAGAGCGCCGATCACGGCGGAATCGGCGGCCAGGCCCGAACCGTTGCGGAAGAGGTCGATGACTGCGATGTTCTTGATCAGCGACACCAACAAGGCATCGCCGGTCTTGGCCTCGGCCCGCTCTACCGCTTCGACAGCTTGCGACCAGCGATGCCCATCGGGCGAGGCGAGGATCGCCGGCTCCAGGTTCGAGCGCAGGTAATCCCAGTAGTCGCTCGGGCGATACCAACTCGCCTCGCTTTTAAGGGTCAAGTTCAGGTAGGAGCGGAAGCCGTGCGGTTCCACCGATGACAGAAAGCCGAAGGTGCTGCGCTCGTTCTGTCCGAATTGCCGCTTGGAGATCGGCCCCAGTAGCGCGGCCATGGCCGGATGCAGTGGCCAGCAACTCTCCAAGGCTTTTGCGAAACTCTGACCAACCGCGGGCCGGCGTGAGCGGATCGCTTCGGCGATTGCTTCGGACGCATCGCGCATCCATGGCGGGCGTTCCTTTGCTTCGATCGCGCGGCCGATGAGCTCGACGACCTCATCGCTCGCCGCCACGAACGGCAAGTCGATATAGCGGCCTTGGATCTTGGCCCAATCGTCTCGGGTGTCGATTCCAAGGCGCGCCGAATACTGCGCGAAGGACTGATGCAACACGCCAATGACCACCAGGCGGCCTTCGGAGCGCGCGGCGGCCTCAGCGAGCTCTTGGAAAAAGTAGACGTCGTCCCCGGAGCCGAGGGCGGATGCCTCCAAAAACTTGCCCATCTCGTCGATGAGAACCAGCGCACCGTCCTGCGGGCGGCTCGTGGCCTCTTCTAGTAGTTCGGCGATCAGGCTTTGGGCGGTGGCTTTGCTGCGGCCATCGACGGTCTTGCCTTGTGCGCGACGAAGCGCTGCGTGAAGCTCCGTCACGACGCTTCCGCGCCGCCCCACAGCCGGGACAATAAGCCATCCTTTGCGGACGGGGAACGCTTTGTCAAAGGCGGGCTTGGAATCCAAGCGCAAAGCTTCGCGCGCTTTGGCACGGAGGTTCTTGTCGGCGTGCAGAGCGCTCGCCAAGGCAACAGCCAGTGAGCTCTTGCCGCCGCCAAACGGGCCGGTCCAGGTGAAGCAGCGTTGATTCGTTCCCGAGAGCTGTTTGCACATGCCATCGACAACGGCGGCCGCGGTCGCGTGGCAGATGTAGCCAGAGAGTGCGTCGGCACGGCCGATGTCGGCGTCGACGCGAATGGAACGCTGGTACTGGCGCGCAATCTGGACGATGTCCGAAAGTGCCTGTTGCGTCTTCTCAGTCATAGGCGCGTCTGATCATGTTTTTGATGTCTTCCTTAGACAAGGCCTTACGGTGGACCTGCCTCAGGCCGGCGGTGTCGGTCCACTCGAGCTTTCGGCCAGTGAAATCGGAAAGAGCGATCAGTCGTTGGGCGATCGATTCCTCATCGAGCTTGAAGACGCGACCAGGCGATCCTTCGGCATAGGCTACCGTCTCGAAGGCCAACGAGCTTTGGCCGTCTGCTTTGCGATTCCAGAAATCGACTAAGGCATAGGCGAATACGCCGTCGTGCAGTGAAGCCTTTGGGCCGCGGCGGAAGGCGTATTGGCCCTTGTGGACTTCCTGTAGCAAGCCCAATTCGCCCAACAACGGCTCGGCGAAGTCCTCAGGAGATCCGCCGGCCGTGCGCGGTGCGTAGCTACGAAGACACGTCTCCAAGTCGCGCGAGATCGTCGAGGTCGAAAGGCGATGCTTCGGATCTAGCGTGCGAGCGTAGCGAGCCAAGGGCTCTTCGAGCTCTTGGCGCGTAAAGGTTGGTGCTGTCACGTGGTTAAACAGCCAATGCCACGTCGTCGAACGAAAGCAGCGGCCGGCGAGTTGCCAATGCGAGAGCCACGCCGTCGACGGACTCTCGGCATAGGGGTCGAGTCCACCATCTTGCAGGATCTCACTGGCAATGCCGCCAATGCGAAATCCGGCGTCGACTTCACGCATGACGCCACATGCCAAAGCCCAATGCCGGATCGATGCAACCATGTTCTTGCCCACACCAAAGTCAGCGATAGCAGTCTCGCTGATGAATGTGGACTTGCGGATCAAGTCTCGTTCGCTCGCTTGGTCGAAGGCCTTCTTGAGCCACATTTGACGCAGAGGGAAGGTCTCATGACCCGAAAAGTGAGCCGGTATCTCCCCCTTCTCTGCCTTGCGCTTAGGAGACGTAGTTGCCATTCAGTTCAATTTGTTGGTCTAGGGTCGGCGGACTGGAGGATGCCACCAGTTGAGTGTAGTCGCCATCACTGTAAGAAACAACAGTTCGAGTGGAGAGGGGCACGCCCTTGGGCTTCTCTCTGGCTCGTAACCCCGTGTATTTCCGAGGCGAAGACCTAATTAAAAGCGGCCGAGCCAACTCAACTATCGGTCGTGGAAGCACGTCATCCTAGCTAACGGGTCCAAGTCCCCAGAGCGAATTCGCGCCGAGTCGAACGTCTCAAGGAGCGACGGCACTGCAAAGCATCACGCATCACGCATCACGCATCACGCATCACGCATCACATCCTATTCGCAGCGGAGAATCTGTGCGGAAACGGCAAAGTGTTGATTTCCATGGAATGCTGCCCCTCCCCCGCGTTCACACTGGACTGCAAGAATAAAGCCGCTGCCCAGACGAGCAGCGGCTTTATGTGGGCTTTTATGTGGGACAGAATTGGAAAACCAATCTAAGCTGTTGATTTTCCTAGGGAATCGGCGGAGAGTGTGAGATTCGAACTCACGGACGCTTTCACGTCGGCAGTTTTCAAGACTGCTGGTTTAAACCACTCACCCAACTCTCCGGAACCGTCGATTTTATGCCGACAGCGTTGCCCTACGCTTCATCGGGCAGGAACATCGCCTGCAGATCGCTCAGAAAATCCAGCCCTCGCTCGGTCGGCCACACGCGGAACAGGTCGCGCGCCACAAGCCCCTTGCGCTCGGCTTCTTCCAATCCACGCTGGATCGACGTCATCGCCAGCCCCGTGCGTTCGCTGAACTGCGGCAGCGTGAAGCCCTCCTTCAGCCGCAGCGCATTGAGCATGAATTCGAACGGCAGATCGGCCAGCGCCACCTCGTCGCTCTGCGACACGGCGGCGCCCGCGCGTGCGTTCTCCATGTACAGGCGTGGTTCGCGAAAGCGCACCTGGCGCACGATGCGGTGCGCAAAGCTCAGCTTGCTGTGCGCGCCGGCGCCAATGCCGAGGTAGTCGCCGAATTGCCAGTAGTTGAGGTTGTGCGCGCACTGGTGCCCATCGCGCGCATAGGCCGACACCTCGTAGCGCGACATGCCGGCCGCAGTGGTGCGCTCGGTGATGCGGTCGAGCATGGCGTAGGCGATGTCGTCCTCGGGCAGGGTCGGCGGGAACTTGGCGAACCAGGTGTTGGGTTCGATGGTCAGGTGGTACACCGACAGGTGCGGCGGCGCGAGCGCCAGCGCCTGCGACAGATCAGCGTCCAGGCCCTCGAGCGTCTGGCCCGGCAGCGCGTACATCAGGTCGAGGTTGAAGGTGTCGAAGGTGCTCGCAGCCTCTTCGAGCGCGGCAATGGCCTGGGCGCGATCGTGCACACGGCCCAGCGCCTTCAGGTGCTCGTCGTTGAAGCTCTGCACGCCCACCGACAGGCGCGTGACGCCGGCCGCGCGGTAGGCCCGGAAGCGATTGCGCTCGAAGGTGCCGGGGTTGGCTTCGAGCGTGATCTCGCAATCGGGCGTGAGCTTCAGGCGCGCACGCACATCGCCGAGCAGGCGGTCGATGGCTTGCGGCGAAAACAGGCTCGGCGTCCCGCCGCCGATGAAGATGGTGTGGACGGTGCGGCCCCAGATGAGCGGCAGCGCGGCATCGAGGTCGGCCACCAACGAATCGATGTACGCCTGCTCGGGAATGCCGTCGATCTCCGCTTCGCTCGCGGCGCGCCATTCGTGCGAGTTGAAGTCGCAGTACGGGCACTTGCGCAGGCACCACGGCAGGTGGATGTAGAGCGACAGCGGCGGCAGCGCGCTGAGCTGCAGCGGACCGGGCCGCATCCAATGCAGCACGTCGTTGGCCTGCGGCGCTCCCGTGGACTGCGCCGGCTGGATCGGGAAGATGGTGGCCATTACAGCCAGCGCTCGCGCATCAGCGCCAACATGGCCTGCGCCGCGCGGCCGCGGTGGCTGTGGGCGTTCTTGACCTCGGGCGGCAGTTGGGCAAAGGTCTTGCCGAAGGCCGGCAGGTACATGACGGGGTCGAAACCGAAGCCGTTGTCGCCAACGGGCGCGGGCGCGATCTCGCCGACGACGCGGCCGATGGCGATGAGCGGCTCGGGGTCGTCGTGGCTGCGCAACGCGACCAGCGTGCTCACGAGCGCGGCGCGGCGGTTGGCCACGCCGTCGAGTTGCTCGAGCAGCGCCTTCACATTGTTGGCATCGCCCTTGGGGTAGCCGAATTGCGTGGCGTAGTAGGCGGTGTCGACGCCCGGCAGGCCGCCGAAGGCATCGACGCAAAGGCCCGCGTCATCGGCGATGGCGGGCAGGCCAGTGGCGGCGCTGGCGTGGCGGGCCTTGGCCAGCGCGTTCTCCACGAAGGTGCGGAAAGGTTCTTCAGCCTCACCCACGCCCAGCGCCGACTGCGGCACCAGGGTAACGGCCAGCCCTGCAAACAGTTGCTGGAGTTCGGCGAGCTTGCCTGCGTTGTTGGAAGCCAGAACCAGTTTCATGAGTCAGTTCGAGAGCAGTGCCTGCTTCTGCAAGGTCACGAGTTCGCCGATGCCCTTCTCGGCAAGGCCGAGCAGGATGTTCATTTCTTCGCGCGTGAAGGCCACGCCTTCGGCCGTGCCCTGCACTTCGACGAAGTGGCCGGCGCCGGTCATGACGACGTTCATGTCGGTGTCGCAGGCCGAGTCTTCGGTGTATTCGAGGTCGAGCAACGGCGTGCCGCCGACGATGCCCACCGAGATGGCGGCCACGTGCCCCTTGATGGGCGATGCCTCGATAGCGCCGCTGGCCACCAGCTTGCTGACCGCGTCCTGCGCCGCCACGAAGGCGCCGGTGATGGCGGCGGTGCGGGTGCCGCCGTCGGCCTGCAGCACGTCGCAGTCGAGGTGGATGGTGCGCTCGCCGAGCACGGCAAGGTCGAACACGGCGCGCATCGAGCGGCCGATGAGGCGCTGGATTTCCTGCGTGCGGCCGGTCTGCTTGCCCTTGGCCGCCTCGCGGCTGCTGCGGGTGTGCGTGGCGCGCGGCAGCATGCCGTATTCGGCAGTGACCCAGCCTTCGCCGCTGCCCTTCTTGTGCGGCGGCACCTTCTCTTCGACGGAGGCCGTGCACAGCACGCGGGTCTGGCCGAACTCGATCAGCACCGAGCCTTCGGCATGGATGGTGAAGCCACGGGTGATGCGCACCGGTCGCAATTGATCGGCGGCGCGGCCGCCGCTTCGCGTGAAAGCAGTCATTTGTTCGGGAATTGGAAAGAAAAAAGAAAAGCCGCGCGCGCTCAGGTCTTGCGTGCGGCGGAACGGCGAATGGCCTCGTTGATCTCGGCGATGGAGCGCTCGATGGCGTCTTCGTCGAGGTCGTCGATCTCGTTGTCCGACGCCGGCATGCCGGCCTGGATGGTCGAGGCGAACACGCCGTCTTCGATGGTCTCGGTGGACACGCCGCTGCGGTCGTCCGCGCTGTCGGGCATTTCCCATTCGAGCGCAATGAGCGTGACGTTGTCGCTGTGGGCACCGCCCTTGCGCAGGGCCATCTCGGCGAGGTCGGGAGCCGCATCGGACACGGGCTTGCCCGAGGAGAGTGTGTGCACGATCAATTCGTCGTCGAGCACGCCCCAGACACCGTCGGAGCACAGCATGATGCGGTCGCCGCGCTGCAGCTGCAGCGGCGCCGCAATGTCGAACAGCGGCGTGGTCGGCGAGCCGAGGCATGTCAGCAGCAGGTTGCGGTTGACGGGCATGTCCGAGCTGTGCGGCTTGGGGCGTTCGGCGTGCGAGTGGTCGCGCGTGCGCACCAGCAGGCGGCCGTCGCGCACGACGTACAGGCGCGAATCGCCGCAGTGCATCCATGTCGCGGTGGTGCCCTGGAGCACGGCCGCGACAACGGTGGTGCGCGGCGTGTCGAGCATGGCCTTGTGGCTCGCGTAGCGCATGATCTGCTGGTGCGCGGCCATGGCCGATTCGGCCAGGAAGGCCTTCACGTCCTTCACGGTCGGGCGGGCCTCGCGCTGGTAGAGCGCAGCGATGGTCTGCAGCGCCAGCTGCGCCGCGACCTCGCCTTCCGGATGGCCGCCCATGCCGTCGGCCAGCACGAACAGCCCCGATTCCCGCGTGTAGCAATAGCCCATGCGGTCTTCGTTCTTGAGACGCCCGCCCTTGCGGCTGACCTGGAAGACGGAGAATTTCATGATGTCATGCGGGGCGCGTGGTGGGCGCAGCAGCCTTGGGCAGGCTCTTCTTGTCGAAAGAGCGGATGTTGTCGATCGACAGGCGCACTTTCTCGCCCACCGTGAGCTTGGTGTAGCGGCGCTCGCCTTCGCGGCTCAACTCCTTCTGCAGCGCGAAGACCGATTGCGGGCGCGACAGCGGGTCGAGCGACATGCACCATTCGACCACCTCGATCAGGTTGTCGGAGTACACGCCGCGCAGGCGCGACAGCGACAGGCTGAGCCGGTCTTTCTCGATTCGCCGCGGCGCATCGTTGGGCGGATAGCCCTGCATGCAGGCGTAGATGCAGGCGCCGATGGCGTAGATGTCGGTCCAGGGGCCCATCGACGAGTCGCGCCGGTACATCTCGGGGGCCGCGAAGCCGGGGGTGTACATGGGGCGGATGAAGATGCCTTCCTTGCTGAGCACTTCGCGCGCGGCGCCGAAATCGATCAGCACGGCGCGGTCGTCGTCGGTGACGAAGATGTTGGCCGGCTTGATGTCCAGGTGCAGCATCTTGTACTGGTGGACGATGCGCAGGCCGCGCAGGATCTCGTCGAACAGCGAGCGGATGGTCGACTCGCGGAACACCTTCTGCTTTTTCAGGTCTCGCGCGGTGACCACGAAATCCTGCAGGGTCGCGCCCTCCAGGTAGTTCATGACCATGTAGACGGTCTCGTTCTCGCGGAAGAAGTTGAGCACGCTGACCACCGAGGCGTGCGAGATCTGCGCGAGCGAGCGGCCCTCCTCGAAGAAGCTCTTGAGCCCCAACCTGTAGAGCGACAATTTCTCGGGCGGCACTTGCGGCGCGAGCTCGCCGGGGCCTCGGGTGGCGAGCGACGACGGCAGGTATTCCTTGATGGCCACCTGCTGTCCGCTGGGGTCGATGGCGAGATAGACGACACCGAAACCACCTGCGGAAAGCCGGCGTACAACGCGGTAACCACCAATGACCGTATCGGGCAACAGGGGCGTAGGCTTGACCTTTGACATAATCCGGGAGTTTCGCCCGAAGGCGATGGTGCGGCAAGCGAACGCCGTGCCGACGCCTCGGTGCATGCAAGCAAAACCACAGTGAGGCGCAATGCCAGTTTACAGCATGACCGGCTACGCCAGCGGCCAGAACGGGTCCGCAGGCAGCCACTCCGAAGCCGATGCACGGCCTTCCGCCGGGGGCCGGCTCGGGGTCGAAATCCGCTCGGTCAACAGCCGCTTCCTCGATCTCACCTTCAAGTTGCCCGAGGAGCTGCGCCAGCATGAGACCGCGCTGCGCGAGCTGCTCACGGGCAAGCTCAAGCGCGGCAAGGTCGAGGTGCGCGCCGCCATCGAAAACACGGCCCAGGCCGGCGTGGTCGAGCCCTCCGTCAAGCTGCTCCAGCGGCTCAACGGGGTGCAGGACAGCATCAAGGCCTGGCTGCCCGCCGCGCGCGACCTGAGCGTGGCCGACGTGCTGCGCCTGGCCGGCGGTGACAGCGCCGCCCGCGGCGACTGGGGGCCCGACCTGATCGAGGTCGCCGGCAAGGCCCTCGAAGGCCTGATGTCGGCCCGCCAGCGCGAAGGCGCCCGGCTGGCGAAGATGCTCGAAGCCCACCTGGCCCAACTGCGCACCCTGGTGCAGCAGGCCGGTCCGCTGGTGCCGCAGCTGGTCGAACAGCAGCGCACCCGCTTCCTGGAGCGCTGGCAGGAGGCCATGGGCCTGACCGCCGGCACGGGCGGTACGCTGCCCGAGGCGGCCCAGGACCGCGCGCTGACCGAGGCCACCGCCTTTGCGATCCGCATCGACGTGGCCGAGGAGCTCACGCGGCTGAATTCACACCTCGACGAGATCGAGCGGCTGCTCAAGAAGGGCGGCGAGATCGGCAAGCGCCTCGACTTCCTGATCCAGGAGCTGCACCGCGAGGCCAATACCCTGGGCTCGAAGTCGGCGGCGCTGGAACTCACGCGCATCGGCGTGGACATGAAGGTACTGATCGAGCAGATGCGCGAGCAGGTGCAGAACATCGAATGACGACGAGCGACAGAATGGACTACCCCGGCAACATCTTCGTGGTGGCGGCGCCCAGCGGCGCCGGCAAATCGAGCCTGGTCAAGGCGCTCATGGAACTCGACTCGGCCGTGCAGCCTTCGGTGTCGCACACGACCCGGTCGCCGCGCGGACAGGAAAAGCATGGCCGCGAGTACTTTTTTGCGTCACCGACGGAGTTCGACGCAATGATCGCGGCCGACGGCTTCGTGGAGTGGGCACATGTGCACGGCCACCGCTATGGCACCTCCAAGAAGGCCATTGAGGAGCGGATCGCCCAGGGCGCGGACGTCATCCTCGAAATCGACTTCCAGGGCGCCCTGCAGATCCGCAAGACCTTTGCCAACGCGGTGATGATCTTCATCCTGCCCCCCAGCTGGGAGGAACTGCGCTCCCGGCTCGAACGGCGCGGCGAAGACAGCGCCTCGGTCATCGAATTGCGCCTGAAGAACGCCGCCGAAGAGATGGCCCGGGCGGGGGAATTCGACTTCGTTATAATCAACGAGTTATTTGAGCGCGCACTTTTCGATCTCAAGGCGATCGTCCACGCTCAGCGGCTCCGGTATTCCGCACAGCGCCGTGCCCGTGCCGACACATTCGCCGCACTGAACATCCCCTGATATCCGAGTTCACCGCTCCCAGACCGAAAGATTCTCATCATGGCCCGCATCACCGTCGAAGATTGCCTCGTCAATATTCCGAACCGTTTCCAGCTCGTCCTGGCCGCCACCTACCGTGCGCGCATGCTGAGCCAGGGCCATGCCCCCAAGATCGAGAGCAAGAACAAGCCCGCCGTGACCGCCCTGCGCGAAATCGCCGAAGGCAAGATCGGCCTCGAAATGCTCAAGAAGGTGCCGGGCTGATCTGACGCAGCCCTGCAACGAAAAGGCACCGCGAAGCGGTGCTTTTTTTATGTCCGGACGCGTCCACAGAGCGGTCACGCTAAAGTGGTAGCCATGAGCGCGGTAGCCAAACATCAGTCCCATGCCCCCAAAGGCACGCCGAAGCCGAGCCCGGCGGCGCTGAACGCGGCCGCCGCGAGCTTCGCGGCATTGACCGCGCGCCTCGACTACCTGAGCCCCGAAGACACCGAACTGGTCCGGCGCGCCTACCGCTTCGCCGACGAAGCCCACCTGGGCCAGCTGCGCAACAGCGGCGAGCCCTACATCACGCACCCGATCGCCGTGGCGGCGCAATGCGCCGAGTGGAAGCTCGATGCGCAGGCGCTGATGGCCGCCCTGCTCCACGACGCCATCGAAGACTGCGGTGTCACCAAGCCCGAACTCATCGAGCGCTTCGGCGCCCCGGTAGCCGAACTGGTCGACGGACTGACCAAGCTCGACAAGCTGCAGTTCAACACCCGCGAGGAAAACCAGGCCGAGTCGTTCCGCAAGATGCTGCTGGCGATGGCGCGCGACGTGCGCGTCATCCTCGTCAAGCTGGCAGACCGTACGCACAACATGCGCACACTGGCCGATGCGCCGCGTGAAAAATGGGGCCGCATCTCGCGCGAGACGCTCGAGATCTACGCGCCCATCGCGCACCGGCTCGGGCTGAACCAGACCTATCGCGAGCTGCAGGAGCTGTCGTTCCGGCATTTGAAACCGTGGCGTTACGCCACGCTGTCGAAGGCCGTCGCCAAGGCGCGCGGCCGTCGGCGCGACCTGATCCAAAAGGTGCAAAAAGAGGTCGAGGCCGCGTTCTCGGCCGCCGGCATGACACTGCGGATCGCAGGACGCGAGAAAACGCTCTATTCGATCTATCGCAAGATGGAAGAAAAACACCTGAGCTTCGCCCAGGTGACCGACATCTACGGCTTCCGCCTGATCGTGCCGAACGTGATCGCCTGCTATACCGGCCTGGGCATCCTGCACCAGATGTACAAGCCGCTGCCGGGCAAGTTCAAGGACCACATTGCGATCGCCAAGCTCAACGGCTACCAGTCGCTGCACACCACGCTGGTAGGCCCGGCCGGCGTCAGCGTGGAATTCCAGCTGCGCACCGAGGCGATGCACGTGGTGGCCGAATCGGGCGTGGCCGCGCACTGGCTGTACAAGGCCGCCGAGCCGAACGCGGCCAGCAATGACCGGCTGGGCACCAAGTGGCTGCAGTCGCTGCTCGACATCCAGGACGAGACGCGCGATGCGGCCGAGTTCTGGGACCACGTCAAGGTCGACCTGTTCCCCGACGCGGTGTACGTGTTCACGCCGAAGAGCCAGATCATGGCGCTGCCCCGCGGCGCCACGGTGGTCGACTTTGCCTATGCCATCCACAGCAACATCGGCGATCACACCTCGGCCGCGCGCATCAACGGCGACCAGGTGCCGCTGCGCACCGAGCTGAAGAACGGCGACGTGGTCGAGGTGATCACGGCGCCCGTGTCGACGCCCAATCCGGCCTGGCTCGGGTTCGTGCGGACCGGCCGGGCGCGCTCCAAGATCCGCCACTACCTGAAGACGCTGGCGCACGCCGAGTCCGAAGGCCTGGGCGAAAAGCTGCTCGCGCAGGCCTTGCGCGCCGAAGGCCTGAGCAAGCTGCCCGAGGAAGACGAAGAGCATCAGGCGCTGTGGGAAAAGCTGCTGCGCTTCACCGGCAACCGCACCCGCTCCGAGCTGCTGACCGACATCGGCCTGGGCAAGCGCATCGCCAGCATCGTCGCGAAGCGGCTGGTGGCGATGCTTTCCGAACTGGGCGAACGGCCCGATGCGCTGCTGTTGAGCCGCGAGCGCTTCATCTCGCACGAAACCGTGTCGCAGGGTGCGGTCACGCTGGATGGCAGCGAGAACTCGTCGGTGCGGTTTGCGCTGTGCTGCCGGCCCATTCCTGGCGACCAGATCGTCGGCTATCTCGGCCATGGAGAAGGGCTGGTGGTGCACACGGAAGACTGCGGCGTCGGCCAGCGGCTGCGCCACAAGGACAGCGAACGCTTCTTCGCGGTCGAGTGGGCGGACGAACCCACGCGTGCCTTCGAGACCGGGGTGGTCATCACCGTGCGCAACGACAAGGGCGTGCTGGCGCGCGTCGCCGCCACACTGGCCGATGCGGAAGCCGACATCACGCACGTGGAAATGGCCGACGAGACCCCGCAGGACTCGACCGACCTGCGCTTCGTGATCGCCGTGCGCGACCGCACGCACCTGGATGCGGTGCTGCGCGCGGCCCGGCGTACCGCGTCGGTGCTGACCGCCTCCAGGACGGTTCCGGCCTCCTGAGGACGGCTACGCCGCCGCTGGGCGTGGCGCCGGATAGCTCACGGACAGAATCTCGACTTCGTGCGCCCCGCCGGGCGTCACGAGCTTCACCACGTCGCCCTCGCGCGACTTGAGCAGTGCCCGCGCAATCGGCGAGATCCAGCTGACCTGCGATTTCGCGCTTTCCGCTTCGTCGATGCCGAGAATGGTGACGCTGCGCTCGTCACCCGTCTCATCGACATAGCGAACTGTCGCGCCGAAGAAAACCTGGTCGCGGCCGTGGTGCACCGAGGGATCGGTGACCTCCGCGATTTCGAGGCGCTTGGTGAGAAAGCGGATGCGGCGGTCGATCTCGCGCAGGCGCTTCTTGCCGTAGAGGTAGTCGCCGTTCTCGGAGCGATCACCGTTCTTGGCCGCCCAATGCACGGTTTCGACGATCTTGGGCCGCTCCTCGTCCATCAGCTGCAGCAGTTCGTCGCGCAGGCGCGCATAGCCTTCGGGCGTGATGTAGTTCTTGCTGCCTGCAGGCAGCGGAGGTGACGCGCCATCGGCACTGTCGTCATCTCCGTCGGAGTCGGTTTCCTTGGTGAATGCCTTGCTCATCGCAAAATCCTCCAAATGAAAAAAGCCCGCAACTTTCGTTGCGGGCTTTTCTTGTAGTGGTGCGGCTGGCAGGAATTGAACCCACGACCCCTTGGTTCGTAGCCAAGTACTCTATCCAACTGAGCTACAGCCGCACAGCTTGCAATTATAGCCCGCTTTTATCGATCTTTCGGACTTCACCGGTCGATCCATCGCGAAGGCACAAAAGAAAAATGCCCGGAAGAAGAATCTTCCGGGCATTTTCAGTGATGGTGCGGCTGGCAGGAATTGAACCCACGACCCCTTGGTTCGTAGCCAAGTACTCTATCCAACTGAGCTACAGCCGCTAAGCCTTCCATTATAGCGTGTTTCGAGGCATTTCCCGAAACAGGCGCGAACAGGTGGCAGCGGGCCCTGATGGGCTCGAGGCAGTCGCTCCGTGGATCGTGCGCCGGAGCCTCCTTGAGCCCCGTAGTTCAGCACCGCCCTTCTGAACGCAGGAAAGCCTGTAACGAGCCGTTCCAGGCGCGACCTATTTCACGATTGCCAAGCCTGGTCTGGGCCAACAGTCAAAGAAGCGGTTCCGCCTGTCGGCCTTTGTCTCCGTGCGCGAGTTGTCTTCTCCAGATCGCGCTTGCGCTTGGCAAAGCATCAGCCAAGGCAGTCGATCCAACGGAAACAACTGAAAGGGACCATTATGAAACTCGGGCTGATCTCACTCGCACTCGCAGCTGGACTCGCCGCAGGCTGTGCAACCGAACAAGGGACTCACACGGCCGTTGGCACCGGTACAGGCGCCGTCGTCGGCGCCGGTGTCGGCAATCTCATCGGGCACGACAAGAAGAGCACGGCGATCGGCGCAGCGGTTGGCGCGGCGGTCGGCGCCGGCGTGGGCTACAACTGGACCAACATCCGCAACAAGCTCAGTGGCCAGACGGCCGGCACCGGCACGCAGATCACCGATCAGCCGGACGGCTCGCTGATGGTCAACATTCCCAGCAATGTCACGTTCGACACCGACAGCGCGACCATCAAGCCTTCGTTCCGCAGCGTGCTCGACGGTGTGGCCCAGACCATTTCGCAGGAGCCCAGGATCAACGCGCGCGTAGTCGGCCATACCGACAGCACCGGCAATCCGGACCACAACATGGCTCTGTCGCAGCGCCGCGCGCAAAGCGTGGCGACCTACCTGGCCGATCGCGGTGTGGCGAACACCCGCCTGACCGCCGAAGGACGAGGCCAGACACAGCCGGTGGCAAGCAATGCCTCCGAAGAAGGCCGCACGCAGAATCGCCGTGTCGAAATCTATTTGAAGCCTGCTGCGCAGTAGGCGATGCAAGGGCGCGCGGGACGGCAGCTCTACTGCTTGATCCATCCCGAGGCGGAGGATCGGCGCCCGGAGCTCCGTCTGCGCCGCCATGCGCTGCGTGAGTTCGGCCGGCGTCGAGGCCTTGGGATCGAAGACCAGGCCGGCCATGCGCGCGAACCTTTGCCGCAGCCAGTGCCTTGTTCGATGACGGGTTGAGCCGGTCGACCGCAGGCTTCTGCGTTCCGGCCGGTGCGAACACGCGTGAGCGGAACTAGCGGCCCGCCCCCAGTTTTTCAAAAGCCGAATCGAGCCGTCCCAATGCGATCGAGACATCCGCCCTGCGCGCGTTGATCCAAGCCTCCTGCTCGGCAACGCGCTTCGTCGACTCCCTCAACATCCGGTCCATCTCTTTCAGCTGCGGACCTCCAGCGGTCTGGCGGTTCTTGACGATAGCGGCAGGGTCGAGCGACGATCGAAACTCCGCCTCGGACATCGGCAGCGCAGTTGCAAACTCGCCTTTCACCGTTTCGGCATAGATGCGTTGTGCTTCCACATAGGGGAAGTCGAGTGGCTTGATGTTCTTGGCTTTGGCGTACTCCACCACTTCTGAAGCGAAGTGGTGCCCGACACGGAAAGGCAGTTTGTACCTGCGCATCAGAACGTCGGCGAGTTCCTGGGAGGCGGTCCAATCGCTGTTGAGCTCCTCCAGTGCCCGCTCCGGATCGACAACCAGCGCCCCGAGGATCTTGTCCCAGTTGCCAAGCACGCCGATGGCACTGCGGATCATCGCGCTGGTAGGCTTGGCGTCCTTCGCATCGCTCATGCCTGCCGGAATATTGTGTGCCAGAAGCGCTGCCCCGATGCCAAGTGTCAAAGTAGTCGATGCGTCGCGGCGAGTGCTGTTGAGCAGGCCCGGATTGCGCTTTTGTGGCATGGCGCTGGACACATAGGTGTTTTCGCCTCCCTCGCGCAGCAAGATCCAGGGACGAGCCTGGGAATATTGCGCCATGACGTCCTCGACAAACATGCCGGCATGCAGGGCGATGGCGCTGACGATGGCACCTGCTTCGACGGGCTCGTCTACGGATGAGACCTGAGATGCGTCATAGGCGTTGTCGACCGTGGCTGCAAAACCCAGGTAATCCGCCATGCGTTTGCGGTTCAGCGGCCAACTGGTGCCGTTGAGCACCGTGGTGCCCATGGACGAGCGGTCGATCCGAACATAGGCCTCGCGGATCCGTTGTGCGTCGCGGTCCAGGCCCGCCGCAATTCCCAGTAGATAGTGGCCATAACTATTGGGCTGGGCGGCCACGCCGTTGGTGTAGTTGGGAACGATGGTGTCCTTGTGTTTGTCCGCCAACTTCACCAGGGTGCCGGTCGTCTTGTTCAGCTGCTCGGCCAAAGCCAGCATGTCGTCGCGCAAGATGGCCGAGCGCAGCGTCGCCAGCATGTCCTGGCTCGAGCGGCCGGCATGCAGCAGAGTGATCTGAGGGCCTACGGCGTCAATCAGCAATGGCTCGAAAGTGATGACGTTCGTTGGGCGCTTGCCCCCCGGCTTGCCCCCATCGACCAACACCTTGGTGATGCCGGAGTAGACCAGCGGCCCCATGGACCGATCCAGCAAACCTTCGTCGATGTTGATGACTGCGGAGGCTTTGTTGATCTCCCCGAGCCAGAAGAACTCGTCACGCGCTGGCCTGGTCTGAGCATGAACTTGCAGTGCGGTGAAAGAAAGCGCCAAGGCTGCCGCGAGGGTACAGATCGAGAATTTCAAGCTTGTCTCCGGTAGTTGAGGTTGTCGCGAGGGCATACGTGAAAACACGCGCGCGTCCATCGGACTGATCGGGCTCTGCATACGCAATCATCGGCATCCATGTTTGCGCGCACGGTAGGCCAGTTGGGGACGCGTGACACCCAGCACGCGCGCCGCCGCGGAGAGGTTTCCCCCGCATTGTTCCAGCGCACGGCGTATCAGCGTCTCCTCCACTTGTCCCAATGAGCCGGAGCCGACGCGGTCCGCCATGGCTTGGCCTGTGGGCACGGACTGCGGCAACAGGACGCCGTCTCCGCCCGCCAAGTGCCCATCCGGTCGTACCGACAGCACGTTCTTGTCCAGCATCTCGCCGCTCGTGAAGAGGTGGTGAACATCGAGCAGGGCGCCCTCGGGAGCGACGATCACGGCGCGCTCGATCAGGTTCTGCAGTTCGCGGATGTTCCCGGGGTAGTCGTAGTTCAGAAGCGCCTTGACGGCGGATTGCGTGAAGCCGGTGACCTTGCGGCCGTGCTTGCGGCCGTAGTGCTGAAGGAAATGGCTCATCAGAAGCGGCACGTCGTCGCGCCGCTCGCGCAGCGGCGGCAAGTGAATGGGAAAGACGTTGAGCCGGAAGAACAGGTCGTCGCGAAACTTGCCCTCGCGCACGGCCTGGCGCAGATCGACGTTGGTGGCCGCGACGACGCGCGTGTCGACCTGGATGCTGCGCGTACCACCCACGCGCTCGACTTCGCCTTCCTGCAGCGTGCGCAGCAGCTTGCCCTGGGCCGCGTAGCTCAGCGTGCCGATCTCGTCCAGGAACAGCGTGCCGCCGTGGGCGCGCTCGAAGCGTCCCGGCCGCGCCGCACCGGCGCCGGTGTAGGCGCCGCGCTCCACGCCGAACAGCTCGGACTCGATCAGCGTCTCCGGAATGGCCGCGCAGTTCACCGCGACGAAGGGCTTGTCGCGCCGCGGACCGATGCTGTGCAGCATGCTGGCGAACTTTTCCTTGCCGACGCCGGACTCGCCGGTGAAAAGCACGGTGGCCGTGGTTGGCGCGACGCGATGCAGCAGGTGGCAGGCCGCGTTGAAAGCCGACGATGCGCCCACCATCGCGTCGTTCTTGCGCGGCGGCGTGGGCAACGCGGCGGCCCGCGGCTCCGCGCCGCCCACGCCGCTGTACTGGGACGCGCCGACGAAGTCACGCGCGCGCAGGTAGCGCATGTCTTCTTCCACATCGTCCCATCGCTCGGCCGATTTGCCGATCACGCGGCATTGGCTCTCGCCCATCGAGCGGCAGGCGACTTCGCGGAACACCACCAGCCGCCCGAACAGCGTGCTGACGTAGCCGGTGGCATAACCCACCTGCATCCAGCAGGCCGGCGAGCCGCCGATGCCGTAGGCCGCGATGTGCTCGTCGTCTTCGATCGAGTGGTGCCAGATGAATTCACCCTCGTAGTCCGAGGTCTCGGGGTCATAGCGCACGTGCACCAGCTCGACCTTCACCAGGCCTTCCAGGGCATGCAGGCGGGTGCCGGCCATGGCGGCGGCGGCCGGTTCGGCGTCGGGCCAATGCTTGCGCACCAGCTGCGCATCGCGCGCGCCGCTGACGTAGCCCGCGCGTGTGAAGAGACCACGGGCGCTCTCCTGGCCCAGGCTGTCGATGAGCTCGCGCCGCAGAGACCCCAGCGCCTCGGTGTGCAGAAGCACCATGCGCTGATCCTGCAGCCAGATGCGGCCATCACCGGGCGAAAAGAACAGGCACTCGCTGATGTCGGCAATCGTCGGATGCTCTTCGCTGCCCACGTGCGAGGCCTCGAAGCGGCTCATTGCACGCGTCGCTTCGGCGCCGTCGAAACGGCCCAGCGCGGCGCCGGTGGCGCGTGCCACGTCGGCCAGTGAGATCCGCTCCGGGAACGGCGAGTTGGCGGTTTTGGTCAATTTTCAGCTCATCGTTTGGTGAAACGAGCGGCCGATTTTTGATCATTTGGTGAAACTGCAGATCAGGGTAAACCAGTTATTTCGAATAACCGGTACAGCCTCGGGAATTCCCCTAATCTCCCAATGAAAACACCATCGCGCGGCGGCGTTGGGCCACCCCGCCGCGGCGCCGCTGGTACGCCCGTTGCGAAAAGAAGGCGGGTGCCGCGGGTATTTCCGCCCGCGGCCAGCCGATCAATTTTTTCGCAAGGGGTGAGTCATGGATGTTTCGCAGAAACCGGCGTTCCTGGACCCGGCAGCCTGGGCCGGCAAGGTGTTCAACGGCGCGTGGGTCGCGTCCGCAGGCGGTGCGCGCGACGTCGTCGAACCGGCCACGGGCCAGGTGATGGCGGCCGTCGGCATCGCCGATGCGCAGGACGTGGGGCTGGCCACAGCCGCCGCGGCGCAAGCGCAGAAAAGCTGGGCGCAGGTTGCGCCGCGCGAGAAGGCCGCGGTGTTCCTGCGGGCCGCGGCCCTGTTCCAGCAGCACTTCGACGAGATGGCGCTCTACGTCGCTCGGGAGACCGGCGCCATCCTGCCCAAGGGACAGCACGAGGTGCGCGAGGCCATCACCCTGTGCCATCTGGCGGCGGCCCTGCCCCTGCAGGCGCAGGGCCAGATCCTGCCGAGCGCGAGCGGCACCACCAGCCTGGCGCGGCGCGTGCCGCGGGGCGTGGTGGGCGTGATCTCGCCCTTCAACTTTCCGCTCATCCTCACCCTTCGAACCGTGGCGCCGGCTCTTGCGGCGGGCAACGGCGTGGTGATCAAGCCCGACTCGCGCACACCGGTGAGCGGCGGCTTCATGATCGCCCGCGTGTTCGAAGAGGCGGGCCTGCCCCCAGGCCTGCTGCAGGTGCTGCCCGGCGACGCCGCCGCCGGTGAAGCGCTGGTGACCGATGCGCGCGTGCCGATGATCGCCTTTACCGGCTCGCCCGCGGTGGGCCGGCGCATCGGTGAACTGGCGGGGCGCCACCTGAAGAAGGTGACGCTGGAGCTGGGTGGCGCCAACTCGCTGATCGTGCTGGAAGACGCCAACCTCGACATCGCGGCCAGCAACGCCGCCTGGGGCGCCTACCTGCACCAGGGGCAGATCTGCATGGCGACCAATCGCATCATCGTGCACGAGAGCATCGCCACCGCCTTCACGCAGCGGCTGGTCGAGAAGGCCCAGCACCTGCCGGTGGGCGACGGCGCCAGCGGCCAAGTGGCCCTGGGGCCGCTGATCGACGCCAAGCAGCGCGACCGGGTGCACGCCATCGTGCAGGACAGCATCGCGGCCGGCGCCCAGTTGCTGGCCGGCGGCAGCAGCGACGGCCTGTTCTACAAACCCACGGTGCTGGCGGGCGTGAAGGCCGGCATGCGCGTGTACGACGAGGAAGTGTTCGGCCCCGTCGCCAACATCATCACCTTCAAGACCGACGACGAGGCCGTGGCCCTGGCCAACAACCACCAGGGCAGCCTGGCCTCGGCGGTGATCTCGCCCTCGATCGGACGTGCCATGGCAATGGCTGCGCAGTTGAACTCCGGCATGGTCCACATCAACGACCAGACCGTCAACGACGAGTGCGTCAACCCCTTCGGCGGCCCCGGCATCGCCGGCAACGGCAGCAGCGTCGGCGGCCCGGCCGACTGGGAGGAATACACCCAGTGGCAGTGGCTGACCATCAAGCAGGCGGCGCACGCCTATCCGTTCTGAATGCCAGCGACCGAATCCACAAAGGAGACATTTCATGCAGCTTGAAGGAAAAACCATCGTCGTCACCGGCGTGTCGTCGGGCATCGGCGCCGAGGTGGTGCGCATCGCGCGCTTTGCCGGCGCCCGCGTCATCGGCATGGACCGCAACGACCCCAGCCTCACGCTCGACGGCTTCGTCAAGGCCGACCTGAGTTCTGTCGCCGCCATCGATGCGGCCGTGGCGCAATTGCCCGAACGCTTCGACGCGCTGTGCAACATCGCCGGCGTGCCCGGCACGGCGCCCGTGAAGCTGGTCGCCGACGTCAACTACCTGGGCCTGCGCCATCTGACCGAGCAGGCGCTGCCGCGCATCCCGCGCGGCGGTTCCATCGTCAACGTGGCCTCCATCCTCGGCGCCGAATGGCCGCAGCGGCTGGCGCCGCACAAGGCGCTGGCCGCCGCGCAGGGCTTCGAGGCCGGCGCCCATTGGCTGCGCGACCATCCCGTGCCGCAGGAGACCTGCTACCAGTACTTCAAGGAAGCGCTGATCGTCTGGAGCGCCACGCAGTCGCAGAAATGGTTTCTGGAACACGGCGTGCGCATGAACTGCGTCGCGCCGGGGCCGGTTTTCACGCCGATCCTGGGCGACTTCGTGAGCATGCTCGGCCAGGAGCGGGTGCAGGCCGATGCGCACCGCATGCTGCGCCCCGGCTTCGCCGACGAGATCGCGCCGGTGATCGCGTGGCTGTGCAGCGACCAGGCGCGCTGGATCAGCGGCGCCAGCATCCCGGTCGACGGCGGCCTGGCATCGACATACATCTGAGCCGCGATGACCCACGCCGCCGCCATGCTCGACGTGGCGGCCGGCTGGCGGCGTGACTTGAGGTGGGCAAGTACCTTGCCGGCGGGAAATGACTCCGCTGCGGCGCATTGGGTGGTAGGCCGTGATGGGCTTGAACCATCGACCAACGGATTATGAGTCGGAAGATTCGAGCGTTGATCTAGGTTGATTGGCGAAGCATTTTCCTATGGAGATCAACACTATTCCCCTCTGAAATCCATCTTCTCTTGCCTCGGGGTGTTGATTAGAATCCATCGGGATTTATTTATTTTTCTTACATCCTCCAGTACATCGGCGAAGGATGTAAGGGACAAGGAAACCGTGGCGCGAATCAACTTCACGACAGGCCGGCTGACAGCTTTCACTTGTCCGCTGGACAAGGCGCAGGCCTTCATTTGGGATACAGGCGTCATCGGTCTCGGCGTGCGCGCCACACCGCGTGGCGCCCCAAGCTACGTCTTCCAAAGGGAGTTTCAAGGGAAATCGCCCCGCATCACCATCGGGGCAGTGGCGGACTGGACCATCTCAGCAGCGCGTGAGCGTGCACGGAGGCGAAAACCCGACAATCGTCGGCCCGGCTTGCGCTGAGGTGCCTCAAGGCTTTCTTGAATTGGTGCGCAGAGCATCCAGATTACAAAGCGCAGATGCAGCTGGTCAATCCGGCCAAGACGCGGCGCACGCGCGAGGCCTTGGGCAAAGCGACGGCGAAAAGCGATGTATTGCTCAAAGAGCAGTTAGCAGCGTGGTTTGAGGCAGTGCGGGCACTCCCAAGCCCTGTCATGTCGGCCTACCTACAAGTGCTGCTCCTGACTGGCGCGCGGCGCACTGAAGTACTCGACCTGAAATGGAAGGACATAGATTCCCGATGGAAGTCACTCGTGATTCGCGACAAGATCGAGGGTGAGCGCAAGATTCCGCTGACACCCTACGTTGCCGAACTCCTCGGCAACCTGCCTCACTTGCCCAAAAACCCGTTCGTATTTGCCAGCGCCTTGGCAAAGGAGGGGCGAATTTCCGATCCCCGCGCCGGCATGCAAGCAGCCTGCGAAACAGCAAAGATCGAAGGCCTAACACCTCACGGCCTACGCCGTTCATTCAAATCACTGACCGAATGGCTCGAAATTCCGGCTGGTGTGGTGGCGCAAATCATGGGCCACAAGCCCAGCGCAACCGCCGAAAAGCACTACACCGTGCGCCCCCTGGACCTGCTGCGCATTCATCACGACCGCATCGAGACGTGGATGCTGGAACAGGCATGCATCGACTTCAAACCCAACAGTGGTCCGCCCCCCGCGGAGAAGCCTCGCAACACTGAAAGTCGCCTGAGTGATTGGTTACCGACAATCGCACATAGCAGTTTTGCGGCCCCGCCAGATGCGCCAAACCAGAAGGAAGGAGAATCTCCACTCCTGCGCAATCGTTGAAAAAAATGATCCCGATCAAACACCTTGAAGCCGAAGAAGCACTGAAGAAATTTCGAGGGATGGTCGAATTGAAGCCAAGAGAAGCGGCGCTAATTTACTGCAGAATCGAGCCCCCAAAAAACTGGGAAAGCATTTCAAGCGATCTTTGGCACAGCTTGGGCGCAATGAATGAGGATGTACGTTATGCCAACGACATCACATTGTCATGGCAATCTCAAAACCTCGTTTCTGAAAAAATTAGTCCACGCGAATTCATTTCATGGATAAAAAACAATATCGATGAAAATTGGCCCGAAAATCCAATCGGGGCGCGGCCAGCAATTATAGAAATTTCAGGGCGGCCAGTAATTTTTCAGTCGCCGCTCAAATTGAAAAGGTGGAGCCCTCGTAGGATCTTTCCTTCTAACTTTAAGAACCCCAACATTAGCGTCGACAGTGCGCACTACACTTATGCCACGCCTCAGGTCAGATCATCGGTGACCTTGAATGAAGAATCCACAGAAACTCTTACTCCCAGCAGGTCAACACACACGTTAGACAAGCGGCGTGCAGAAATAATTTCAGCAACACTAAAAGAGGAAAAACTATTTGACACCGAACAAGCCATGCTCGACCTCATTTGGTATCGTCTTTTAGACTCCATCGAAAAAAATCCTCCCATCGATGTAGAAAAAATAAAGCCCAAGAAAAAAGATGACCTAGAGATCGGGATGAGATGGGGATTAAAGAGTGTAAACAGGGAAACGATTCGAAGCGAACTCCGCAGAAATTCCGTTTATATGAAAATGAAGAAAGCATCCAAACCTCCCCTTCCGGAACAATAAGAGCCGTTCTGACCTGCCCCCGCCCGGCCGTCCCTGCGTAATGGCAGTGAAGTCCGTCAACTTGGAGAATGACGGACATGAGAAAGAGAAGATATACCGAGGAGCAGATCATCGGTTTCATCAAGCAAGCCGAGTCCGGCTTGCCGATCAAAGATCTGTGCCGCAAGGGCGGCTTCAGCGTGCGACCTTCTACAAATGGCGCGCCAAATACGGCGGGATGCCCGATGCTAGGCGACTGCGTGAGCTCGAGGCAAAGAACAACAAACTCAAGAAGCTGCTGGCCGAAGCGCACCTAGACATCCACGCACTTAACACGGCCTTCGGGGTAAATCGATACCCCCGCAAGCCAAGCGCACGGCCGTCGCCATCATGATCGGGGAAAGCGATCTAAGCGAACTGCGCGCCTGCAGGCTTGTGGGGCTCTCCCGCGACCGCTATCGCAATTCCAACCTGCGCCCCTCAATCAGCACGTTCGAGTTGTCCACAAATAGATGCACACGGCTAGCGCCGGCCTGGTAGCGGCCTGTGGCTTCGGTGCCGCTGTCGTCGAGGCTCAGTGCAATACGCCACTTCCTTGATTGGACGTACTTGACGACGAGGTCGCTGTCACCGGGCTTGGCGTTGGGGGCGGTCGAAGGTTCGATCTGGATGTCGGCTTCGGCTGTCGGGGCGCGCTTGAGGTTTTCCAGGCCCTGCTCGATGTCGCGCAGGTTCAGGAGGTCGCCGGGGCGTGCGGAAATGGCTGTGGCCAGCAAGGCTGAGTTGCCGAGCAGCGTGGCTGAGGAATCGGGCGTTGTCCGAATGGCAGCGATGCGGCCGGGCACCAGCGAGAGGGTCAGCGTGCCTGCAGAGAGATCCTGTGGCGCAGCGAGCACACGGGTGGTGACGTAGCCGCGCGCAATGACAGCTTGTTGCGCACGTGCAAGGACCACGTTGACGCCAGCCGTGCCGAGACAGCGGCCGACGGGTGAATCATTGCCCTGGGGGCCTGACAGATCGGCAACGGCCCATTGGAAGGACTCGGACTGCTCACCGACCAACAGCACGCGATCGATGCGGAAGCACGGCGACTCGGATTCGGGGATGCGCTGCGTGGGCGGCGGCGGAGCCACTCGCGGGCGCTGGTCGACAGTACGCTCGTTCTGCTCGCGCAGGGCGCGTTCGCGCTCTTGCTGTCGTTGTTGCTCGACGAAGGGTTGTGGCGTGGTCGGCGATTGCTGGCTCATCGCCAGCAGTGGGCAGGCGGCCATGGCAGCCGCCAACAGATTGCGTTTCAAGTCAGACTCCCTCTTCTCTCTCTTGTCCTAGGCCGAAGCCTGTATGGGCCAGAACCGCCTTCAACGAACGGGTGCAGGGCAATCCGCGACGATTTGCACCGGAACGGATACCGGGGCATCGCGGTTGGTGGCATCCATGACGTTCAAGCTGCAGGCCGGATTGCTGCCCCACACGAACTCGACGGTGTAGGCGTGTGCGTCCTGCGGCGTGAACTGCGCAGTGACGGGGCCGCAATGGCCGGTGCGATAGCCGGAGCCCGTTCCATCAGCCCAAGAGCCATAGCCGCGCACCTGGATCGGCTCGCCCGGCTTGGCTTCATGAACAAGGTAAGGCTCCGTCCGACGGCCACGCTGCACTGCGCTGGCAATCCATGGATACACGATGCCGCGGCCGGCGTAGGCCACGCTGCCCAGAGACGTGAAGTCCCGGCAGGCTTGCGGCGAACTGCTTACCGAGAAGTTGGCCGGATAGCCTGACCCGGCCGCCCGCAGGATGAGCTTGGCGCTGCCGGGTTCGACTTCGGGCAACTCGTTGTAGCCGTTGTTGGCACGGATGTCGGCCAGCGCCGCGTCGGGGTTGATCTCGCTGTAGGCGCATGCCGAAAGCATGGCGACGGCGACAACGGTGAGGTAAATCCCTGAATATTTCACATTCTTGTAGCCTGTGGCCAAGCCTTGGTGCAAACGCTGCCTCGCGAGATCAGCGCTTGAGTTCGACGGTGCGGGCGGAGGGGTTGCCTGAGAAGCCGGTCACGGCGCAATCGGCACCAAAGAGCATGTCCAACCGCTCGTCTCCCTGGGTCGTCCAGTACCGCCACGTTTTGGCGCTCAGGTCCTTGGTGTCGTTGCGCGAGAGGGGGGCTGAGCGACACATCATCGATGGGGATCAGATTTTCCGGGCTCATTGTCCTTCGCCCCCAGCGTTCTCTTTTGCTTCTTGGTGAGCTTCTTGTCTTTAAACATTGCATCAATCTCATCAATTTCTGCTTGCGAATGAATTGGCTTAGGGGCGGCCAGCGTGCCTTCAACGACTATTGGGCACCATCCTGAAATTTCGTTAAAAAAAGACAAATCTAAAATACGATAAAAGTCAGGAGCTGTTTTCTCCAGCGTGACGGTTGCAAAACAATAATGGGTATAAGGACCGCCGCCACCTGCAGGAGCTCGTGCATCTACCATTTCAGTACTCCATCCTGTCACCTTGCCTACCGCCGCTGGAAGTGGATGCTGAAATGCCAACTCAAAATGATTCCCTCCGACTTTACAAAAGCACGGTATATTTTTTTGTTCAAGCATGCTTTTCACCGTAAGATTACTCAGAAGAGAGATTTCGAGCGCGAGCGTCATGGTTTTTTGGGCTTAGGCAAAATCACCTCGCCTGTAAAATTGGTTTGAAATGTACTTGCAGGACTAAAATATTGCGTCCCTTGAGGATCACGGATAGCCACTACCCGGACTCCATTTCGTGTTGTGACTCCGTCTACTACAACAAAATGTGAAAAGTCCGTTCCCCCTACTTTATCAAAAATACGTACAACTACAGGAACTCCGTCAGCTGTATAACGCGCGAGATCATCGACATTCCGACTACTTAAGGCAACGGCATCGACCCCTTCCGCTTTCATCAAGGATTCCACTTGCTTAGAAAGAATTCCCTGTGGTGTTGGAGGTATGCTTTCAATCAGTTTTGCGACATCGACAGACTTCCCAAGCGTGTCCAGTACCATGCCACAAGAATTATGACCACAAGTTGGCACCATTCCTTGATCCAATACCGTTCTATTTCCGTTTCTCGGAATGGAGTCAACAAGCAATGGGTTTTTCGCGGCCGCACCGGCTCCGGCATCAGCATAAAAATTCCCCGCAATGCGCTCGGCAGCATCGTCGGATAGCGATTGCCCGGTGCGCGCAAGAACTGTCTCTTTTACGATTGAGGCCGTTAGCAATCTAGCTGCAGAAAGTTCACCCAACGTGTAAATATCTGCTGCCATCAACCCTAGCTGCAAGGCGTCCTTGATCACGGGAGCCTTATCGATCACGTTGATCGCTGTATTGATTTCTTTGATGCTCTTGCGAGCCTGCGCTTTGGTCTCCTCGTTGGCCGTAGGGTCAGACAGGAGTTGCTCCAAGCCGGCACGAACATTCTCAAGGCCCATCTTTTCGATAAGCGATGAGCCCTTCAATTCGCCGGTGTTGACGGCACTCCTGAGGTCGTAAGCACGCAATACGTCGACTTCACAGGCCGGATTTTTCCTTGCCCGGCAGTCGTCGATTTTTTGCTGTCGATTGCGCAGATCGGTTGCGGTCAGGTAGTTGTTCGAGGCTTCATTGAAGCCACCCGCGGCACCGGCCGTCCCACCCGCTGCAGCACCGACGGCTGCTCCCGTCGCCATAACCAACGCCTGCTTGACTGGGATAGCCCCAACTTTGCGCGATGTGCCGCCAACCTGGAAGCACTGAAGCGGCGCTTCGTGACCTCGCCTGCATCACCACCCGAATCCGGAGCCGAAGAAGGACGTACCGCGCCCTTCGCGACGCGACGCAGTTCCTTTTCTTGCGCACTCACTTGACGGCGTAGCTCAGCAATAGCCGAACGATGGGAAACCGATGCTTTCTTCAGCGTTTCAATCTCGGCGCGCACTTCTCTACGAGCCACGCGGGAAATTTCGGCTTTGAGGATCGAGGCAATATTGGGCATCGGCGCATTGTGCCGTCTTGTTGTCGTGGGCGACAGTTTGATCAAGATGGTTGCTTCGAGCGCCTTCTGAGCCATGAGCCCCTCCCGCTCTAAGACGACACGAGATCAGCCCAAAAAAGAAATCGCGACTGACCGCCTGGACACTTCTTCACGAAACGAATTCATGAAGAAGTGTTCAGACTTTCTTTCAACCGATTTCCTTGCGGCCACGACCGCTTCGCCGATCAATCCCATATGCGTTCGTCAAGTTGGCGGACTGAATCTCGGTCTCCATAGCACGCCGCACTTCTTCCAAGCGAGAGGGATCAGCTTGCTTGCGTGCAAGCATTGCACGGTCCACCTGGCTGAGGAAGTCTTCGTCAAACAAGATCTCCGCACCTTGAGACTGCGCGCTTGAGGCTCGTGCCTCATCGACTTGCTTTACCAAAGCGCCTCCTTAAGGAAGATCGCCTCCACGCGCTTTGCCCCTGCTCCATGGGCCGGAAAGGATGCCGAATGGCGTTGCAGCCGCACTTGCTGCAGCGCCCACCGCCATGCCGAACTCAGCGCCGGTGATAACGCCAGACAGCGCGCCGGAGACGCCACCGGCTGCACCGGCGATCGTGCCGATGGCCGCACCAGCCTTCTTGGCGATGCCGCGCGTTGCAATACGCCGCGACTGGCAGGAAGGACAGGCGACGTGCGGTGCGGATGCGAAGGTCTCATGCGGCTGAAAGGGTTCATCGTCGAAAGTGCTGGATGTGAAGTCGTTTTCTATGAAATGCGGGAGCGGATGACGCCCTCAGAAGAAGGAAGGACACGCCTGGAGAAGCCAGACGGCACAAAGCCCAGCGCGGCGGAACCGGGCTGGGCTTTGTTGGGCAAGAGCAGACGTTTTACTGTCTGTTCAAGGAAGTCATATATGGCTGAAAAAAACTGGAATCGAGCACCCGGTGATCAAGCTTCAACGCTTGATCACACTTTGGCTCAAGAATAGGTCAACAAGGCGCTGGACTTCCGCGCGCGGGTCCTTAGGGTTGCAGCGGAAGTTCTGGCGACACCACGCCCCGAAAGGCTCACTGACCTCGTACTCCATGCACCGGGAAAATCGGGCATCGCCACGTTGGCCAGTTGCCCAAGTGATGGGGAAGTTAGTGCAGGGGCCCACTTATACGACCAGTGCGCTGAGTCTCGAAATGGACTCCCGCAAGTTCTCCATCGAGTTGGCCGTCGAGAATCGCACGAACTTTTCGGACTCGGCACTGCCGAAATCCCGGCCCGGAGAAATCGCCACCCGCGCGCGCTTCATGACTTCGAAAGAAAAATCCCAGCTATTCGAGACCCCCAGCTTTTCGAACCAGCCAGAGCAATCCACCCAAGCATAGAAGGCACCGTCCGGCATGACCGGCACTTTCAGGCCGATGCTTTCGAGCGCAGGAATGAACCAGTCTCGCCGGGCCTTGAATTGATGTCGCCTTGCCTCGTATTCGGCGATCGACTCGGCTTCGAAGCAGGCGATCGCAGCATGCTGCGCGACCGTGCTTGGGCACAGAAAAAAGTTCTGCGCAAGCCGCTCGATCACGGGGACCATGGGATCAGGCACCACCACCCAACCCAGCCGCCACCCCGTCATGCAGAAGTACTTCGAGAAGCTGTTGATGCTAATGACGTCCTGATCAATCGAGAGCGCGCTTTCGCTGAAGGCGTCCTCATGGCTCAGACCTAGGTAGATCTCGTCGAGCAGCGTGATGCCGCCTCTCGATTTCACGAGAGAATGAATCTTCTCGAACTCCTCTTTGACGATGGAGGTTCCGGTGGGGTTGGACGGAGAAGCCAACAACACCCCGCGCGTCTTATTGGTCCAGTGCTCAGCGACCTTGTCCGCACTCAATTGATACCGTTCGCTCGCGTTGGTCGGGACCAGGATGGGGCGGCCTTCTGCCGCCATCACGAAATGCCGATTGCAGGGATAGCAGGGATCTGGCATCAGCACTTCATCGCCGGCTTCGATCAGCGCCATACTCACGAGTTGCAGCGCAGCTGAAGCCCCTGCGGTCACGACGATGCGACGCGCAGGCACATCGATCCCGAATCGCTGGCGATACCAGCCGCTGATCCGCTCTCGCAGTTCGCTCAATCCGACCGCAGCTGTGTATTGGGTGGCACCGGCCCGAACGGCACGAACAGCGGCCTCTTGCACGAGCGGTGGCGCAGTGAAGTCCGGCTCTCCGATCGTCAGATGGATCATGGGCCGTGAGGCGTTTTCGGGTTCCTTTTCCAACAGGGCGGCGGCCTTGGCCACTTCCATGACATAGAACGGCTCAATTCGCTCGGCGCGACTCGTGAATTTCATCGAACGACTTTCATAGTTGATCAGGGCGCACAGCGCCCGGCACGCACGTTGGATGCTGACGGTGGCGCATGCACACCATTCGCCGAAATGGCGATGGATGCACGCCTCGCCTTGGAGGCGCGTACACCGGATGATCATTCTCTGAAGTCGCGAACGACGAAACAATCGCTCGTTCCGATATAGACATTTACGCTTTTGGTAAGGATGGCGGGCGCAGCCGCTGTGCACCGCCGGCTCTCAGGTGAGATCAATAGGCTGGCTCAGAGGGCGGCGGACTCAAACTGCATCCGGTCGGCCTCGATCGATGGCGCGATGTGCTCCTGGACGAAATCCAGCCACGCCCGGGTCTTGGCGTCCATGTAATGTCGTGAGGGCATCAGCGCGAAGACGCCGATGTCCGGCGATCGCCACCCATGCAGGACATGCGTGAGGCGGCCTGCTTGAATCGATTCGATGACGCTGAATAGGGGGAGAAGGGCAACGCCTGCACCGCCTTCCGCGACGCTCCTGATGACATCGGGCGTATCGGCGACGCATTGAGCGCGCGCAGCAAGCTCGATCTTGCTGCCCCCCGGCCCCACCAATCTCCAGCCAGAGCTGACGGAAGGATTGACCACCTGCAGCGTGGAGTGGGCGCTCAACTCACTCGGCTTTTGTGGCGAACCGTGCTCGGACAGGTACGCCGGTGAAGCGCACAGTATCGAGAACGTCGTGGCCAGGCGCCTCGACAACAGCCCTGAGTCTGAGAGTTCCTCTGCGACATACAAGCTCACGTCGCTTCCCGACGCCAGGAGGTTCGGCTTGTGCTGGGACGTGCTGTACTCGACCTGGATCTCGGGATATTGACGAAGAAAGAGCGGCAGCCGCGGCGCCACGTAGCGACGGCCAAGATCGAACATGCAATGCATGTGGAGGCGGCCCGCAGGTGCAACGCCCGTTCCCGTGGCCAATGCCTCCGTTTCTGCCAACAAGGCCAGCATGTCCCGGCAACGCTCCAAGTAGGCAGCGCCGACGTCTGTCAGCGACCGCTGCCGTGTCGTGCGGTGAAGCAGTTTGGCGCTGAGGCGCTTTTCCAGATCGCCGATCAGCCGTGACACCTGTGCCGTTGTGAGGTCAAGCTGTTCGGCCGCCGAAGAGAAGCTCCCGGCGTCCACCACGCAAACGAACGCCCGCATGGCATGGAACACACCCGTATCGAGAGTTTTGCGCATTGCGTAAAGATCTATGTGAGAAATCGATATTGTTTCCATTTTTTCACGCACAGACAATGAACGCTCCACGCTTCTGTTCCTTGTATGTCGCGCCCAAGTTCCTCTTCACGCACCAGCCTGTTCGCATGGGCAGCGCTGATCCTTCCGCCCCTGCTGTGGGCCGGTAACTTCGTTGTCGGCCGGGCTGTTCGGGACACGATGAGCCCCATGTCACTGTCAGTTGGGCGCTGGGCCGTTGCATTGGTGTGCCTCCTGCCCTTCGCCTATGGGTCAATCCGCCGTGATTGGCGCGCGTACTGGAAGCACCGCGGAGCTGTAGTCGGGAGTTCGGTCGTCGGCATCGCTGCGTACAACTCGGTCCTGTACTTCGGCTTGCGAACCACGACCGCTAGCAACGCTTTGCTGCTCAATTCCCTCGCGCCGCTGTTGATCGTCGTACTCGGCGCACTGCTCTACCGCCAGCGACTGCAATGGCACCAAGGGCTCGGGCTGTTCCTTTCCTCGGTCGGTGTCGTGAATCTCGTTCTGCAAGGCAGATGGTCTCAGTGGCACGCCATCTCCTTCGTCCCGGGCGACGCCATCATCCTCGGCGCGGCGATTCTGTGGGCTGTCTACACCATCTGGTTGCGCCAACTGCCCTCGCACCTCGATCGGGCGGGTCTCATGACGATTCAGATCGCCACCGCGCTTGTCGTGATGCTCCCCTTCCTCTTGGCTGAGCATCGCTTGGACCCCGGTCCCGACTGGGAGCTGTCCGCCTACGCCGCCGTGGCCTACGTCGGCGTGTTCTCTTCTGCGTTGGCGTACTTCTTCTATATGCGGGCAGTCGAACATTTTGGACCAGCCCGCGCGGGCCTTTGCATCCATCTCGCGCCGATGTTTGGCGTTGTGCTTTCGGCTCTATTCCTTCACGAAAAACTGCAGCCTTACCACGCGGCTGGCATGAGTGCCATAGGCGCTGGATTGATTCTGTCGAGCGTCAATTGGAATGGATTGGAAAAACCTCGCTGGTTGAGCACCTCAGCTGAAACCTGAACAGCAAATCAAGAAGAAGAAAATTTTCCGAATCTGCTCCATCAAAAGACTCCATCCTGTTTAACAACCGGATGGCCTTCTTTCGCCGTTTTGATTCATAGAAAAAAGCATCATTCAACTCTTTGATTTCGCAGGAATACGGAACCCATCTTGCTTTTAACCAATCGCAACCAATCCGGTTGAGGTGAGTTGTTGCGCTCCCATGCTTGCAGTGAAACGACATATAAGGATCTCTAGTGAATACCCAAGCAGTGTCCAAGCGAAACATTCTGGCAGCCGTTATCGGCAATGCATTGGAGTGGTACGACTTTCTGGTCTTCGCATTCATGACGCCCATCGTGGCCAAGCTCTTCTTTCCCAGCAACCCGAACAATCCCGACGACAGCGTCAACCAGATCCTGCTCGCGACTGCCGTATTTGGCGTGGGCTTCTTCATGCGGCCCGTGGGCGGCATCCTGATCGGTCTTTATGGCGACAGGAAGGGCCGCAAGGCCGCCATGGTGTTGGTGACCGGCCTGATGGCCGTTGCGATTGCATTGATCACGCTCGCACCAACCTATGCGGCGATTGGCATCCTGGCGCCGCTATTCATCGTTCTGGCGAGGCTTCTCCAAGGCTTTGCAGCAGGCGGTGAATTCGGCACTTCGACCGCGCTGCTCATCGAGCTCGCTCCGCCGGGCAAGCGCGGCTTCTATGGCTCATGGCAGATGACGGGCCAGATGGCAGCGCTGCTGATCGGCGCGGCGATCGGCACCCTGATCACCAACTTTTTCACCCAGCAGGAACTGATGGACTGGGCCTGGCGCCTGCCCTTCGCCTTCGGGCTGCTGATCGTTCCGGTGGCCATCTACATTCGCCGCCACGTCGAGGAGCCAGAGACTTTCAAGCGGCTCAAGGCAGCCAAGGCTACCGGCGAAATCAAGGAAGTTGGCCTGATCGAGATGCTGCGAACCCACGCTCGCGAAACGTTGGTCGGCATGGGATTGGTGGTCACGTGCACGGTCTCGATCTACATCACGTTCACCTACCTGGTGACCTTCTCCACTGTCACGCTCAAGCTGCCGTTGCACGACACCTTCCTGGTGCAGATGGCCGGCGCCGCACTGATGGTAGTCATGATGCCGCTGATGGGGGCATGGTCCGACCGAATCGGGCGCCGCCCCTTACTCATCGGCTCACTGCTCGGCTACCTGCTGGTCCTGTATCCGCTGTACGCCTGGCTGGTCGACGGGCCGACCATTGCCAAGCTCATGACCGTGCAGATGATCGTTGGCGTATTTGCAGCGGCCTTCTTCGGCGTGTTCTCGACGGTGGTTGCCGAGCTGTTTCCAGCCAATGTTCGCTCTGTCGGGATGTCCATGGCCTACAACGTCGCGGTGATGGTCTTTGGCGGCTTCGCGCAGTTCATCGTCACCTGGCTGATCCGCGCCACGGGCTCGCCCATGTCTGCTGCTTACTACGTCATGTTCGGCGTCTTCCTGGGGTTGATCGCGTCATTCTTCGTTCGCGATCGAGCCCACGACACCCACATCGACTGATCCCTCGCCCCGCGCTCCTACAACCGCGCGGGCACAAAGCCCGCCGCGGCGTCGGTTCACATATCCAGCGCATTCCGCGCAAGACCATGATGACTTCAACCACGACTCGATCCTGGCTGGATCTACTGGTGTCGTTCGACACCACCAGCCGCAACTCCAATCTGGCGCTGGTCGAGACCGTCCGAGATGCGCTGACTGCGCAAGGCCTGAACCCCGAACTGATTCACTCTCCGCAGCGCAACAAGGCCAATCTCTTCGTCACGCTGCCTGCCAGCGACGGCACCACGCAGGGCGGCATCATTCTCTCGGGCCACACCGACGTGGTTCCGGTCGACGGGCAGAACTGGCACACGGACCCCTTCAGTGTGACCGAGAAGGACGGGAAGCTCTACGGCCGGGGTACGGCGGACATGAAGGGCTTCATTGCCGCCACACTGGCAATGGTCCCGGAATTCCTACAGACTACTCGCAGCAAACCGATCCACTTGGCGCTCTCCTACGACGAGGAAATCGGGTGCCTTGGCGCGCCAGTGATGCTCGCCGAACTCAAACGCCGAGGGCTCCGGGCCGATGGCTGCGTCGTCGGCGAGCCCACGGGCATGCAGGTCATGGTCGCGCACAAGGGCGTGAATCTCTTTCGTTGCCGGGTACATGGCAAGGCAGCACATTCGTCGCTGACACCCCAGGGCTGCAATGCGATCGAATACGCCGCTCGTCTAATCTGCCGGATCCGTAGCCTGGCCGATCGCATGAAGGCAGAAGGTCCGTACGACAAGTTCTACGACGTGCCGTTCACGACCATGAGCACGAACCAGATCGTCGGCGGCATCGCAATGAACACCGTGCCTGAGTTCTGCGAATTCACGTACGAGTTCCGCAACTTGCCGGGCATGTCGCCAGAAATGATCCAGGCGAAAGTGGAGCGCTACGTCCGCTATCAATTGCTGCCCCGCATGCGCCTTGAGTACGCCGAGGCAAGCATTGAAATCGATGCTGGCCCCACTGCGCCATTCCTCGATGCATCAGAGCAAGCCGCCATCACCACCCTCGTTCGCGCTTTGGCCCAGGACAAGGCCACGCGCAAGGCTGCGTATGGAACCGAGGGCGGGCAATTCCAAGCGGCAGGCATTCCGTCCGTGGTGTGCGGGCCTGGCCATATCGAACAGGCACACAAGCCCGACGAGTTCGTGGAGATCAGCCAGCTAAAAAGTTGCGAAGACTTCCTTCGAAAGCTCGGCCGATCGCTCGCCTGAGTCCATGCGGCCTCGCGCCGCACGAAACGGTACGGTACGCCTCCTAGATCGGCCGCCAAGGCGGAGGTGAGCTTACCTGCCGGTCAGATAGGCCAACATGCGCCACAGCGTTCCCCTGGCCGATGACGACCGCGCGCGCTCCCAAGGCCTGCGATTCGTGCAAGGCCCTACCAACGTGGGATGCAGGGTAGTGGCTGCGCCTACTCTGCAGCGAGAAACTTCGTACACATGTCGACCAAGCGCGCCGCCGCGGGCGACAGCGAGTGACCACGAATCGTCACGGTGGCGATGGTACGGTTCAGCGCCGGACCAATGATCCGCACGACTTTCAGCGACGTGCGCCGGGGAATGGCCACGCGGGGAAGCAGCGCGATGCCCAGCCCCGCCTCCGCCATGGCCACCAGTGTGGTGACCTGCATGAATTCGTAAGCGCTGTCCGAAGCCAATCCGTTCGCTTTCAACGCGCTGTCCACATGATCGCGGAATGCGGTCGAACTCGACAGCTTCAAGAGCGGCAGTTTGGACAGCTCCCGCAAAGAGATGCTCGCCCGCCCGCCGTCCTGGTAGCCGCGCGGCAGCATTGCGCAGTACTCGTCGACAAAGATCGGGGCGAATTCCAGCTCGCCCTTCTTCTCGGGCACAGGCCCAATTGCGAAGTCGACCTCACGGCGACGCACCGCCTCCAACAAATCCTGGTTCGCCAACTCACGAACGTGCACGGTGATGCCCGGGTATTTTTTTGCGAAGGCTGTAAGGATCGCGGGCAGCCGTGTGCTGGCCACGGTAGGGACACACGCGAACGAGAGATGCCCTTGCTGCACATCGGCGGCGTGCTGGAGGTGCGCCAGACCCACTTCCAGTTCGGCCAATGCCTTGCGCGCACTGATCAGCAACTGTTCTCCTTCTCGGGTGAGTTCGACCTTGCGCGTGGTGCGCTGAAACAGCGCGACACCCAACTGCTCCTCGAGTTGCTTGACCTGCATGCTCACCGCGGGCAACGAGCGATGGGTTTCCTCCGCCGCCTTGCGGAAACTCCCGTTCTGCGCGACCGATAGGAAGGTACCGATCAGCTTTAGATTGATGCTCATGACTGAATAGTGAAATCGATTGTTTCGAAATTTCTACGCTCTCAGAACTCATCATCGAGCCCATCTAATAGTTCCATAACTCTTAACAATGAGTCAGATTATTTGAGTTGTTGAAGGTCAAGGTCAACCCTAGCATTCGAGCCATCCCCAATGACTCGCACAAGAGGCAAGACTCGATGACCGCACCCCTGATGACGCTCGTGGCTTTCCTGCAGGCACAGAACTGCTCGAACCTGGTGGCCTCCTGGCGTCACCCCGACACAGAGCTCGGCTATGGCACGCCGGCGTACTACCAGCACATCGCCCGGACGCTGGAGCGAGGAAAGTTCCAGATGGCATTCTTCGATGACCGCCTCGCCATGCCCGACCGCTACGGCGACGATCACCGCGACACGGTGGAGAACGGCGTGCGCGCGGTCAAGCTCGACCCCATCTCGGTCGTTACCGCCATGGGGCTGGCCACCGAGCGCCTGGGCCTGGGCGCCACCTACTCCACCACTTACTACGAACCCTTCCACGTGGCCCGTGTGTTCGCCACGCTCGACTTGCTCACCAAGGGCCGCGTGGCGTGGAACGTGGTGACCTCGCTCAACAACTCGGAGGCCGCGAACTTCGGCGCGCAGGAGCACCTGGCTCACGACCTGCGCTACGAGCGGGCCGATGAATTCCTCGAGGTCGTTCTGGGGCATTGGGACACCTGGCAGGAAGGTGCCCTGCTGCACGACAAGGCTTCTGGCAGCTTCGCCGACGCCGACAAGGTGCGCAGGCTCGACCACGAAGGCAAGTGGTTCAAGTCGCGTGGCCCATTCACGGTGCCGCGCTCCGACCAGGGCCACCCGGTGCTCATCCAGGCGGGGCAGAGCGGACGCGGCAGCGAATTCGCGGCACGTTGGGGCGAGCTCGTCTTCGTGATCTATCCGAACATCGACGTGGCCCGCAAGTCCTATGCTGACTTCAAGCGCAAGGTGGCGGCCCATGGCCGAGACCCAGCCAAGGTCAAGGTGGCGCCTGCCGTGTACGTGGTCGCGGCGGAAAGCCGCGCCGAGGCCGAAGACAAGAAGGCCGCCATCGACGCGCTGGTGCGGCCGGTCGACGGACTGGCGCTCTTGTCGGAGGTGTTGAACTTCGATTTCGCAACCAAGAAGCCGGACGAGCCTTTCACCGAAGAAGAACTGGCCTCCATCACCGGCCTGCGCGCGATCCTCGACCGTGTGGTGGCGCAAAGTGGTGTTGCACGCCCCACCCTGTCCGACTTCCTTCGCTTCAGCGGCCGCGGGACCACGGACGAACTCGCCACCTTCGTGGGCAGCAAAGGCGACGTGGCCGACCAGATGGAAGAGTGGTTCCGCACAGGCGCTTGCGACGGCTTCGTCCTCGCCGCCACCAGCATGCCCGGCAGCTACGAAGACTTTGTACGGCTGGTGGTCCCTGAACTCCAGCGCCGCGGCGTCTTCCACCACGACTACGAAGGTCCCACGCTGCGCGACAACCTGGGACTTGCCCGGCCTCGCGCCGGCGACTGGAAGCAGCTCTACCGCTAAACCGAGGAGAAACCCATGGAAGCCAGTGCCTACAAGCAACTCATGAAGCACCATGCGGGCGCGCCGGTGGTCATCGCCACCGGGTGCCCCGGGGCAAGAACAGGTCTCACAGCCACCGCCTTCTGCTCGCTGTCTGACTCCCCTCCCACCGTGCTCGTCTGCGTCAACCAGACGGCAAGCGCGCATCCCGTGATCCTGCAGACGCGATCGTTCTCGGTGAACGTGCTGCGCGACGGCCAGGCGGACATTGCCGCGCGCTTCGCCGGCATGACAGGACTGAAAGGCGAGCAGCGTTTCGAAGGCAGTGACTGGGCCGTGCAGGAAACCGGCGCACCGGTAATGGGCGATGCACTCGCCAGCCTTGACTGCGAACTGCTGCAGGCACATGACCACGGCACGCATTCGGTGTTCATCGGACTTGTCAAGGCCGTTCGAAGCGACTCCAAGTCGGAGCCGCTGATCTATTTTCGGGGCAACTTCAGCGCACTGGGTGACCGCTCGCGCGCGGCCTGCGCGGCTTGAACTGCCCGACGAGTCCAGGGAAAAGACAGGAGACACCATGAAGCGAAGAACAATGCTGCAGGCATGCGCCGCGGCGGCATGGCCCTCAGTGCACTCGTTCGCCGCTCAGGCGAAAGCGCCGTTCCCGAGCAAGCCGGTACGCATCGTCGTGCCCTACACAACCGGACAGTCGGCCGACCTGTTCGGCCGCATGGTCGCGGTGGAACTCGGAAAGCTCTGGCCCCAGCAGGTGTTCATCGACAACAAGGGCGGCGGCGCAAGCATTCCCGGCATGCTCGCGGGGCGCAATGCAGCGCCTGATGGCTACACGGTCACGGTCGGCGGTAGCGGCCCCATGGCCATCAACCCCGGCCTGTACGGCAAGAAGCTGCCATACGACCCTGTGACCGACTTCATACCCGTCCACGGCCTGTTCCTGTCTCCCCTCATCGTGCTGGCCCATCCGGGCTCGGGCATCGATTCGTTCCAGCAACTCCTCGCCACTGCACGGCGCAAGCCGGGTGCGGAAAAATGGGGCGTGGCCGGACTGGGCACCTCGCCTCACCTGGCGGGCGAACTGATCAAGGCGAAGGCGCGCATCGATGTGATCGCGGTGCCCTACCGCGGCAGCGGGCCAATGCTCAGCGATCTGCTCGGCGGCCAGATCACGCTAGGCGTGGACACCGTCTCGGCTGCCATCTCTTACGTCCGGGGCGGCCAGTTGAAGGCGCTGGCCGTCACCTCCGCGCAACGCGTTCCGCAACTGCCTGACGTACCGACCGTCGCGGAAGCTGGTTACCCGGGCTTCGATGCCGTGGGCTGGGCCGGCTTTCTGCTGCCCGCCAACACGCCGAAGGCCGTGGTCGTGGCGATGGAGCAAGGCATTCACCGCGTGATGTCCGACCCGGCGCTGCAGGACGCCATGACGCAACGTGGTGCCCTGCCCGACCTGCGCGGCGGTGCCGCGTTCGGTGACTTCATCAAGGCCGAGGTCCCGATGTGGACCGAGCTGATCGTCGCCAACGGCATCAAAGTAGATCAGTAGCAAGCCCTTCCCTCTCCATCTCATTCATCCGTTCATTCGCAACAGGAGTCCTCGTGTCCGCCACCATTACCCAGCCGCGCCGGCAGCGCCTGCAACGCTCCGAGTTGGCAGTTCCAGCCACGTCAGAGCGCTTCTTCTCGAAGGCGTGCGCCAGCGACGCCGACGTCGTGTTCCTCGACCTCGAGGACGCGGTGGCCGATCGCTTCAAGGACGACGCCCGACACAAGGCCATCGAGGCCCTGAACACGCTCGACTGGCGCAACAAGAGCGTCGCTGTGCGCATCAACGGGCTCGATACGCCCTGGGCACTCCGCGACCTGATCGACGTGGTCAGCGAATGCCCGCGGCTCGACATGATCCTGCTGCCCAAGGCGGGCACCGCGTTCGACGTGCAGTTCGTGGCTCAGGTGTTGAGCGCGATCGAGCGCGAAAAAGGGCGCGACAAGCGGGTGGGCATCGAGGTGCTGATCGAGACGTCACTGGGCGTAGCCCATGCGGAGGAGATTGCCGCCTCGTCCGACCGGCTGGAAGCCATGATCTTCGGCATCGGCGACTACACGGTGGACATGCGGACCGACGACTTCGTGTTCGGCACGCCGAGCGCACGATACGCGGTGCTGACCGCTGCCGACGCGCAAGGCGTGCGCCAGCGCCACTGGAACGACCAATGGCACTTCGCGCTGGCGCGCATCGCCAATGCCTGCCGTGCCTATGGCGTTCGCGCCATCGACGGACCGTTCACCGACTTTGGCGACGCCGAGGGCTACCGCGCTTCAGCCACGCGCTCGGCGGCGCTTGGCTTCGAGGGAAAGTGGGCCATCCATCCGTCGCAGGTGGAGATCGCGAACGAGGTCTATGCGCCTTCCGCCGAGCAGCTCGCTTGGTCGACACAGGTGCTCGGCACGCTAGAGTCCGCCGCCGCGCAAGGCAACGGTGCCGTCGGGGACAAAGGCGTTCTGATCGACCTCGCCCATGCCAAGCTGGCCCGCTCCCTTCAACAGCGCCAGGCCGTCATCGAACGGCACATGGCCGCGCGCGTCAACCGGCAGTGACATGAAAGAAGAAGCCCGCGCAGATTCCCCACCGCTCCAGGATGAGACGCCCGACGCCCCACAAACGCTCTCAGGCGTGCGCGTGCTGGACATCGCGACCTTCGTGGCGGCGCCGTTCTGCGGCACCGTGCTCGCCGACTTCGGCGCCGACGTGATCAAGATCGAGCAGCCCGAAGGCGGCGACCCGCTGCGCAAGTTCGGCACCCCGACCGAATGCGGTGACACCCTCGTCTGGCTCAGCGAGGCACGCAACAAGCGCTTCGTCACGCTGGACCTGCGCGTGCCCGAGGGGCGCGAGGTCTTTCTGAAATTGGTCGCGGAGTCCGACGCTGTGCTGGAGAACTTTCGCCCCGGCACGCTCGAGAAGTGGGGCCTGGACTTCGAGACTTTGCGCCAGGTCAACCCGCGCATCGTGCTGCTGCGCGTGAGTGCCTACGGCCAGACAGGCCCGTACCGGGCAAAGCCCGGCTTCGCGCGCGTGGCACATGGATTTGGCGGACTGTCGCACCTGGCCGGCATGCGCGATGGTCCGCCCGTGGTGCCGGGGTCGACCTCGCTGGCCGACTACATCTCCGGCCTCTGGGGCGCGCTCGGGGTGCTGATGGCGCTGCGCGTGGCCGAACGCACCGGCGAGGGGCAGGTGGTCGATGTGTCGCTCTACGAATCCATCTTCCGGCTGCTCGATGAGCTCGTGCCGGCCTACGGCAAGTTCGGCGAGGTGCGGCACCGACTCGGCGCCGACGTGCCTCACGTGGTGCCGCACGGCCACTGGCAGACCGCCGAGGGCAAATGGGTAGCACTGGCATGCTCCAGCGACAAGATATTCGAGCGGCTGGCGCATCTGATGGAGCGACCGGATCTGGTGGCGCCCGACCGTTTCGCAACGAACGCACAGCGGCTGGCCGGCCGGGCGGAGATCAACGCCGCCATCGCCGGATGGATCGGCCGCTTCGAGCTGCGCGACGCAGTGGCGCGTTGCGATGCCGCAGGCGTCCCATGCGGTCCGATCATGGCCATCGACGACATCTTCGCCGATCCACAGTACGCGGCGCGAGGCAACCTGCAGCGTGTGCAGGACCCGCGCGTCGGCGAACTGGTTGTTCCCGCGGCGGTACCGCGCATGTCGAAGACACCCGCTCGCCTGAGAAACCTCGGCGGCGCTCTCGGCGCGCACACGCAGGAGGTGCTGGCCGAATTGCTGGGCCTCGATGCCCGCGCCGTCGCCGCCTTGCGCGCGGCGCGCGCGGCCTAGTCATCCATCTCTCCCAAAGAACCGAACCGCCGCAATGACCACCACCCCGCCCCCCCTCCATCCCTCCGTCGCGCTTTTCTCCGGGGAAAAGGCACTTCCGTCCCTTGCGCCTTGCGAGCACTATGCAGGCAGCGAAAAGCTCATCGCCAAGGCGCTCCAGCTGCAAGCCGAACTCGGCCCGGTATTCGATGTCACCTGCGATTGCGAAGACGGCGCCGCCGCCGGACAGGAAAAGGCGCATGCCGAAATGGCCGCTCGCTTCATCGCCTCGCAGGCCAACCGGCACGACATGGTCGGCGCGCGCATCCACGACGCTTCTTCGACCCACTGGCGCACCGACATCGACACGCTGATCGGCGATGCGGGGCACCGCCTGGCCTATCTCACGCTCCCCAAGGCGGTGCGCACGGCGGACGTCGCCTTGATGATCGAGTACATCCGCACGCGCAGCACGGTGGCGGGCCTACCGCGCGACATTCCCGTGCACGTGCTGATCGAAACGCACGGCGCACTGCGTGACGTCTTCGAGATTGCCGCGCTGCCGAACGTGCAGGTGCTCGACTTCGGTCTGATGGATTTCGTCAGCGACCATCAGGGTGCGATTGGCTTCGAGGCCATGCGTAGTCCCGGTCAGTTCGAGCACCCATTGCTGGTGCGCGCCAAGACGCGCATCGTGGCGGCAGCGCTGGCCAACGGGCTGGTGCCTGCGCACAACGTGTCGCTCACGCTGCGCGATCCGCTGGCCACACGCAACGACGCCTACCGCGCGCGGCGCGAGTTCGGTTTCCTGCGCATGTGGAGCGTGCACCCTGACCAGATCCGTCCGATCGTCGAGGCGATGACACCCGATGCGGGAGAAACGCAACAGGCCGCGCAGATCCTTCTGGCCGCTGGTGATGCGCAATGGGGGCCGATCCGTCACGAGGGCGAGTTGCACGACCGCGCCACCTACCGCTACTTCTGGAGCGTGCTGCGCGCCGCCGAGGCAGGAGGCGCAGACTTGCCACCGCAGGCGCGACAGCGTTTCTTCGCGCGCACTTGACCCCCCTGTGGTTCGCAAGCACCGGGTTCGATGAGAGGCGAGAATTCGTGCTCTCTCCTTTCGCCTGCGGCAGCCGAACGGGAGCCTCGACGTCATCCGTTCACGTGAAAACCTTGCACAAGACCTCGGCCGCGGCAAACCACGGCACCCAGAGCATCGAACGGGCATTGCGCGTCCTGCGCGAGTTGGCCGCACGCGGCGAGTTTGGGTGGCGATTGTCGGATCTTGCCGCGCGTTGCGAGGTCGACAAGGGCACCGTGCATCGGGTGCTCTCCTGCCTCGTGCGCGAGCGCTTCGTGCAGCAGCGCGCCGCCGACAAGCACTATTTTCCAGGGCCTATGCTCTACGAATTGAGCCTGTCGCTGCCAGGGCACGCGGCCTTCCAACAGGCCTGCGAGCGTCGCATGGCAAAGTTCGCGAAGCAAACCGAAGCAATTGCCTGGATGATTCTTCGAAGCGGTAACGAGTACGTCTGCGCCGTCCGTCAAGGCTCGCTCGAGCTGCGTGGACTAATGGTGCACGCCGGCACTCGTCGCCCTCTCTTTACCTCGGTGGGCGGCATCGCGATCCTGCAGACCCTGCCTTCGCTGGAGACCGAGAACATTCTGACGGACAACGTTCAGCAGGAGATCGCACAACGCGGCGACGGCCGCCTGGGCGCGCTCAGGAAGATGCGTGAACGCTCACAGCGCCATGGGTTCGGCGTCAACCTCGGCGACGTGGTGGCCGGCGTGCATGCCTTCGCCGTTCCTGTATGCGGTGATCACGGCCGCGCGGTCGCGGCAGTGTGCCTGACCGGTCTCGCCGAGCAGTTCCCGGAGGCACAGCTCCCTGAAATCCGCCGGGCCTTGGAGGACGTCGCCGTCACCGTCGAGCAGGACGCGCGAGAGTGCCTCGGCACCGTGATGCATGCGGGGCTTGCCGCCGACCTCTAGCCGGGGACGACCGACTCGCCCCCTTCGACTACTAAGAGATCGATTCAAGAAGTTCAAATTGTGAAACTCCGCTGCCGAGCCCTATGGGCAGCGAAAACACCCGTCGATATTCTCGAATGGAGAGACAAATCCACAACGAGAAGCGATGAACGTCAACACTGCGGTCAACCTCGAAGACCTGCGCCTCATGGCGCAGCGCAAGCTCCCCCGGATCGCCTTCGACTTCATCGATGGCGGAGTGGACGACGAGGAATGCGTACGCCGGAACCGCGCGGCCTTCCGTCGCTTCCAGCTGGTGCCGCGCTACCTCGTCGACGTGTCCGTGCGCGACCAGTCGACCGAGCTTCTGGGCCGCCGCTATGCGAGCCCCTTTGGCATTTCCCCGACCGGCCTTGCGGGCCTCTTCCACCCGGGCGCCGACGAGCTTCTCGCACAGGCAGCCAGGCAGGCGGATGTTCCATTCCTGCTGTCGAGCGCGAGCAACGCCTCAGTGGAGTCCGTTGCAAGGCTTGCGCCCGACCATGTCTGGTTCCAGATCTACGGCACGCGCGAGGAGCGTATCAACACCGACCTCGTCAAGCGCGCACGCGACGCAGGCGTGCGCACGCTGGTGGTGTCGGTGGACGTGCCTGTGAACTCCAACCGCGAGCGCAATCGCCGCAACGGCTTCTCGCGGCCGTTTCGCATGACGCCCGCCGTGGTGTTCGAGGCTCTGGGTCACCCGGCGTGGGTGTTGCGCTACCTGCGCACTGGCGGCATTCCGATGATGAGCAACTGGGCGCCTTACGGTCGCGCGGGAGCTACCGCATCGGAGGTGGCCGACCTGTACGGCACGCTCACGCCAGCGCCCATGATCAAGTGGCAGACACTGGAGCACATTCGCGCAGCCTGGAACGGGCCGCTCGTGGTGAAAGGGCTCCTGCACCCTGACGACGCACGCCAGGCCGCGGCCCTTGGCATCGATGCGCTCATTGTCTCCAACCACGGCGGCCGCCAGCTTGATGTGGCCCCTACGCCCATCGAGATGCTGCCGGCCATTCGCGCGGCGGTCGGCGAACGCGTCGAACTGCTGGTGGACAGCGGTGTTCGCCGCGGCTCAGACATCGTCATCGCGCGCTGCCTGGGCGCGCGCTTCGCGCTTTTCGGCCGACCGACGCTCTTCGGCGCGGCGGCGGGTGGTCCGCAAGGCATCGCACGGGCCATTCAGATCGTGCGCAACGAAATAGACATGGTCATGGCCCAGATCGGATGCAGTTCGTTCGACGCTCTCGACGCGCGCTATCTGCGCACCGAAAGCGCAATGCCGGCCGATGCCTCCGGACAAACAACTTGAAAGAAGGAGACACGATGATTTCAATTTCCAGGCTGGCACGCTGGCTGGTGGCTGCGCCGCTGGCCCTGTTGCTCGCAGGCGGCGCCCTCGCGCAGGCCTACCCAAACCGCCCGATCAAGATCGTCGTGGCCTATCCGCCGGGACAAAGCACCGACATTGCCACGCGCTACTTCGCCGCGAAGCTGTCGGCCGCGCTCAACGAGGGTGTGGTGGTCGAGAACAGGGCCGGAGCCTTCGGCAACATCGGAACCGCATTCGCCGCCCGCGCCACACCAGACGGCTACACGCTGATCATGGGTGCGTCCGGCACGCACGCCATGAATCCTGCGCTATACGACAACACGGGATTCGATGCGGAGAAGGACTTCGAGCCGATCATCGCGACGGCCTTCATCCCCATGGTGATCTCGGTGCACCCGTCGCTGAACGTCAATTCGCTGCCCGAGCTGATCAAGCTCGCCAGGAGCCGCCCCGACAAGGTCGACGTGGCGTTGCCCAGCGTGACCGCGCAACTCGTGCTGGAAATGATGAAGCGGAAAAACGTCCCGCTGTTCTCCATCAAGTACAAGGGCTCCGGCGAGGCGATGACCGCGCTGCTCGGCAACCAGGTGCCGGTACTGATCGACACTGTGGCGGCGTCGCGGGCACAGTTCGGAAAAATCAAGCCGCTGGCCGTGACCTCGGCCAAGGCGATGACCGCACTGCCGGAAATCAAGTCCGTGGCCGAGCAGGGCCTCGACGGCTTCAGTGTCGTCGCGTGGAACGTCCTGATGGCGCCGCGTGGCACACCAGGGGAAATCCGCGAACGCCTAGCCGCCGAGATGCGCAAGATCCTCGCGCTCCCCGAGACGGCCAAGGCCCTGCACGAACTCGGATTCGAACCTGCCCCCCCCATGGACCATGCCCAACTGGTGGCGTGGCTGCGCTCCCAGCGCCTGACCAACGCCGAGATCATTCGCAGCGCCGGCATGAAGGTCGATTGAATCGGTTTCCCCTCCCCACACTTTTCGCATCCCCGCATCGCCCAAACCAAGGAGACACGTCATGTCCGCTCTCGCGCAAGAACTTAAGTACCGCAAGCTGCATTCCGATTTCGTCATCGAGATCGATGAGCGCATCAACGAACTGCTGACCGACCCCAACGCGGTGGAACAGGTTCGCCAGCTCTGGCAAACCGCGCCCGTCATCATCTTCCGCCGCCAGTCGCTTGAAGAGGAAGAACAAGTTCGCTTCACCGAACTGTTCGGTCGCTGCGAAAGCGCAAACCGCAAGGACATTCAGTCTCCCTATCGCGAGGAGATCATCTATTTCAGCACGCTGCGCTACGCAGACGGCCGCTTCGTCGGCGGCTTCGCTGGCGGTGATGATGTGGATTGGCACTCCGACCAGACATTCAAGGTGAGGCCAGCAACCGGGGCCATCCTCTACGGCGTGGAAGTGCCTAAAGGCGGAGGCGATATCTACTGGGCCGATCAGTACGGCGCATGGGACTTGTTGCCCGCCGACATCCAGCAATTGGTGGAAGGCCGCACAGGAACCTATCGCTACGCCAAACGGATGGCGATCATGAACACACTGGAACTCAAGGACAAGGAAAGCGCACAGGCCAAGGAAATGGCCAAGCTGCCCGACGCCTTCCATCCGGTGGTGCTGACGCACCCTGTCACCGGTCGCAAGGCGCTCTACGCTGACCCGACCACGCTGGTTTCCATCGAGGGTCTGAGCGAAGCGGAGAACGCGCGCGTGCTGCCGATCCTGTTCGAGGCCGGTGGTGACGCAAGGCTCGTGTACCGGCACAAGGTGCACAACGGCGATCTCATGCTGTGGGACAACGGCTGCACCATGCACCGCCGCGATGAGATGCAGCTAGGTCAGCCACGGCTGATGAAGCGCACCACGTTCCGCTTGTCTGCCGACGCGCATTGCGTGCCGCACTGAGTGCCGAGCGCCAGCAACTAAGGAGCCATCTTGAACCGATCCAAAGTATTCCTGCGCGTGAACCGCGTTGACGCCGTCCTGTGCGCGCAAGCGCGAGAGGTGACCGTATCGGACCTGCACGAGGCCGCGGTGCCGCGCGGGCGCGGCGGTCTCATGTCCAGCCGCATGCGGCCGATCCAGAAAGGTGCGCGCATCGCCGGGCCGGCTGTCACCGCGTTCTGCGCGCCGGGCGACAACCTCATGATGCATCGAGCGCTCTACCTTGCGCAGCCGGGCGACGTGCTGGTGGTCGTCTGCGACGCAGAGACATCCGGCGCGCAATGGGGCGACATGGCTGCACGGTATGCGCTGCGCAAGGGCCTCGCGGGCGTGGTGGTGCAAGGCTGCGTACGCGATACCGACACCGTCGAGTCGCTCGGCTGCGCGGTATGGGCCACGCACATCCTCTCGGTCCATCCCGACAAGCACGGGCATGGCCTCGTGAACGCCCCGGTGGTATGCGATGGTGTCCTCGTGAATCCCGGCGACCTGATCGTGGCCGATGGCGACGGCGTGATCTGCGTGCCCCGGGCAGAAGCCAGCACCACTGTGCAGGCCGCCCTCACGCGCATGCGCAAGGAAGAGGACATGGCAAAGGCAGTCGAACGCGGCGAGGCGGTGTGGGATCTCGGCGGTTCTGCGGCGAGCTACGCCACGATGGACATCGAGGAGACCGACGCGGCTTTCGACGACCTCTGAGGCACGGCAGGTACCGTGACTCCAGCCGCTTCACGCGAGCGGCTCATTCAAGCAAAAAAGTAAGTCGTGCTCCAAAGCGGAACGTCGCAGAATGCGTGAGTTGCGCCATTCGGCTCTGCCGCCGGCTGGCTAACCAAGTACACAGCCGAGGAACCGACGATGGACATCGAACAGCTGGCGCCGGACGCCACCGCTACCTACACCACGTTCGAGCGCCCGGGCACCCGCAGCCTTGGCCGCGCCATCAAGCTCATGCGCGTGGTCGCGTCACGGCCGCAATTCGGATGGCGCCTTTCCGACTTGGCTGTGGCTTGCGACCTCGACCGCGCCACGGTCCACCGCATGCTCGCGTGCATGGTCGAAGAGCGCCTCGTTGCCCAGCGAGCGTCCGACCGCCACTACCTGCCAGGTCCGTTGATGCACGAGCTGGGACTGGCCTTACCTGACCACGCGCAGTTCCAACGCCGCGCGGAAGTCACATTGGACGCATTTGCGCGCCGCATGCGCGGCGTGGCGGTACTGCTGCTTCGCAGCGGCAATGAATATGTGTGCAGCGTTCGCCAGGGACAGCTGCCGCTGACAGGCTCGGTGCTTTACCCTGGCTCTCGCAGACCGCTATTCACCACGGCGGGCGGCGTGGCGATCCTGCAGACCTTGCACGCGCGACAGGCCCGCGAGATCCTACTGGACAACGTCGCGCAAGAGGTCGCGCGCTGCGGCACCGAGCGGCTCGCCGCATTGCAGCGGATGCGCGAGCGCTCCGACCATCACGGGTTCGGAGTGAATCTCGGCGACGTCGTACCAGGCGTGCATGCCGTTGCCTCGCCAGTGCGTGGGTCGGACGGCGAGGCGTTCGCGGCGCTGTGCCTGCTGGGTACACCCGAACTATATGGCGAGGAGCGCCTGCCGCAGTTACGCATCGAGCTCGACGCCGCCGCGACCGGACTCAGCTTGGAGGCGCGCCGGCTCAACTTATAGATCAGACATCAGAGTTGCCCACGAAAACCGGCTGGCCCCATGTCAGACTGAGTTTCTGTGCCATGTGCCGCGCACTGGCATCCGTGGTGCCGCCGGGGGACTGGGGCACCACCAAAGTCACAGGCCTATTGGGACAAGCCTGCGCGGATGCGACTCCGACCTATGTCGTCAGCACCGCGGCCATCACCATTGCGGTTACCTTCATCTCAATTCTCTGGTCGGGGTTTCAGCGCTCCCGGTCAGCGTCAGTTCGCCTCGTTGGCCCAGTACAGACGCGTCGGGTTCTGCACCAGGACCTGCGCGCGAAGCGCCAAGTCCGGTAACCAATCATGCAGCAAGGACACTAGGCGATCCTCCGCCGGCACAGCATGAGGACTGTGGGGGTGGGGCCAGTCGGTACCCCACACAAGTTGGTGAATGTTGGCCGCCGACAATGCATCGACGATGCGCTGGACAAGGGGATCCCGTTCGCAGTGAGCCGATACCCTGTAGGGTGCCGACAACTTGGCCCAGACCGCCCCTTCGGCGATCTGGGAGCGCAAGTTGGCAAAGCCAGCGCTGTCCAGGAGCGGTCGTGCTTCATGGTGGCCAAGGTGGTCCACCACCACATCCACACCCAACTCACGTACCTGAGCCACAAGCCTGGGCCGTTGCACCACGTCCACCAGCAGTTGTAGATGCCACCCGAAGGGCCTGACCTTGTCGGCAATGCGGCGGATCGCCTCAAAGTCAGGGTCTCCCGCAAAGATTGTGGTGATGCGCGTGCCACGCGCGCCGAGCCGGTGCCAGCGCTCGATGTCCTCGTCCGACGTATCCGGCGCTACGACGGCGACGCCGCGCAGTCGCGCCGGATACCTCTGCAGGATGTCCTCGAAGCTACGGTGGTCCGCCCCGAATACGGTGGGATGGATCAGAACGCCGCGCGTGACCCCAAAGCGCTCGCAGGAAGCGAGATAGTCCTCAAGCGGAGCGTCCTGAGGGGTGTAGTGGCGATACGGGCCATAGGGATAGCGGGCCTGGTCGAAGACATGGAAGTGGCAATCACAGCTGCCTTCTGGCAGCCGCGGGATGGATACGCGGTCTTCTGGGGTAGCAGTAGCAGTCATGGAATATGCAATGCCTCTTGAGATTCACGGGCCGGCAGCAGCTTGCCAGGGTTCAACAGTTCAAGCGGATCCAGCGCTTCCTTCACGGCCTGCATCATCCGCAGCTCCAGCGGATGCTTGTAGCGAACGTTTTCATCACGACGCAGTTGACCCAACCCGTGCTCAGCGCTGATGGAGCCGCCGAACGCCGCGACCTGATCATGGACCAGTCGGTTGAGCTCGCTCTGCCTCGCGACAAAGCGGTCTGGATCGGATGCCATCGGCGCCAGTACGTTGAAGTGGAGGTTTCCGTCGCCTAGATGGCCAAACCAGGCGGGACGCGCGCCCGGGGCGAAGCGCTCGACCGAATCCTCCGCAGCGGCGACGAAGGCTGGGATCGCCGAGGTCGGCAACGCGATATCGTGCTTCACATGCACTCCCTCGAGCGCCTGGGCCTCAGATAGCGATTCTCGCAGGGCCCACAGCGCGCGCGAGTGCGCAACGGATTCGCCCACGACACCGTCCACCGCCAGACCTGCCTCCAGGGCATGCTCAAGCACCCGGTCCAACACATTACGCGCATGCGCATCGTTCTCGTAGTCGCTCAATTCGAGAAGGACCGTGACTGGGGCGGTCTGCGCGAAAGGCCAGCGCAACGCCGGGAAATGGCGAGCGAGCAGAGGGACGCAGCGCGCAGAGATCACTTCGAAGGCGGTGAGCCCCGCTCCTAGCTCGCCGCGTGCATGCTCCAACAATGCCACTGCAGCGACCAGTCCTGACAAGGCCATCAGCGCCGTACGCCTCGCCTTGGGCAAGGGAAACAGTTTCAGCGCCGCAGCCGTGATGATGCCCAGTGTCCCTTCCGAACCGATGTACAACTGCTTCAGGTCATAACCGGTGTTGTCCTTGCGCAGGCCACGCATGCCGCTCCAGACTTCCCCGCTTGGCGTCACCACCTCCAGGCCCAGCGTCAGGTCCCGCGCATTGCCATAGCGCAGCACGGCCGTGCCGCCGGCGTTGGTGGCCAGATTGCCGCCGAGCGTACAGCTTCCCTCGGCCGCAAGAGACAGTGGGAACAGGCGCTGCGCCACCTGGGCGGCTTCCTGCAATGCCTGCAGCACGACACCCGCCTCCACCTCCGCTGTGTCATTGGCAGTATCGATCCGGCGGATGCGGTTGAGGCGACGCGTGCTCAGCACAAGCTGACGACCCGACCCGTCCGGCGTGGCGCCGCCGGACATGCCGGTGTTGCCGCCCTGGGGAACCACGGGCACACGCCAATGGTGCGCCAGTCGCATAACGGCTGCTACCTCCTCAGTACTGGCAGGACAGACCACGGCCATAGACCGTCCAAAATACTTGCGCCGCCAATCGTGCTCGTAGGGGGCAGTGTCCGCGGTGGCGGTGAAGACATTTGCCTCACCGATGCGAGCGCTCAATGCCGCTAGCAGATCGTTCATTTGGCGACTGGGGTTCGCGGCGCTGCGTAGCCCAGGAGCTCTGGAAGCAAGGCTGGACTGGCGTGCATCTCGCCGCGCTCGATCCGCTGGATCGCCTCGTTCACGCGATGGTGGAGCATGACATCCACGCCCACCTCGAGGCCCTGGCGAGCGACCAAACCGTTGATACCGTCGGTTTCGGTGCGACGGCCCTTGAGAATGTCTTGGCCCATCGACGGGCGCTGCGCGTCGCTGCGGGAATTGGCGACCTCCATGATCATTGTCGTGATGGCCTCGAGCGCAGCGGGATCGTCCTCGGCCCTAGCGAGAAGATCTAGATCCAATCCGCCCACAGGTTCCAGCTCCAGTCCCATGGCCCGACCTACGCGAATGCAGGAGCTGCCAAGCCGAATGGAAAGATCGCGCGCCAAATCGTGGGTGTCGCGCTGCTTTCCAGTCATTCCGGTCACGGCACAAACGCCATTGCGCATGGCGTTGATGGCCAGCTTGGACCAGCGCTCGCCCCAAAGGTTGGTGGTCACCTTGGAAGAATCCCCGTTCTCCAGCAAGCGCGCGATCGCCTCGGCACGTGGCGTGACCCGGCCATGTATCTCGCCAACGCGCATACCTGGCTTTTTCTCGTCGCCCAACGGCGAGTTGCGCACGATGCGCCCCGGCGCCACCAGTTCAGCCGCAAGCGCACTCACCGAGCAACCCAGCACGCGCTGCCAACCGGCAATGGCCGCGATCGACGGTTCATTGATGCTGTTTTGCAACGAGACCAGACAGCCGGTCGGAGCCATGTAGGGGAGGATCAGCTGCGTTGCCCATTCCGTGTCGTAGGACTTGACCGCGATGAAGGCGACGTCGAACGGCTCCTCACGCACCAGTTGCGGCACATCGCACAAGTGCAGCACTCGCACCGGGGTCTGAACAGAGCCGGCGCCGTTCATGCCGGTCACCAACAGCCCATTTTTGCGCATGACCTCCACGTGCTCCGGCCAGGCATCCACCAGGACGGGATCGAGACCGGCACCCGCCAAGTGGGCTCCCACATAGCCGCCCACCGCACCGGCACCGACGATGCAAATTCGTTTCACTGCTCACTCCTGGTCGTTACTTGAATGATTTCGAGCGTACGCAAGTCGTGCGAAGAATTCATCGCGGGTCGAATGCGTATTTTCATGGTTTGAATTCTCGAGACGCTCCGTTGTCCACCAGTCTCTCGACCGATGTCTCTTGGCACTGCGTGAAGTCGATTCGTACATCAATGGAACCCGACCCCGAATAGGGCCCATCGACGGACCCCGTACGATCGGATTCGGTCACTTACTCCAGTTGAATTTCGGCCTTCTTCACCAGTGCGTCCCATTTCGCTTCCTCTCCCGCAATCTGCGCCGCCACTTGCGACGGCGTAGCGGGGCGCGACATCTCTACGCCCCCCACCGACTTCACTCGCGTGTAAAAGGCTTCGCTGGAGAGGACCTTGTTGGCCGCAGCGTTCAATTTGCCGACGACATCCGATGGCGTCTGCTTTGGTGCTACGAGCACAAACCTGACGGTGGCCTTGAAACTCCGCAACCCACCCTCTTCCATGGTGGGGATGTCAGGATAGGCCGGATCTCGTTTTTCGGATGCAACGCCAAAGGTCTTGAGTTTTCCCGCACGTACATACTCCATCGAGCCAGTAGGCAGGAAGGCGTACGTCACGCGATTGGCCATCATGTCTATCTGTACCTGGTTGCCACCCTTGTACGGCACGTGCAACGTCTTGATTCCGATTTCCTTGTTGAACATCTCCGCCATCAGATGAATGGGCGTGGAAATTCCAGACGACCCGTACGCATACTTCGACGGATCGGCTTTCAGCAAGGCGACAAATTCCTTGAGCGAGGTGGCCGGCACATCGGGCGACGTCACAAGGATGAACCCTATGGTCATGATGTCGGAGATCGCTGCGAAATCTCTGATCCCTTTGTAGGGCAGGCTGGCCTGAATAGAGGGTGGCGCCACGGCCGGCAAGTTGGCGAAGAACAATGTGTAGCCGTCAGGCACGCTGCGTGCGACGTAGCCGCCTGCGATGGTCTGATTCGCACCCGGTCGATTGTCGATCACCACCGGAGTATTGAGGGCCAGGGAGAAGTCGGTCGCAAACGCTCGGGCAGCGACGTCGGTCGGACTCCCGGCCACGAAGGGAACGACGATGGTCACCGGCCGGCTAGGAAAGCCCTGCGCTAACGCAAAGGTCGAAAAACTTAGAAACGCAAGCGCAATGGCACGACGGGTCTTGTTCAAGGTGGGGAAATGCATGTTGTCTCCAGGTTTTTTCCATCTCTTGGGATGACTTTTTCAGATTAGCGGGCCGCCTATTTACTGCCAATAGGGTTCAAGGGCGGCGTTCCATCCCTTGAACTTTTCGCTTCAGCAACGATCCGAGTCACGCCATGTGATGGACGGACTGCGGATCGACCCTCAGCTATTGGCGGGGCCGAAGATCCGGGAGGTCTATGCAGCCAAGTCAGGGGTTCCCGCGAGCTTCACGGCCAGTGCTGACGGCGGTCCTACCGCTGGACGCAACAGTGAAGTCGATGGCCGCTGCCGTATTCCTCTCGGCGATGACTTCGTACCCGACGCAAACGCACCTTCTTCACCGCGATGACACCCCCTATTCCCTGCGGCCTCAATTGCTGTCTTCGGCCTTCGGCGGCTGCATCGTCTGCGCGGCACAAGGTGCGCTCGCCCTCGATGGCAGCTGGTCTACCCCTGTGCGTCACTAGCTTCACGAGCACCAGTCATCCCGAGCGCTCTAAGGAAGGTCTGAACAGGTCACCGATTGGTGTGCGATGAAGGCCAATGGTGTGCATGGAGACGCATCGCGCCGCCAGATGCCCCGAGTCGATGAGGTCTACCCCTCATCCAGAGCCCTCAGACTGTTTGCAGACGCACCTGTCCCGTCATCGCCATCAGTTTCTTGCGCGCCATCCACAGATTGGACAAAGCAAACAGCGTGATCACGTGCGCCGTGTTCTTGGCCAGTCCTTTGAACCTCACCCTCACCAAGCCGAACTGGCGCTTGATCACCCGGAACGGATGCTCCACCTTTGCCCGCACGCTGGCCTTCTCATATTCGTTCTTGCGCGCTCGGGCCTTGGCACGTCCCTCGGGCATCTTCGCCATGTCGCTGGGCCGGCCCGCGATGTGCCACTGCACATCGCGCTTCACCCGCGCCTGCGCGCCCCGATAGCCCGAGTCGGCCCACACCTGCTCTTCCTTGCCATGCAGCAAGTCCGCCACCTGTTCCACGTCCGCTTCATTGGCGGCCGTCGCCGTCACGGTATGCACCAGTCCCGACTCGGCGTCCACGCCGATGTGCGCCTTCATCCCGAAGTGCCACTGG